>NZ_CP089214.1:5528961-6257922 GCF_021183625.1 Nocardia asteroides
TCTCCCCTCAGCAGTGCCGCCCGCCCCGTCATCGGAGGTCGGCTTCGTCGGCGCGGACGGCCCACTGTGCGAACCGTTCGCCTTCGGTGCGGTTCTTCACGAAGCTGCGCACCACCCGGTCGACGTAGTCACCGAGCTCACCGGTGGTCACCTTGTGCTGGCGCAGCTTGCGGCCGAACGCGCTGTCCAGCCCGAGGCTGCCGCCGAGGTGCACCTGGAAGCCCTCGACCTGGTTGCCCTCGCCGTCGTCCACCAGCTGGCCCTTGAAGCCGATGTCGGCGATCTGGGAGCGGGCGCACGAGTTCGGGCAGCCGTTGATGTTGATCGTGATCGGCACGTCGAGCCCGGCGTTCAGGTCGGCGAGCCGCTGCTCCAGCTCCGGTACCAGCGCCTGCGAGCGCTTGCGGGTCTCGGCGAAGGAGAGCTTGCAGAACTCGATCCCGCTGCACGCCATCAGGTTCCGCCGCCAGTTCGACGGCCGCGCCTGCAGCCCGAGCGGCTCGAGCTCCGCGATCAGCGCCTCGACCTGGTCGTCCGGCACATCGAGCACGATGAGCTTCTGGTACGGCGTGAACCGGATCCGGTCCGAGCCGGCCTTCTCGGCGGCCGCGGCGACCTTGGTCAGGATGGTGCCGGAGACCCGGCCCGCGATGGGGGAGAAGCCGACGGCATTGTGGCCGTTGCGCAGCTTCTGCACGCCGACGTGGTCGATCGGCCTGGTCGGCTGCACCGGGGCCGGGCCGTCGATGAGCTTGCGCTTCAGGTACTCGTCCTCGAGCACCTGGCGGAACTTCTCGATGCCCCAGTCCTTGATCAGGAACTTCAGCCTGGCCTTGGTGCGCAGCCGCCGGTAGCCGTAGTCCCGGAAGATCGAGACCACGCCCTCCCAGACGTCGGGCACCTCGGCCAGCGGCACCCACACGCCGACCCGCTGCGCCAGCATCGGGTTGGTGGAGAGCCCGCCGCCGACCCAGAGGTCGAGGCCGGGGCCGTGCTCGGGGTGGTTCACCCCGATGAAGGCGACGTCGTTGATCTCGTGCACCACGTCCTGCTGGCCGGAGATCGCGGTCTTGAACTTGCGCGGCAGGTTGGAGTATTCCTTCTTGCCGATGTAGCGGCGCACGATCTCGTCGATCGCGGGCGTCGGGTCGATGACCTCGTCCAGCGACTCACCGGCCAGCGGCGAGCCGAGCACGACGCGCGGGCAGTCGCCGCAGGCCTCGGTGGTCTTCAGCCCGACGCCCTCGATCCGCTTCCAGATCTCCGGGACGTTCTCCACCTCGATCCAGTGGTACTGAACGTTCTCCCGGTCCGAGAGGTCGGCGGTGTCCCGGCCGAACTCGGTGGAGATCTCGCCGAGGGTGCGCAGCTGCGCGACGTTCAGCGCGCCGCCGTCGCAGCGGATGCGCATCATGAAGTACTTGGCTTCGAGGATGTCGATGTTCTCGTCGCCGGTCCAGGTGCCGTCGTAGCCCTGCTCGCGCTGGGTGTAGAGGCCCCACCAGCGGAACCGGCCGCGCAGGTCGCCCTTGTCGATGCCGTCGAAGCCGGTCTTGCTGTAGATGTTCTCGATCCGCGCCCGCACATTCAGCGGGTTGTCGTCCTTCTTGGCCTGCTCGTTCGGGTTGAGCGGCTCGCGGTAGCCGAGCGCCCACTGGCCCTCGGCCCTGCGGCGGGCCGGCTTGCCGGTGCGGGCGCGCGGCGCGGCGTCGGCGGCGGCCGCCGGGCGGGGGCGGTCCGGGCGGACCCGGCGCTCGGAGGCCGGGCGCTCCGGCCGCTGCCGGGCGGGCGCCGTCGCCTCGGTCGCGGCGGCGGAGTTCTCGCCGGGGCCGGCGTCGGTGCTCGACGTCATGAATCGCTCCTGCTGGAATCTGATTGGTGAGCGCGCGAGAACTGTCACTCGCGCAGGGCGGCGCTCCGCGTCGATCGGACGGAAACCGAAAGAATGAATTCGACGTTCACCGGGGCTGTCGGGAGGCGCGCCGCAGGGGGGCTAGGGTTGACACTCCAGCAGACAGCACGCACTGCAGACGCGCTTGAAGTCGACGTGGCGCCGGGCCACCAATCGAACTCCAGATCCGCACATGCGTCCTATTGTGCCACGTCAGAGCGGTCGTTCCGACGGGCGGGGGATATTTCCCGGAAAAAGGCGGAGAATCCCCAGGATCGACCCGCGCAACTGTGACGCCAGTCATAGCCCGACACGCGGGTCGAGCCCGCTCCGGCGCGCTTGCCAGACTGGAGTGGTGAGCACTCCGGTCCGCAGCCCCGATGTAGGCCCCCTCCTCGGCGACTTCGGGGGCGGGCCGTTCGGCATCTACGTACATGTTCCGTTCTGCGCGACCCGCTGCGGATACTGCGACTTCAACACCTATACCGCGGGCGAGCTCGGCACCGCCGCCTCGCCCGCCTCGTGGCTGGCGGCCCTGCGCGGCGAGCTCGCCGCCGCGGCGACGGCCTTCGACGCCCTGCCGTCGGCGACCCCCGAGGTGGCGACGGTCTTCGTCGGCGGCGGCACCCCGTCGCTGCTCGGCGGCGACGGCCTGGCCGAGGTGCTGGCCGCCGTCCGGCAGAACTTCACCCTGGCCCCCGGCGCCGAGGTGACCACCGAGTCGAACCCGGAGTCCACCGGCCCCGTCTTCTTCGAGCGGCTGCGCGCCGCCGGCTTCACCCGGATCTCGCTCGGCATGCAGTCGGCGGCAGCGCACGTGCTCGCCGTGCTGGACCGCACGCACACCCCCGGCCGCGCCGTCGCCGCCGCGCTCGAGGCGCGCGCCGCCGGCTTCGACCACGTCAACCTGGACCTGATCTACGGCACGCCGGGCGAGACCGACGCCGACCTGGACGCCAGCCTGGACGCGGTGCTCGCCGCCGAGGTCGACCACGTCTCCGCGTACTCGCTGATCGTCGAGGACGGCACCGCCCTCGCCCGCCGGGTGCGCCGCGGCGAACTGCCCGCCCCCGACGAGGACGTGCTCGCCGCCCGCTACGAGCGCATCGACGCCAGGCTGCGCGGCGCCGGGCTGGAGTGGTACGAGGTCTCCAACTGGGCCCGCGGCGACGCCGCCCGCTGCAGGCACAACCTCGGCTACTGGGACGGCGGCGACTGGCTCGGCGCCGGGCCGGGCGCGCACAGCCACCTCGGCGGGGTGCGCTGGTGGAACGTCAAGCACCCCGCGCGCTACGCCGACCGGGTCGCCGCGGGTGGGCTGCCCGCCGCCGGGTGGGAGGCGCTGAGCGCCTCGGAGCGGCACACCGAGCGGGTGATGCTGGCCGTGCGGCTCCGGACCGGTTTACCGCTCGCCGATCTCGACGCGCACGGGCGGGCCGCGTTGCCCGGGGTGGTGGCGGGTGGGCTGGCCGAGGTGCGCGGGGAGCGGTTGGTGCTCACCGACCGCGGGCGGCTGCTCGCGGACGGGGTCGTGCGCGACCTGCTGGTCTGACCTCGTTCCGGTTCGCCGATTTCCGACCACTTCGGCTCCTGCCGTGGCGGCTGTGCCGAGCGGAAAGAGGGCCGCGGCGGCGCACCTGCCCGCGATCAGCCATGACTCGGACTTGTCGACGGTGCGGTCAGTGCTCTTCGCGGAGCCGCTGGTCGGCCCGGTCGATCCACGCGGTGAAGCCGGCGATCAGGTCGGCGGTGGTGGTGGCCCGCACGCTCACGTGTGCTCCGCGCCGCTCGGTGTAGCGCCCGTCGCCGGTGATGTCGTACCACTGCAGGGCGGCCAGCGGCGGGTCGAGCCGGTTGATCGGGCCGACCAGCAGCACCGCGCTGCCACCCCCGTCGGCGGGCCGTCCGACCAGCCGCCGGTAGCGGTCACGCGGCGTGTTGCGCCCGTTGTCCTCCAGGTAGCTGTCCGTGGTCTGGCGCAGGTCGTCGGGGTGAAAGGTCTCGGGACCCGCACTGCCCGCCGGGCATCCCGGAATCGCCGCCACCAACCTCGCGGGCAGATCCTCGGCCCGGCTCATCCGCAGCCGAATCGGCCCGTGCTCGGAATCGGTCCCGTACTGCACCGCGGTCACCGACCGAAAAGCCGTGCGCGCCCCGATGATCCGATACTGCCGAACGTCATCCGGCCCGGTGCTCTGCCGATGCCTGCTGCTGCCACCCAGGATCTCGATCCGGAGCACCGCGTCCGCCAGCGTGCCGAGCGCCGCATCGATCTCGTCCCGCTCGTCCGCCCCGTACCGGGCGAACACCGCCGACCGGTGCGCGGCGAACTCGTCGCGCAACCGGAACCGGCTGGTGTACCGCAGCGGACTCGGGAACCGGTCGCGGGCGTCGTCGTACCAGAGGGCCGCGAAATCATCCGTGGCCCAGCTCCACTCGGTCATGTGTCCGAGCGGTTCACCGCGGGGGTTCCGTCCGGTCGCCGCCGATCACCCCACCCGCCACCATGCGCGGAATCTCGCCGAGCAGCTCGTCGGTGTTCTCCTGGTTGACCAGGTAGTCCGGCCGCTGGTGCTCGGAATCGCCCGCACCCCGTCCACGCCCCGCACCGCCGCCGAACATGCCGGGGTAGCCGGTGGCCGATCGCGTGCCCTGCGCCTGCGTGGCTGCCGCCGCTGCGGCGGCCGGAGCCGCAGTGCTCCCCGGGCCGCCAGGGATGCTGCGCCCCGGCCCCGGCTGGTTGGTGGTACTCGGCGATCCCGGTGAACTCGTCGGTGTACCGCTCGGCGTGTACCCCGGCGTGCTGCTCGGTGTCGTGCTCGTCGACACTGTGCTCGTCGGAACCGTGCTCGCGGGAACCGTGCGGCTCGGATCGTTCGTCGTTCGCGGAGCCGAATCATTCGATGTCGCCTGCTGATTCGTGCTGCTCGGCACCGTGCCCGCAGGCGTGGTCTCGGTCCCGTCCGGCTGCTCGGTGCTCTCCAGCTGCTCCTCGGTGCTCTCCGGCACGCCCTCGCCGTTCTCCTCGGACTTCTCCGCATCCTCGGCGCTCGGCGTACCCGTACCCGGCACCCCGCTGCCCACCGGCCCGGTGGCACCGGGCAAGTCCCCGGTGCCACCGGCCGGGACGTACCTGCCCGGCGGCGGCGCCGCGATATCCGGCGAGACCGTAGGGCTGATCGGCGTCGGCAGCACCGGAATCTGCCCGTCCACCTGCCCGAACGGCTCCACATACCGCTGCCGCATCTCGGTGCGCGCCACCTGCGCCGCCTCCGACTGCTCCCGCTGCAGATCCCATCGGTGCGGCGGCCACGCCCACGACGTCCAGCTCACCTCCACCGGCTCCGGAATCGCGTTCTTCGTGTCCACGATCGCCGTCGCCGCGTCCCGCACCCGGGTATACATCTCCGCGAGCGCCGGACTCAACTGCTGCGCATCCGCCGCGTACCGCGCGATCGACGCCTTCGCCTCCTCGGCCGCCGGCCCGGACCAGGACTGCGAGATGGAGTTCTGAATAGAACGCGCGAAGGTAGCCAGCCCCTGCTCCCACAGCTGGTGCACCTCCCAGTACTTCTGCGCCTGCTCCACCGCCTCCGTCGTATCCAGCGGATCGAACGCGTTCTTGATATCGGGGTGCTCCCAGCTGTCCGTCTGCTCGCCGCCGCCAGGGATGCTGGTCTGCTCGTAAGCGGTCATCGGGCACTCCCATCGGGGAGAAGGTAGGGACCGAAGGGCACACCTGCCTGCGGTCGATCGGGAAGCGTCTGGTTCAGCCGGTCGAATTCGGCTGCGAACGCGGAGTCGGTGTCGCTCATCCGTTGCCGAGCTATACGATGCACTTCCTGGATGTCTTCGACGATTCGCAGGTGCTGCTCCATCACAGCGTGCACGCTGTTGTCATTCGCCGATCCTTTGGCCTTTGCCCGGAAGCGCTTGACCACGGCGCCCGCCGACACCATCTCGGGGTTCCGGTCGCCGATACGCCAGTCCTCGACATCGGCAACCGAAACCATGATGTTCATGATGTTCTGGATGACGAGCTTGAACTCCTCGCAATCGCGGTCGATATAGACGAAGTCTTCGGGGCTCATCGCCAGTGCGGCCGAGCCACCGCCTACGTCGTCGAGGACCGTTTGCAGCGGTCTCGGTGTCTGCGGTTCGTTCACGATGTCCTCCCCAGTCTTCCTGCTCAGCTGTCAGCCGGAAGCACGCCGACCACCTTTTCGGTGAGAGTGGTTGCCAAAGCGCAGGAATCGAGGCTTCCGGTCTTCTTCCGCGAACTCGGATTCGTCAGCAGTATCTCGAGGCTGCCGCCGGCAATCTGCACGTTGACGTTGCATTGTTCCGACGGCCGCTCGACATCTTTCCGGGTGGATATAGCGGCGCGTCCCGCCGCCGTGAAATCGCGAGCATCAGGGAGCTTCTTGGCTCGGACCATGTCGACCGTCACATTGGTCGTTGCGATGGTTGCCGAGTAGCCGTCTACCTGGGACCACACACATCCACGCCACTGCAACCCATCGGCGCCGTTGTTGTCATTCTTGGTCTTGGCCCGCAATCCCTCGGAGTCCAGCACGTTCTGCGGGATATCCGCGCAGGGATCGAAGGCGGTCGGTGCGCCTGCGAGAGTTGTGGTGGTTGCCGGGGGTGACCCCGAATCACCCGACGAATCACATCCCGCGACAGCGAAAACGGTGAGAGCGGCGAGCGCCGCGGTGCCGAATCTCACGAGTCCCCCTCGAAGCCGACGTCCCCCTGGTCTGGCCAGTGACGCTACCGGCGCACCCGGACCCGGGCAAGGCGCCTGTGGACAACTCCCGTCAACCCGGGCGATCCATCCACAGCCCCGGTCCGGAACGGGGGATATCGGGGGTCGGGCACCTAGACTGAAGGGGCAAGCGAGGAGGTAGGCCGTGTCGAGTACCGAGGATCGTCGTTTCGAAGTTCTGCGGGCGATCGTTGCCGACTACGTCGCGACCAAGGAGCCGATCGGGTCGAAGACGCTGGTCGAGCGGCACAACCTGGGCGTATCCAGTGCCACGGTGCGCAATGACATGGCGGTGCTGGAGGCGGAGGGGTACATCGCGCAGCCGCACACCAGCTCGGGGCGAATTCCGACGGACAAGGGGTATCGGCAGTTCGTGGATCGGATCGCCGAGGTGAAGCCGCTCTCGTCGGCGGAGCGGCGGGCGATTCTGGAGTTCCTGGAGTCCGGGGTCGATCTGGACGACGTGCTGCGGCGCGGGGTGCGGCTGCTCGCGCAGCTGACCAGGCAGGTCGCGGTGGTGCAGTACCCGACGGTGTCGGCGTCGACGGTGCGGCACATCGAGGTGGTCGCGCTGAATCCGGCGCGGTTGCTGCTGGTGCTGATCACCGACACCGGGCGGGTCGATCAGCGGATCGTCGAGCTCGGTGCGCTGGTTGACGACGAGGACCTGGCGGCGCTGCGCGCGCTGCTCGGTGGCGCGATGGACGGCAAGCGCCTGGCCACCGCATCGGCGGCGGTCGCGGCGCTGCCGGAGAATGCGCCGGGGAAGCTGCGGGATGTGCTGATCCGGGTGTCGACGGTGCTGGTGGAGACGCTGGTGGAGCACCCGGAGGAGCGGCTGGTGCTCGGCGGCACGGCGAACCTGACCCGCAATGCCGGCGACTTCGGGCTGCCGGGTTCGCTGCGCACGGTGCTGGAGGCGCTGGAGGAACAGGTGGTGGTGCTCAAGCTGCTCGCGGCCGCGCAGCAGCCTGGCACGATCACGGTCCGGATCGGCGAGGAGACGCAGGTCGAGGAGATGCGCGGGACGTCGGTCGTGACCACGGGGTACGGTTCGGCAGGGGCGGTTCTCGGTGGCATGGGGGTGCTGGGCCCGACGCGCATGGATTACCCGGGCACGATCGCCTCGGTGGCGGCGGTAGCCCGGTATATCGGCGAAGTGCTGGGCGGACGCTGAGGTCCGTTCGGGCCTTCGGGGGACTCCGTTGCCGGGCCGCGCGCCCGAGCGGATAAAGTTGAGTGCATCCGACTAAGGCCGGTGTCGGGGCCGGCCCGGCGGCGATGTGTGCCGCGCGGACCGGCCGGTACCGGGAAACGGCGACCAAGGACTAGAGAAGCGAAGTGGCACGGGACTACTACGGACTGCTCGGCGTCGCGAAGAACGCGACCGATCAGGAGATCAAGCGCGCCTACCGCAAGCTGGCGCGGGAGCTCCACCCGGACGTCAACCCCGAGGAGACGGCGCAAGCGAAGTTCCGGGAAGTGTCGACCGCCTACGAGGTGCTGACCGACCCGGAGAAGCGTCGCATCGTCGACCTGGGCGGTGATCCGCTGGAGAACGGCGGCGGAGCGGGCGGCTTCTCCGGCGCCGGCTTCGGCGGCCTGGGTGACGTCTTCGAGGCCTTCTTCGGCGGGATGAACTCCGGCGGGGGGCAGCGCAAGCCGCGCGGCCGGGTGCAGCCCGGCGCCGACTCGCTGCTGCGCACCCGGCTGAGCCTGGCGGAGTGTGCGGTCGGCGTGACCAAGCACCTGACGGTCGACACCGCGATCCTCTGCGACCTCTGCCACGGCAAAGGCACCAACGGCGACTCCAAGCCGGTGCGCTGCGAGACCTGTGGCGGCGCGGGCGAGGTGCAGTCGGTGCAGCGGTCGTTCCTCGGCCAGGTGCTCACCTCGCGGCCCTGCCCCACCTGCCGCGGTGCGGGCGAGACCATTCCGGACCCGTGCAACAAGTGCGGTGGCGACGGCCGGATCCGTGCCCGGCGGGAGATCGCCGCGCCGATCCCGGCTGGGGTGGCGAACGGGATGCGGGTGCGGCTGGCCGCGCAGGGCGAGGTCGGTCCCGGCGGCGGGCACGCGGGCGATCTGTACGTCGAGGTGGTCGAGCAGCCGCACGACGTGTTCGTCCGCGATGGCGACGACCTGCACTGCACCATCCGGGTGCCGATGGTGGACGCCGCGCTCGGCACCACCGTGGTGATCGACACCATCCTGGACGGGCCGACCGAGCTGACCATCCCGCCGGGCACGCAGCCCGGCGAGATCTCGGTGCTGCGCGGGCACGGCATGCCGAAGCTGCGGTCGGGGGCGCGCGGGGATCTGCTCGCGCACCTGGAGATCGTGGTGCCGTCGAAGCTGGACAGTAAGCAGAACGACCTGCTGCGCAAGTACAAGGGGCTGCGCGAACGCGACCGGGCCGAGGTGGTCTCGGCGCAGTCCGAGCACAACAGCGGGCTCTTCGCCCGGCTGCGGGCGTCGTTCAGCGGTCGCTGAGCGTGGCCGCGACGGTCTTCTACCTGGACGACATTCCGCAGCCCGGTGGGGTCGCGGTGCTGGACGGGCCGGAGGGCAGGCATGCCGCCACCGTGCGGCGCATCCGGGTGGGGGAGCCGATCACGCTCTCCGACGGGCGCGGGGTGGTCGCGGAGTCCGAGGTGGTCGCGGCGCAGAAGGATCGGCTGGAGCTCGCGGTGCTGGATCGGCGGGTCGCCGTGCCCGCCGCGCCGCCGGTGACGGTGGTGCAGGCGCTGCCCAAGTCGGATCGGTCCGAGCTCGCGGTCGAGCTCATGACCGAGGCGGGGGCCGATGTGATCGTGCCCTGGCAGGCGGCGCGCTGTATCGCCAACTGGGAGGGTAAGGCCGCGAAGGGCGTCGAGAAGTGGCGGGCGGCGGCGCGGGCCGCGGCGCGGCAGTCGCGGCGGGTCTACATTCCCGAGGTCACCGAGGTCCGGCGGACGCGGGAGGTGGCGGAGCTGGTGCGCGTGACCGTCGCGGACGGGGGAGTGGTGGCGGCGCTGCACGAGTCCGGGGCGGGGCGGTTCGGCGCGCTGCCGTTCGGAACGGCGTCGCGGGTGGTGCTGATCGTCGGCCCCGAGGGTGGGCTGGACGATGCCGAGATCGCGACTTTCACCGAGGCAGGGGCGACCGCCGCGCTACTCGGCCCGACCGTGCTGCGCACCTCGACCGCGGCCGCTGTCGCCCTCGGCGCGCTCGGTGCCCTCACTTCGCGCTGGTGAGAAAACCGTGCCGCGCTTCGTGACCGCACGCGAGTGCCGTTAACCACACTCGGGGTCTTCCACCTCGCTCCGCCAGCGCCGCGACAGGGCGGTGCCGCGACAGGGCGGTGCCGCGACAGGGCAGCGCCGCGACGGGGCAGCGCGACGACAGGCGGCGCGACGACAGGGCGGCGCGACGACAGGGCGGCGCGACGACAGGGCGGTGCGGCAGCCTCGTTCAGCCCCGCGGGTGCGTGATTCCCGCCTACCGCCCCGCCCCGACCAATTCGACCTCCACCCCTGGCACAACCCGCTCTCCCCGAACCACGACAACCACCGCACCCCCGGCCAGCACCAGCAGTACCCCGACCCCGGCGACCAACCCGGCCCACCCGAACCTCGCGAATACCAGCCCGGACAACCCGCCGAGCACCGCACTCCCCAGGTAGTAGCAGAACAGGTACAGCGACGAGGCCGCCGCGCGATTCCCGCCCACCGCCACGACCCCAACCCAGGCGCTCGCGACGGCGTGCGCGCCGAAGAAACCGGCCGTGAAAAGCAGGATCCCGGCCAGGAGCAGCGGCAGCCGATCGGGCAGCGACAGCGCGGCCCCGACCGCGGTGAGCACGACCGACCCCGCCAGCACCGGCCCGCGCCCGAAACGATCGGCGAGCCACCCGGCGGTCGTCGAAGCGACGGTCCCCGCCAGGTACAGCACGAACACCAGCCCGGCCACGCTCGCGGGCAGCCCGAACGGCTCGGCGAGCAGCCGGAACCCCAGGTAGTTGTAGACCGACACGAACCCACCCATCAGCACGAAGGCCAGCGCGAACAGCGCGAGCAGCTGCGGCCGGCGGCACTGGGCCGGGAGCGCACCCCACCCCCCGGAGGTCGACGGCCGGAACCCGCGCGAAGCGGGCAGCACCCGCACGAACCACACCGTGCACAGCGCCCCGACCACCGCGATCACCGCCTGCGCCCAGCGCCACGAGGTGTGGTCGAGTGCGAAGGCCGGGATCAGCCTGCCGGTCAGCCCACCCAGCGTCGTACCGGAGACGTAGACACCCATGGCGGCGCCCAACCGGCCCGCGTCGACCTCCTCCGCCAGGTAGGCCATGGCCACCGCGGGCACCCCGGCCAGCGTGATGCCCTGCACCGCGCGGGCGGCCAGCAGCACGTCCAGCGTCGGCGCCAGCGGGAGCAGCAGCCCGATACCCGCGGAGACCGCGGCCGACCAGACCATCACCCTGGTCCGCCCGAACCGCCCGGAGAGCGCGCTCACCGGGATGATCGCCAGCGCCAGGAAACCGGTGGTGAGCGAGACCGCGAGCGCCGCCCGCGCGGGCGCCACGCCGAACGCCGCCGCGAGGCTCGGCAGCAGCGCCTGCGCGCTGTACATCGAGGCGAAGGTGGTCAGCCCCGCCGCGAAGAGCGCGGTGACGATCCGCCGCTCCCGCCCGCTCGATCCACTCATATCGTCAGCCTGCGCCCGGCGTGATCGGCCAAGGAAATGCATAATCAACCGTAAGTTGATACGAAATCCGCATTAGCAGAGGTGGCGGCATGCTCGGTGACGACCTGACGTGGTTCATCACACTCGCCGAACTCGAGCACGTCGGCGCCACCGCCGACCGGCTGCACGTCGCGCAACCCACGCTCTCCCGGATGCTGGCCCGGTTGGAGCGCAGGCTCGGCGTGCGGCTCTTCGACCGCACGGGCAAGCGGCTCCGGCTGAACGAGTTCGGCCGGGCCTACTACGAGCACGCCCGCCGCGCCCGCATCGAGCTGGACGCGGGCGCCAGGGCCGTCGCCGACCTCGCCGACCCGGCCGAGGGCACCGTGCGGCTCGCCTTCCTGCACTCCTTCGGCAGTTGGCTGGTACCCCAGCTGGTCGGCGATTTCCGCAGGCAGGCCGGGCGGGTGGCGGTCTCGCTGCACCAGGACGCGGCGGGCACCATCACCCGCATGGTGCTCGACGGCGACGCCGACCTCGCCGTGGTCTCGCCGCGCCCGGCCGAACCGGGGCTCGGCTGGTCCGGGCTGCTGCGCCAGCCGCTGGTGCTCGCGGTCCCCGCCGGGCACCGGCTGGCCGGGAAGCGCCAGGCGAAGCTCGCCGAGCTGGCCGGCGAGGAGGTCATCGCCATGCGCCACGGCTACGGCATGCGCAGGCTGCTGGACGAACTCGCCGCGGCGGCCGGGCTGCACCCGCGCATCGCGTTCGAATCGAGCGATCTGGTGACGGTCACCGGGCTGGTGGCGGCCGGGCTCGGTGTGGCGCTGGTGCCGCTGGAGGACCCGCCGCCGGGCGCCACCCCGAGCCCGGCGGTAGCCAAGGTCCCGCTCGCCGATCCGGGCGCCGTCCGCGAGGTCGGGCTGGTGTGGGCAGCGGACCGGCCGATGCCGGAGGCGGCGCGCCGGTTCCGCGCCGTGATCGAGGGCTGGGCGGCCCGTCGTTCGCCGGGGGCATATTCCCTGTCAGCTGTCGGTACCGGGCGGTAAACTGCGAGTCGGGAAGGGGCCGGTATCCGCGAGCGGCAGCCCCCGCCCGACCCCGGTTCCCCCGAGATCGAAAGAGGCTGCGGCGACTTTTGCGAACACCAGACGAATTCGGCAACACTTCCGGAGCCCGGGCCTACCCCGGCGCATCCGGCAACGACGACAATGCCGCTCCGGCCATGAAGAGCGTGCGCTCCAGCCTCGAACTGGCCCCCGAATCGGTGTTCCCGCTGCTCGGATCGGCGGATGAGAATCTGCGCGAGCTGGAGCGCCTGCTCGAGGCGGACATCCACGTGAGGGGCAGCTCGGTGACGCTCACCGGCCGCCCGGCCGAGGTGGCGCTGGCCGAGCGGATCATCGGCGAGCTGGTCTCGCTCACCGGCAAGAACAAGGGCATCACGCCGGACACCGTGCGGCACACGGTCTCCATGCTCACCGAGGGCAGCGAGGAGTCCCCGGCCGAGGTGCTCAGCCTGGACATCCTGTCCCGGCGCGGCAAGACCATCCGGCCCAAGACGCTGAACCAGAAGCGCTACGTCGACGCCATCGACAACAACACCGTGGTCTTCGGCATCGGCCCGGCCGGTACCGGCAAGACCTACCTGGCGATGGCCAAGGCGGTGCAGGCGCTGCAGACCAAGCAGGTCAGCCGGATCATCCTCACCCGGCCCGCGGTGGAGGCGGGCGAGCGGCTCGGCTTCCTGCCGGGCACGCTGAACGAGAAGATCGATCCATACCTGCGGCCGCTCTACGACGCGCTGCACGACATGATGGATCCCGAGGCGATCCCCAAGCTCATGGCGGCGGGCGTGATCGAGGTCGCGCCGCTCGCCTACATGCGCGGGCGCACGCTGAACGACTCCTTCATCGTGCTGGACGAGGCGCAGAACACCACGGCCGAGCAGATGAAGATGTTCCTGACCAGGCTCGGCTTCGGCTCGAAGATCGTGGTGACGGGTGACGTCACCCAGGTCGACCTGCCCGGCGGGGCGCGGTCCGGGCTGCGCGCGGCCAGCGAGATCCTCACCGATATCGACGACATCCACTTCGCCCAGCTCACCAGCAGCGATGTGGTGCGGCACCGGCTGGTGTCGGAGATCGTCGACGCCTACGACCGCTTCGAGTCGGAGGTGCGTCCGCCGGTGCCGCACTACCCGGGCAACCGGGCGGAGCGCCGAGCCGCCAGCCGGGGGGACCGGCGCTGATCCGATTGCCTACCCTGTGCAGGTGAGCATCGAGATCGCCAACGAGTCGGGGTTCGACGTCCCCGAAGAGGATCTGGTGGGCGTCGCGCGCTTCGCCATCGCGCGCATGGACGTCCACCCGGCCGCCGAGTTGTCGATGGTGCTCGTGGATCTGGACACCATGGCGGATCTGCACGTGCGCTGGATGGACCTGCCCGGCCCCACCGACGTGATGTCCTTCCCGATGGACGAGCTGGAGCCGGGCGGGCGCCCGGACAGCCCGGAGCCCGGCCCGTCCATGCTCGGCGACATCGTGCTCTGCCCGGAGTTCGCCGCCGGGCAGGCCAGCAAGGCCGGGCACTCGCTGCAGCACGAGCTGGCGCTGCTCACCGTGCACGGCGTGCTGCACCTGCTCGGCTACGACCACGCCGAGCCGGACGAGGAGAAGGAGATGTTCGCTCTGCAGGCCCGGCTGCTCGAGGAGTGGTACGAGAGCCTGCGCGAGGCGCGGTACCGCGCCGAGCTGGCCGAACGGGACACCAGGCTGCTCGGCAAGACCGGCTTCACCACACCGGGCGAGACACCGGGGCAGGCGTGAGCTCCGCGACGCTGATCGTGCTCGCGGTGCTGCTCGTGCCCGCGGGGGGGCTCTTCGCCGGGCTGGACGCCGCGCTCAACACCGTCTCCAGGGCGCGGCTGGACGACATGGTGCGCGCCGAGCGCGCCGGGGCCGCCCGGCTGCTCCGGATCATGGACGACCGCCCGCGCTACGTGAACCTCATGGTGCTGCTCCGGGTGCTCTGCGAGATCACCGCGACGGTGCTGCTCGCGGCCGCGCTGCTCGACGTCTGGGCGGACGGCTGGGCGCTGCTCGGCACCGCGGTCGTCATGGTGCTGGTCGACTATGTGGTGATCGGCGTCGGCCCGCGCACCCTCGGCCGCCAGCACGCCTACTCCATCGCGCTGGCCGCGGCGCTGCCGCTGCAGCTGATCGGCGTGCTGCTCGGCCCGGTGAGCAGGCTGCTCATCCTGATCGGCAACGCGATCACCCCGGGCCGTGGCTTCCGGAACGGCCCCTTCGCCTCCGAGATCGAGCTGCGCGAGGTCGTCGAGATGGCCGGTGAGCGCGGCGTCGTCGCCGACGAGGAGCGCCGGATGATCCAGTCGGTCTTCGAACTGGGCGACACCGCGGCCCGCGCGGTCATGGTGCCGCGCACCGAGATGATCTGGATCGAGGCGGACAAGACCGCCGCCCAGGCCATGTCGCTGGCGGTGCGCAGCGGGCACTCCCGGATGCCGGTGATCGGCGAGAACGTGGACGACATCCTCGGCGTCGTCTACCTCAAGGACCTGGTGCCCTACGCTGATCGCAGCCGCAAGGTGCGGGTCGGCGAGGTGATGCGCCCCGCCGTCTTCATGCCGGACTCCAAGCCGCTGGACAGCCTGCTCGACGAGATGCAGCGCAGGCGCAACCACATGGCGCTGCTGGTGGACGAGTACGGCGGCATCGCCGGGCTGGTCACCATCGAGGACGTGCTCGAGGAGATCGTCGGCGAGATCGCCGACGAGTACGACATCGGCGAGACGCCGCCGATCGAGGATCTCGGCGACGGCCGCTATCGGGTCTCGGCGCGGCTGCCGGTGCAGGATCTGGCCGAGCTGTTCGGGGTGCAGATCGCCGACGAGGAGGTCGACACGGTCGGCGGGCTGCTCGCGCACGAGCTGGGCCGGGTGCCGCTGCCCGGCTCGAAGGTGACCGCGCACGGGCTGGTGCTGCGCGGCGAGGGGGGCCCGGACGCCCGCGGCCGGATGCGGGTGCAGACCGTGGTGGTGCGCCGGGACAAGGCCGCCGGCGACGACGAGCGCGGCGAGACCCCGCGCGAGGGCGAGCGCGGGCGCAAGGATCGGGGCGCCGACAAGGGTGGCCGCCGGAAGGACCGCGGCGAGGCCGCGACGGCGGAGGCAGCGCAGAACGGATCGAGCCGCACGACGACGGCCGACCGCGACCAGGAGGGATCCGAATGACCGAGCTCGACGCCGAGGACACCAAACTGCTCACGCTCGCGCGCGGGGCGATGGGCCGGACCGGGGGCACGGCAGGCGCCGCCGTCAGGGACACCGACGGCCGCACCTACGCCGCGGGCGAGGTGGGGCTGCAGGAGCTGCGGCTGACCGCGCTGCAGGCCGCCATCGCGGCCGCGATCTCCAGCGGCGCCGAAGGCTTCGAGGCCGCCGTCGTGGTCGGCGGCCAGTTCAAGGATGCCGGGGTGGCCGCGGTCCGCGAGGTATCGGCGAGCGCGCGGATCGTCTTCGCCGACCGCTCCGGCTCGGTCTTCGACATCATCGACGACGCCGCGGCCGAGGTGTCCGGTGGCTGAATTCCGCTCCGGCTTCGTCTGTTTCATCGGCCGCCCGAACACCGGCAAGTCGACGCTGACGAACGCGCTCGTCGGGCAGAAGATCGCCATCACCTCGTCCCGCCCGCAGACCACGCGGCACACCATCCGCGGCATCGTGCACCGCGAGCACGCGCAGCTCATCCTGGTCGACACCCCCGGGCTGCACCGGCCGCGCACGCTGCTCGGCGCGCGCCTCAACGATCTCGTGCGCGACACCTACTCCGAGGTCGACGTGATCGCCCTGTGCATCCCGGCGGACGAGAAGATCGGGCCGGGCGACCGCTGGATCGTGCAGCAGATCCGGCAGATGGCGCCGAAGACCACGGTCATCGGCGTGGTCACCAAGATCGACAAGGTGAGCCGGGACGAGGTGGCCGAGCAGCTGCTCGCCGTCTCGAAGCTGCTCGGCCCCGACTCCGAGCTGGTGCCGGTCTCCGCGGTGCGCGGCGAGCAGGTAGAGGTGCTGGTCGAGGTGATCGCCGCGCTGATGCCGGAGGGCCCCGCCTTCTACCCGGACGGCGCGCTCACCGACGAGCCGGAGGAGACCCTGATGGCCGAGCTCATCCGGGAGGCCGCGCTGGAGGGCGTCCGGGAGGAGCTGCCGCACTCGCTGGCCGTGGTCATCGAGGAGGTCGTGCCACGCGAGGACCGGGACGACCTGCTCGACGTGCACGCCCTGCTCTACGTCGAGCGGCCGAGTCAGAAGGCGATCATCATCGGCAAGGGGGGTTCCCGGCTCAAGCAGGTCGGGACCAACGCCCGCAAGCAGATCGAACACATCCTCGGCACCCGGATCTACCTGGACCTGCACGTCAAGGTCGCCAAGGACTGGCAGCGCGATCCGAAGCAGCTGCGCCGCCTCGGATTCTGACCGGGAGGCCGTTTTCCGCCCCGCCGCCGCCCCCGCACCGCCCGATCCGTTCCGCTCCCCGCCCGTATAGGGCACAATGGTGCTCTGCGAGATCCCGATCAGGTTGTGGCGCAGCACTATTCGCGACCGAGGTTTGGGGGCGAAGATGACCGATCTGTACACCGGGCACCCGGCGTTCGACCGGCTTGCCGGAGAGCTGCCCGAGCTGGCCGCGGTCGCCGAGCGGCACCGCGAGCTGCTCCGGGACGCGGTGGACGCCTACCGCCTCCGGATCGGGCAGTGGGTGCGCTACCTGGATCCGGAGGATCGCGCGCTGCGGCTGGCCCAGGCCGAGCGGCAGCTCGCCGAGCTGCACATCGACCCGGTGCGCCACGCCGACCTCGATCTGGACGCCTATCGCGCGGTGCGCGACGGCGTGCCGATGCGGTACGCGAGCGAGCACGGCGCCTTCGTCCGGCCGCGCAATGCCGGGCCGCCGGTGCTGGTCCGCCCCGGCTCGCCCGAGCACCGGCTCGGCGTCGTCGCCCGGCTGGCGGCGCTCGGGCAGACGCTGGAGCAGATCCAGGTGGTCGCGGTCACCGCGACGATGGGTGTGCCGCCGGTTCGCTGAGCTGTCCCCGGTCCGTGCGAGGATGGGGCGGTGCGTTCGTATCGGGATGAGGCGGTGGTGGTTCGCCAGCACAAGCTGGGCGAGGCCGACCGCATCATCACGCTGCTGACCCGGCGCAACGGCCTGGTCCGGGCGGTCGCCAAGGGGGTGCGGCG
Source organism: Nocardia asteroides (assembly GCF_021183625.1). Taxonomy (NCBI): domain Bacteria; kingdom Bacillati; phylum Actinomycetota; class Actinomycetes; order Mycobacteriales; family Nocardiaceae; genus Nocardia; species Nocardia asteroides. Next base: position 5,546,551 of record NZ_CP089214.1, read on the forward strand.
CACCAGCTCGCGGTTCGGGGCGCGGCTGGAGCCGTTCGCCTACGTCGACGTGCAGCTGTACCCGGGGCGCACCTTCGACACCGTCACCCAGGTGCACACCGTCGAGGCGTTCGCCGCCGACATCGTCGCCGACTACGGCCGCTACACCACCGCCTGCGCGGTGCTGGAGACCGCGGAGCGGCTGGCGGGCGAGGAGCGCGCCCCGGCGCCCAAGCTGCACGCGCTCACCGCGAGCGCGCTGCGCGCCATCGCCGCCGGGCAGCGGCCGCACGAGCTGATCCTGGACGCCTTCCTGCTGCGCGCGATGGGGTTCGCGGGCTGGGCGCCCGCGCTGGACGAGTGCGCCAAGTGCGCCACACCGGGCCCGCACCGCGCCTTCCACGTCGCCGCGGGCGGCGCGGTGTGCGTGCACTGCCGCCCGCCGGGGGCGTCCAACCCGCCGGAGGGGGCGCTGGAGCTGCTGGTCGCGCTGCTGCGCGGGGAGTGGGAGAAGGTCGAGGCGGTGCCGGTTCCGGTGCGCACCCGGGCCAGCGGGCTGGTCGCCGCGCACCTGCAGTGGCACCTCGAACGCCGGCTGCGCACCCTGCCGCTCCTCGAGCGCACGCCATCGGCCCCCTGACTGCGTGCCTCGCAGTATGCCCGTGGCCGCAGCGTGCATCGCCTGCCGTGCCGCGTCTGCGCGCCCGGCCCCGCCGGCGAGCGTGTCGCCGGGCCGGAGCGGTGCGCCCGGCCGGTCGGGCCTCGGGCGGCGCCGCCCATCGGGAGGCCGCTACGCAGGCGCGCGGGCATCGGGCAGGATGGGGGCGTGATCCTCCGTCGCGACTCCTCCGGGTCCGGAACGGGCAGCGCACTGTCCGACGGCCCGCGCACCGTCCGCCCGCCGTCGCCGCACCCGTCCGGGGCCCGCCCGCCGGAGCTGCCGCGCGAGCTGGTGCCCGCGCACGTCGCGCTGGTGATGGACGGCAACGGCCGCTGGGCGCAGGAGCGCGGGCTGGCCCGCACGGCGGGGCACGAGCGCGGCGAGGCGGTGCTCATGGACACCGTCGAGGGCTGCATCGAGATCGGCGTCAAGTGGCTCAGCGCCTACGCCTTCTCCACCGAGAACTGGCGGCGCAGCCCGGACGAGGTCCGCTTCCTGATGGGCTTCAACCGGGACGTCATCCGCCGCCGCCGGGACGAGATGCACGAGCTCGGCGTCCGGGTGCGCTGGGCCGGGCGGCGACCGCGGCTGTGGCGCAGCGTGATCAAGGAGCTCGAGGTCGCCGAGGAGCTCACCAGGGACAACACCGTGATGACGCTGACCATGTGCGTCAACTACGGCGGCCGCGCCGAGATCGCCGACGCCGCACGGGAGATCGCGCGCCGGGTGGCCGCGGGCGAGATCGACCCGGAGAAGGTCGACGAGTCGACGGTGGCGCGCTTCCTGGACGAGCCGGACATGCCCGACGTCGACCTCTTCCTCCGCCCCTCCGGCGAGTTCCGCACCTCGAATTTCCTGCTCTGGCAGTCCGCGTACGCCGAATTCGTCTTCCAGGAGACGCTGTTCCCCGACTTCGACCGGCGCAACCTGTGGGAGGCCTGCCTGGCCTACGCCCGCCGCGACCGGCGCTTCGGGGCCGCCAAGTGAGCGGAACACTCGACCCCGCGATGGAGCTCAAGGCGTCGGCGGGCGCGGTGCTCTCGATCTACGACGTCGACGTGCGGGTGGACAACGACGGCTCGCTGCGCTTCGACTACGAGGGCGCGCTCTGCTCGCTGGACGCCGTCACCCTCGCCCCCGGGCTGGACGTGCTCACCCTGACCTGCGTGCTCGCCTGGGACCGCCCGCTCAAGCCGCAGCTGCACAAGCGGGTCGCGGAGCGCAACGCCACGCTGCAGTTCGGCTCGATCGTGGTGGTCACCAGGGAGAAGCTCGCCGACGTCGTGCTGCGCTACACCTTCCCCGCGGTCGGGCTGAACGACGGCGCGCTCGGCACCATGCTGCTGCTGGTGCTCTCCGGCGCGGGCAAGGCCCGCCAGGGGCTGCTCGTCCCGGCCTGACTCAGGCCGGGCCGTAGGGGAGCAGGGCGCGCACGCCGCGCTCCAGCGTCCGCGGATCCAGGTCGCCGACGATCAGGAACTGCAGCAGGAAGCCGGGGAGCAGCCCGAACAGGACCGCCGCCACCGCGTCCAGGTCGGTGTCGGCGGGCAGCCAGCCCTCGTCCATCATGCGCTGCGCGTACTCCCGCCACATGCCGCGGATCCCGGTGATGGCGAGCCGGACGTAGCCCGCCGCCTCCGGGTCGGTGAGCGCCAGCGCCCAGGCCTGCGGCGCCAGCCGCAGCCGCCCCTCCAGGCCGGTGTTCTCCGACATCCACGCGGCCACCGCGCCGACCACCTCGGCCGGCGTCGGCAGCGGATCGCGCCGCATGGCCTCGATCAGCACGGCCCTGATGTCGGTGCCCGCGTTCGAGGCCAGCGCCGCGACCAGCTCGTCCTTGCTCCTGAAGTAGCGGTACACCGCGCCAGCGGAGAGCCCGGACTCGGCGAAGACGTCCTGCATCGAGGACTGGTGGAAGCCCCTGCGCGCGAAGCAGCGCTGCGCCGCGTCGACGATCTGCTGCCTGCGGCGTTCCAGGTGTTCCTCGCTGACTCTCGGCATGGTTCCAAACTAAAACGAATGTTCGTTCTTGACAACTCGCCGGGTCTGGTGCGACCGTGGGGGCACCTAAAAGAACGAACATTCGATTTATGGGGAGCCGTCATGACCAACCCGCAGCGCGCGGTGGCCGTCGGTATCGGAGCCGCCCTGCTCCAGGCGCTGATGCTGATCGCCTTCGCCTGGCCCGCCGTGCACACGGCCCCGCGCGATCTGCCGGTCGCCGTCGCCGGGCCGGGCGCGGCGCAGGTGGCGGAGCGGCTGGCGCAGCGCAGCCCCGGCGCCATCGAGCCGCGCACCGTCGCCGACGAGGCCGCGGCGCGCACCGCGCTCACCGAGCGCGAGGTCTACGGGGCGATCCTCACCGGCGCGCAGCCGCCGCGGGTGCTGGTGGCCTCCGGGGCGAGCCCGCTGGTGGCGCAGCAGCTCACCCAGCTCGCGCAGCAGCTCTCCGGTGCGCCCGCGGCAACGGCGGTGGAGGACGTGGTCCCCGCCGATCCGGACGACCCGCGCGGCGCCGGCTTCGGCGCCATGGTGCTGCCGCTGGTGATGTCGGGGATCGCGGCGGGGGTGCTGCTCAGCCTGCTGGTTCCGGCGGCGTCGGCGCGGATCGCCGGGGTGTGCACCTTCGCGGTGGCGGGCGGGCTGCTGAGCATGGCGATCGCCCAGGGCTGGCTCTCCGTCCTGCCGGGGGCGTACGGAGAACTGGCGGCGGTCGCGGGGCTGGTCTCGTTCGCGGTGGCGGGGGCGGTGGCCGGGCTGGCGACCGCGATCGGCAGGCCAGGGATCGGCATCGCCGCGCTCACCATGCTGCTGGTCGGCAACCCGTTCTCGGCGGCGGCCTCGGCGCCGGAGCTGCTGCCGCAGCCGTGGAGCGCGATCGGCCAGGCGCTGCCGCCGGGCGCCGCGGTCTCGCTGCTCCGCTCGGTCGCCTTCTTCGACGGGGCGGGGGCCGGTGGGCCGCTGCTGGTACTGCTGGTCTGGGCGGGCGCCGCGCTGGCGCTGCTCGGGGTCGGGGTGGTCAGGGAGCGGAAGGCCGAGCCGGAGCCGGAGCGCGCTGTTCTGCAACCGGCCTGATCGGGCGGGTCGCGCGCGGGCCGGGTTCTACGGAGCCCGGCCCGCTTCGCAGGTGCGGGGCCGGGTCGGGCGGCGCGTCCGCCGTCCGCCGGCGGGGTTGCTCAGCGCAAGCGCGCAGCAGGTCGACGAACTCGGCCAGCTGCGGGGCGCCGGACCCCGCTCAGCGCGCGCGCAGGCAGCCGTCGCAGGTGCCGAAGATCTCCAGGGTGTGGCTGACCTCGGTGAAGCCGTGCTCGGCTGCGGTGGCGTCGGCCCACGCCTCGACGGCGGGGCCCGCCACCTCGACGGTCCGGCCGCAGCCGCGGCAGACCAGGTGGTGATGGTGTCCGGTGGAGCACTGCCGGTAGACGGATTCGCCGGTGTCGGTGCGCAGCACGTCGACCATGCCCGCGTCACAGAGCGACTGCAGGGTGCGGTAGACGGTGGTGAGCCCGATCCCCTCGCCGCGCTTGCGCAGCTCGTCGTGCAGCTCCTGGGCGGAGCGGAACTCCTCGATGTCGCGGAGCAGCGCCGCGATGGCGTTGCGCTGGCGCGTGCTGCGCACTCCGACCGCCTTCGCGGCGGTGGACTTGTCGGCCACGGTCATCCTTCCTCGGCATGGGCGACGGCGTCGACGACGATGTGCGCCAGGTGGTCGTCGACCAGCTCGTAGAGCACCTCCCGGCCCGACCGCTCGCCGTGCACCACCCCCGCCGCCTTGAGAATCCGCAGGTGCTGGCTCACCAGCGGCTGGGTCACCCCGAGCGCGTCCACCAGTTCGTGCACGCAGCGCGGCGACTCCCGCAATTGCAACACGATCGCGATGCGAACGGGGGCGGCGAGTGCGCGCAGCAGTTCGCCGGCGTCCTCCAGGACGGCCCGGCTCGGCACCGGCGCCGGGGCGGGGGAACGATAGGGGTTGTGCGGCACGGCGGCTGTCATCGGGACCATCTCCTTATCGGAAAGCGATCCCATTTTGATATGCATAATTGCGCATGTCAAACGGACACGCTCCATGGCTGTGCTGGTGACAGCGGGGAATACCCGGGCGTTTAGGCTGAAAGCCAGAGCATCCGGCCCGATTCTTACGAACGGAGAATTCTCGCGTGGCACCCAAGTCGAAGGTGGACACCGTTGCCAACCTCGCCAAGCGCCGGGGTCTGGTGTACCCGTGCGGTGAGATCTACGGCGGCACCAAGTCGGCCTGGGATTACGGCCCGCTCGGCGTCGAGCTGAAGGAGAACATCAAGCGCCAGTGGTGGCGCTCGATGGTCACCAGCCGCGACGACGTCGTCGGGCTCGACTCCTCGGTGATCCTGCCGCGCCAGGTCTGGGAGGCATCCGGTCACGTCGAGACCTTCAGCGACCCGCTGGTCGAGTCGCTGATCACGCACAAGCGGTACCGCGCCGACCACCTGCTGGAGGCGTACGAGGAGAAGCACGGCCACCCGCCGGCCAACGGCCTCGCCGACATCCGCGACCCGGAGACCGGCGACCCGGGCAGGTGGACCGAGCCGCGCAACTTCTCCGGCCTGCTCAAGACCTTCCTCGGCCCGGTCGACGACGCGGAGGGGCTGCACTACCTGCGCCCGGAGACCGCGCAGGGCATCTTCGTCAACTACAAGAACGTCGAGACCACCGCGCGCAAGAAGCCGCCGTTCGGCATCGCGCAGATCGGCAAGAGCTTCCGCAACGAGATCAGCCCGGGCAACTTCATCTTCCGCACCCGCGAGTTCGAGCAGATGGAGATGGAGTTCTTCGTCAAGCCGGGCGAGGACGAGAAGTGGCACCAGTACTGGATCGACACCCGGCTGGCCTGGTACACCGACCTCGGCATCGACCCGGAGAACCTGCGGCTCTTCGAGCACCCCAAGGAGAAGCTCTCGCACTACTCGACCCGCACGGTCGACATCGAGTACCGCTTCCGCTTCCAGGGCAGCGAGTGGGGCGAGCTGGAGGGGCTGGCCAACCGCACCGACTACGACCTGCGCACGCACGCCGAGCACTCCGGCGCCGACCTGAGCTACTTCGACCAGGCCGCGGGCGAGCGCTACATCCCGTACGTGATCGAGCCCGCGGCCGGGCTCACCCGCTCGCTGATGGCCTTCCTGGTCGACGCCTACGCCGAGGACGAGGCGCCGAACGCCAAGGGCGGGGTCGACGTGCGCACCGTGCTCCGGCTGGACCGCAGGCTCTCGCCGGTCAAGGCCGCGGTGCTGCCGCTCTCCCGCAATGCCGATCTCACCCCCAAGGCGAAAGGCCTCGCCGCGCAGCTGCGCCGGAACTGGAACGTCGACTTCGACGACGCGGGCGCCATCGGCCGCCGCTACCGGCGCCAGGACGAGATCGGCACCCCGTTCTGCATCACCGTCGACTTCGACACCCTGGAGGACCAGGCCGTCACGGTGCGCGAGCGGGATTCCATGGCGCAGGAGCGGATCGCGCTGGACAAGGTCGAGGGGTACCTGGCCCAGCACCTGATCGGCGCCTGATCAGCGCGGCCCGCCGAGCGGCGTGAGGTCGAGCAGGGCCTGCGCGCCGTTCAGCGGTTCGATGCCGCGCGCGTAGGCCGAGTAGGTGTGGAAGACGGCATCGTCGTCGTCGCGCCAGAAGACGCTGACGCCGGGCTGCTCGTCGGCGAGCGGCCGCCCGGCGAGCGCGTGCTCCTTGGCGGAGCGGTAGTTGTAGCGGACCGGCGCGATATCGGCGTCCAGCGAGGCGTGGAAGTCGTAGTTGAAGTCGCTGCCGAACGACGACACCGTCGGGAAGCTCCAGCCGTGCCCGGCGTGGTAGCCGGCCAGCCGCTCCCACGGGCCGCGGCTGACCGCCGCGAACGCCGTGTCGTGCCCGGGTAGTCGAGCCAGCCCGCCGACGCTGTCCAGCATCGACGCGCAGCCGGGGCAGCCCTCGTCCCGGTCCCACTCCCACATCAGGTGGTAGACGATCAGCTGCCTGCGGCCGGCGAACAGCTCGGCCAGCCGCACCCGGCCGTCCCGCCCCTCGAAGACGTAGTCCTTCGCCACCGGAACCATGGGCAGCGCCCGCCTGCGCGCGGCGAGCGCGTCCACGGCCCGCGTGACCGCCTTCTCCTCGGCCAGCAGCTCTACGCGGGCCGCGAGCCACTCGGCTCGGCTTGCCACGACCGGACGCGCCACGGGTCTTCTCCTTCGCCGCTCGGGGATGTGCCACGGGTTCGTTCCGACAGCCGCTGCGGATTGGTTGCTGAGCGAATGCTGGGGCGCGAGGGGGGTTTTCCGGGCGGTTGCCGGGATTCGCAGTATTCGCACGGTGACGCGGCGATCCGGATTGCATCCGGGCCCCGGTTGCCGCACCCTTGCGGATGTGTTGCGGGAGAGGGTCGAGGTGGTGCGCGGACTGGCGCCGTCGGAGGAGCGATTCGTTCGGCACGGAACGTTCACGGGACGTTCCGTCGCGGTGTCCGGCGCCCTGGACATCGGGGTGCTCCGAAGAGCCTTCGCCGACCTGCAGGCGTCGTATCCGATCCTGCGCTGCCGGATCGCCGCCGACCCGGCCCTGCTGCTCGCGCCGCGCGGCCGCGCACCCCGGCTCTGGCTCGCCACCGGCGACCCCGCCGTCGTGCCGCTGCCGCGCCGCGCGCTGCGCCCGGATCGGGCGCTCGGCTACCTGGACGTGGTGCGCGACCGCGGCCTGGCCCGGGTGACGCTGTACGTGCACCACGCGGTCGCCGACGCGGGGCACTGCCTCGCGCTCTTCGCCCGGCTGTGGGAGCTCTACACCGAGCGGGCCGAGTACGGGCGGGCCACCGTGCGCGAGCATCCGCTACCGCTGCCGCTGGAGCAGCACGTGCTCGGCAGCGGGCTGAGCCGGGCAGGCGTCTCCGGGCTGGAGAACGTGATCGCAGCCGGGCCGCCGCCACCGCCGCCCACCGGGCACGCGCCGGGGCCGCAGGCGCTGGCCCGGCCCCACCGCCTCGTCCTCGACCCGGCGGCGACCGCGCGGCTCACCGGATTCGCCCGCGCGCACGGGGTCTCGATGAACGGTGTGGTGACCGCCGCGCTGCTGCGCGCCTTCGCAGAACTCGCACCGGCGCGCGGGCCGGTCGGCTGCGTCTACCCGGTGGATCTGCGCACCAGGCTCGGGCACCAGGTGGACGCCGTCGGCGGCACCAATATGGCCGGGCTCACCGGTTTTCTCGCGACCGGGCTCGACCGCGCGGCCGACCCCGTCGAGCTCGCGCAGCGGGTGAACAGCACGCTGCGGCACGACCTCGCCGAGGGCATCGTGCAGCAGTCGGTGCTGCACTTCCCGGATTTCTACGGCGATCGGCGGGTGCATTCGCTGGCCGGGCACGTCGCGATCACCAATACCGGTGCGGTGCGGCCCTTCACGGTGCCCGCCGGGCTGCGGCTGACCGACTACGAGATCGTCTACCTCTCCGCGCATCCCCGGCCGTCGGCGGGGGCGAGCGCCGCGGTGACGTTCCTCGTCTACACCTACGCCGGGCGGCTGAGCGTCGGGGTGCTCGGGGGCGGTGATCCGGAGCGGATGGCGGCGGCGGTCCGCGCGGAGCTCGACCTGCTGGTGGAGGGGGTTCCGGTCGCGGGCTGAGCCCGGCTCAGAACCGGCCGCCGCGGCCGATCCGCCGCGACCCGGACGACCCGCCGTAGGAGCGCGGCCGGTACCCGCCACCGCCACCCGCGGCACCGCGCAGCAAACCCTCGACGAGGATGCCGCCGAGTACCGCGCCCGCCTGGCTCCCGCCGGACGGCGCCCGGCTCGCCTCCCAGCGCCGCACATCGGCCTGCGCCTCCCGCAGCGCGGCGCTACCGAGCTCGGCCGCCGCGCGGGCGTTCTCCAGCGCCGCGGCGGGGTCGCCCGCGGCCAGCCGCTGCGCCTCGTCGAGCCGCCGCTGCGCCTCGGAGAGCCGGGTCCGGGCCTGCGCGTCCACCGCGCCGCGCCGGGTGCCGACGAAATCGCCCGCGGCCGCGATCTGCCCGCGCGCGGCGGTGAGCGCGTGCTCCAACCGCCCGCGCAGCTCCTCCTCGGCCCGCCGGTGCTCGGTGGCGGCGGCGATCACCCGATCCAGCTCCCCGTCGGCGCGCACCACCTCGCGGAAGGCACCGAGCGGGTCGCTCTCCGCGGCGGCCTCGGCCCCGGCCAGCGCCGCCTGCGCGGCCGTGCGCGCGGCCGCCAGCGGCTGCCCGCCGTGCGCGGCGAGCCCGCCCGCGGTCTCCAGATCCGCGCGCAACTCGGCGAGCGCGGCGGGCAGCCCGGCCCGCGCGGAGGCGATATCGGCCGCCGCCGTTGCGATCGCCCCGAGCAGCGTGCGCGCCTGCCCGAGCGCCGCCTCGGCGCCGCGGATCGCCGCCACCGCCTCGCCCTGCTCGCCGACCGGCTTCGCCAGCGCCGCCCGCCCGGCGTCGATCGCCCGCTCCCCGAACGTGATCCGCTCCCGCGCGGCCGCCACATTGTCCCGGACCGAGATCAGCGTGCTCGCCGGGTAGGTGCCGGTGAGCCGGGCCAGCTCGGCCTCGGCCCCCGGCACCGCGCCGGTGAGCTCGACCAGGTCGCGGGTGAGCGCGTCCAGCCGGGCGCCGCCGTTCAGCAGCAGGTCCCGCATGGCGTCGAACTCCGCGACCCGCCCGTCCAGTTCGCGATCCGCCCCGCCGACCGTGCCGAGCAGCTCCAGCAGCAGCGTGCGCTGCTCGTCCGGCGTCTCCGGGACGGCGTCGTCCAGCTGCTGCCTGATCTGGAAGGCGCGGCTCGCCGCCTGCCGCGCGCTCTCCAGCGCGGTGCGGAACGGGGTGGCGGCGGTGGCGCCGAACTCGCCGGTCGCGATCTCCAGCTCCTCGCCGCTGGCGCGGATGGCATCGTCCAGCTCGACCAGCACCTCCCGCGAGCGGGCGTGCAGTGTCTCCAGTGAGAGCGCGCCGATGGCGGCGACATTGTCCGGGTCCAGAGTGCGCGCCGCCGCCAATTCCGCCGCGCGCCTTCGGCTCCGCCGGACCCGCGACCACACGACCAGCCCCGCGGCCGCCGCCACCACGAGCACGAGCACGATCACCAGCCCCACCGGGCTCACCCCGCCGCCGCGCAGCGCCCCGTCGATGCCGTCGGCCGCCGCCACCCCGGCGCCCGCCCAGCGCCCCGCGCGCAGCTCCGGCTCGACCCGCTCGGCCAGGACGTCGTCCAGCTCACCGTCGCTGAGTCCGGACGGCGGCTCCCCGGCGAACCAGTACGCCCGGTCCTCGGTGGCGACCGCGAGCAGCAGGTCGCGCGAGCCGAAGCCGGAGAGCGCCGCGGTGCGCTCCGCCCAGCCCTGCGGCGCCATGCCGTCGAAATCGCGCACGTAGACCACCCAGAGCCGCACCTGGTGGTTGCCGTAGAGGTTGTCGACCGCGGCGTTCACCCGGTCGCTGCCCGCGGTGTCCAGCGCATTCGCCCGATCCAGCACGTGCGGCCCGATCCGCTCCGGCGGCTCCGCGCCCGCCGGAGCGACCGGAAGCAGGGCGAACAACACCGCGAGCAGCAGAACCACGCGCACCTTCAGCACCGACATGGCCCCGATCCAACCAGACCGAGCGCCGCGCGCTGGCTAGCATCGAACCGTGATCACGATCGACCAGCCCTACACCGGCCACGTCTCCCCGGGATCGAACCCGCAGCAGCGCGACGTCCCCGGCGCGCGCATCGTCAAACTGTCGGTCGGCCCGATGGACAACAACAGCTACCTGGTGCAGTGCGCCGCCACCGGGGCCGCGCTGCTCATCGACGCCGCCAACGAACCCGACCGGCTCCGCGCCCTGCTCGCCCAGGAGGCGAAGGGCCGGCTCGAGCTGATCGTCACCACGCACCAGCACGGTGACCACTGGCAGGCGCTCGCCGACGTCGCCGCCGCCACCGGCGCCCCCACCGCCGCGCACGCCCTCGACGCCGACCCGCTCCCGGTCGCCCCCGACCGGCTGCTCGCCGACGGCGACACCGTCGAGGTCGGCGAGCTCCGTTTCGACATCGTGCACCTGCGGGGCCACACCCCCGGCTCGGTCGCGCTGGTCCTGCGCGACGGCGACGGCACCGTGCACATCTTCACCGGCGACTGCCTCTTCCCCGGCGGCGTCGGCAAGACCTCCGGCGCCGAGAGCTTCGACTCCCTGCTCACCGGCGTCCGCACCAAGCTCTTCAAGCGCTACGAGGACGCGCTCGTCTACCCCGGCCACGGCGCCGACACCACCCTCGCCGCCGAGCGCCCGCGGCTGGCGGAGTGGCGCGAGCGGGGATGGTGAACCGCCGCCCCGGATCCCTACACTGACCCCATGCCCGTTTCGACCCGTATGTCCGCCCGTGTCCTCCTCGCCGCCGGTGCGGCCGCGCTGCTCGCCGCCTGCACCGCGCAGGGGCCGGGCTCGCAGACCACCTGCGATGTCTCCGGCTGCGTCGTCACCTTCGAGCGTGGCGTCGCCGCCTCGGCGAGCATCCTCGGCGTCGACGCGAAACTCGTTGCGGTGAACGGCAACCTGGTCACCCTGGAGATCGCCGGACAGCAGGTGGTGGTGCCGGCGGGGGATACCCAGCAGGCGGCGGAGGGGCTGAACGTGACCGTGCAGGAGGTCACCGAGCAGCAGGTGAAGGTGAAGGTGGCTACCGGGCTGCAGGTGGGTTGAGGCTCTCGACCATCCGCTCGGCGCTGTGCCCCCCGAACCACCTACCGCGAGGTGAGTACGGCGCCGACCTGGCAGACTTGACCCGTGAATCCCGCTCAGCTGCAGACCCGCCCGCTGTCGCAGGTGCCGCGCGACCAGCGGCGCGGCTTCGGCGCGGCGCTGTGGCGCTGGATCGTGCGGTTCTTCCTCGGTGCGCTGCTGATGGCGATGGTGCTGGTCGGGGGCACCGCGCTCCGGGTGTGGCAGGTGGCGCGGATCGACGACTACACCCCGGCCGACGCCATCGTCGTGCTCGGCGCCGCGCAGTACTCCGGCACCCCCTCGTCGGTCTTCGAGGCCAGGCTGGAGCGCGCCAACCGGCTCTACAAGGCCGGGGTCGCGCCGGTGGTGATCACGGTCGGCGGCAAGCAGGAGGGCGACCTCTACACCGAGGCCGCCTCCGGCAAGAACTACCTCATGGACCAGGGCGTCCCCGAGGAGGCGATCCTCGCGGTGGAGACCGGCTCGGACACGCTGCGCAGCATCGAGGCCGTCGCCGCCGCCATGCGCGAGCGCGGCTGGTCGTCGGCGGCGCTGGTCAGCGACCCCTGGCACTCCTTGCGCACGCGCACCATGGCCCGCGACGCCGGGCTCGCGGCCTGGACCGCGCCGACCCGCTCCGGCCCCGCCGTCTACACCCGCGAATCGCAGGCGCACGGCATCGCCAGGGAGACCGGCGCGCTGCTCTGGTACCAGCTCACCCACTTCTCCGCCGACTTCGAATACACAGCGGGACAATGACCTACACCGAGCACGACCGCGCCCGCCTGGTCCGGGAGGCAGCCAAGACCGCGGGGCTCGGCCCCGCGAGCGAGGAGACCGGGCACCGCACCGAGTTCGCCCGCGACCGGGCCCGGGTGCTGCACTCCGCCGCGCTGCGCAGGCTCGCGGACAAGACCCAGGTGATGGGGCCGCGCGAGGGCGACACCCCGCGCACCAGGCTCACCCACTCGCTCGAGGTCGCGCAGATCGGCCGCGGCATCGCCGACGGCCTCGGCTGCGACCCCGACCTCGCCGACCTGGCCGGGCTCGCACACGACATCGGCCACCCGCCCTACGGCCACAACGGTGAGCGCGCGCTCGACATCTTCGCCGAGGCGTACGGCGGCTTCGAGGGCAACGCGCAGAACCTGCGCATCCTCACCCGGCTGGAGCCCAAGGTGGTCACCCCGGACGGCGCGTCGGCCGGGCTCAACCTCACCAGGGCCGCCCTGGACGCCGCCATCAAGTACCCGTGGGTGCGTACCGCCCCGGCCAGCAAGTTCGGCGCCTACGCCGTCGACGCCGACCGGCTGGCCTGGGTGCGCGACGGCGCCCCCGCCCGCAGGCAGACGCTGGAGTGCCAGGTCATGGACTGGGCCGACGACGTCGCCTACTCGGTGCACGACGTCGAGGACGGCGTGCTCGCGGGCCGCATCGACCTGCGCGCCCTCGCCGACCCCGCCGAGCAGCGCGCCCTCGCCGACCTCGGGCACAACCGCGACCTCGCGGTCGACGAGCTCTGCGCCGCCGCCCAGCGCCTCTCCGAGCTGCCCGTCGTCGCGGATGCCACGGGCTACGACGCCACCTTCCGCGCCTCGGTCGCGCTCAAGCGGCTGACCAGCGAGCTGGTCGGGCGCTTCACCACCGCCGCCGTCACCGCGACCAGGGCGGTCGCGGGGGAGCGGCCGCTCACCCGCTACGCCGCCGACCTGGAGGTGCCGCGGATCGTCGCCGCCGAGGTCGCCGTGCTGAAGACCGTCGCGCTGCGCTACGTCATGTCCGACCCGGTGCACAAGATGCGCCAGGCCGAGCAGCGCGAGACCATCCTCGCCGTCGCGACCGGGCTGCTGGCCCAGGCCCCGCGCTACCTCGACCCGGTGCTGCTGCCGTGGTGGAAGGCGGCCGACGACGACACCGCGCGGGTTCGGGTGATCGTCGACCAGATCGCCTCCTACACCGAGAGCCGCCTGGAGCGGGTGGCCACCAAGTTCCCCGGCTGACCTAGACTCGACCCGTGGCCGGACGACTTCCCGACCGCGATATCGCGGCGATCAGAGAACGCGTCCGGATCGAGGACGTGGTGGGTGAGTACGTCGCGCTGCGCAGTGCCGGGCCGCAGTCCATGCGCGGGCTCTGCCCGTTCCACGACGAGAAGTCGCCGTCGTTCCACGTGCGCCCGCACCTCGGGCTCTTCCACTGCTTCGGCTGCGGCGAGGGCGGCGACGTCTACGCCTTCCTGCAGAAGATCGAGCACATCGGCTTCGTCGAGGCCGTCGAGCAGATGGCCGACCGGCTCGGCTACCGGATCAACTACGAGGGCGGCGGCACCTCGGTGCAGCGCGACCGCGGGACCAGGGCCAGGCTGGTCGCGGCCAACGCCGCCGCGCACGAGTTCTACCAGGCCCAGCTGAACCAGCCGGAGGCCGAGGCCGCCAGGAACTACCTCACCGAGCGCAACTTCGACTCCGCCGCCGCCCGCCAGTTCGGCTGCGGCTACGCGCCGGGTGGCTGGGACGCGCTCAGCAAGCACCTGCTCACCCGCGGCTTCGAGTTCAAGGAGCTGGAGGCCGCCGGGCTCTCCAAGCAGGGCAGGCACGGCCCGATCGACCGCTTCCACCGGCGGCTGCTGTGGCCGCTCCGGAACCTCGGCGGCGACGTCATCGGCTTCGGCGCGCGCAAGCTCTTCGACGACGACACCATGCCGGGCAAGTACGTCAACACGCCGGAAACCCTGCTGTACAAGAAGTCCCAGGTGCTCTTCGGCCTCGACCTGGCCAAGCGCGAGATCGCCAAGGGCCACCAGGCGGTCGTGGTCGAGGGCTACACCGACGTCATGGCCATGCACCTGGCAGGCGTGAAGACCGCCGTCGCCTCCTGCGGCACCGCCTTCGGCGACGACCACATGGCGATCCTGCGCAGGCTGCTCATGGACGACAACTTCTGGCGCGGCGAGATCATCTACACCTTCGACGGCGACGCCGCTGGCCAGGCCGCCGCGGTCAAGGCCTTCTCCGGCGACCAGAAGGTGGCCGGGCAGACCTACATCGCCGTCGCCCCCGACGGCCAGGACCCCTGCGACCTGCGCCAGCACTCCGGCGATGCCGCCCTGCGCGACCTGGTGGCCCGCCGCACCCCGCTCTACGAGTTCGTCATCCGCGGCCTGCTCGCCGAGCACAACCTGGACACCGCCGAGGGCCAGGTCGAGGCGCTGCGCCGCGCCGTCCCGGTGGTCGCGCGGATCAAGGACAACGCGCTGCGCAAGGCGTACGCGACGAAGCTGGCAGGCTGGGTCGGCTGGGACGACATCCAGACCGTCGTGCGCCGCGTCGGCGAGGAGGCCCGCCGCGGCCCCCGCACCGAGCACCGCAGGGCAGGCGCGACCGCGGCCACCCCCGCCCCCCGCCCGGAGCCGAGCCCCCTGGCCGACCCCGCGCTCACCCCGCAGCGCCAGGCCCTCGCCGCCGCGCTGCAGTACCCCGGCATCGCCGGAGCCGCCTTCGACGCCCTGGAACCCGAGGTCTTCACCCACCCCGCCCTGGCCGCCGTCCGCGCCCTCATCGCCGAAGCGGGCGGCACCGCGGCGGGCCTGGACGGCGCCGCCTGGGTCAGCGCCGTCGCCGACCGCGCCGACGACCTCACCCTGCGCGGCCTCATCAGCGAACTGGCGGGCCAGCCGCTCCCGGTGAAAACCGACGCCGACATCCCGCGCTTCGTCACCGGCGTGCTCGCCCGCGCACAGGAGGCCCTGATCGGCAGGCAGATCGCCGAGCTCAAGTCCAAGCTGCAGCGCGTCTCCTCCGCCGACCAGGACTACCTGGCGCTCTTCGGCGACCTCGTCGCGCTCGAGCAATACCGCAAGAGCCTGCTCACACAGGCCATGGGCAACCACGGCGACTTCGCCACCAGCGGCTAGCGCGCCCCGCGTCGCAGCTGATCGTGCGGCACCAGGATCGTGGTGCGCTCGTCCAGCGGCTCCATCGGCTCCAGCTTCTGCTGCGTGCTCAGCCGATCAGACAGCCGCTGCCTGCCGACCAGCACCAGCTTGCGTGTCACCGGGCTCCCGGCGACCGCCCGCGTCGCCGCGGAGATCTGCTCGTACCGCGCCCGTCCCGCCTTGCTACCCAGCACGTACCCGGCCGCGACACCGATGATCAACCGCAGCATGCCTGTGAGCTCCTCCCGATTCGCCTGTCCGCGCCCACCATCCTGCCCGACCCCCGCCCCACCTGTCGATCCGGGCATGTCCGCAGCTAGAACCGCGATTTGGGCTGGCGTCAGTGGATACGCTAAAGTTTCTTCTCGGCCAGCCCGGACAGGGAAGGCCACGCCGATCCCCTATAGCTCAATTGGCAGAGCAGCCGACTGTTAATCGGCAGGTTTCTGGTTCGAGTCCAGATGGGGGAGCATTGAAAAGCCCCTCACCAGCATAAGCAGTGAGGGGCTTCTTCGTGCCCGACGCACTGAACCCCGAACTCGATACTTTCCGATTACAAACAAGTCGCCACTTTCCCTGCGCGTACCGACCGAGCGTCCGGGCCGACCGTCTTGCGCTCCAGGTAGTGCCGCAGCGCGGCACGCAACGACCGCCGGCGTTCGCCAGGCTCATCCAGCCACCGTCGCAGTCGGTGGACACCCTCGCGTTGCCCTTCCGTGCAGGGATGGCCGGTATCAGGAAGCAGGTTCACCAGGCCGACACAGCCTCGGTCGGCCGGCGAGCGAACATGGGGGCCCGCGATGGGCAATGCGCACGGCGCGCGGCACGGATTACCATCATCCCCATCGGGCGAAAGGAGCCGGGGGAGGGGCATCGATGGGTCTGCTCGGCCGCGCGAAGAAGAAGCCCGTTCAGCCGAGGGTGGCTGCCCCGCGGCAGCCCGGAGTGGCTCTACCGTCGCCGAGGGTGAACAGATTCAGTGCGTGGAGCGAAGATTTCCACGACGTGCCCTGGATCGAGGTCGCGCGCTTGTATAGGAGGTTGTCTGAAAGGCATCCCCAATCGCAGCACCTGACCGACATCGTGGACAGCGTCGTGCGCTCCGGCCGTGATCAGGACTTGGCAGCGTCGATGTCGATGCACGATCTGATTGTCACGACCCGGCCGGTGCCCGAAGCGCCGATCGAGGAGGTCGTCGTCCGAGCCCCGGGATCGGTGATCCCGGTAGCCAATGGCACCGTGGTCGTCGAGCGCTTCTCGGATGTCCATCCTGGGCAGATCACCGGCCCGGTCGATGAGGCGGTCCCACTGTTCTGGCAATCCGTCGCTACGGTCTTCGGCATCATGCCACCCTCGACCGACTGAATTGATCGCCCCGAATGTGCGGCACCGGCCCTCTGCGGCGCGGTCCACGCAATTCCGCAATTCCGCAATTGCTCGGCAGCACCGCTCGCTACGAGGTGCCGATGTCGTTCATGATGCGCAGGTTGTCCGTCAGGCCGATTCCGGTGCCATCGCGGGTTGTCAGCGATCGTTGGTGGAGGTGCGCTCGGCGCCGCGGGGTTTGTCGGGCGGTGCCCATCTCAGGGAGGCCGGTCGCCCGTCCGTCGCCCCGGCTGCCCTCCCTTCGAGGCCGAGGAGAATGCGCTGGCGGCGGCTCCCGATCAGGTCGCCGAGAGCGCACGCCTCTACCTCAGGACTGGCTGCAGGTCCGGGGGGCGACGCACGAACGGGCGGCGCCTTGGTGAGGGCCGCCCGCCGGGGAGCGAAGGTCAGGAGGGGGAGTAGGTGAGGCAGTTGGCCGAGTGGTCACCCGAGCCGATGCCGACGCGGATGTCCGGCGCACTGCACTCCAGGTTCCGGTTGTGCGTGCAATCGGCGCGCTGGCAGGCGCCGACCATGGAGGTGACGCGCTCCAGGCCGCCCTTGCTGGAGAGCGGGATGAAGGTGGTGCAGTCGGCGGAGCCGTTCTCGCCCGCGACATTGATCGCGAAGGCGTGGCAGCCGTCGTGGTTGTACGAGCAATCGCTCACCGTACATTCGCTGACGTGCGGCATTTCCATCGTCGTCATGAATTCCTCCGTGCGGTCGAAGGGCCGCGAACAGGTCGTATCGCGGGTTTCCGAGTCGATCGTAGATCGGTTCGCGGCGGAGAAACAGCAAGGTCAGGCTTGCCTCATGTCATACGGGCAAATTATGGGCGAACTTCCAGATGGAAACTTGAGCAGGGATGACCGGCCGGTCCGAGGCCACGTGGCGGAAGCCACGGTGGTGAATGGCGCCGACCCGGTCGTGCTCGGCTTCGATCGCGGTCGGCCGCGTGCCGCGGAGCCGGTCGATGCGCCGGTCGAACGGGTCGCCGACCTCGACGCCGATCGCCACCGCGCCGAGCCCCTCGAGGATGTCCTCGATTCGGGTGGCGAAGGCTGGCGCATCGGTCGTCCGGGGCGTTGGCGAGTTTCCCATCGGCGGCGCTGCGGAGGTGCTGCGCGGTGTGCACGCAGTTGGCGTGTGGTGAGCGGCCCCGGTGCCGCGAGGGGTTGGGGGTGGGTCACTGTGCTCTTCACTCTTCACGGAAGGGGTCGTCAGAGGTCGTCGATATCGACCAGCGCATCCTGCAGGGCGCGGGCGACGAGCGCGGCCTTGGTCGGCGCTGGGCGGCCGACCGCCGCGTACTTTTCCCGTATCCGGGAGAGGTGGGTGTTGATCGTGCCCTGGGAGATGAAGAGCCGCTTGCCCGCCTCGGTCTTCGAGTCGGACTCGAACCAGGCGAGGAGCACCTCGATCTCACGGGTGCTGAGTGCGGGCCGGATGCCGAACGGGTCGTAGGCCGGGGTCATGGTCATGCGTTTTTCCTTCGTGGAGATCCCGCACCGACCGGCACGCGCCCGAATCCGGCGAATGGTTCAGAACCAGCGGCCCTTCGGATCGCGGAAGCACACCCGGAGCGCGAGGCCGCTGAGCAGCGCGAGCCCGAAGTAGACACCGAGCCGGATCATGTCGCCGGACTCGTCGATGCCTCCGGAATGCGCTCCCCAGGGGTGGTCCCGCGAAGATCTCGGCGATCAGCAGGAGGGGCACGGCGATCCGGGCCCATCTGCGGTTTGGGCGCCGGCGCGTCGTGCCGACGGCCTGATCGCCACCGTAGTTCGTGACGACATCGCTGGTTCCGCGAGCGGTGTTGGACGGCTGACTATGCGGGATCCGCCCGGTCGGCAGAACGGGGTACTGCGCTGAACCGGGCTGTTGCCGATAGGTATACCGCGGACCGTCGGGTGGGACATCAGTGGCCGCCCTGGATCGTCACGGTCTGGTTGCCGTAGTGGTTGATGACGATACTGCTGGCGCGGTCCGCGTAGTTGCTCGTACTGCCGGTCGGTACCTCCTGTCGTGGTTGGTCGGGGGGGTCCGGTCTCGCGCAGCAGCCGCTGCACGAGACCGGTGATATTCGAGTCTGTCTGCCGGTGCCCGATGCGCCAGAACTGCGAGCGCGCCAGCAGTGCGATATCGGCGGGCACGAGCTCCGGTGCCGGCATCGGGGTCTCACCCGGCAGTACCGGGATCACCGGAATCTTCCTCTCGTAGGCGGTGCGCAGTTCGTAGCGCACCAGTCGGTGGGGTCGTCGATGCGGCGGGCACCGCTCGCGTCCGAGCCGGACCACAGCGGCCCGATCACGGCGACCACCGCGTCGCCCGCGGCGAGCGCCCCCGGATCGGGGCGGTGTAGACCGTGCCGAGCTGATCGAATCGTCGGCGCGGAAAACGTGATCCCGGCCGAATCTCTCGGCCAGGGGTTTCCAGATCTCGGCGACCGCGAAGGCACTGTCCGCGCTGCGGTAGCTCAGAAAGATGTCGGTCAAGGGGATGTGCTCCTGTCTGCTTCGATGATGCGGTGTCGCGGGCGATGGGGGGAGTGGTTGCCCGTTGCATGCTCGAACACGCAACGGGGCAACGGGGCAACGGCTCAGCGCTTGCCGATGGTGTCGGCGAGCGCGGTCTGGATGCGGTGCAGCGCCGGATCGTCGCGGAAGCGGCGCACGGTGCGCTGGAATTCCTGCAGATCGGCCCGGATGGTCATCGAATCGACCGCCCGGATGATGTCGAGCAGTGGCGCCATGAGCGCGGAGGCGCGGGCGATGTTGCCGAGTTTCGCGTGCGCGAGGGCCTGCCTGGTCCCGAACCGGGCGCGATCCCGATCGGACTGCCCGCCCGCCTCCAGGGCACGCATGGCGTTGCCCTCGTCGCCGCCGAGCGCGTGCCCCTGCGCCGCGCCGAGCGCCGCGAGCCAGCGGATCCGCGGCTGGATCGCACTGTTGCCGACCAGTTGCGCGGTGAGCGCGATGGTCGCCGACGAGTCGGCCTGGTACAGGCTCAGCACCGCCTTCGGGACCAGCGAATAGCTCAGCATGCTGGAATCGCCCGCGGCGCAGGTGAGTTCGACGGCGTACTCGGTCCGCCAGCTCGCACCGCGATTGTCCCCGGCCTCCTGCGCCATCCAGCCGGTGAACTCGGCGGTGCGCGCGGCGTGGTGCAGCAGCGGGTCAGGTGCTCCGGCGCGCCACGGCGCGCCGCCGCGGTGGCGACTGGGTCTGGCTGATCACCAGCGGCAGTGCCAGGCCCGGGCTCGCGCTCCGGCCGAGCAGCCTGGCCTGGTCGAAGACCGCAGTGAGGCCGGGAACCAGGTCTGGGAAACGCAGGCGATGTTCTGCGCAACGCGGTGCGGCCACCGGACGGCTCCACGGTCACCGGGAGCGGCCTCGTCCGCGGGGCGACGGCGCGGGGGGTTGCCCGCGAACTGGTCGTGCGCATAGCCCCGGCGCGGCGGCGACGCCAGGTACGTCGAAACCGGTGGCGATCCGATCTACGCGGTCACCGCGGCTGCCGCGGCGTGGGCGCAGATGTTCCGGCAGGCCCTCGAGCTGCTCGCCGGTGCGGAGCCCGGGGAGGTGAGCGCCTGGCAGCGAGCCCGCTTCCTGCTCTGCCAGGCGCCGGTCATGAAGCGCGGCACCGATGCGGTGATCCGCACCTTCCTGGTCGGCGCGTTGCTGTTCGAGCAGCCTCCGGTGCTGGCCCAGGACGCTGACCTGCGCTGCCTGGTACTCGGTCAGGATGCGGCCACGAGGATGCCCGCCGATCCCGCCGGAATCTCCCGATCGAGTAAATAGAACGTGTTATAGTTTCGACCGTCCGCCGGCCGGGTTGCGCCGTGGCCGTGGTCCGGCGCAACCGAGAAGAACGCGCCGAGAGGGGCACGATGAACACACCTGCGCCGAGCCGGGAGCCCGATCCGCTGCACCGGGAGCCGTTGCCGGTGGATCTGCTGATCCGCTCGCTGGACCGCTATGCCGATCGGACCGCCGTGCACATCGGCGACGAGACGCTGACCTATCGCGAGGTGCGGGATCGGATCAGCACCTTCGCGCAGGCGTATCGGGCGCTCGGGCTCGGCGTCGGCAGCCGGGTGGCGCTGCTCTCGGCGAACCGGCCGGAGGTGCTGTTCACGCAGGGGGCGAACGGCGTTGTCGGGGTGCGCTTCGTGTCGCTGCATCCGATGGGGTCGCTGGACGACCACTCGTACGCGCTGGCGGACGGCGATATCGAGACGCTGATCTACGACCCGGACAAGTACGAGGAGCGGGCGGCGCAGCTGGCGGCGGCGGTGCCGAGCCTGAAGACCCTGCTCGCGCTCGGGCCGACCGAGGCGGGGACGGATCTGATCGCCACCGCGGCCGGGTTCGAGCCGGTGCCGCTGACGGCGCCGGACGTGTCGCTGAACGACACCGGGAGCCTGGCCTATACCGGCGGCACCACCGGCAAGTCCAAGGGCGTCATGCTCAGCTACCGGGGCGCGGCCGCGCTGCTGCGCATCCAGATGGCGGAGTGGCAGTGGCCCGCCCAGACCCGCTTCCTGGTCTGCACGCCGCTGAGCCACGCGGGCGGCGCGTTCTGGAATCCGACCAGCCTGCAGGGCGGGTCGATCGTGGTGCTGCCCGGGTTCAGCCCGGCGGCGGTGCTCGCGGCGATCGAGAAGTACCGGATCACCTCGACCATGCTGGTGCCGACCATGCTCTACGCGCTGCTCGATTACCCGGAGCTGGACTCCTACGACCTGTCCAGCCTGGAGACGGTCTTCTACGGCGCCTCGGCGATCTCGCCGACCCGGCTGGCCGAGGCGATCCGGAGGTTCGGCCCGATCTTCTTCCAGTTCTACGGCCAGGCCGAGAGCCCGATGACGATCTCGGTGCTGCGCAAGGAGGACCACGACCTGGACAAGCCGGAGCGGCTGGCCTCCTGCGGGAAGCCGGTGCCGTGGCTGCACGTGGCGCTCCTCGACGACCAGGGCAATGCGGTGCCCGACGGCGAGCCGGGCGAGGTCTGCGTGCGCGGGCCGCTGGTCATGCAGGGGTACCTGAACAAGCCGGAGCAGACGGCGGAGGCGACCCAGTTCGGCTGGCTGCACACCGGTGACATCGCGCGGCAGGACGCGGAGGGGTTCCTCTACATCGTCGACCGCAAGAAGGACATGATCGTCTCCGGCGGCTTCAACGTGTACCCGCGCGAGGTGGAGGACGTGCTCTCGGCGCATCCGGCGGTGAGCGCCGCCGCGGTGATCGGGGTGCCGGACGACAAGTGGGGCGAGGCGGTCAAGGCGGTGGTGGTGCTGCGCGAGGGGCAGCGGGTCGCCGTCGAGGAGCTGCAGGCGCTGGTCAAGGAGCGCAAGGGGGCGGTGTACACGCCGAAGTCGGTCGACTTCGCGGCGAGCATTCCGGTGAGCCCGCTCGGCAAGCCGGACAAGAAGGCGCTGCGCGCGCAGTACTGGGGCGAGTCGGCGCGTCAAGTGAACTGAGCGGATCATGCTGCCGGACAGCGGTTTCCGGGCACGGCGGGGTGCCGTGCCCGGGGGCGCGCGGGTGTCGCCGGGCAGGCGGGGCGCACCGGACATGCCGCACCCCGGCCGGTATCGCCGCGGCCGAGCGCGGCAAGGGCGCAGGATCGGGCCGGGTGCGGCCTCAGCGGTCCGGCGGACCCGCGAGAATCGCGGTGACGGTGTCGAGCAGCTCCGCCAGCACCTCCTCGGCGGTGAGGTGGGTGCCGCTGAGCGCGAGGATGTCGCGCAGCCGGTCCCGGTCGCCGAGGGTCTGGAAGGTGAAGGTCATCGCCTGGGTGAGGCGGAAGCGCACCGTGCGGGGTGGCAGGTCGGGGTGCAGCCGGGTGAGCAGCTCGGTGAAACGCACGGCCTGCGCGGTGAACTCCTCGGTCACCTGGCGGAGCGCGCCGTGGTTGACGGTGATCACGTCGGCGACGACGGTGACCCAGTCGCCGCCGCCCGCCGCCATGGCCTCGGCGACCGGGCGGACGAAGGCATCGGCAAGGGCGCGGGCGGCGGGCTCGCTCGCCTCGGCGGCGTCGAGCAGCTCGGCGCGGCGCACCGAGATCTCCCCGCCGCGCGCCCGGATCACGGCCCGGACGAGGGCATCCTTCGAGCCGAAGTGGTAGTGCACCGACGCGACATTCGCGCCCGCCGCGGCCATCACGGCGCGCAGCGAGACGGCGTCGATGCCGCGTTCGGCGAAGAGCCGCTCGGCGGCGGCCACCAGCCTGCGGTCGGTGGACAGGGTGGCGTCCGCGCGCGGCGCGCCGGACTCCGCCGTTTCCCGCCCTGCAGTCACGGAATCGACCCTAGCGCCCCGCGCCCGGCCCGGGAGACCGGCGCGGGGCGCGGCGCTGCCGTCATCCCCGGCGCGGTGCCCGGCCTACGAGGTCTTGTGCGGCACGCCGACGACGAGCCCGCCGTCCACGACGAACTCGGCCCCGGTGGCGTAGGACGACTCGTCGCCGGCCAGGAAGAGCACGAAGGTCGCGACCTCCTCCGGCGCGGCCGGGCGGCCCATCGGGATGGTGACCATGTCGTCCGGGATGTTCTCGGTCATGGGGGTGCGGATCAGCCCGGGGTGCAGCGAGTTCACCCGGATGCCGAGCGGCGCCAGCTCCAGCGCGGCCGACTTGGCCAGGCCGCGCACGCCCCACTTGGTGGCGACGTAGCCGTGCGCCCACGGCGCCCCGCGCAGCCCCTCGATCGAGGAGACGTTGATGATCGAGCCGGTGCCCGCCTTCTTCATGGCGGGCACGACGGCGCGCAGGCCGAGGAAGGTGCCGGTCAGGTTGACGTCCAGGATGCGGCGCCACTGCTCCAGGTCGAACTTGTGGATGGGCGCGCCGTTCACGATGCCCGCGTTGTTCACCAGCACGGTCAGCGAGCCGAACTCCTGCACGGCGACGGCGACGGCGGCGTCCCACTCCTCGGGCTGGGTGACGTCGAGGTGGACGTAGCGCGCGCCGGCGCCGATCTCCTCGGCCAGCGCCTTGCCCTCGTCGTCCAGGATGTCGCCGATGACGACCTGCGCGCCCTCGGCCACCAGCAGCCTGGCGTGCGCGGCGCCCATGCCCCTCGCACCGCCACTGATGAGTGCAACTTTGCCGTCAACGCGTCCCATGGCCCGACGCTACCATAGGATCTGGAACACATTCCA
This sequence comes from Nocardia asteroides, assembly GCF_021183625.1. Taxonomy (NCBI): domain Bacteria; kingdom Bacillati; phylum Actinomycetota; class Actinomycetes; order Mycobacteriales; family Nocardiaceae; genus Nocardia; species Nocardia asteroides. The sequence continues at coordinate 5,570,374 of NZ_CP089214.1, forward strand.
GACAGATTTCCAGACAGGTGCTCGGGCACCGTCGGCAGAGGAGATTCCATGCCCATCCGCGTCGTCCACATCGCTACCGGGAACGTGGGCGCGCTGGCGCTGCGCCAGCTCGTCACCGACCCGCGCTTCGAGCTCGCCGGGCTCGCGGTCGCCACCCCGGGCAAGGTCGGGAAGGACGCGGGGGAGCTGGCCGGGCTCGACGTGGTCACCGGCATCACCGCGGTGGACGACCTGGACGCGCTGCTCGCGCTGGAGCCGGACTGCGCGGTCTACTGCGCCATGGGCGACACCAGGCCGATGGAGGCGCTGGAGGACTGCCTGAAGTTCCTGGCCGCGGGGGTGAACGTGGTCGGCTCGGCGCCGGTGTCGTTCCAGTACCCGTGGCAGGTGCTGCCGCAGAAGGTGATCGACCGGGTGCAGCAGACGGCGGTGGACGGCGGGGCGAGCTTCTTCGTCACCGGGGTGGACCCGGGGTTCGCGAACGACCTGATCCCGTTCGCGCTCGCCTCCACCTGTCAGCGGATCGAGCAGGTGCGCTGCCTGGAGATCGCGGACTACGCGACCTACGACGGCGCGACGGTGATGTTCGACGTCATGGGGTTCGGCAAGCCGCTGGACGAGGTGCCGCTGCTGTTGCTGCCCGGGGTGCTCACCATCGCGTGGGGGTCGACGCTGCGGCAGCTGGCGGCGGGGTTCGGGATCGAGCTGGACGAGATCACCGAGAGCTACGAGCGGGAGCCGGCGCCGGAGGCGTTCGACATCGCGGCCGGGCACGTGCCGAAGGGTGGGGTGGCGGCGCTGCGCTTCGAGATCGTCGGGCGGGTCGACGGGCATCCGGCGATCGTGGTGGAGCACGTGACGCGGCTCCGCGACGACCTGCGGCCGGATTGGGCGCGGCCGGCGCAGGAGGGCGGGTCGTACCGGGTGGAGATCACGGGGGAGCCGTCGTACACCGTGGATATCTGCCCGACCAGCGAGCTCGGCGATCACAACCACGCCGCGATCGTGGCGGCGGCGGGGCGGATCGTGAACGCGATCCCCGACGTCGTCGCGGCGGAGCCGGGCTTGCGGACCACCGCGGAGCTGCCGCTGGGTACCGGCAGGGGAGTGTTCGCGGTTCCCGCGAAGTGAGGAATCGGGCCGGCCGGGGATTCGGCCGGCCCGGCAGCCATCGGGGCGGAACCACCCGCGCGGCCCGGCTCGGGGTCGTCGCCGCGTCGGCCACCTACCCCTGCGGGCCGCGGTACAGCGTCACCGCGCAGGCTCCGCCGAGACCGAGGTTGTGCGCCAGCCCGATCCGGGCGCCCGCAACCTGCCGTCCCTGCGCCAACCCGCGCAACTGCCAGGACAACTCGGCGCACTGCGCCAGCCCGGTCGCGCCGAGCGGATGCCCCTTGGAGATCAGCCCCCCGGACGGGTTCACCACCCACCGCCCGCCGTACGTGGTCGCCCCGGACTCCACCAGCGCCCCGGACTCGCCCGGCGCGCACAACCCGAGCGCCTCGTAGGTGAGCAGCTCGTTGATCGAGAAGCAGTCGTGCACCTCGAGCACGTCCACCTCCTCGATGCCGACCCCGGCCGCCTCGAAGACCTGCCGCCCGGCCCGCCGCGTCATGGGCGTGCCGACCACGTCGATCATCGACCCGCTCGCGAAGGATTCGGCGTCGTCGGTGACGAGCGCCTGCGCCGCGATCTCCACCGCCTGCCCGCCGAGCCCGTGCTCATCGACGAACCGCTCGCTCGCGATCACCGCGGCGGCGGCGCCGTCGGACATGGGGGAGCACTGCGAGCGGGTGAGCGGGTCGTGCACCGGCTTGTCGGCGAGCACCTGCTCGATTGTGTAGGCGTTTTGGAACTGGGCGTACGGGTTGCGCGTCGAGTGCTCGTGGTTCTTCACCGCGACCGCGGCCAGCTGCTCCCGCGTGGTGCCGTGCGTGCGCATGTGCTCGGCCGCGGCGGCGCCGAAGAACTGGGTGGTGAGCGGCGCGGTGCCGAACCCGGCCGCGGCCTTCAGTGCCGCCAGGTGCCGGTCGATGGTGGTCACCGCGGGCCGCGCCCCCGACCCGGCCATGGCCTCCCTGGTCATCTGCTCGAAGCCGACGGCGAGGGTCACGTCGGCGGCGCCGAACCGCACCCACTCCTGGGCGAGCAGCAGCGCGGAGGTGCCGGTGGCGCAGTTGTTGTTGACGTTCACCGCGGGAATTCCGGTCAGCCCGACCTCGTACAGCGCGCGCTGGCCCGCGGTGGAGGGCTGGAAGACGTAGCCGACGGCCGCGCGCCGCACCCGGTCGTAGCCGATGCCCGCGTCGCCGAGCGCGCCGTTCACCGCCTCGGCCACCATCTGCGGGTAGGTCCAGTCGCGGCTCTGGATCTTCTCGAACCTGGTCATTCCGACGCCGACGACGTAGGCCCGGTTGGTCATGCGTTCTCCTCGGATCAGGGCCGGTCGCTGCCGACGACCCACAGGGCGTGGAACTGGGAGGCGCCGCCCATTGCGTGCCCGACGGCCAGGCGCGCGCCGTCCACCTGGTGCTCGCCCGCGGTGCCGCGCACCTGCAGCGCGGCCTCGGCGAAGCGGAGCAGCCCGGTGGCGCCGGTGGGGTTGCCGGAGAGCACGCCGCCGGAGGGGTTCACCGGCAGCCTGCCGCCGAAGGCGGTGCTGCCGTCGTCGACGAGTTCCCAGGCGCGGCCCTCCTCGGCCAGCCCGATGTTCTCCAGCCACATGGGCTCGTACCAGCTGTACGGGATGTACAGCTCGGCGGTGTCGATCTCGGTGGCGGGGTCGGTGATCCCGGCCTGGCGGTAGGCGTCGGCGGCGCACTGGCGGCCCGCCTCCGGGTTCACCTCGTCGCGGCCGGCGAAGTGGCCGGTCTCGGTGCGCCAGGACATGCCGTGGATCCAGGCGGGCGGGTGCGTGCCGCCGCCGGTGTCGTCCGCGCCGGTGACCACGATGGCGCAGGAGCCGTCCGAGGAGGGGCAGGACTCCAGGTAGCGGATGGGGTCCCAGAGCATGCGCGATCCGCGCACCTCCTCGACGGTGATGTCCGGGCGCTGGATGTGCGCGTACGGGTTGCGGGTGGCGTTGAGCCGGTGGTTCACCGCGACCTGCCAGCCGATGTGCTCGGGCGCGCCGGAGCGGCGGATGTACTCGCGGATGATCGGGGCGAAGTGCGCGCCGGCGCCCGCGCCGAGGTGCGCGCTGAACGGGAGGCCGCGGGAGAGCGCCCAGGTGAAGTCGCCCTCGGATTCCTTGGAGTAGGCGACCACCAGCACCCGCTTCGCCAGCCCGGCCTGCACCAGGTGCGCGCCGTAGATGGCGGCGTGCCCGCCGACGCTGCCGCCGGTGAACACCCTGGTCACCGGCAGGCCGCGGGCGCCCATGGCGTCGGCCAGGTAGAGCTCGGGGTTCATCACGCCGTCGAACAGGTCGGGGGTCTTGGAGAGCACCACCGCGTCGATGTCGGCGAACTCCAGCCTGGCGTCGGCGAGCGCGGCGTCCACCGACTCGCGCACCAGCGCGCCGATGGTGACCTCGCGCCGCTTGGCCTGCCTGCTCTGCCCGATCCCGACCACAGCGGTTCTCATCGGTCACCCTCCAGCAGGCAGATCATGTTCTGTTGCAGCGCCGGGCCGTTGGTGGCGTGCGCCAGCGTCCGCCCGGCCCGGCCGCGCAGGATGTGCGCCGCCGCCTCGCCGATCCTGATGAGCCCGGTCGCGGTGGCCGGGCGGCCGGTGAGCGGGCCGCCGCCCGGGTTGATCGGGGTGGCGCCGAGGCCGAGCGCGGCGGCGAGGAACGGCTCCTGATAGCTGTACTCGGTGTGCAGCTCGGCGATGTCGACGTCGGCGGCGGCGAACCCGGCGAACTCGGCCGCCTTCGCCGCCGCGCGGGTCACGGTGTCGCACTCGGTCAGATCCCGCGCGCCGAGGTAGTGCGTGTCCATCCGGTGGTCGATGCCGCGCAGCCACGCCGGGCGTTCGGTCAGCGCCCGCGCGGTGTCGCCCGCGGCGAGCACCAGCACGGCGGCGGCGTCGCCCGCGGGGCCGCAGTCGTGCGCGCGCAGCGGGCTGGCGATGTACGGCGCCGCCAGCAGCTCCTCGACCGTCACCACCCCGCTGACCTGCGCGCCCGGCTCGTCCACGGCGGCGGCGAGGCTGCGCGCGACCACCTCGGCCAGCTGCTTCTCGTCCAGCGCGCCCGCGGCGAGCAGCGCGGCGGCCTGCAACCCGGCGGCGGCGTCGCGGTGCGGGCGCAGCGGGGCGAGGAAGTAGGGGTCGAGCTGGGCGGCCATGACCTGGTCCAGGTCGCTGGGGAGCGCGGCGCGGCCGATCCCGTACACCACCGCGATCGCACCCTCGCCGAGCTGCAGCCAGGTCCACGCCTCGTGCAGCGCCCAGGCCGCGTCCATCTCGACGTGCGACTCGGAGATCGGCGGCCAGGCGCCGACCGCGTCCAGCGAGTCGATGTAGGCGAAGGTGCGGCCCTCGAAGAAGTCGTGGCTGCCGGAGGCCCAGAAGTCGACTCGGTCGCGGGTGATCCCGGCCGCGGTCAGCGCGCGGCGCATGACCGGGAGCAGGATCTCGGCCATGTCGACCTCGCGGTCGGCGGCCTTCCCCGGTGACCGCTCGTACGCCACCACCGCGACATCACGCATCGGAGCCGCCCGCCGTCGGCCGGAAGTACCGGATGCTGTCCAGGGAGTGCGTCAGCTCGGCCTCCTCGGCCCACACCGGCTCCACCTCCATGCCGATCTGCAGTGCGGCCGAGTCGATCTCGCGCACCAGGTGCATGAGCCTGGTGTCGGCGCCGTGCACCTGGATCTGCGCGACCGCGTACGGCGGGTCGAACCGCTGCCCGGGGAAGGGGAAGTTGACGACGCAGAAGGTGCGCACGGTTCCGGTGCCCGCCAGCGGGAAGGGCGCGCCGAGCTCGGTGAGGCAGCGCGAACAGAACTCCGGCGGCGGCAGGTACACCTGCGCGCAGCCGGGGCAGCGCCTGGCCAGCAGCTCGCGCCGGGCGAGGCCGCGCAGGAAGAGCGAGCGCCCGCCGCCGGCCACGTAGGTGTAGTCCATCTTGAACGGGCTGGTGAACGTGGTCACCGGGGCGGGCAGGGTCACGATTCCTCCAGGGGCTCGAAGCAGACGATGTCGCGGATGCTGCCCTCCCGCTCCGCGCGCCAGCGCACCCTGACCCGCAGCCCGACACCGATCGAATCCAGCTCCCCGCCGACGTCGACGGCGTGGAAGAGCGCCCCCTCGGTGCCGTCGATCCGGATCAGCGCCCAGGCGAAGTGGCCGGGGCCGAGTTCGTCGTGCTCGCGGCTCGGCACCCCGGTCCAGCCGAGCACCGTGCCGACGTCGGGGAGTGGAACGAGTTCGCCGGTGGGGCGCGCGGTGTCCGGGTCGATCTCCAGCGGCGGGCAGAGCACGGTGCCGCGGTCGGTGCGGGCGCCGAAGAGCCGCGCCTCGCGGAGCCCGCCGAAGAACACGCCGAGCGTGGGCCCCACCGTGCGGGTGAACGGGAACTCGACGCTGTAGGGCGCGGTGAGGCTGGAATCAGCGGGTTCGCTCGGCACGGAGCCTCCTCGGGTGGGGATCGCCCACCGATCGTGGACCGGGACCGCGGCGATGTCAATCAACTGATTGAACCGACGCGGACCGGTCTGCTCGGACAGGTGTACAGCTGTGCGCCGGTGTCGTAAGCTCGAGCATAATTAGAACCTGTTACACCACTTGGTGTGAGGAGATCGCATGGCCATCGTCGAAACGCTGCCGCCGACCGCCGACGGGCACCGCAGGCTCGGCCTGCGCTCGCCCGCGGACGGGGCGGACGTCGGCGAGATCGTGGTGCGCACCCCGGATGAGGTCGCGGCCGCGATCGCGACGGCCCGCGCCGCCCAGCCGGGCTGGGCCGCGCGGCCGGTCAAGGAGCGCGCCGCGATCATCCGCCGGGCCGTGCAGGTGCTGGTGGATCGCCGCGAGGAGATCGCCGCCACCGTGCGCGCGGAGACCGGCAAGCCACTGGTCGAGGCGCTCGCGGTGGAGATCCTGCCCTCCTGCGACTTCCTGAACTACTGGAGCGGCCGGGCGGTCAAGGACCTCGCCGACGAGAAGCGGCGGCTGCACGGTTATCTCGCGCCGCTGAAGAAGCTGGTGGTGAGCTACCGGCCGCTCGGCGTCGTCGGCGTGATCACACCGTGGAACGGGCCGTTCGTGCTCTCGATCAACCCGGTGGCGCAGGCGCTGCTCGCCGGGAACGCGGTGCTGCTCAAGCCGTCCGAGGTCACCCCGCACTCCGGGGAGTGGGCGGTGAAGGTGCTGCACGAGGCCGGGGTCCCCGAGGACGTGCTCCAGGTGCTGCACGGCGACGGGGAGACCGGCGCGGCCCTGGTCAACGGCGACATCGACAAGATCTCGTTCACCGGAAGCGTGCCGACCGGCAAGCGGATCGCGGCGGCCTGCGCCGAGCGGCTCATCCCGTGCACGCTCGAGCTCGGCGGCAAGGACGCGATGATCGTCTGCGCCGACGCGGATCTGGAGCGGGCCTCGGCGGGCGCGGTGTACCTGTCGATGTTCAACAGCGGGCAGGTCTGCGTCGGCGTCGAGCGGATCTACGTGGTGGAGAGCGTGGCCGACGAGTTCGTCGCCAAGGTGCGGGAGAAGGCGGCGGCGGTCACCTACGGCGCGGGCAAGGACGTCGGCCCGCTCTTCTGGGATCGCCAGCTCGATATCGTCAGCAAACACGTGCAGGACGCCAGGGACAAGGGCGCCACCGTGCTGCTCGGCGGGGAGCAGGACACCGCGGACGGCGTCTACTTCCAGCCGACGCTGGTCGTCGACGTCACGCACGACATGGAGCTCATGCGCGAGGAGACCTTCGGCCCGATCGTCTCGATCATGCGGGTCGCCGACGAGGACGAGGCCGTCCGGCTCGCCAACGACTGCGCGTACGGGCTGAGCGGCAGCGTCTTCACCAGGGACCGCGCCAAGGCGGTCCGGCTGGCGCGCGAGCTGCACACCGGGTCGGTGGTGCACAACGACGCCTCGGTCATCTACGGGGTGCCGGAGGCGCCGTTCGGCGGGCGCAAGAACAGCGGGCTCGGGCAGGTCAACGGCATCGACGCGCTGCGCGGGTTCACGCACGCGCAGCCGGTGCTGATCGACCGCTGGGGGCCGAAGAAGGAGAGCATCTGGTACCCGTACGCCGACGAGATGGTGCAGACGCTCGACCGCACCATCCGGCTCGGCTTCGGGAGCAAGATCGCGCGCAAACTCATGCGCTGACCTGCGGGGGGCCGGCTCCGCGTCAGGGACCGGCCGGACGGAGGGTGCCGGCCGCCGCGATGGCGATGGCGGCGGCCAGCGCCTCCAGCGCGGGTGACTCCACCTTCCACTGCTGCCAGTACAGCGGCACGTCCACCGTGGCGTCGCCGTCGATCCGCACCAGCTCCGGCGCCGCCGTGAGCTGCGGTTCGGCGACCATGCCCCAGCCGAGGCCGAGCCGGATCGCGGCGACGTAGGCGTGCGGGGTCGGGACGAAGTGCCGCGGCGCCGTCACCGGGCGCCTGGTCCGCCTGCGCAGGTACTCCTCCTGCAGGTTGTCCTTGCGGTCGAAGTTCACCACCGGGGCGCGGGCGAGTGATTCGGCGTCGGCGCCGTCCGGGAACCAGGTCGTCGCGAACTCCGGCGCGGCCATCGGCCGGTACCGCATGATCCCGAGCGGCCGCACCGAGCAGCCCTGCACCGCGCGGCGGGTCGCGGTGACGGCGGCGACCACGGTGCCGTCGCGCAGCAGGGCGGTGGTGTGCTCCTCGTCCTCCCGGTGGATCTCGAAGCTCAGCCCCGGCGGGGTGCGGGCGAGCGCGGGCATCACCCAGGTGTCGAGCGAGTCGGCGTTCACCGCGAACGGCAGCCGCACCGGGGTGCTCCCGTCCTCCGCGCCGAGCTCGCGGGCGGTCTCCCCGACGAGCAGCTCCAGCTGCCTGGCCAGGCGGAGCACGGCGGTCCCGGATTCGGTGGGGCGCACCGGCTTCACGCGCTGGACCAGGATGCGCCCCGCCGCGTCCTCCAGCGCCTTGATGCGCTGGCTCAGCGCCGACGGGGTGAGGTGCAGGCGGCGGGCGGCGGCCTCGAAGGTGCCCTCGGTGACCGCCGCGCTGAGTGCGCGCAGCTGGTCGAGCTGCAGGTCCATGTTCAGCGATTCTAATGGTGCGTGAAAATATTCAGTTGGACTGCTGGCCGGGGCGTTCCTAGTTTGGCTGGGTGACCTCGACCTTCTCCTCCGCCCTCTCCGGTTTCGGCTTCGGCCTCTCGCTCATCGTGGCGATCGGCGCGCAGAACGCGTATGTGCTGCGGCAGGGGATCACCCGCACGCACGTGGCGGCGGTGGTCGGGGTGTGCGCGGTCTCGGACGTGCTGCTCATCGCGGCGGGGGTCGGGGGGTTCGGGGCGGTGCTGCGCTCGGCGCCCGAGGTGCTGGTGGTGGCGCGCTGGGCCGGGGCGGCGTTCCTGTTCGGGTACGCGGCGCTGGCGCTGCGGCGGGCGTGGAGTCCGGCGGCGCTCTTGCCCGCCGATCCCGAGCCGGGCGACTACGTGGCCTCCGGCGCGGTCCTGGTGCGCGCCGCCGCCGCAGCCACCGGGGGTGACGCTCCGGCGGGAGCCGCGAGCGGCGGCGGCCCCGGGCCGCTGGGTTCGGTGGCCTCCGGCCCGAGCCGGACCGTTCCGGCGCTCGGCGCGACCATCGCCACCACCCTGGCCCTGACCTGGCTCAACCCGCACGTCTACCTGGACACCGTCGTCCTGCTCGGCTCCTTCGCCTCGGCGCACGCCGGCGCCGACAGGTGGTACCTCGCGGCGGGCGCCATGACCGCGAGCGTCCTGTGGTTCGTCGCGCTCGGCTACGGCGCCCGCCTGCTCGGCCCGCTCTTCGCCCGCCCCGGCGCCTGGCGGGGCCTGGACGCCGCCATCGCGCTGATCATGGTCGCGCTCGGCGCCGGGCTGCTGCTCGGCTGACTCAGGACTTGTGCGGCACCCCGACGGTGAGCCCGCCGTCCACCACGAACTCCGCGCCGGTCGAGTACGACGACTCGTCCGAGGCCAGGAAGACCACCAGCGCCGACACCTCCTCCGGATCCGCGCCGCGGCCGAGCGGGATCTGCAGGAAATCCTCCGGGATCCCCTCGGTCATCGGCGTCCGGATCAGCCCCGGGTGCACCGAGTTCACCCGAATTCCCTGCGGCGCCAGCTCCAGCGCCGCCGACTTGGTGAGCCCGCGCACCGCGAACTTGGTCGCCACGTACCCGTGCAGCCCCGCGCTGCCGCGCAGCCCCTCCACCGACGAGATGTTCACGATCGACCCGCCGCCGGACTTCCGCAGCAGCGGCACCGAGGCCCGCATCCCGAGGAAGGTGCCGGTCAGGTTGATGTCGATGATCTTCTGCCACTCGCTCAGCTCGAAGTCGGGCAGCAGGTTCCCGTTCACGATCCCGGCATTGTTGACCAGCACGTGCAGCCCGCCGAACCGCTCCTCGGCGGTGCGCACCGCGGCGCCCCACGCCTCCGGATCGCGCACGTCCAGCGGGACGTACACCGCCGCGTCGCCGAGCTCGTCGGCCAGCGCCGCGCCCGGCTCGTCCAGGATGTCGCCGAGCACCACCTGCCCGCCGTGCGCCACCACCGCCCTGGCGTGCGCGGCGCCCATGCCACGGGCCGCGCCGCTGATCAGTGCCACTTTGCCGCTGAGTCGGCTCACCGGATCTCCTCACTTCGGTCGAACGTCGGCCCCGAACTTACGCCGCTCATTGCTGTTACCAGGTGTTGCAGATATTCCGTACGCACGGTTACGGTAATCGCGGATGAAGGAGTACCGATGACGCTGCTTCGACGGCTCACCCGCCGCGCCGACCCCGACCCGGGGACGGTCGCGCTGCGGGCGCGCGCGGTGCGCTTCGACTGGGCAGCCACGCCCCTGCACTGGATGCCGCGCGAGCCCATCGCCTCGCACCTGATCAACGCGCTGAACCTGCTGCTCCCCGAGGGTGAGCGGATGTTCTGCGCCGCCTACGGCGAGGCGCTGCCGCTGGTCCGCGACGAGCGGCTGCGCGCCGCCATGCTCGGCTTCGTCGGCCAGGAGGCGGTGCACGCCGACACGCACGAGAAGGTGCTGCACGAGGTGCTCGGCGCGGCGGGCATCGACCCGGGGCCGTACCTGCGGCAGGCCGAGTTCCTGTTCCGGCGGACGCTGGGGCCGCGGGCGGACGGCTCGGCGCAGCTGCTGGTCGAGCGGCTCACCTTCATCGCCTGCCTGGAGCACTTCTTCGCCTACCTCGGCGACTGGGTGCTCAATGCGGATCTGGAGGGGTTCGGGGCCGATCCGCGGATGGCCGACCTATACCGCTGGCACGGCGCGGAGGAGGTGGAGCACCGGCACGTGGCGCACGACGTCGCGGTGTACTTCGGGGCGGGTTACCTGCGGCGCTCCGCGGTGATGGCGCTGACCTTCCCGGTGTTCCTGCTGCTCCTGCTGCGCGGGACGCGCTTCCTGGTGCGGCAGGATCCGGCGCTGCCGGATCACGGGTATCCGCTGCTCGGGCTGCGGGTCGGTGCTGCCATGTGGCGCGGGGCGCTCCCGGGTGTGCCGTCGCTGCTGCGCAGCGCCGCCAGTACTTTCGTGCCGGGTTACGACCCGGGCGGGGTCGGGTCGACGGCGCAGGCGGTGGCGTATCTCGCGCAGTCCCCGGCCGCGCGGGCGGCGGCCTCGTGACCGGCACGCTGCCCGCCGACCTCTTCGGCGCCGGCCGCCCGGACCGCGCCCTCCGCGTGGTGCACGCGCTCGCCTCCGCCCGCCTGCGCTGGTCCGCGCTGACCCACCGCCGCGCCCCGGTCACCGCGGTGCACGCCGACCGGTTGCCGCTCATCGTCGCGCGCCGCGAACAGGTCGCCGACGACGTCGTCGCCCTGACCTTCCGCGCCCCCGACGGCAGCCGTGTACCCCGCTGGCACCCCGGCGCGCACCTGGACCTGGAACTCCCTTCCGGCCGCTTCCGCCAGTACTCGCTCTGCGGCGACCCGGACGACCGCCACGCCTACCGCATCGCCGTCCGCCGCGTCGACGGCGGCGCGGGCGGCTCCCTGGAGCTCCACGGCTCCGTCCGCACCGGAAGCTCGCTGGTTGCTCGCGGCCCGCGCAATGCCTTCCCGTTCGCGGTCCCCGGCTTCGGATCACCCGCGCACCGGCTGCTTTTCGTGGCGGGCGGCATCGGCATCACCCCGATCCTGCCCATGCTCGGCCTCGCCGACCGGCTCGGCGCCGACTGGTCCCTGACCTACACCGGCCGCTCCCGCGCATCCCTCCCGTTCCGCGCCGAACTCGCGAGCTACGGCCGCCGCGTCCACATCCGCACCGACGACCGCGACGGCCCGCCGGACGCCGCCGCCCTGCTCCCCGGGATCGCCCCCGGCACCGCCGTCTACTGCTGCGGCCCCACCGGCCTGACCGACACCGTGCTCGCCGCCACCCGCACCCTGCCCGGCGTCGAGGTGCACTTCGAGCGCTTCGGCCCGGCCCCGGTGCGCGACGGCGTCCCGTTCGAACTGGAACTCGCCCGCACCGGCGAGGTACTCACCGTCCCCGCCGACCGCTCCGCGCTCGACGTCCTGCTCGCGGCGCGTCCCGACCGGCTCTACTCGTGCATGCAGGGCTTCTGCCGCACCTGCGTCACCAGGGTCCTGGCCGGCGACCCCGAGCACCGCGACGGCGCGCTCACCCCGGCCGAGCGCGCGGCAGGCGACCTGCTCCCGTGCGTCTCCCGAGCCGATGGCGGCCGCCTCGTCCTGGACGTCTGAGCGCTTACCCCGCGGCGAGCCGCGCCAGCTCCGACTCCACCGCCGCCACCTGGTCCGCGCACACCCCCCACGGCCGCTCCACCCCGACCACCGTGTCCAGATCCCAGAGCACGCACCGCTCGCCCGGCTGCGCCACCAGCGACCAGGCCACCACCGTCCGCCCGAGCTGCCGCCGCACCGGCTCCGGCGTGCCGCGCAGCGGCCCGGCGCCGTCGGGGTAGTGGTGCAGGAAGCGGCCGTACGCGGCCGCGCAGAAGTCCGCGTACCGCTCGGTGCAGAGGATGAGCCCGTGCCAGGCCTCGTCCACCGCGTGCGAGGGCATGCCGATCATCCGGCCGTCGCGCAGCGCCGCCCCGCAGCAGCGCAGCCACTGCCGCAGCCCGGTGATCACCAGGTCGCGCGGCTGCCACGGACAGGTCTTGAAGACCGGCTCGACGAGTTCCAGTGCGGCGACGGCACTTTCGACGCGGCCCAGGTCGATCGCGGGCCGCGCGGCCGCGCGGGAGCGGAGGAGCGCCACCGCCCCACTGTAGCCAGCGGCACCGATTCGCGCTGCTCGGAGCCGGTTTCGGCGCTACCATTCGGCCATGATCGCCGTTCTCGTCGTCGCGCTGGTGCTGCTGGTGCTGGTCTTCCTCGTCATCGGCTTCCTGGTGTGGCGCCTGGTCGCGAGCGCGCACGACCAGATCGGCAATTTCACCTCGTCGATCGGCAGCGGCTCCTCGCCGTGGAGCGCCGCCGACTCCGGTACGTCCTGGTCGGACAGCGGCTCGGGCTTCTCCGGTGGCGACTCCTCCGCGCACCACCACTCGCACGACCCCCATTCCCACGGTTCCTCCTGCTCCAGCGGCAGCTCGTGCAGCAGTGGCTCCTCGTGCAGCAGCGGGAGTTCGTGCAGCAGCGGCAGCAGCTGCGGCGGGGGTTCCTGACCGTTTCCGCCAGAACCCGGTGCCATCAGGCGTTGCTGGTCGATAACTAATTCGATCGATCCGGGCACACCCATGATGCGTCCCGCTTCCCTCCACCGGGGCTATCCCTCGGCTTGGTCCGAAATTTGTCGGAAATCACAATTTCGGCCCGGTCGGGAGCTGTGATTACGTACAAGCAGGGCCGATGCCGAATAACAATCCATCCCGAATGGTTTGGGTGACCGCAAGTTCGGGAAACTTGGAAGTACAGACCGGTTACGCGGTGCGGTAGCTCGATTGCGGGGCTACTGTGCCGTCCGTGGAAATTCTGATCGTGGTCGCGGTCGTAGCAGTCGTTCTGTTCATGGTCATCGGAGTCGTGCAAATCGCCAGCCGTCCCCCGCTGGATCGCAGTCGCTGGGATAATGTCGAACCCAGGGAGGCGCGCATCGACAGCGGTCCCCGCTAACCCCCCGTTCCGCGTCCGGTGCGTTCGCGCATCGGACGCGACGGATCACGCCCGCTTCGTCGGCGTCAGCACCACAACGGCCAGCGGCCGCGCGGTCAGCTTCTGATAGTCGGTGTACCGCCCCTGATTCACCCCGTCCACGATCGTCCACCGACGCAGGTACTCCGGATCCCCCGGATACGTCGGCTTCGCCGTCACCGCGATCTTCTCCCGCCCGACCTGGATCGCGCACTCCGGCCGCGCCTTCACATTCGCCAGCCACCCCGGAGCCCGGTCCGCCCCGCCGTTCGACGCCGTCACCAGGAAGTCGTCCCCATCCCGGCCGTAGGTCAACGCCGCCACCCGCGGCTCCCCGGTCTTCCGCCCCACGGTCCGCAGCAGCAACGTCGGATTCCCGAGCAGCACCCGATGCCCCAACCGCCCGTCACTGCGCTCGTACACCCACTGATGCGCCTGCAACAGCCGCACGAACACACTCGCCATCACGGCCTCCGGAACCTCGCGGGTACGTCCCGTTCACCCTAGTGCCGAGCTCGCAACTGGTGTCCGGATCAGGTGAGCCGGTAGCATCCGGTGGCACTCGTGATCACGAGGTCGGGGGCGGTAGCTCAGTCGGTTAGAGCCGTGGACTCATAATCCATTGGTCGCGGGTTCGAGCCCCGCCCGCCCCACCAGCACCGAATTCGCACCGGGAAACGCCCATGCCGGTTCGATGGTTATGGATCGATGTTCGGCATGATCGCGAGATGCCCCCCGGTTCGCCGCGCCGACCGAGTTCTTCGACCCCGCGCAGGGTCGCGGGCACCGGCCTGCGCCGACCGGCTCCGAGCCGACCGCGCCGGAATCTTCCTCCGCCTCGGCGGGGCAGGTTGCGGCGCAGCACAGCGGCCCAGCGGCTCCATATTCCGCATGCTGTCAGATTTCGCGCGCTCCGGAATTTCCTCCGCGGCGTGGCCGAGCGATTCCGGGGGATCACCATCGCCGAGGTCGCGGGGCTCGTCACCGCGTTGACGGCTATCGGGGCGGTGCTCTTCACCGCCAGGTCGTTCGAGGCGAGCCGGTTGCAGGTCGAGACGCAGCGGGAGACGCAGATCAACGACCGGTACTACAAGGCGGTGTCGCAGCTCGGCTCGGAGAATCTCGATATTCGGCTCGGCGCGATCTATTCGCTGGAGCGGTTGGCGGTCGATTCCCCTCGGGATCACTGGGGTGTGTTCTCGGTCCTCTCGGCGTTCGTCCGGACGCATGCGCCGGTCGGCGAGTCGTGCGACTCGATCGGGGGAGATGCGGCGGTCGCTCCGGATATCGAGGCCGCTTCGACCGCGATCGCCCGCCGGGGGTACGAGGAGGACGGGGAGGCGAAGACGCGCGGCGAGGAGATTCACGCCGTCGATGTGGGCGGCGCGTGTCTGGCCGGCGTGTTGATGGTGGACGTGACGTTGACGAATACGGATTTCCGGGAATCCGACCTGAGCGGCTCCGTCATCAACTCGTCGACGGTCTTCGATACGAACTTCGACTCGGCCGACCTCAGGGGGATGGCGATGAACGACTCCGCGGTATGGCGGAGTACGTTCCGGGGCGCCGACCTCGCCGGCGCGAGTTTCGAGAAGTGTGACCTGAACGAGGTCGGGTTCCAGAATGCCGACCTGAGCGGGGCGCGGTTCGGGTCGACGTCGCTGGAGCATGTCGATCTGAGCGGTGCCGAGCTGACCGGGGTCGATCTGAGCGGAGTCGCCGTCGCCGGCGTGAAATACGACGACAGCACTGTCTGGCCGGTGGGTTATCTGCCGCCGCCGAGCCGCTGAGTGTTCTTGGCCGCGCTCAGCAGGAAATACGCGTAGTTCCGGTCGAGCTCGTTCTCCGGGACCAGGTGAACCGCTTCCGGCCGGAAGCCGTTCTCCTCCGCGACCTTCCAGAATTTGTCGATCGGGAAAATCGTCTGCGAGGCGAGGTTCCGGGCGTAGTTGCGCCTGGGGGCGGTCCTGCCGTCGCTGTCGCGGTACTTGACCTGGATGAAGGCGACTCCGCCCGCGGCGAGCACCTCCCGGGCGATCCGGAGGATCCGGGTGGCGTACTCGGCGGAGGGCAGCAGCTCCACGACGTAGAGGCAGAGGAACACATCGCAGCTCGCGCGCCCGATCGCCGCCACGGCGGCCTCGGGCTTCTCGACCTCGACGAGCAGCGGCTCGAAGTCGACGTCGCAGGCGGCGAGCGTGTGCGCGCGGCATTCGTCGAGGCTCGCCTGCACGACGTCGACCGCGACGAACCGCTTCGCGCGGGGAGCGAAGGCGACGGCGTTGGCGCCGCCGCCGCACCCCCACTCGAGCACCGTTCCGAACGACGGCGGGGCGTCGAGCACCCGCGCGAGCTTGTCGAAGAGCGCCAGGTGGTCCTGCCCCACCTGCTCCCACTGCCCGGGGATTCCCGTTCGCCAGTGCGAGTTGCCCGCCCACGCCGGCTCGGCGGGGCTGGTCCAGTACTGCGCCGCCTCGGCGATGACCCGATCCTCGGACCGCCTGGGTCCGATCCGGTCGAGCGCCTCGCGCCCGCGCCTCCTCAATCGCCGCGTCATACCCCTAGCCCTGTCCTCCACCGGTTCCCCCTTGCGGCCGATGCTGCCTGCCCCGAGTCTAGGGGGCTGGCGTCCTCGTTGTGGGTGCGGAGTCTCAGGCGCGGAAGGTGCCCGATTCCGGCCACTCCCCGCTCGGTCTGCCCTGCTGCTCCGCCCAGACCACCGCGTGGCCGCACGCGGTGTGGGTCACCTCGCTGTCGGTGCTGTAGTAGTAGTTCTGCTTGTCGATGGTCAGCAGGTGCTCGCTCGGCTCCTCGGCGGGCGGCTCCGCCAGGGAGCGGGCGGTGACCCGGTACCGGACCTCGGCCGGGGTATCGGCGACGCGGTGCATGTCGATCTCCCAGAGCGGGGGGTATAGCTGGTAGCCGCGCACCGGGTTTCCGGCGCGGACGTCCTCGTCGTACTGCTCGCCGATGGTCAGCGGGTGCAGGCTGGTGTGCGCGGTGACCGCGCCGGTGCGCCGATCCACGACGTAGTTGCCGAGGCCCATGCCCATGCCGGCCGCGAGCTCGTCGTCGGTGAGCTGCTGCTGGCAGACCCAGCCGTACTCGCAGGGGTAGACCGCGAACGGGCGGTCGGTGCCGAGAACCTCGGCGAGGTAGCGGTGTACCTGTTCGTCGTTCTCGGGTGGACTTGGGGTCATGGGGTTCTCGTTCCTCCGGTACCACGAGCGGGGTGCGCGTTCAGAGTGTCGCCGAACCGGGAACGCCGGATGACCCCGGGGTGTCCGGGACGTCAATTGCGCTCTGTGGCAATTCGGCTGGTGCATGCCGCGAGGTGCGGTTCCGGCGGCGGCGTTCTACGCTTGGGCGGCTGGGACAGCACGGTCGAGCGCTGTTCGGACAGTTCGTGAGGGAGGTAGCGGTGGCCCCGCCTGCGCGACCGGGAGCCGCGCGGCGATGAGCCTCGAACTGCCCCCGGAACTGCACTGGATCGGGTGGATCGCGGGCGCGCCCTGGCCGGAGGGTGACGAGGACGCCGCCTTCGCCGTCTCCGCCGCCTGGGCCGCCGCCGCCGACGGAATCGAAGCCCTGCTGCCCGGCGTGGACGCGACCAAGCGGGCCAGCCTCGCGGCCTACCGCGACGGCGTCGGCACCGAGGAGATCGCCACCCGGTTCGATCAGCTCCGCACCGGGGACCAGTCGCTGGAGATGCTGGCGAAGCACATACGCTCGGTGTCGGACATGGCCTTCGACATGGGCACCGAGATCCAGGCGCAGAAGATCACCATCATCGTGACGCTCTGCTGGCTGGTCATCGAGCTGGCCATGGCGTGGCTCTTCCCGCCCACGGTGGCGGTCAACCAGGCGGCGGCGCTGGCCACCGCGCGGGCCGTGCTGGCCGGCGCCGAGCGGGCCATGGTGAACTCGATCGCCGCGATCGCCGCCAGGCTCGGCGCCTCGGCCTCGAAGAAGTACATCTACAAGGGGATCCGGGTGCTCCCCACCGCCAAGGGCTGGGGCGTCATCGGCACCACCGCGATCAAGGGTGCGGGCGAGGAGGCGTTCTTCAACGGGCTCGTCCAGCTGAGCCAGATGGCGGCGGGCACGCGCAGGGAGTTCGACGGGCAGGAGTTCGGGCTGTCGATGCTCGGCGGCGCGGCGGGCGAGGTGGTCGGCGACGCCGCGTCGAAGTGGCTGGGCGGCAAGCTCGACGACTGGCTCGGCGGGGCGGGCAGTGTGTGGAGCAGCGGGGCGAGGGGCGCGGGCGTCGGGGCCTTCGGCGACGGGATCGGCGGGATCGCGGGCAGCGTCGTCGCCACGCTGGCGGCCGGGCAGTCCATCGGGGAGGCGTTCACGCCGGAGTCGATCGTCGGCGGGTTCGTGCAGGGCGGGCTGGTCGGCGGGGTCGGCGGGGTGCGCGGCTTCGTCCCGCTCGGTGTCGATCTCGGCGCGGCCGGGGGTGCGGAGGGCCAGGATTGGCTCGGCGAGGAGAAGGCGCCGCCCGGCGGCGGTGAGCCGGAGCAGGCCGGTGTAATGCCCGGCCCCGCGCCCGGCTTCGGGGTGAACGGGAAATCGGCGCCGGGGGGCCCGCAGCCGATCGACGGATCGCAGCCGCGGACCGCTCCGGTCGGCTCGACCGGCACCGGCGGGCAGAGCGCCGTCTTCGCCCCGACCGGAGCGCCGGTGCCAGGGGAGTCCGGGCGGCCCGCCGCCGAGCAGGCGGCGCCGCGAGGCGGGGTGGCACCGGAGCGGCTGGCTGGCGGGAATCCGATCACGCAGCAGGGGAACGTCGCCGCCGCGAGTACGGAATCGGCGGCGCAGCCGACGGAGGGGCCGCAGCGTTCCGGGGTGCCGGGGGAGGTCTCCGAGACCGGGAAGCCCGGGGCCGAGGTGACCGGGGTGGCCGAGCCGCAACCCGGCCGGGTCGAGGGGGAGCCGGGCGACGAGCGCTCCGGGACGCCGGAGCAGTCCGATCGCCGCGCGTCGGTCGAGGGCGGCGGGCAGGGCGACCGGGCGACGGAGGCGGCGGTGCCCGAGCGGGCCGAGACCCCGGTGCGGACCGGCGATGTCGAGCAGCCGGAGCGTACGAACACCACGTCGATCGAGCAACCCGACCGGAGCGAGACGCCGGAGCGGGTCGAGAGCCGGGACACCACGGGTTCGCCGGTGGAGTCGGGCGAGCAGCGGGAGCGGGCCGCGGCGGCCGAGAACCGGACGTCCGAGCAGCCCGGTTCGCCCGTCGAGCACCGGGACCGGACGCCCGGCGACGGTGAGCAGAGCGATATCGACGAGCGGCCCGGCTCGTTTGAGCAGGGCGCGGCCCCCGAGCAGCCGGGGTCGACTCAGCAGGACGAGTTCGCTGAGCAGCCCGGGCCGGTGCAGCAGGACGAGGCCGTTGAGCAGCCCGGACCGGTGCAGCAGGATGAGCTCGCTGAGCAGCCCGGGCCGGTGCAGCAGGGCGAAGCCGATGAGCAGGCCGAGCCGGTGCAGCAGGATGAGGTCGCCGAGCAGCCAGGGCCGGCGCAGCAGAGCGAGGTCGAGAGCGAGGTCCGCGAGCCGGACGGTGCCGAGGAGCAGCGCCAGCCGGGGGCCCCCGGCGAGGAGCCCCGGCTCGGGGGCCGCGAGCCGAACGGCCTCGAACTGCTCGAGCAGGCGGCGGGCCCGGTCGGCCACGGCGAGCCGATCGAGCAGGTGCGGCAGCCGCTCCCGGCCGCGGAGGTCATCGGCGGGGGACAGCCGCCCCTCCGGCCGGAGCTCCTCGTCCAGCAGCCCGCCCCGGTCCCGCACAGTACCCAGGCTCCGGGGGAGCAGCTCCGGCCCGAGCCACGTCCGGCTGCGCCGCGCGGCACGCAGGACGGTTCGGCGGCCCCGCCGCAGCAGGACCGCACCGCGGCCCCCCGCGGCACCGACAGCCCGGAGCCGCGCGCCCTGCGCCCCCTGCAGACCACGGTTCCGCTCGCCCCGGCCCCGCCCGCCGCCGGGCTGCCGGAGCGGGAGAGCACGGAAGGGGAGCCGGAGCCGCCGCCGGCGTCGGTCGATCCCGCCGCCGCGCTGCCGTTCCCGGTGCTGCCGATGGTGCAGGCGGGCGTGGTGCGGGAGCGCAGCACGCGGCCCCGCCGGTCGGGCACGCCCTCGATCGACGTCGGCATCGCGCGGACGACGCCCGCGACCACCGCGGTCGAACAGCCCGCCGCCGCGATCCCCGGTACGAACGGCGCCGATCCCGGGATGCCCGCCGCACCGGCCACGGCCGACGACCTGCCGACCGCCGCCCTCACCCCCGCCCGCAACCCGGTGCCGCCGCCGCCGCGCCGCCCGGTCACCGATCCGGCGCGGCAGCAGCGGATCGAGCAGTTGATGAGCACCGACAACGGCGAGTACCGCGTCTTCGCCGACCCGCCGGTCGCGGAGTTCTCGGACGACAACGACGACGTCACCGACGCGCACGACGACCGGGACGAGCGCGCACTCGCCCTGCTCGCCACCTTCCACGGCCACCCCACCGCCCCCGCCTACCTGAGCCCGGGCGACGCCGGGCCCAGTGCTCTGCAGCGGGCGGCGGGGTGGCTCGGCGGAGTCAGGCACCACAGCGGCCCCCCGGCCACGCTGGCAGCGGAGATGCAGCGGCTGCACCTGGCGATCGCGGAGGCGGGCGAGGGCAGCGCGGCCCTGGTCACGCTGCGCTTCCCGAGCGGCCGCTCGCCCGGCACCGTCGAGATCGGCGGGGTCCGGGTCGAGCGCGGCACCACCTCGTTCGCCGTGGTGTACCCGCTCGGCGCCGAGGGACCGGTGTGGATCAACCCGGACCGCGGGCGCAGCTACGACGCGCCACCGACGCACCAGATCTCCGACGGCGATTCGCTCGTCACCATCCAGGCCGACCACGGCCCCGCGGTGCTCGCCGCCGCGACCATGTCCCCGGCGATCGCGCCGCCCGCGCCCGCCACCCCGGCGGAGCCGCTGCCCGACCCCGCGGCGGACCGCCCGGCCGGCGTCTACCGGCCCGTCGACCCGGCCGCGCAGGACACCATGGCCGCGGCGATGACGGTGAACGGCGCACCGCGGATCGGCGCCGACCCGCGGACCAATCCGGCCGATCCGAGCGGCACCCCGTGGGGCCGGCTGGTCAACCCCGGCGGCGGGGCTGCCAGGAGCGGCAATGTCGTCGACAGCGCGCTCTCCGCGCTCGCCACCTTCTTCGGCCTACCGCGCACGGCCGCCGCGCTCGCGCCCGGCGTCGACTCGGACAGCATCGACACCGTCGGCGACGGGACCGCACCGTTGCTCCGGGCCGAGCGCTGGCTCGGCTGCGGCCTGATGGACCCCGGGCTGGCCGGCGGCAACCGTGCCCAGCAGCTGAACGCCATCGCCGCGGGGGTGCGCAGGCTCGGCCCCGGCGCGGCGGCGCTGGTGGTGCAGGCCGAGGAGACCGGGCCGGGGCGGCGCGTGCGCAGCACGGCCTTCCTGATGCTGCACCCGGCCGACGGAACCGCGCCGGTATGGCTGAATCCGGTCACCGGTGAGGTGACCGAGCAGCCGCCGCCGGGGCTGCGCCGCCAGCGCGGGACGCTGTCCTTCATCCCCGCGACCAGGGAGCAGGTGCTGGCCGCCGCCACCCCGGGGGCGCCGCCACCTCCGGTCCCGTCACCCGCGCACCTCCGGGTGATCGGGCCGGACGGGGTCCGGCCACTGGAGAATCCGGCGTACCAGCAGGCGCTGGAACAGGCGATGACCGGACCGGACGGCAGGCCGCGCGCGCACGTCGATCCGCGGAGCTTCCCGAGCCCGGCCGCCCCGCTGCGCCGCATGATCAACGGGGCGGGCACCGGCATGCCCGGCCGGGGGCGGAACTGCGGCGAGGTCACCGCCTGCTCGCTCGCCACCTGGTTCGGCAACCCGCAGGCCGCCCACGCCAGCTGGGCCGCCGATCGGCAGCCCGTCCGCGGCTCGGCCTGGCTGGTCGATTACCTCGGCGGCCGGCTGCGGCAGTACCCGGATGCGCAGCCGGTGCGGGACCAGTTCGCGGCGCTGCAGCGGGATATCGCGCTGCGCGGCCCGCGCTGGGCGGCGCTCGTGCTCTCCACCGAGACGGCGCGGAACCAGGACGGCAGCGTCCGCGTCGGACCCGACGGGGCGGCGCTGAACGCCCGCGCGCATGTGCGGCAGATCGTCTTCCCGGAGAACGCGCCGCGGCCGGTCTGGTGGGACGCGCAGTCCTTCAGCACCTCCGAGGAGGTGACCGACAGCGTGCTGGATTACGCCGATGGGATGTACTACATCCCGGTCACCGCCGCCCAGCTGGCGCACGTGGCGACCTTCTTCCCCGGGCTCGCGAGCGCCCCGGCGGGGACGGCGGTCGCGAGCCCCATCGCGCCGGCCGCCGGGCGGTCCAAGAACCCGTTCCGCCCAGGGGGGTCCACCAACCCGTTCCGCGCGGACTCCTCGCGGCGGTCGAGCGATCCGGTCGGCGACGGAGGGCGGCTGTCCGCCGATTCCGCGGCGCGGCGGCGGGCGCTGGACGGGTTCGTCCAGCAGATGCTCGACCCCGCCGCCCAGCGAAACGTTCCCGCCGTGCCCGGCCAGGTCTCGATTCCCCTTCCCTCCAGGGACGAGCTCGCCCCCGTGCTCGCCTCGATCGATCTGCCCACGCTCACCGCGCTCCGCGATGTCATGCGGATCAGGGGCGGCACCTACGCCGCGTACCAGCACCCGGGTACCTACCCCAGCCCGCGGAACCCGTACATCTCCTACATCAACCACCCGGGCCAGCAGGCTCCCGGGCGTCTGACCAACTGCGTGGTCTGCACGCTCGCCCTGCTCTCCACCTTCATCGGCCTGCCCGACGTGGCCGCGCCGCGGTCCTCGCTGGCTTCGGTCGACCCCGGCCTCGACGGCGACGCGATCGCGCAACGCTGGCTCGGCACGCTCCTCTCGGACGCGAGGTACCGCTGGAACGCTGCCGGGAACCGGTCGATCCGGAAGCAGTACCGTGACCTCTACCAGAAGGTCACCGACCAGGGGCCGGGGTCCTTCGCCTACGTGCGCGTCCGCTGGGCGGTCAAGGACGGGGCCGGGAATCCGATGACCCTTTCCGACGGTTCGCCGCAGTACAACGGCTCGCACGCCATCGCCCTCGTCTTCCCCGCGGGTGCCACCCGCCCGGTCTGGTGCGATGCCCAGAGCGGGACCTTCACCGAGAGCCTGCCCCCGCAGTACGTCGCCAACACCGCGACCCTGGACGCCGCCATCTCGGACGCGAACAGCGTGCGCGGGTCGGCCATCCGCAGGGGCAGGCTGTGGCGCGCACTGACGACCGCACATGGCATCCGGCAGTCGCAGCATCCGGGGCTGCCCGCCGAGCCGGGCGCTGAGCCCTTCGGCCCGCTCGTCGCCGAGCACGGTCCCGGGGTGTACACCGACCCCGTCCAAGCCGCCGCGGCCATGGCGCTGTCCTTCGCCGGGATTCCACGCATGACGGTGCCGTTCCGGGTCGACACCGCGGTGGACGCAGCCGCGGTGACCCCGGCCATCACCACTCCGGACGGGTTGATCGGGCTGGAGCCGCTCTTCCGGAGCCGGGTCCAGCAGCTCGGCGATCAGTGGCCCGCCGATTTCCAGCTCGGCCGGGTGACGCAGCAGCTGGCGGCGGCGCCCTACGGCCCCGGTTCGGTGGCGATCGCCCGGGTGGGCAACTCCGTGCTGGTCGGGATGTACCCGGAGCACCCGCCGGGCTCGACACCGATATGGGTGGAGCCGCTCAGCGGTCAGGTGCACACCGGCATCCCGTCCGGGTACGGGACGGTGCCGGTGGAGTACCTCATCACCACCGGGGAGACGCTGCGTACCACTATCAGCGAAACCATGGCGGTGTCCTTCGTCGCGCCGAATCCCCTGGTGTCGCAGCCCGTGCGCACCGCCGGGCTGCCGGACGAGAGCGGAGCCGATCCCGGCGCCGAGCCGGCGGGGGGCAAGCGCGGGAGACCCGACGGGCCCGGCGGCTCCCCCGAACCGAAGCGGCGGCGCGGCGCCGATCCCGGCGGGGACGGCGATCCGTCGGATCCCGACACGGACGGGCCGGAGCCCAGCGACTCCGATCCGTCGGAGCCGGACAACGAGTCGGACCGCTTCACCGACGCCTTCCTGACCACCGACGAGTCCGAATCGGAGTCGGACGCCGAATCCACCGCCTCGACCGAATCCGACCCGGACGACGGGCAGGTGGCGCCCGCCCGGCTGTCGCCGCGCCGCAATCCGGTCCCGCCGCCACCCCCGCTCGCCGCCGAGGATCTGGATCGGCACCGGCAGCTGACCCAGGTCGTGCGCACCGCGGATGGCGTTCTGGTGGCGGCGAATCCGCTCACCGACGACCGCGCGCGAAGGGCCTTCGAGCTGGTCACCGGGGAGGGCGACACCGCGGAGCCGGGCATCGACCCGGACGACGCGGTCTACGCGCAGCTCGCCGGCTTCGTCGGGCACCCGACGACCGCGGCCGCGCACTCGTCGGCCGATCCGGCCAGGCACGCCCTGGTCCGCACCGCGCAGTGGCTCGGCCCGCCCCGGGTGCTCACCGGCGACCGGGCCGAGCTCGCCGCCCACCTGAACCGGCTGCACCGCGAGCTCCAGCTGCTCGGCCCCGGCGCCGCGGCGGCGGTCAGCCTGCGCGGCCCCGGCCCGGCGACCCCGGGGACCGTGACCGTGAACGGCGTCGAGGTGCCGCGCGGCACGGTCTCGCTGGCGGTGATCGTCCCGCTCGGCTCGCGCAGGCCGCTCTGGTGCGCTCCGCTGACCAGGGAGATCTACCGGACGCCGCCGCTGCACCTGCTGGCAGCCGCCGAGCTGGTGGTCGCCACCCCGACCAGGCACGGACTGCGGGCACTCGCGGCCGTGAGCGACCGGACGCCGCGCCCGGCCCGGCCCGCACCGCCCCCCGGCGACCGCGCGCTGCCCGACGTGACCGCGGGCCGCGCGGAGCGCCCCGGGCTCTACGCCGAGCCGGACATCATGGATCAGCTCGCGCTGGAGGGGCTGATGTGGGTCGACGGCAGGCCCGTCGCCGGCGTCGACCCGAGGACCAACCCCAACGACCCGGGCAACCCGGACGCCGTGCCCTGGGTGGAGTGGGTCAACCCGAACGGCACCGGCAACGACCTCGACACCGCGCTGACGACGCTCTCGACCCACTTCGGCGATCCGCAGGTCGCGGCCCCGCTGGCGCCGGGGATGCACTCGGACGGCGCGGAGTCCGACCCGAACGGCTGGGACCCCTACATCCGCGCCGAGACCTACCTCGACTGCGGCTTCCTGAGCGCGGCGGGCGCCGGCCGCGATCCGGCGCAGCAGCTCGCGGTGATCCAGGCGGGCGTGGAACGGATGCCACCCGGCTCGGCGGCGCTGGTGCTCGCGCTCACCTACCGCGACAAGCCGGACCGCTCCGGCCTCGACGTGACCAGCAGGGTGGCGGTGCTCATGCACCCGCTGCCGCAGCACCGCGCGCCCGGTGCGACCCCCGGCCGGAAGACGGTGTGGTTCGAGCCCGCGACCCGCCTGACCTCCGAGCAGCCGCCCGCCGGGCTGCTGCGCGACGAAAACGCGCTCTGGTTCATCCCGGCGACCAGGGATCAGGTCATCGCGGGCGCGACCCCGGGAGCCGTGCCGGCGCCCTTCCCCGCGCCCGCGGCGAGCAGGCCGCTCGGGCCGGGCGGCTACCGCCCCGAGCCGAACCCGGAGTACCAGCTGGCCCTGACGCGCGCGGTGACCGGCCCGAACGGCCCGACGCCCTACTTCGACCCGGATACCTTCCCGTCCCCGGCCTTCCCGGCGGGGCGGCTGGTGAACGGGCCGGGCATGAGCGAGCCGGGCCGCACCCAGAACTGCCCGGAGACCGTGCTGAACGGGCTCTCCACCTGGTTCGGCAATCCGGCGGTCGCCGCCGCCACCTGGCACCCGGCGGTCGCCGACCCGAACGGAATGCACCGGCTCGCGCAGTACTTCGGCAGCAGGCACCGCAGGTACTTCGACGCGGGCACCGCGCGGCAGCACCTGGAGGCGATCCAGCGCGGGATGGCGCGGCGCGGCCCGCGCTGGGCGACCGTGGTCTTCACCTCCACGCTGGCCAGGGACGAGTACGGCCTGTTCCGCGTCGGCCCCGACGGGAAGTTCTTCAGCGCGCGGGATCACGTGCGGCAGATCGTCTTCCCGGAGGGCCGCCCCGCGCCGCTCTGGTGGGACACGCAGAGCAACTACACCTCGCCGACGGTGACCGGCACCATCGTCGACCACGCCGATTCGGTGACCTTCATCCCGGTCACCGCCGCCCAGCTGGCGCACGCCGCCACCTTCTTCGACACCCCGGTTCCGGCCGCGCCCGCCGAATCCGCGCCGGTGCCACGGGTGCCTCGGCTCACCCCGGCCCAGCTGGAGCAGCTGCCGCGTTCGGCGAGCACCATGCCGCCCGGCGTGGTCAGCAGCACCGACCTGCGGCTGCTGCGGGCCCAGGAGGAGCGGCTGCGGACCCCGGAGGGGTACGCGGCGCACCGGAATCCGGGCGTCTACCCGCCGTGGGGCGAGCCGTATGTGCGGTTCGTGAACGGGCCGGGGCTGACCGGCCCCGGCGGCCGGGACAACTGCGCGCTCTGCGTGATCGCCCTGATCTCCACCTCGCTCGGCAAGCCGGAGATCGCGGGGCGCAGACAGTACTCGCTGCTGGAGGGCGGCGTCGGGCAGCAGGCCGGTGCGGAGCAGTGGCTCGGCTCCAGCCGGATCGCGGCCCAGCCGCCCGCCGTCTCGGCCGCCGACGCGCTGCGCGCACTCGAGGCGATGGTCCGCGACGCCGGACCGGGCACCTTCGTCGACGTCGAGATCTACTGGACCGTGCTGGACGAGAACAGGCAGACGAAGTACGAGGACGACGGGATCACCCCGGAGCTCGGCGCCGGCCACGTGATCGCGCTCATCTACCCCGACCCGGCGTTGGCGGAGCGCTTCGGCATCCCGGCGGGCATGCCGGCCGACCGCCCGCTCTGGAGCGACCCGCAGGCCGGCTGGGTCGCGGCCGAGCTGCCATCGGATATCAGGGACCGGACCGCCGCCGTCGCCATCATCGCCGCGGACACCGGGACGATCGCCGAGGGGAGCGCGCAGGGGCAGTCGCTGCGCAGCTCGCTGCGCGACCGGACGTCCGGCGGCTACCTGCGCGCCATGAACCCGGAGACCCACTCGTCGGTCGGCGGCCGCTCCTACGGGCGCCGGGTGCTGCTGCGCTCCGGCACCGACACCGAGTACCACCCGGCGCTGGTGCTGCGCGCCGCGAGCGCGAGCTTCGCGTCGTACCCGCAGTTCGCCGCGCCGATCCGGCGCCGCTTCAGCCCGGACGGGGCCGCCGGTATCCGCCGCTCGCAGCGCGATATCGGCGCCTTCGACGCGCTGGGGCTCGTCTACGGGCAGAACTGGCGGGTTCCCGCCGCCGCTACCGTCCCGGCGCAGCTCGCCGAGATCCACGCCGAGATCGCGGCCGTCGGCCCCGGCGCGATCGCGGCCGTCCTGGTCGGCGACGATCCGCCGACGCCGCTGCTCGCCGTCTACCCCGACGAGCCGGGGCGCTCCGAGCCGCTCTGGTGGCAGCCGCTCACCGATACCTTCACCGCGTCGCCGCCCGCCCTCGGCGGGCCGAACGACCGGGTCCGCTACCTGAGCGGCAGCGCGGACGGGCTGTACGACGCCTTCCTCCGGCCGCACGTCCCGACCGCCTCCCGGCCGGGCACGCCGGGGCACCCCGCCCCGCAGGCCGGGCTGCCGCACCGCCCCGCGGCGTCGGCACCGCTGGGCCCCGGGCGGGTCGAGGAGCTCGACGGGGGCGCCGAGCCGCTGCGTGCGGCATCGGCGTCGCCGAGCCACCGCGCCCTGGCGATGGCCGGGTCGAGCCAGATCACGGTCGACCCGCTCGCCGAGAGCCCGCCCGCCGGTCCCGCGCTGCCCCCGCCGCAGCCGCTCACCACCGCGCACCCGCCGCTCAGCCTGGACGAGATGGCCCTGATCACGCGGCCCTCCGCCGAGGCCATTCCCGGCGTGCACGGCAGCGTGGACGCCGGCGCGCTGCAGCGGCTGCGCGACCGCCTGTGGCTCCCGACCGGCTATGCCGCCTACGTCAACCCGCGGCGGGACGCCGACGGCTCCCCGGGCTGGCTGACGCACATCAACGAGCCGGGGCCGGTGACGGCGGGGCGCTTCAACAACTGCGCGCAGACGACGCTCGCCGTGCTGTCGACCTTCATCGGGTTGCCCGACGTCGCGGGGGCGCGGTTTCCGATGGACCCCTACGACTGGAATCTGTGGACCGACCCGCTCGCGGAGCGCTGGCTGAACTCGCCGCAGATCGACCTGAGCACGGACGCCTCCGGCGCGCCGCGCAGCGTGCCGGAGCAGTTCCAGGCCGTGTGGGACGCGATCTACGACGCGAAGCCGGGCTCGTTCGCCTACGTGAGCGTCACCTACGGCATCGCGGGTCCGGACGGCACGCTCGAGCTGGAGGCGGACGGGACGCCGAAGCGCTCGGACATATCCCACGCCATCGCGATCACCTACCCGACCAACTCCGACTACCCGGAGTGGAGCGACGGCCAGAGCGGAGCCTCCAGCCCGACGCTCAGCGAATCCTTCATCAAGAAGGTCGCGGCCGTGGCCTTCTACCCGAGCGACGCCAAGCGGGTGCTGGAGGGTTTCCAGCGCAAGCGGCGGCTGCGACAGGCGATCTCCGACGGCACCGGCATCAGGCACTCGGTGCACCCGGGGATCCCGCTCCGGCCCGGCGGCGAGGCGTGGGGGCCACTGGTGGCCGCGGGACCCACCGGCCCGCGCAGGGAGTTCCCGCCGATGGGAACGGCGCTCGTGGCCGCGACCACGTTCGCGGGGCACCCGCGGATCGCCGTCGCGCGGCTGCGGTCGATGGTCACCGCCGGGTACCTGGGCGAGCTCGACGGCCTGAGCCGGCCGACCGACAGGCCCGCCGCGCGGCGGCTGTTCCGGAATCCGCCGCGGACGCTGGACGACCGCTCGATCCCCGCCGCGCAGCGGCTGGACATGCTGCGCCGGGAGCTGGAATCCCCGCCGTTCGGCCCGGGATCGGTGGCGATCGCGGTGATCGGGGAGGCGCACCACGTCGGCCTGCACCTGGTGCTCACCTACCCCGAGCTGCCGGCGAACAGCACCCCGGTGTGGCTGGAACCGCTCACCGGCCGGACCATGGATGTGCTGCCCGCGGCCTTCGGTGACCTCCCGGTGCTGTACCTGATCGCGACCGGCGCGCAGCTCCGCGCCGCGATCGCCGAGCTGCGGCCGTTCGCGCTGCTCCAGCCCCCGGGTTCCCCCGCCGAGCCGCGGCCGCCCTCACCCGCGTCGTCGGTGCCGACGATCTCGGTCTGGGACGACTCCAGCGACGACGACGACGCCGTCGCCTCGAACGCCGACGAGTCCGCTGACCCCGATGCCGAGTCCGAGGACGAGGACGTCGCGGCCGAGCTCTCCGACGAGGTCGTGCTCACCCCGCCGTCGGCCGACGCCTTCCCCGGGCGGTACGCGCCCGTCGACCCCGCGCACCGCGCCGAGCTGGAGGCGGATATGCGGGTCGACGACGGCTTCGCGGCAGGCGCTGATCCGCGCAGCTACCCGCCGGGCAGACCCGCCTACGGCAGCCGGATGAACGGAGCGCAGGCCGGGCCGGTGCGCAACCACGCGGCGGTGACGGCGGCGCTGCTCTCCACCTTCGCCGGTCGGCCGGACGTGGCGGGCGCGCTGCTCGACGTCTCGCCGGTGCACCCGGGCCGGGGCGATACGGGGGTCATGGAGCAGTTCCTCGGGACCCGCCGGATCGCCGGGGCGATCCCCGCCGGCGGCGACCCGGTGCACGCCTTGCGGACGGTGGCCGACGCGGTCGCCCCGGGCGGCATGGCCTCCGTCGAGGTCACCACCGCCGACGGGCGCTCGCACACCTTCGGCGTCGTGCACCCGCTGCGCGGCCCGGCCCCGCTGTGGTTCGACCCGGAGACCGGGGTGTTCTCGACGGAGCCGCCCGCGGTCGCCGCGGCGACCACCGCCCTGTCCTACATCCCGTCCTCGATCGAGCAGGTGCGGGCGGCGGCCCGGCGCCGGGCGGCGCTGCTGGACCGGGTGCCGCCCGGCACTCCGCACACCGACCCGGCGGTCATCGGCGCGCTGGTCAGGTACCGCGGGTCCGGCGCCGGGCGGCGCACCCTGGATCCGTACGACGCGCTGGTCGCCACCGGCTCCAGCTACCTGGGGCACCCGCGGTTGGCGGTCCCGGGCGTGGACGCCGACGTGGACGACGGGCTCGACCGCGATGCCGCGGCACTCGAGCTGCCGCGGCAGGAGCTGGAGCAGTGGTTCGGCGCCCCGCTGGAGCTGATCGATGGGCTGGACGGCACCGACGCGCGGACCGCGGAGATCGAGCGCGAGCTGCGGGCGCGGCCGCTCGGCTCGATCGCCGTCGCCGAGGTGCTCGGCCCCGGCGATCCGGCGCCGAGCCTGCTGCTCGTGCTCGGCCCCACCGTGCCCGGCGCTCCGATCACCTGGTGGAACACCATGCTCGGCGCGCCCTACGCCCAGCGCCCCACCGAAGCGCTGGAACTGCCCGCGGACGCCACGGTATGGACGGCGTACACCACCGAGGCGGAGCTGATGCGGCGGATGGCCGCCGCGGGCCCCGATCGCGCACCCGCCAGGGTGGGGGCGGCGCCCCGGCAGCCGGACTCACACCTCGGCGCGGAGGCCCCGCCGTTCCTCGCCGCCGACCCGGAGCCGGAGGTGGACGAGGCGCTGCGCGATTTCCGCGCCGTGTTCGAGCGGCGGGACACCGAGCAGTCGGCGGCGAATCTCCCGCCGCGATCGCTCACGATATCCCCGCTGAACACGCCGCTCTCCGGCCCCCTTCCCCCGCTCTTGCGGCCGATCTCGGCGATGTCCGAGGACGAGCTTCCACTCGGTGCCGCCGAACTCCCGGAGCGTCCGGTGTCGCCCCTCGTGGACGAGGAGGTGCCGCAGCGTCCGGTTTCGCCCCTCGTGGACGAGGAGATGCCGGAGCGTCCGGTTTCGCCCCTCGGCGGTGACGCAACGCCGGTGCTCGGCGCGCGCCCGCCTGCGGATTTCACTCCGGACGAGCAGGAGACGCTGATTCCGGCGCCGGACGATACGGACACCGGCGGCGCGCCAACCACCCTTGGCGCCCCAACCACCCTGGGCGCGCCGACCGATCCGGATGCGCCGACCGGCCCGGATGCGCCGACCGCTCCAGACGCGCCCACCGATCCGGAACCGGTGCCGGACGGCGAGTCCGATCAGGACGACTCCGCTTCCGAGGCGCCATCCGATGACCGCGGACCGCGACTGCTGCGACCGGGCCGCGCCCGCCCGCAACGGATCTGGCCGGAGGAGTGGGAGCACTTTCCGGAGTTCCACGCACCGGACGGCCCGCCCATCGATTGGCTGCCGGGCGACGAGCCCCCCGCCGCCGAGGACACCGCGCCGCCGGTCGCCCCGGCCCTGCCACCACCACCGCTGCCCGGGGAGCCGACGCGGCGATCCGCACGCATACTCCTCCCCGAGGAGCCGACGCTGCGTTCCGAGCACAGACTGCTCCAGGAGCCGCCCGAGGAGCAGGCGCGGCTGTCCGCCCGGGGCGCCGTGCACACCCCCGCCCCCCGTGGCGCGACCACCACCCCGAACGACGCCGACCCCGCGGCCGCGCCGGACCACCCCGACGAGGCCACGGTCGCGCACGAGGCCGAACTCTCGGCCGCGATCGAGCGCATGGCCGGAACCGGGCGCATGGACGGAGCCGAGCCCACGGAGGGGATCGAGCCCACGGATGGGGCCGAGCTCACCGAGGGGGCCGAGCCCACGGAGGGGACCGAGCCCACCGAGGGGCCCCACCTCGGAATCGCCTTCCGCACCGCCCTCAGGGATGACGCCGAGACCCCGCTCCTCCGCACCGACGACCCGGAACTACCCGACGTCGACATCCCCTTCACCCTGGGCACTCTCGACAGCTGATCCCCTGTCGCACTTCGCCTTCGCGTTCCGGGCACTTCACGTTCACCCTGCCGTGCTCCAATCCGGGAACCCTTCCCGAGGAGGAGAGCAATGCCCCGGCCGATGGCGTCCGACCGAAATCTCGCGCGATGAGCCTCTCCCTGCCGGAGGAGCTGCGCTGGCTGGGCTGGGTCGCCGGCGCCGCCTGGCCCGACGGCATGGAGGACGAGGCGTGGGCCACCTCGAAGGCGTGGGCGGAGGCGACCGAGGCCATAACGGCGCTGCTGGTCAAGGTGGACGAGGCCAGGCTGGCCACCATGGCGGCCTACCCGCAGGGCTTCGCGGCCGAGGAGATGGGCAACCGCTACAACGAGATCCGCACCGGCGACCAGTCCCTGGAGGCACTCGCCGAGGCCATGCAGATGGTCTCGGACTGCGCCTTCGACATGGGCACCGAACTCCAGGCCACCAAGATCACCATCATCGTGACGCTCTGCTGGCTGGCCGTCGAGATCGCCTGGGCGTGGCTCTTCCCGCCCACCGCGGCCGCGAACCAGGGCGCGCTGATCCTCACCACCCGCTCGTTCCTGAAGGTCTTCCAGGACACCGTGCAGAAGACGATCACCAATATCGCGGGCAAGATGGGCGCACCGGCCGGGGTGAAGCGCCACTTCTTCAAAGAATGGGCGCATCTGCGACCGGTCGCGCCGACCGCGAAGGGCTGGGGCGTCTACGGCGCCCGTGCGCTGGAGGCCGCGGCCATCGGCGGCGGCATCAACCTCTCGGTGCAGGTCGGCCAGATCGCGGACCACAAGCGCCGCGGCGGGGTGAACGGCAAGGAGCTCGGCTTCTCCATTCTCGGCAGCGTCGCGGGCGCGCTGCCCGCCCGCGAGTTCGGCCGCGTGCTCGGCAAATACGCCGACGCGGCGGGCAGGAAGTTCTCCGCCAAGGGCTGGAACGTGGACAACGGCGCCTACCGGACCTTCCGCGGCGCGATGATCGGCTCGATTGCGGACGGGATGGGCGCCGCCGTCGGCAATATGGCTGTCGGTGGTGTGAATGCCCTGCTCGGCGGTAATTTCGCGGATTCCTTCACCTCCGGTGAGGGCTGGGCGGGCGGCTTCATCCAGGGCGCCCTGGTCGGCGGTGGGCGCGGTGCCTCCGCATACACCGGCAATATCCCGAGGGTGGACGCGGGGATCACCCCGGGGCAGTACCGCCGGGAGAACTGGCGCGGGTACGCGTGGTGGTTCGACGAGAGCTGGGGCAGCGGCTACTTCGGGGACAAGAAGCCGCCGAAAACGGATATCGAGCTGAAGCCGGTGAACGGGGGTGGGACGAACAGTCCGGGCGGTGCCACCGCCCCCGGCGGCGGCAGGCCGGTCGACCCCGCGGGGCTGTCGAGCGCGAACACCTCGCCGTCGAGCCCGAACGCACCGAACTTCGGGGTCATCGACGGGTCGAGCACCGGCCGTCCGGTCCCCGGCGGGCCGCACCTCATGAGCGGGGCGCTCAACGGGGGGACGGTGCTGAACGGTGGGCACACGGGGGCCGACGGAAGCCAAGGGTTCCAGGGGCATCAGGGAAACCAGGGCGGTGGGAACCAGACCTTCCAAGGGAACCAGGGCGGTGGGAACCAGTCCTTTCAAGGGACCCAGGGTGTCGACGGGGCCCCGTCCTTTCAGGGCGGCCAGAGCGTTCAGGGGGACCAGACCGTCCAGAGCAGCCAGGGTTTCCAAGGAAGCCAGGGTGTGGACGGGAACCAGTTTGTGCAAGGCCATCAGGATGGTGCCTTCCAGGACAGCCCGACGCTGGGCGTTCACCAGAGCCCCGAATTCACCCAGGTGGCGCAGGGCAACCAGGACGGCGCCTACCAGGGTTTGCAGGACAGCCCGACACTCGGCGTCCAGCAGAGCCCCGAATTCACCCAGGTGGCGCAGGGCAACCAGGACGGCGCCTATCAGGGGTTCCAGGACAGCCCGACGCTCGGCGTCCAGCACAGCCCCCAGTTCACCCAGGGCAGCGGTGGCCTCGGCAACCAGACAGTTCAGGGCACCCAGGTGGGCGGCGGCAACCAGGCCGTGCAGCACGGCTCGAGCACTCAAACCAGCGGCCTCGGCAGTCAGTCCAACCAGGGCGGCCTGGGTAGCCAGTCCAACCAGGGCGGCCTCGGCAACCAGAGCAACCAGAGCGGCTTGAGCAACGAGGGTGGCTTGAGCAACGAGGGCGGCCTCGGCAGCCAGAGCGTAGACAGCCCCCTGCACAACCAGAGCCTCGGCAGCCAGAGCGTCGACAGCCCCCTGCACAACCAGAGCTCGGAGAACAACGTCCTCGGCACCGACGGCAACCAGAGCATCCAGCCCCGGCCGGGCGACCCCGCACAGCACGGCGGCCTCGCCGAGCACACCGGCGGCCCGTTCCGCGGCGACACCACCTCGGTACTCGGCGACAATATCCAGGCCGCACCGGCAAACCCGGTGCAGCAGGGCCATAGCGGCGGCGGTGAGCACATCGGCACGCAGCAGTTCCGGGACGGCGACGACGGCACCCCGGTGCAGCGGAACACCGACAACCGGTCGCTCTACGGCCCGACCGAGACCAATACCCCAGCGAACCGGGACGGCGCCCCGGAGGTGAGCCCCCCGAGCAGCCCCATCGGCCGGATCGACTACGACAGCGAATCGCCCATCAGCCCGCTGCCCGATGCCCCCGCTCCGCGCTTCCCCGGCACCTCCGAGAGCAACACCGGCTTCCAGGGCTACGTTGGCCCCACGTACAGCGGCGATCCCACCCCGTCGCAGCAGAATTCCCACGCCCAGGGGAACGCGCCCGCGCCTGCCCCCGAGTCGCCGGGCAACCGGGCCCGCAGGCTGGGGCTGCCGCGGCTGAACACCGAGATCGACCCGGTGGTCCGGCCGGTCCGGGACCCGATCTCCGATGCCGCCCCGGCGCGGCCGGGCGCCCCCGCCCCGGTGATCCCGGAGGGCATGTCGGAGTCGGATTTCGTCGCGGGCCCGGTGCATCCGGTCCCCACGGTCGCCCCGGTGATCCCGCCGGGCATGTCGGAATCGGATTTCGTGGCAGGTCCGCAACCGATCGCGATCGGCAGGCCCGAACAGGGAAATCTGCTCTCCGACGGCTTCCAGCAGCCCGAGATCGATGGCTCCGGCCTGCCGGACGGTGCCGGCTCGCAGCGCCCCGACGCCTGGCTCGACTCCCCGACCACAACGGATTCCGATAACTCCGGCAGCTTCGGCCGGCCGCTCGCGGAGCACCCGACGAACGGCAGCCAGGCCAGTCTCGGCAGCAACAGCAGCGGGCACTCCATCATCGATGGCACCCAGGCCGTCGGCGGTGGCAGCACCCAGGCCGGGCTGGCCGCGCAGCACACCGAGGAGAAGTACGGCTTCGCCGGCGAGGGCAAGGATGTGCGCGGCAAGGCCCGGCCGCAGCGGTGGCCGAAGTGGCCGCACATGCCGAAGCCGTTCACTCCGGCGGACGGCACCGACGAGCCCTGGCTCCCGGAGGGCGCCGTCGCCGCTCCGGACGCGGCGGAGGCGGGCAAGGAGGAGCAGGATCCCTCCGCGGCCGATAGCACGCAGCCGTCGGCCGCGGAGCAAGGCGCGGGCGATGTTGATGTCGCGTTCACCTTGTGATGTGTCGCACATCGGCCCCGCCCTGCCCGGTGTATCGGGAAGGTGCACGATCACCGCAGGTAGGAGCCTTGTTCAGGGGTTCGGCGGGCGGGACCGGAAAACTCGAATTAGCCTGTCTGCCACAAGAAGTTAAGACGCATACTGTGTAATGCGGAGAGCTGGCGAGCATTTCGCGGCCCGTCACGAACCGACGAAGGGGACGAGAGCATGGCAGAGCGGATCGAGGTCGACCCGGCCGCGCTCGCCAACGCGGCGGGGCTGACCGAGGAGCTGGCAGCCGGAGTTCGCTCGGTGCTGACCACCCTGCAGCAGGAGCTGGCCACCTACGAGTCGGCGGGCGCGGATCAACCGTGGGGCAGCGACAAGATGGGCAAGAAGTTCATCCAGGGTGATGCCAATAACGGCTACCAGGCCTCCCGGGACAACCTGCTGCAGGGGCTCGACGGCATGGCGGGAACCCTGGACGAGTTCGCGGCCGGCCAGCGCGATGCGGTCACCGCGTTGACCTCCGCGGACCAGCCGACCATCTGATCCGAACGGCGGAAGCGGGAGCAGCACATGGTGAATCGCCGGTTGCACGAAGACATGGCGCTCATGCTCAACGGCCTGAGCGAGCAGATGCGCGACATCGCGGAGGTGCAGCGCAAGCGCTCGCTGCTGACCGCGACGGTGACCGCGTGTGAGAAACGCATCGAGGTCACCGTGAACGCGGACGGCCTGCTCGTGGAGACCAAGTTCGCCGACGACATCCTCGACCTGGAGATGGACGAGATCGCCCTGAACATCACGGCGGCGGTCCAGCAGGCGGCCGCGAAGGTCGCCGAGCAGGCCGCCGAGTTGATGAAACCGGTTGGCGAGCGGCGTGATTCGCTGCCCGCGCTCTCCGATATCGTCGACGGCGCGCCCGACCTGCGCGGGTTCATTCCGCAGCCGCCGGTCACCCCGACGGTGCCGCCGACCTCACCGGAGTGGCCGGAGAACCGGGACAACGACGTGCACGATGCGGCCCCGCCATCGATCGTCGCCGACCGGGAGCTGTGACGCCGCTCCCCCCGTATACCACCGAGCCAGAGGAACCGCATGTCCGATCTGCCCGCAGCGTGGGACGATCTCCGTACCAGCGCTTCCGAGTCGCGGCTGCGGTTCGAGCCGGAGGCCGCGATCGAGGCCGCGAACTCGGCGAGGGACGTGGTCGGCACCCTGCTCGGGCTCGAGCGGGCGATCACCGAGCATCACCTCGACGACATGGTGACCATCACCCGTGCCGACGGCACCACCTACATCCACGAGTCCGGGCGGCAGCTCACCCAGCTCTACGAGTCGAAGGCGCGGACGCTCTCCGCCGCCCTGCAGACGCACGCCGACATCGTCACCGACATCGGGGAGACCTTCATCTGGGCGGGCAAGGAGTACGCCGGGACCGATGCGGCCAGTGCCGAGAGTCTGCAGAACCGGCTGAACGAGATTCGCATGCCGACCACGGCCAGCGCCTACTCCATCGATTTCGCGAGGTCGGACAGGTTCGACAATCCGATCGCCTCGCCGTTCCTGCTCACCGGGGTCGACGGCTGGAAGGACGCGGGGCTGAGCGGATACGACGACGACTACCTCGTGATGGACGCCTACTCCATGCCGCTCGACCTCGCCGACTACGGCGGGCGGCTCGACCCGGCCGCCCCGGGTGCGATCACCGTGGAGAATCCCCAGTCCCTGGTCTTCGATCATTTCTTCCAGCTCGGGCAGCATCTGGCAGCCGACGTCGAACGGGTGCACCACGCCGCGGAGGCATGGTGGGTGCTGGCCAAGGACCTGCAAGCCACCCTGTACTCGTTCCGGGACAAGATGAACGGCTGGGCGCCCCGGTGGGAGGGTGTGGGCGCCGCGGCGGCGAAGCGGGCCAGCACGGAGTGGGCCGCGAAGGTCACCCCGCTGCGTGACTCCATGTTCTCGATGAGCGAGAACCTCCAGTACACGGCGGAATGGCTGGCACGCACCGGCTACGCGATGCCGAAGGTCGACATCTCCGCCCAGCTCACCAGGAACGATGTCACCCAGCTCGTGCTCAACCACTACCGCGCGGAGTGGCAGAAGCACTACGCCCAGGGCATGTCCAACACCGCGAGCTCCATGCCGCTGATCGAGGGACCCGTCACGCCTACCTCCGCGAGGCTGTCGAGTGTGCCGGAGCCGCACAAGCCCGGCTCGCCGGGCAACGGAAACAACGGCGGCAACGGAAACAACGGCGGCAATGGGAACAACGGAGACCTGCCGCAGTACCAGACCGAGCAGGAGGCCTACAACGCCGGCTTCCAGGACGGGCAGCAGGACGCGCAGCAGAACGGTGGTCAAGGCGGGCAGCCGGGGATCGGCCCGGGGGCGGGGAACCCGGGCGGCGGCGATCAGGGCCTGCAGGCCGGCCCCGGCCAGCAGGCCGGGCTCCCCGGTGCCGGCCAGGGTCAGGGCGAAGCGGGCGGCCCCAACCCGGGTCAGGCCGATCCCGGGTTGCAACCCGGCGTTGCCCCGGCCGAGTTGCCCACCGAGAACGGCGCCCAGGGCGCTGCACAGGGCGGCGGCCAGGGCGGCGCGCCGGGCGGTGACCAGGGCGGCGGCCAAGGCGGCGGCGAAGGTGGCGGCCAGGGCGGTGGTCAGGGCGGTGGCCAGGAGACCGCGCCGCTGAGCCCGGCGGGCGCGCTCGGCGCCGCGGGCGGCGGTGGCGGGCTGCCTGCCGCGCAGCAGCCGGGTGGCGACAAGCCGAAGAAGAAGCCGAAGACCCCGACCGCGGCCGACGTTCTCGCTGAACTCACCGGCGTCGACCCGGCCGAGATGCCCGAGGAGCTGCGGAACACCCCGATCACGACGCCCGACGGCGCGGAGGCGCCGTCGCTGGCCGACGCGCTGGCCCAGCTCACCGGCGCCCCGGTCGAGCAGATGCCGGCGGAACTCAGGGACATGCCGCTCGCCGACCTGTTCGGGGCCGATTCCGCGGGGCTGCCGTCCGAGACCGGCGGCCTGAGCGCGGCCGAACCGGCGCAGGCGGCGGCGCTGGACGCGCAGGCGCCGGGCGGGGGGAAACCGGGCACGCCGAATCTGTTCCAGATCCTGAGCGAGCTCGCCGACTCGATTTCGCAGAACATCGAGTCGTTCCTGCAGCTGGGCGGGGTCGATCCCGGTGGTGCGCTGAGCCAGGCGCTGGATCCGGGGCTGCTGGAGAGCGGGCTGCGCGGCCTGCTGGAGCCGACCGGTCAGGCGCTGGAACTGGCCGGTGCCGGTGTTGGCGGGGGTGGGGGTGGCGGTGGCGGCATTCCCGGGATGGCCGTCGCGGAGTCCCAGCCGCTGGCGCCCTATCCGGGCACCCAGAACGGCGGGGGATTCCCGCGGGCATCGGTGGCGGGCCCCGATCTCAGCCCGGCCGGTTTCCAGGGTACGGCGGGCGCGGCCTCGGGCCAGGCTCCCGGCGGCGGCACGCCCGGTGCGCCGATGGGCGGCGGCATGGGCGGCGGCGGCACCGGCGCTTCCCAGCAGAACGAGCACAAGCGCGGTGAGTACCTGAACTCGCGGGACCACCTGGACGAGCTGCTCGACGGACCGCTGGGCCGGGTGCGGCCGGTGATCGAGCAGTGAGCGGTCGGTGGGCCTTCACCGACATGGAGTTCGCGCTGATCTGTGACCGGGAGGGGCACGGCGCCGTCCCGGAGCCCTTCACCTTCACCAGCCGGATCCCGCTCGCCGAGGACTACGCCGCCGAGCGGCGCCGGGTGCTGGCCGAACTGCGCGCCCGGGGCGATTCCGAGCTCGCCGTTCTCGCCGAGGCGATCGCCAGACCCGATGTGAGCCTGGCGATTCACGCCTGGGACGAGGCGGATTTCGCGGCGCACGAGCAGCATGTGCGGGTGCACGCCGTGCGGAGCCGCGCCCGCGGCTACGTGATCACCCAGCGCCCGGGGGAGACCCTGTGGCACAGCGGCGGGTTCGACGTGGCCGAGTGCGATCCGCATGCCGTCGCCGAGGTCGCGCTCGGCTGCCTGCCGTTCGCGAACGCGGGGCGATCGCTGGAGATCCCGCTGCCCGACGCGGATGCCGAGCCGGACCGTGGCTCGTCCCCGATCGGCCCGTCGATCGGGGACGAGGCGGCCGACGCCGACGCCGAGCGCGGCGCCGCGTTCCTGGCCACGCGGGCCGAGCGGGCGGGTGATCTGCAGCTCTTCCAGGGCCGGTCGAAGTTCGGCCCCCGCGGCCGGGTCGGGATGCGGCTGGAGTGGCGCGATCTGCCGGGCGACGGCCGCTACGTCATCCGGCGGAACGCGCACATGCGGGTGGCCACCGGAATGGGGACCAAGGCAATGGTCGAGTGGGTGGACGAACAGGTCGCGGAGATCCTGCTTCGCCTCGACCGGCACATGGAGAACGAGGAATGAGAGTCCGATGAGCCAGAACCCGCAGATCAACGCCTGCCAGCAGCTGCAGAAGCAGACCAAGAACGGGCTCCTGCAGTTCGACCCCGCCGATGCGCTCACCGGCGCGACGGCCTGCCAGGAGCTGATCGACGACCTCATCGGCATGAAGGACGCGATCGAGAACCTCGGGCTGACGACCATGCCCGTCATCGCCTCCGCCGGTTCCGAGCAGGTCCTCGCCTCCGGCGCCACGCTGACCAACGTCTACAACACCAAGGCCGCGCACCTGCGCGACGTGCTCTCCGATCAGATCCAGATCATCACGATGATGGGCGATACCTTCGTCGCCGCGGGCAAGAAGTACCAGTCGACCGATTCCGCCAGCGCCGACAGCATCAGCGCGCTCGAGGGTGTCTCGATGCCGACGACCCCGACGGCGTATCAGGAGAACCTGAACGCGGGCGGTGTTCCCAGCGCCACGCTCGCCGAACCGTCCGGGGGCAAGTTCCAGCGCGACTTCCCCGGCGACGACACCCCGCGCTACGAGGGCGGCGACGCCTACACCGTCCCGCAGTTCCTGACCTCCTTCGGCGCCAAGGACGCGACCGTCCGGGTGGACATCGAGCCCAAGGACAGCCTCGACATGAAGGAGATGCACAAGCTGTACCTGCATCTCGACCCCGCTTCGATCATCGCGCGCGCGCGATCCTGGTACGCGCTGGCCCTCACCCTCACCGAGCGGCTGAACGACATGGTCGGGGCAATCCTGCCGCTGAACGAGAGCTGGATCGGCACCGGCGGCCAGGCAGCGCAGAAGGCGGTCACCGACTACCAGGCATCGATCAAACCGCTGAATCAGGCGATGATCGCGATGAGCACGAATCTCCAGTACACCGCGCAGTGGGTGGCCTTCACCAAGATCTCCATGCCGCAGGATCCCGACCCCGGGATCTGCTGCCCCGGCAAGGTCACCCGGCGCTACCGGGCCGAGTGGCAGCGGCACTACGGCGACGGCATGAAGAACACCGTCGAGAACATGCCCGCCATCCCCGGCGCGCCCGACATGCACGGCAACCCGACCTTCGCGCCGCCCGCGGGCGACACCGAGGGCGGTGATGCCGGGGGCGGTGACATCGACGGCGGTGACATCCCGGGAGCCGGGGACGGCAACGGCGACCTGACGCAGTTCGACAGCGAGGAGGAAGCCTACGCGGCCGGCTACGAGCAGGGGCTGCAGCAGGCGGGGCTCGGGCCCGGCCAGAACAGCCTGTTCGGCCCGGGCGCCGATAGCCTCGGCGGCGGTATCGGCACGACCGCCAACCCCTATCTCCCGAAGGAGAGCGTGCGGTGGCCGGCGGACTCGCTCACAGCGGCGCAATCGCAGAACCCGCTCGACGCGGCAGCGCTCGCCGGGGAATCCCCGATGACCCCGTCGATTCCGGCCGCGAGCATGCCGAGCGCGCCGGGAGGCGCGGATGGCGGCCAGAGCGCGGGCGGCGGCGCGAAGCCGTCGTCGGCGCAGTCACCGCGGGTGCCTTCGGTCGACGAGCTGATGAACGCGATGGGCGGGGAGCCCCAGGGGCCGGGCTCGGGTGTGCCGACCGCGGCGCTGCCGAGTTCCGCGGCGACCCCCGGCGGCGGCGAGTCCGGTGGTGGTGCGTCGGGCGGCGGTGGCATCCCCGGCGGCGGTGGCATCCCGGGGGGTGGCGCCGCCGGCGGCGGCAAGCCGTCGTCGGCGCAGTCACCGCGGGTGCCATCGGTCGATGAGCTGATGGACAGCCTCGGGCAGGGCGGCGGCGGATCGGCCGGACTGCCCGCGGCCACGCCGCCCAAGACACCGTCGGTGGCCGACCTGCTCGGCAAGCTCACCGGCACCTCGCCGGACAAACTGCCCGCGGCGCTGCGGGACACCCCGATCACCACACCCGACGGGCAGGAGGAGCCCACCCTCGCCGACGCGCTCTCCCAGCTCACCGGCGTTCCGGTGGATCAGATGCCGGAGGAGCTGAAGAACATGCCGCTCTCCGAGGCGCTCGGGCCGGAGTCCCCGCTCGGGGCGCTCGGCGGGGATGCCCCGCGGGCCGGGCTTCCCGGCGAATCGCCGCTGTCCGGCCTGCTCGGCGGGCAGAACGGCGGGGGCAGCATCGGCGACATCATCGGCAAACTCACCGATGCGGCGCTGCAGGGCATCCAGTCCATCGCGCAGCTGGGCGACCTCCCCGGGATGGAAGGGCTGCAGAACCTGTTCGACCCCGCCCAGATCGAGCAGAACCTGGACAGCCTGCTCGGCGGCCCCGGCAAACTGGACGAGCTGGCCGGGGCGCTCGGTGCGGCGGGGGGCGGCGGAGCGACAGGCGGCGGCGGTGGCGGCGGCGCGGGCATTCCGGAGGTCGCCCAGCCCCTGCCCTCCTACTCCGAGCAGACCGCGGGCCAGGTCTTTCCGCGGGCGAGTCTGGACGGCTCGGATACCCAGCTCAGCCCGGCCGGAGCGCAGGGCGGGCAGCAGGGCACACCCGGCACCGGCGCGCCGATGGCGCCGGGTGCGGGCGGGGCGGGCGCGCAGAACGCGGGCGGCAACGATCACAAGCCGGGCAAGTTCCTGCACTCCCGGGTCAACCTGGACGAGGTCTTCGACGCCGTACCCGATCGGGTGCGGCCGGTGATCGAGCCGTGATCCGGCGCTGGGAGTTCTCCGATCTGGAGTTCAAGGTGCTCTGCGAAGATGTCAGGCCCGGTGAGATACCCGACCCCTTCACCTACACCAGCACCATCCGCTCCGCCGCGGCACTGGAGACCGCGACGGCGGGCGTACTGCGCGACTTCCGCGATCGCTACGACCCCGACCTGGAGGATCTGGCGGACGCCCTGTCCAAGCCCGATG
Organism: Nocardia asteroides; assembly: GCF_021183625.1. Classification (NCBI taxonomy): domain Bacteria; kingdom Bacillati; phylum Actinomycetota; class Actinomycetes; order Mycobacteriales; family Nocardiaceae; genus Nocardia; species Nocardia asteroides. The sequence goes on from NZ_CP089214.1 coordinate 5,612,580, forward strand.
TGGCGGTGACAGCCGAGGCCTGGAACGACCGCGACATCGAGAACCCGAAGGAGTGGATCAGGGTACTCGGGCTGCGCAGGCGGGCCCGCGGCTTCGTGATCAGGCAGCACCCGGGCGAGACCGTGCTGCACAGCGCCGGATTCGATGTCGTGGAGTGCGATCCGCACGCCCTCGCCGACCGGGTGCTCGCGCTGCTGCCGGTAACCGAATCCGGGCGGGACACCCCGATACCGATCCTGGACCCCGCGGTGCGGAACCCCGGCGGTGAGACCGCCTACAGCTCCATGATCTCCGACAACGACGACCCGGACGACCGCGATTCCGCGCGCAGCGCGGCGTTCTTCGCGATTCCGGCCAGTGCCTCCGGGCTGCTCCGGGTGTTACAGGGCCGGTCGAAGTTCGGGCCGCGCGGGCGGGTCGAGACGGCGATGCTCTGGCGCGACGTGCCGGGCGACGGCCGGTACGTGATGCCGATGAGCAGCTCGCCGGTGGCCCGCGGGATGGGCACCGAGGAGCTGGTGGTCTGGGTGGACGAGCACATCGCGGAGATCGTCGACCGGCTGGAGCGGCACCGGGAAGACGAGGAATGACCGGCGCCGCATGGAGCTTCGGCGATCTGGAGTTCAAGGCGCTCTGCGACGAGTACCGGCGGGGCAACCTGCCGGAGCCCTTCACCTTCACCAGCCGGATCGTGCGGGCCGAGCCGTACGCCGCCGAGATCGACCGGCTGCGGCAGATCGTGCGGGGTACCGCGCACCCGGAGTTCCAGGCGCTGGCCCGCGCCATCGCCGCTCCCGAGGTGTTCCTGGTGGCGCACTCCTGGAGCGACTTCGCGCACGGCGATCCGGAGACGCACGTGCGCGGGCACGCCCTCGTCCACGGCGAGCACTGCTTCGTGCTCACGCAGCGACCGGGCGAGACGCTGTGGCACAGCCGCGGGTTCGACGTGGTCGCCCGCCCGCGGGCGGAGCTGGCGGCCACGCTGCTCGCGCTCTACGGCGAGGTGGCCGCCGGAGCGCTCCCGGGTGTCGCCGCCGCGCCGCCGGGGGAGCGGTCCCCCTTCCTCGAGGCCCCGGCCACCGCGTCCGGCTTCGTCAAGGTGCTCTCCGGCGCCCGCGGGGCCGACGGGGAGCGCAGCGAGGTCGGCATGTTCTGGCGAGATTTCACCGGTGACGGCCGCTACGCGCAGCCGCTGCACCGCTCCGCGCGGTTCGCCCTGCCGATGGGCGCCGCGGAACTCGCCGCCTGGGCCACCGAACAGATCGCGGACGTGTTGCCCGCGCTCTAGTCTGAACCCGATTCGGCGACGATCGGGAGGCGCAGGCATGGCGACGGCACTGACGAAGGGGCAGAACGGGGCATTGCCCCCCGGCCCGGTGACGGTCGCGATCCGCTCGGCCGTCGCGGCCGACGTCGCCGCGCTACTGGTGACCGCGGGCGGGAAGGTCCGCTCCGACGCGGATTTCGTCTTCTTCAATCAGCCGCAGGCACCGGGTGTCGCCCTGCGCGACGGCGTGCTGACCGTCGACCCCGCGCAGCTGCCCGCGGAGATCGCGCAGGTGCGGGTGGTGCTCACGCTCGACGACCCGAGCGGCCGCTTCGGCGACCACCCGGCCCCGGTGGCGAGCGTGACCGGCTACGAATACGTGGTAGCCGGGCTGAGCAGCGAATCGGTGGTGATCGCGCTGGAGCTGTACCGGCGCGGCGCCGACTGGAAGGTGCGCGCGGTCGGCCAGGGGTACGCGGGCGGCTTCGCCGACCTGGTCACCGACCACGGCGTCTCGGTGGACGACGGGGAAACCGCACCGCCGGTGGTGCGCTCGGTGCCGGGCGAGGCGAAGCTCTCGCTGGAGAAGCGGCAGACGCTCGACCTGCGCAAGCGCGAGGTCTCGACCGTGCTGCACGCCAGGCAGGCGAGCGACGTCAGGGCCCGGGTGGTGCTGGTGCTCGACAAGACCGGAAGCATGGCCAAGCAGTACCACCGCAGGGTGGTGCACCGGGTGGTCGAGCGGATGGTGCCGATCGCCATCCAGCTGGACGACGACGGCACGCTGGAGCCGTACCTCTACGCGCTGAAGTTCGCGCAGCTGCCGGAGATCACGGTCGAGCACGCCGAGCGGTGGTGCGAGACGTTCCTGCACCTCAACGGCGTGCACGGCGGCATCGACTACGGCGCGCTCGGCGCCCGCAACGAGGAGCTGCCGATCATCGGCGAGATCATCTCCACGCTGCGCCGCGGCGGCCCGCCCACCCTCGTGCTCTTCTTCACCGACGGCGGCTTCGCGAAGAAGCGCGAGATCGCCGAGCTCATGCGCACCGCGGCGGAGCTGCCCGCGTTCTGGCAGTTCGTCGGGCTCGGCAAGGCGAACTACGGGCTGCTGCGCTCGCTGGACGAGATGGACGGCCGCGTCGTCGACAACGCCGGGTTCTTCGCGCTGGACGACGTCGACCTGGTGGACGACGCCGAGCTCTACGCGCGGCTGCTCGGCGAATTCCCGGACTGGCTCCGGGCCGCCCGCGCGGCCGGTATCACGGGCTGAGCCGTGGGCTCAGCCGATGACGGCGTTCATGATGGTGCCCGCGCTGGTGGCAACGACGCCGCCGATCATGGCGCCCGCCACCATCTTCGGTGATTCCAGCCCGCCGCCGGTCCACTTCTCCCAGGCGAACTTGCCGCCCGCGAAGATGATCGCGACGATGCCCGCGAGCAGGACGAACCAGGTGAAGTAGCGGACGAGCTGCAGGAACTTGTCGGAGATCGGCGGCGCTTCCGGGCTGGGGTTACCGATCTGCGCCAGCGTGTCGTAGAACGCCAGCGTGTCGAGGGCGGAGGCCATGATCATGGTCTGCTCACTCCGGATCGTGGGTCAGGGCGGGGAACACTCCTGGAATCGTATCCGGTCGCCGGGGTGCGTGTGCCACGTCCGGCTCGAGTCGGCGCGCGTCGTCCGGTTTCGCGCAGCCGGCGCCGGGCGGTCGCGGCGGGGAGGTGGCAGCGCAGGGGCGGATGGGGCAGTGCCCGGACCGACAGCGGCGGCGAGGCGGCTCGGAGCCGTATCCTCGACGGATAGCGAATTGTCCGTGGGCAGAACGTGTCCTGAAGAGGGGAGTGCAGCGGTGAGCATCATCCTGGCGTCGGTGGGGGACGCTTTCACGACGCTGGCCCAGGTGGGCAACCCGACGCCGGAGGCACCGCCGCTGTCGGACAAGATCATGCAGTTCGTCCGGTACATCACCTGGTTCGCGCTGCTCTCCGGCATCATCGCGATCATCTACGCCGGTGGCCGCTTCGCCTGGGAGAAGTGGAGCGGCAGCGGGCTGCAGTCGCCGAAGCAGATCGCCGGCGCCATGATCGGCGGCGTCGTCGCGACCAGCGCGGGCACCATCATGAACGCCGTGCTCAATATCTGAGACCGCTCAGATCCGGGCGCCCTTGGCCCGGTTGCAGGCCCGGCACAGGATCTGCAGGTTGGCGGCGCTGGTCGCGCCGCCCCTGCTGATCGGGATGACGTGGTCGAACTCCAGGTAGTGGCCGTCGCCGCACTCCACGCAGCGCCCGCCGTCGCGCTGCCACACCGCGGCCTTGACCTCCTGCGGGACGCTGCGCGAATCGCGCTGCCCCGGGCTCAGCACCAGCCGCTTCGCCACCCGCAGCGCGCCCTCCAGCACGGCCGCCACGTACTCCGGGTCGGCCACCGTGAAGGTGGCGCCGCCGCGCGCCGAGGTCGCCGCGACCACCACGTCGCCGCGTTCGACCCGCACCGAGACCACCCGCGCCCACGGCAGCTCGGTGCCGATGCCGTGCCCGGTGAAGCGCAGCTTCTTGTTGCTCGCGATCAGCCTGCCCTCGGTGCGGCGCGGGCCGCGGGCGAGGATCCGCAGGTGCACGGCGGTGATGTCGAGGTGCACCGCCTCCTCCGGGTCGAGGTGCAGCCCGGGTGCGCGCACCAGCGGCAGCTGCCCGCCGCGCAGCCTGCTCAGGGTGTGCCCGCGCTGCATCCGGCGGCGCAGGTCGTCGATCAGCGGGCCGCCGAGCCGCAGCTCGGTGACGGCGTGCTCGAACGATTCCAGCTCGTCGTCGAGCACCTCGCCGTCGGCGAAGGCGAAGGTGACCAGCCGCTCCGCGTGCGCGATCCCGATCTCGCGCAGCAGCTCCCGGCCCCGGTGCTCCTCGATCCGCCGGTAGCGCAGCGCGGCGAGCAGGTCGTCCCAGCCGGTGCCGTCGAGGCCGTCGGCGGCGAGCACCCGGCGGGCCCGCGCCTGCCACTGCGCGAGGTACTCGGCGACCCGCTGCTCACAGCCGCGGCAGGGCGCGAGGCCGCCGAGCACGCGGCGGCGCAGCTCGGCACCGCAGCGCGGGCAGCGCCGGGAGCCTGCCGGCACGTGCACCGCGGTCTCGGTGGTCCAGCCGGAGCCGTCCCACCAGCGCAGCCGGGTGCGGTCGTCCGGGTCGGGGTGCCAGTCCGCGCGCTCGGGGGCCGGCGGCGGTGGCGGCGGCAGAACCCGGTGCGGGCGGGTGAGCTCCGGGCCGCGCCGATCGGATTCGGCGACGGCGACGCCGAATTCGGTGACCAGCCCGGCCAGCCCGCTCGCCCAGCCCTGGCCGACCGCGCGGAACCGCCAACCGCCGTCGCGCCGGTAGAACTCGCCGAACAACAGCGCCCGGACGGGCTCCGCGCCGGTGGCGGCGAACCGCGTGACCGGGCCGCTCGCGTCGAGCACCTCCAGCGTCAGCCCGGACATCTCGGCGAAGGTGCCCGCCTCCAGCGCGCCGCCGATCACGATGCGCTGCACCGCCGCCTCGGTGCGCGGCAGCGAGACGCTGAGCCGCGCGGTGTGCGGCTCCGGCTGCTGATCCAGCGTGACGGCCTGGGAGAGGTGCCGGGGAGCGTTGAAGAACACCAGATCCCGATCCGAGCGGACCGTGCCATCGGCGCCGAGCAGCAGCGCGACCGCGTCCATCGCGTGCTCGGAGCGCCACGAAATCACCACGGCCAGCAGCGAACCCGGGACCTCGGTGTGCGCGCCCCTACTCAGCTCCGGTGTGGTGGATCGTTCCATGGTGAAGGGAACTATGCCACGGGGCACCGACACGCCCGGACCGCCGGAGCGGGCGCCGGACGGTTCTGGCGTGCCGTCCGGCGTGCGCCGGAGTACGGTGGCTGCGGATTCGCCGAGCACCAGGAGATCAGCATCGTGGCCAGCCCTGCCCTGTCGCCCGCGCCCGTCGTCCAGGCAGATCGGTGGAGCGGGGTGGTGAGCTGGTTCGATGCCGCGAAGGGGTTCGGGTTCCTCGCCGCCGATGACGACCCGGCCCCGGTCTTCGTGGAGTACACCGGTATCGAGGGTCCGGGGTACCGCACGCTGCACGCCGGGCAGCCGGTCACCTTCGTGCGCACCGTGGGGCCGCGCGGTCCCGAGGCAGGCGCCGTGCGGGCTGTGGTCTGACCCGCGGACCGGCGGCGAGTGCCGCGGTCTAACTGCGGACCGGCGCGGGTGCTGCGGGCTAGCCGCGGACCGGCGCGGGGGCCAGCGCGCGGTACGTCGCCGCCGCCTTGAGCACCATCTCCAGGTACTCCGCCGCCGGATCGGAGCCGAGCACGATGGCGCCGCCCGCGCCGATCCGCCAGCCGCCGCCCGAGCGCACCGCGGTGCGGATGACGATGTTCAGGTCCGCGGTGCCGGAGACGTCGAGGTAGCCGATGGTGCCGGAGTAGACGCCGCGCGGCTCGGTCTCCAGCTCGTCGATGATCTCCATGGTGCGCAGCTTGGGCGCGCCGGTCATCGAGCCGCCGGGGAAGCAGGCGCGCAGCACGTCCACCGGCCCCGCGTCCGGCCGCAGCGTGCCGCGCACCGTGGAGACCAGCTGGTGCAGCGTGGAGTACGACTCCACCGCCATCAGTTCGGGGACGTGCACGCTGCCGATCTCGCAGACCCGGCCGAGGTCGTTGCGGAGCAGGTCGACGATCATCAGGTTCTCGGCGCGGGTCTTCGGGTCGCCCGCGAGCTCGCGGCGCAGCAGGTCGTCCTCGGCCTGGGTCGCGCCGCGCGGCGCGGTCCCCTTGATCGGCTTGCTTTCCACCGTGCCGGTGCGGTCGATGCGCAGGAAGCGCTCCGGCGAGGAGCAGGCGATATCGAGCTCGCCGAAGCGCAGGTACGCGGCGTACGGCGCCGGATTGCAGCGGCGAAGGGTGCGGTAGAGCGCGAGGCCGTCGCGGTCGTCGGGGACCCGCGCGGCGTCGGTCAGGCAGATCTCGTAGGACTCGCCCGCGCGCAGCCGCTGCAGGCAGACCGCGATATCGGCGAGGTAGCGGTCGCGGCCGCGGCCGAGCAGCGGGGCGATGGCGGCGGGGTCGGCGGGAACGTTCAGCGGGGCCGGGTTGCTCCAGGTCGGCAACTCGGTGAGCGCGGCCTCGGTGGCGGCCAGCCAGGCGCTGCTCACGTCGTCGCTGCCGTCGTCCAGTGCGAGCAGGTGGGTGCGGGCGGCGACATGGTCGACCACCACCATGCGGTCGGCGAAGATCCACTGGGCGTCCGGGGTCTCGGCGGTGTGCGCCGCGTTCCCGCCGCACTCGGCCTTCATCTCGTAGCCCAGGTAGCCGACGTAGCCGCAGGCGAAGTCGAACGGCAGCGGTGGCCGCCGGACGTCGGAGCGGCGGCGCAGCTCGCTCGCCAGGTACTCCAGCACGCTGCCGGGCACGTAGCGCACCCCGCCCGCCGACTCCACCCGCACCGCGCCCGCCCCCACCCGGTACCGCACCACCTCGGCCAGCGGGCCGCTCGCGTCGCCGAGGAAGGAGAAGCGGTCGAGCCCCGGCTCGACGTGTTCGCTGTCCAGCCAGAAGGCGGTGGGGGAGTCGGCGTAGAGCCGGAGGAAGATCGCCTCGGTGTCGATGGCGCGGGGGATCGCGGTGTGCCGCAGGCGATATCGAGGGCGCTGCGGTGCGCCGTCGCGCCGAGGTGGCGCGGCGGGGCGCTCCGTCGCTCCCCGCGCGCCGTTCACCGGTGCTCCCGTGCCCGGCCGCGCGGCTGCACCGTTCAGCGGCGCGCGCGACCCCGGCAACGGCCCGGCGCCGGTGCGGGAACGGATCGCCCCGGCTCCGCCGGAAACCCTTGCCCGCCGCGTCAGTTCCGCGAAATTGCGGAGCAGCGCCGCCCCGAACTCGCTCGACACCGACTCCGGATGGAACTGCACCCCCCACTGCGGCCGATCCAGCCGCCGCACCCCCATGACCACCCCGTCGCCACTGCGCGCGGTCACCCGCAGCGAGCCGGGCAGCGGCTCCCGCGCGACCAGCGAGTGGTACCGCACCGCGGTGAAATCCGCGGGCAACCCGGCGAAGAGCCCCTCCCCGTCGTGCGACACCCGATCCGGGTACCCGTGCCTTGGCACCGGCGCCGCCGCCACCACCCCGCCCGCGTCCACCACGATCCCCTGGTGCCCGAGGCACACCCCGAGCAGCGGCAGCGCGGAGTCCCGGATCACCGCCGCCGAGATGCCGACGTCGCGCACGACATCCGGCCGCCCCGGCCCCGGCGAGATCACGATGTTGTCGAAGCGCTCCAGCTCCAGCTCCGCGAGATCGGTGACCGCGTCGTTGCGCAGCACGACCGGCGGCACGCCGTTCACCTCGCCGAGCAACTGGTGCAGGTTGTAGGTGAACGAGTCGTAGTTGTCGATCAGGAGCGTGCGCATCGTGCCCCGAACCCTACGCCGAGCAGCACCGGAGCAACTGCTGCCGCACGCCTTCAGTTGGGCGGCGGAGCTAGGGCAGAATGTCGGCATGTCTGTAGCGCAACCGGCCGACGTGAAACGCGATGTGGTCGACTTCGCGGTCGTCGGTCAGTGGATGGAAGAGCAGGGGCTGCCGGGCGGACCGTTCGAGGACGTGGTCGCGCTCGGCGGCGGCACCCAGAACATCATGCTGAGGTTCCGGCGCGGCGGCCGCGAGTACGTGCTCCGCCGCGGCCCCGAACACCTGCGGCCCAAGTCCAACGAGGTGATCCGGCGCGAGGCCAGGCTGCTCGGCGCGCTGAACGGCACCGACGTGCGCGCGCCGCGGGTGATCGCCGCCAACCCGGACGAGACGCTGATCGGCGCCGTCTTCTACCTGATGGAGCCGATCACCGGCTTCAACCCGCAGACCGAACTCCCCGAGCCGCACGCGAGCGACCCCGAGCTGCGCCGGGGCATGGGGCTCTCCGCGGTCGAGGCCATCGCCCGGCTCGGCGCGCTCGACTACCGCGAACTCGGGCTCGACGACTACGGCCGCCCGGACGGCTTCCTGGAGCGCCAGGTGCCGCGCTGGCTCGGCGAGCTGGAGTCGTACACGCAGAACGAGGGGTACCCGGGGCCGCGGATTCCCGGCATCGACGCGGTCGGCGACTGGCTGGAGCGCAACCGCCCGGCCGAGTGGACCCCCGGCATCCTGCACGGCGACTGCCACCTGGCGAACATCATGTTCTCCTACGACGGCCCCGAGGTCGCCGCGCTGGTCGACTGGGAGATGTCGACCATCGGCGACCCGCTGCTCGACCTGGGCTGGCAGCTGGCCACCAGGCCCGAGCCGGGGACGACCGGCGCCGCGCTGGTCGGGCTGCTCGGCGCGGCGGGCGGGCTGCCGACCGCGGCCGAGATGATCGAGCACTACGGCCGCTTCTCCACCCGCGACCTGAGCGCCGTCGACTGGTACACCGTGCTCGCCTGCTTCAAGCTCGGCATCGTGCTGGAGGGCACGCACGCCCGCGCCTTCGCGGGCAAGGCGCCCAAGCAGGTCGGTGACTTCCTGCACGCCATCACCCTGGAGCTCTTCGAGCGGGCGCAGCGTCTGATCTGAATCTGGAACGTGTTCCGCCGGGTGGTCGATCTTCGGCAGGGCAATTTCGCGTCAGCACTAGAACGTGTTTCAATCTTCTCGTAGTGTAAGGGCTGTCACAGTCAGCCATGCGCATGCGAGAGGTCGACGCGAAATGAAGACGAAGGGCGCGATCCTGTGGGGGATCGACGAGCCGTGGTCGGTGGAGGAGATCGAGGTCGGTGACCCGGTCGCAGGCGAGGTGCAGATCCAGCTGGAGACAGCGGGGATGTGCCACTCCGACCACCACATCGTGACCGGCGCGACCCCGATGCCGTCCTTCCCGGTCATGGGCGGGCACGAGGGCGCGGGCGTGATCACCAAGCTCGGCCCGAACGTCCCGGCCGACCTGGCCGTCGGCGACCACGTGGTGCTCTCGTTCATCCCCGCCTGCGGCCGCTGTCCGGCCTGCGTGAGCGGCAACATGGCGCTCTGCGACCTCGGCATGGGGTTGCTCATGGGCCAGGCCATCAGCGACGGCACCTACCGGATCCAGGCGCGCGGGCAGAACGTCATCCCGATGTGCCTGCTCGGCACCTTCTCGCCGTACATGACGGTGCACCACACCTCGGTGGTGAAGATCGACCCCACCGTCCCGTTCGAGGTCGCCTGCCTGGTCGGCTGCGGCGTGCCCACCGGCTTCGGCTCGTCCACGCATGTGGCGAACGTGCAGCCGGGCGAGACCGTGGTGATCGCGGGCATCGGCGGCGTCGGGATGAGCGCGCTGCAGGGCGCGGTGCTCTCCGGCGCCTCCAAGGTGGTCGCCATCGACCCCAACCCGTGGAAGCGCGAGCAGGCGCAGAAGTTCGGCGCCACGCACGCCTTCGCCAGCATGGCCGAGGCCATCGTGCCGCTCATGGAGGCCACCGAGGGCCGGATGGCGGAGAAGGTCGTGCTCACCATGGGTGAGATGCACGGCGACTACATCGAGGAGGGGCTCATCCTCACCAGCAAGGCGGGCACCGTCGTGGTCACCTCGATGGGCCGGATGGACGCCTCCGACGTCAAGCTGAACAGCTTCCTGCTCTCCATGCTGCAGAAGACCGTCAAGGGCTGCATCTTCGGCGGCGGCAACGCCCGCCAGGACATCCCGGCGCTGCTCCGGCTGTACAAGTCCGGCCAGCTCAACCTGGACGACATGGTGACCCGCAGCTACCGGCTGGAGGACATCAACCAGGGCTACCAGGACATGCTCGACGGCAAGAACATCCGCGGCATCATCAAGTACTCGGACGCCGATCGCTGATCGCGGCCGATCGGCCCCCGGCGCTCGCGCGTTCGCTTCCGTAGGCTCGGCGGTGTGCGCGCCTTCGAGGAACTACGGAACTGGCCGGTCGGGAACGCGGCGGCCGGTGTCGTCACCGCCGACGGCGCGGTGGCGACCACCGGTGACGCCGATCACGTATTCCAGCTCGCCTCGGTGACGAAACCCCTGGTGGCGTACGCGGTTCTGGTCGCCGTCGAGGAGGGCGCGATCGAGCTCGACCAGCCGGCGGGGCCGGCGGGCGCCACCGTCCGGCACCTGCTCGCGCACGCCTCCGGCATCGCCTTCGACAGCCGCGAGGTGGTCGCCGAGCCGGGTGCCAAGCGGATCTACTCCAGCGCAGGCTTCGAGCTGCTGGCGGAGCTGCTCGAGGCGGAGAGCGGGATCGCGTTCCCGGAGTACCTGCGCGAGGCCATTTTCGAACCGCTCGGTATGCTTCACTCGTCGCTGGACGGCCCGGCCGGACACGGCGCGACCTCATCGGTGGCCGACCTGACCCGGTTCGCTGTCGAGTTGCTGAACCCTGCGCTGATCTCCACGGAGACCCATGGAGCGGCGGTTTCCGTGCAGTTCCCCGGGCTCGACGGGATCCTCCCCGGCTACGGCAGGCAGCGCCCGAACGACTGGGGACTCGGTTTCGAAATCCGCGACGGGAAGTCCCCGCACTGGACCGGGGGCACCAATTCCGGCCGCTCGTACGGCCATTTCGGCCAGTCGGGCACCTTTCTGTGGGTGGACCCGGAAATCCGGGTGGCGTGCGTCGCGCTGAGCGACGAGAATTTCGGGGACTGGGCACGGGGGGCGTGGCCCGCGTTCAGCGACGCGGTGATCGCCGAGAAGTCACTCGGGGTCGACACGGGGGCCGAGTAACACTTGTAACTCCGAGCACTCCAGTACACTCGGGCAACGCCAGCTCCGTCGGGCCGTTGGGGAAGACGTCCCTCGTCGAAGCTGGAGGTGTCAATGGTGCGCGCATCGAGTCAGTTCTCTGATGCGACGGCGGGAGTGGTGTACATCCACTCCTCGCCTGCCGCGCTGTGCCCGCACGTGGAGTGGGCTCTGACCTCGGCGCTCGGCGCCCCCGCCAAGCTCACCTGGACCGGTCAGCCCGCCGCCGCGGGCCAGCTGCGCGCCACCAGTGACTGGGTCGGCCCGGTGGGCACCGCCGCCCGGATCGCGCGCTCGCTGCGCGATTGGCCGGTGCTCCGCTTCGAGGTGACCGAGGACCCGAGCGACGGCGTCGACGGCGAGCGCTACAGCTTCGTGCCCGGCCTCGGGCTGTGGCACGGCAGCACCAGCGCCAACGGCGACGTGCAGGTCGGCGAGATGCGGCTGCGCTCGATGCTCGACGCCGCCCGTGAGATCGGGCGGTACTACGACCTCTCCGCCGAGATCGAGCGCGCGCTCGGCACGGCGTGGGACGAGGAACTCGAGGCGTTCCGAGGGGGATACGAGACCGGAGCCGAGGTCACCTGGCTGCGCCGCGATGTGAGTTGACCCCGGTCGAACCGACCGGTCGCGGCTCGAAACAGTCCGTCCGAGACTCGAAGTTCGACTCCGGGTTGGTTCGCATCCCTAAAAATGTTTTGTGGAACCCCGCCTGGTAACTTTCGCCGCAATCGGCACGCGGCCGGGAGTTCGTCGTTCGACGAAAGCTGGGTGATCCTCTGTGTTACAACGCGTCTCGCGTCGCTCCTTCATTCGCGGTGCGAGTGCGGGAGCGGTGGGTGCCACCGTGCTCCCCGGCGCGGCGGGCGCCCGCCCGCAGGCCCGGCACCGCGCGCCCCGGCTGCCCGACCCGGCCACGGTGCGCGCGACCGACCCGGCACTGCTCTCCGCGCTGGAGGCCGCGAGCCTGCTGCACGCCGGGCAGCTGCACCCCGCCGAGCTGCTCGACGCCTGCCTGAAGCGCAGCGCCGACTACGGCGGCGGCACCAACGCCTGGATCCGCAGCTACCCGGAGCCCGCCTACGAGCAGGCCGAGGCGGCCGCCGCGCGGCTGGCCGCGGGCGACGCGCCGCTGCTGTGCGGATTGCCCATCGCGGTCAAGGATCTCTTCGCCGTCGGCGGACTGCCGCTGACCGCCTCCAGCCAGATCCTGGAGCACAATATCGCCGCAGGCGACTCCACCATCTGGCGCAGGCTGCGCGACAGCGGCGCCGTGCTGATCGGCCACACGCACACCGACGAATTCGCGATCATGACCGCCACCCCGCAGGTCGGCAATCCGTGGAAGCTCGACGAGAGCGTCGGCGGCTCCTCCGGCGGCAGCGCCGCCGTGCTCGCCGCCCGCTTCGCCCCGCTCGCGCTCGGCACCGACACCGGCGGCTCCGCCCGGCTGCCCGCCTCCCGCTGCGGGGTCAGCGCGATCAAGCCGACCTTCGGCCGGTGCAGCCGCTACGGCGTCATCCCGGTGATGTGGAGCCGCGACCACCCCGCCCCCATGGGCCGCTCGCTCGCCGACGCCACCCTGCTCTTCGACGCCATCGCGGGCCCCGACCTGCACGACCCCGTCACCCAGCTGGCCCCCGCCTTCCCGGCGGGCGGGCTGCCCACCACCGCGGCCGACGGCGCCAAACCGCTGAGCGGAAAGGTTTTCGGCATCCCGATGGCCGCCGAGGCGCTCCCCGCCGGGCTCGGCGCGCTCTTCACCGGCTTCCTGGAGCTGATCGTCGAGCTCGGCGGCGAGCTGCGCGACGTCCGGCTACCCGCCGAGCCCGGCGGGCTCTTCGACGGTAATGCCGTCGAACTCGGCATGTACCACCGGCAGTGGGCCGACCAGGTCACCCGGCTGAGCCCCTTCAGCGCCGCCGTCGTCGAGATGGGGCTGGCCGCGCTCAGCATCCCCTCCACCCAGTACCTGCAGTTCAGCCGCGACCGTGCCGTCTACCAGCGCGCCTACAACCGGGTCTTCGCGGAGAACGGCCTCACCGCCATCGTGCTGCCCGGCGCCGCCACCGACGGCATGCCGCGCGTCGCCGCCTCCGCCGCCTCCATCCTCGGCGCCGACAAGGTGCCGGTGACCTGGGCCAATTTCTCCGGCGCGCCGGTAATCGCGCTGCCCGCCGGGCGGTCGGGGGCGACCGGGATGCCGTTCGGGGTGCAGCTCGGCGGGGTGCCGTGGGCCGAGGTGGAGCTGCTCGAGATCGGGCTCGCGCTGGAAGCCGTTGCGCCGCACTGGCGCGAGGCGCCACCGCTGGCGCCGAGCCCGCTGCGCATGCCCGAGTTGTCCTTTGTCGCACCGGGTCCCGGTCCGGACCCCACCAATACCGACGCCGGCGCCCCCGCCCTCAGCTTCGTCCCCACCGCCGACGCGACCTCGGTCTGAACGTCAGCGGGCAGCCGCGGGAAGCGGCGGCAAGCACTCGGTCGAGGTGAGGACGAGCAGACCCGCACGGACAAGTTCGTCCATCGGGCGCGCCGCCGCCTGCGGGTCGCCACCCGCGATGTGCAGCGGACGATAGCCGGCTGGAGGCCCGCTCTTCAGCAATACGTCCAGTCCGCCACCGAACGCGACTTCGCGATCGAGGAGAACCGGGTCGTCCAGCCGGAGACCGGCGAAGCTTCCGCAGAACAGAGTGCTCTTTTCCAGGTCGGAGCGGAATATCGTGGCCTTCCGGAAGTCGGCATCGCGGAACTCGGAGTCGATGATCCGTGTCTCGTCGAGCCAGGTATCCGCGAAAATGGTCCGGTCCGAACGAATTTCACTCAGGTTCGCGAACGTCAATCTCGCGCTCGTGAAATTCGCGTGGCTGATCGCGGCGCCCCGGAGGTCCGCCCTGTGCAGGTCGGCCTCGGTGAGATTCGTGTCGATCAGGTTCACGCCGCGCAAGTCGATGCCGGCGAGATCGGCCCGCGCCAGACACATTCCGCGTAGGTTCGGCCGCTTCTCTCCGGCCACCGGTTCCCGGTTCAGTCGGCCCAGCACGGTGACCGCGGCCAGCACGTCGTTGCCCGGTTCGGCTGCTCCCGTCTCGGAGCCGCCACGCCCGCCACAGGCAGCCGACACCGGCGCCCGCGACCGCGCGAAGGTCCCGAGCAGCTCCACGATCGTGGTTCGCTCCCGCTCCGAGTCGAAGGCAAGCCGTTGCAGCGCATAGATCGCGCCGACCCGCACCTCGATCTGTTCCTCACCGAGTTGCGCGCTGGCCTGGATGAATCTGCCGGTCAGCTCATTGCGGTCGCTGATCGCAATCTGGTGCCGAGTGGCATCGAGCGTCTGATAGGTCATGAACGCGGTAGCCAGGACGGCGGTCGCCGTCACCACCGCCGCCAGGCGCACGCCGCGCTCCGACGTCGCCGCGGACTTCATCCGTCGCAGCGCGCGTATCAAGACCGGCGGTTCCCGGCGCCGCAACGCGGTCACCCGCGAAGGCCGTCGGCGATTCTCCTGACGACGATCGCGGCGCATCGTCTCTCCCCTCGGATTCGGGTGTCGTGCACTTGATTTCGAGGTCAATCGAGCGTGACCGTACCGGAAGCGGGGTGCTGGGTCTCGGGTTCTGGACGGCACGGACCGGGAATGCCAGAGGCGATGAATCGTCAGCCGTCATCGGCTCGGTACTCGCGAGCACCCGTCGCCGCCGCGGACCGGGTGCATTCGGCCGATTCCACTGGTGACGGCGGTCAGGCGTCGGGGTCGCTCGTTCCGACGATCACCGCCCGCCCGACCGTGTGCGGAATCATCAGGATATTGAGCAGCGCGAGGCTCGCGCTCTCGGGAACCTCCAGGCGATCCACCGACAGCGCCGTCGCGCAGACGAACAGCCGATGGATGCCGGTGCCGGGCGGCGGCTGTACGCCTGAGTAGGCCGCCTGCCCCAGGTCGTTGGTAAGCGCGACAGCGCCGCCCGGCAGTTCGCCACCCGCCGCGATGCTTCCCACCTCGGCGGGCACATCCTTGACCACCCAGTGCCAGAGCCCGCCCGGAATCGGCGCATCCGCGTCGAAGGCGGTGATCACCACGCTGCGGGCGCCCTCGGGCAGCCCCGACCATGCCAGCGCGGGCGCCCGATTATCTCCCTTCTCGGTGTTGTAGCAAGCCGCAGGCAGCGGGCCGCCGTTCTCGAAATCCTGGCTCTTCAGCACGAATTCGGCTGCTGGGAAGGCGAGCGCGTAGGGGTTGTAGCTCACTGTCTGATCCTCCTCGGATCGGTCAATTTATACAGCTTTGCTGTACATCTGAAACGTACAGCGAAGCTGTATAGTTTGTCCAGTGGACGAAACCGACTACTCCCTCGCCGACGCCGAGCACCTCCGCCTCGCGATCGGAAGATTCGTGCGCCGGGTCCGCAGCGCCGACACCATGCCCGCCGGTCAGGCAGCGGTCCTCGGCCACCTACGCAGGGACGGGCCGCTCGCGATCGTCGCGCTGGCCGAGCGGGAGCGCGTCCGCCACCAGACCATGGCCCGAACCGTGAAGTTGCTGACGGACCAGGGGCTGGTCGACGTAGACCCTGATCCCGTCGATCGGAGGCGAGTCGTCGTCACGCTCTCGAGGGCAGGAAGCGCTCGCTTGGACGACGAGCAGGCGAGTCGTGCGGATTGGATCGCGCAAGCCGTGCAAGTGCAGCTGACCGCTCAGGAGCGCGCGGTACTCAAGCGCTTCCCCACCGTCCTCGAGAAGCTCATCGCCGACGACAGATGACTTGCTACGGGCGCGAGGTGTACTCGGCCCAGCGATCAACGGCCTGTTCGAGATCGAGCGCCGCGACCTCCGCGGGAGCCATGCCGACCGTGTGGATCAACCGGCGAGCGAGCCAGTCGGGGACCGGTTCGCGCGGAGGTTCCTGCGCCCCGCCGAAGGATTCGATGTTCCGCCCGAGCCGCTCGACCACCGACCCGAGTCTGCTGAACTCCGGTAACCGACCGGCGGCCGCGACGATGCGGGCAGTCGCCTCCGCGTAGACCTCGGAGTCGGCACGCGCTCCGATCGCCCAGACCTCGCAGACCTCGATAGTCTGCTGGTCGACGACCCGGTACACGACCCGCCAGGTGTTGCGGCCGACCACAAGCTTGCGAAACCCCGTCAGTTCACCACCGAGCGGATAGCCGGCCTGCGCCGAATCCAGCAGTAAGAGAATTTTTTTGAGAACTTTGGGCACGGCATCGGGGCCGAGCTTTCGGAGATCGTCGATCGCCGCATCGGTGAAGAGGACTTCGACCACCGGGCTACTCGGTGTCCCCGAGTTCGGCGAGCGACTGCCTTGTGTGCCCGAAGGCGTCGAGCACGTCATCGAGCGACGTGCGATTGCCGCTATCGGTAGCGGCCCGTGCGAGTACCAGCGCGAGGTCACGCAGATCGGATTCCGCGCGATCCAGCTCGGCGAGCCGATCCATTCCGACCACGGCGGCAACCGGCCGGTGATGCCGGGTGACCACCAGGTCGGCACCGCCTTCGGCATCTGCGACTAATCCGGCGACACCTCGCCGTGCGGCGTCGGAGACGCTCAGCTCGCGGGAGTTGTGCAGCATGGACATGCCGCAACTGTACAGAAATCTAGCTACTTTTTCACCGGATTGCCGCTGACTATCGAGATATCCGCCCACCGCGAACCGGCCGAGCGCCTCGCTCCGGCAAGATGAGCCCCACGTCAGCCCCACGTGGGAGGTAGGGGGCGAGTCCAGCGTCTGGAGAAGGCCCGCATACCGGCCGATATCGTGTGGGCGCAGAGGGGATCGAACCCCCGACCGCTGGTGTGTAAAACCAGTGCTCTACCGCTGAGCTATACGCCCCTGGTCCGGCCGGACGTACTGTCCGGCGCGGCGGTTCATGAATCTAGCGCGGCGAGCGCTTTCTCCCAAGCCGCCTGGTCACGAGCCTCCCCGGGCCCGTTCATCTCGGCGAACCGGACGATCCCGTCGCGGTCGATCACGAACGTGCCGCGGTTCGGGATGCCGGATTTCTCGTTGAAGACGCCGTAGGCGGTGGCGACGGCGCCGTGCGGCCAGAAGTCGGAGAGCAGGGGGAAGGTGTAGCCCTGTTCGGCGGCCCAGATCTTGTGGGTGGGCGGCGGGCCGACGGAGATGGCGAGGATCTCGGCGGCGTCGTTCTGGAACTTGGGCAGCTCGTCCCTGACCTTGCACAGCTCGCCCTGGCAGATGCCGGTGAAGGCCAGCGGGTAGAACACGAGCAGCACGTTCTTGCGGCCGCGGTAGTCGGCGAGCGAGACGTTCTGGTTGTTCTGGTCCTTCAGCGTGAAGTCCGGCGCGGGCGAGCCCACCTCCAGCGGCATGCGTGAATCCTTCCTCTCCTCCGGTCGGCGCGGTACGCGCCTGCCCGCGGGCAAAACCTTAGCGAAAGGGGTCAGCGCTGCTTGGAGGGCGCCTTCGGCTGCACCAGCCTGCTGCCGACCCAGGCACCGAGGCTGATCACGGAGGTCTGGGTGAGGCCGGCGGTGGGGGCGGCCTCGGCGATCTCGCTGGGATCGACGTGGCCGGGCCGGCCGGTCTTGGGGGTGAGCACCCAGATGAAGCCGTCGTCGGAGAGCGGGCTGATGACGTCCATCAGCTCGTCGGCGAGGTCACCGTCGCCGTCGCGCCACCAGAGCAGCACGGCGTCGACCACCTCGTCCGAGTTCTCGTCGACCATCTCGCTGCCGCTCACCTCTTCGATGTCGGCGCGGAGATCGTCGTCGGCGTCCTCGTCCCAGCCCAGCTCCTGGACAACCAAGCCGTGGGTGATGCCAAGCTTCTCTGCGAAGTTCTGCGCGTCCGCCGCGGCAACCACGGTGGTGTCCTCCTCAACTTCCGACTACAGGTAGCTGCAAGCGAACATGGTTCTGGCTCGCAGCGCAAGCCGATCGGCCGAAAAGCCATCGGAATGTCGTACGCGGTGACCGCTGACCTCACCGCACGGGGCAGCTGTCCTTCACCGCGTTGCGGGCGTCGTTGACCCGTTTGCTGGCGTCGTTCAGCCCGCCGACCGGGGCGGTGTAGGTCATCGCCCTGGTCGCGCCCGCGAGGGCCCGCGCGGCGACCACGTACTCGGTGAGCTTGCCGGCGAGATCGCCCGGCAACGCTCCGGCGGCCTGGTTGACCCCGGTCTCGACCTTGATCGCGGCGTCCTCGAGGGTGGCGGCGGCGCCGTCGCGCTTGGGCACGTAGTCGGGGGCGTTGGAGTCGTGTGCGTCGACGAACTCGTTGTACCTCGACACGCCGACCCCGGTGATGCCGGGGAACTGGCCGCAGTTGTCGGCGACCGCCTTGGCCTCGGCGGCGGCTTTGCGGGACGAGGTCGCGGCGGCCGAGGAGGCGGCGGCCTCGATCTTGTAGGCGGACACCTCGGCCTCGTTCGCCGCCGCGGTGCCCTCGACCCGGTTGGCGCAGCCCGCGACGAGCAACCCGGCCGAGACGGCCACGGCCGCGCACATCAGTCCGAACCCGCGTGGGTTCAGCATCATCGTCCTCCCCGCTGTCGAGCACTCTGGCGGCAACACCGTCGTTCCCTCTCGAACGTACTGGATTCCCGGCTGGAATGATGACCTGGGACGCACCATCGGCAAGGATGGTTGGTGCGCCCGAACCTTTCGTATCGGGCGGGGCGCCGACCAGCGTGCTCGCCCGGGGAACCAGACGCCATCAGCATGTCCACCCCTGTACGAGGAGCCGATTTGACCGACCTGATCCACTCTTCCGCACCGGCGCGACCCGCCGGAGACGACCGCACCGGGGAACCGGCCGGCGCCGCGGGAACCGACCCCACCGGGTCTGTTCCGCAGTCCGGCCGGGTGCGGGTGATTCGCGAAGGCGTGGCCTCCTACCTACCCGACATCGACCCGGAGGAGACCAGCGAATGGCTGGAGTCCTTCGACCAGATGCTGGACCGGGAGGGCCCCGGCCGCGCGCGCTACCTCATGCTGCGGCTCCTGGAGCGGGCCGGGGAGCGCCGCGTCGCGATCCCGGCACTCACCTCCACCGACTACGTGAACACCATCCCCACCGAGAACGAGCCCTGGTTCCCCGGCGACGAGGAGGTGGAGCGCCGCTTCCGCGCCTGGATCCGGTGGAACGCCGCGATCATGGTGCACCGCGCGCAGCGGCCCGGCATCGGCGTCGGCGGGCACATCTCGACCTACGCCTCGTCGGCGGCGCTCTACGAGGTGGGCTTCAACCACTTCTTCCGCGGCAAGGACCACCCGGGCGGCGGCGACTCGATCTTCATCCAGGGCCACGCCTCGCCCGGCATCTACGCGCGGGCGTTCCTGGAGGGCAGGCTCTCCACCGACAAGCTGGACGGCTTCCGGCAGGAGTACAGCCACGGCGGCCCCGGCCACGGCCTGCCGTCCTACCCGCACCCGCGGCTGCTGGACACCTTCTGGGAGTTCCCGACGGTCTCCATGGGGCTCGGCCCGATGAACGCCATCTACCAGGCGCGGTTCAACCACTACCTGCACGACCGCGGCATCAAGGACACCTCGGACCAGCACGTCTGGGCGTTCCTCGGGGACGGCGAGATGGACGAGCCGGAATCGCGCGGCCTCGCGCACGTCGCGGCGCTGGAGGGGCTGGACAACCTGACCTTCGTGGTGAACTGCAACCTGCAGCGCCTCGACGGCCCGGTGCGCGGCAACGGCAAGATCATCCAGGAGCTGGAGTCGTTCTTCCGCGGCGCGGGCTGGAACGTCATCAAGGTGATCTGGGGCCGGGAGTGGGACGCGCTGCTCGGCGCCGACCGCGACGGCGCGCTGGTGAACCTCATGAACACCACGCCGGACGGCGACTACCAGACCTACAAGGCGAACGACGGCGCCTACGTGCGCGACCACTTCTTCGGCCGCGACCCGCGCACCAAGGCGCTGGTGCAGGACCTCTCGGACCCGGAGATCTGGAACCTCAAGCGCGGCGGCCACGACTACCGCAAGGTCTACGCGGCGTACGCGGCGGCGATGGCGCACAAGGGCCAGCCGACGGTGATCCTGGCCAAGACGATCAAGGGCTACACCCTCGGCAAGCACTTCGAGGGCCGCAACGCGACGCACCAGATGAAGAAGCTGACGCTGCAGGACCTCAAGGAGTTCCGCGATCTGCAGCGCATCCCGATCAGCGACGCCGAGCTGGAGAAGGATCCCTACCTGCCGCCGTACTACCACCCGGGCATGGACTCCCGCGAGGTCCAGTACATGCTCGGCAGGCGGAAGGCGCTCGGCGGCTTCCTGCCGGAGCGGCGCACCGCGGTGCAGCCGCTGAAGCTGCCCGGCGACGAGGCGTACAAGTCGGTCCGCAAGGGGTCGGGCAAGCAGAACGTGGCCACCACCATGGCGCTGGTCCGGCTGCTGAAGGAGCTGCTGCGGGACAAGGAGATCGGCAAGCGGATCGTGCCGATCATCCCGGACGAGGCGCGCACCTTCGGCATGGACTCGTGGTTCCCGTCGCTGAAGATCTACAACCGCAACGGGCAGCTCTACACCTCGGTCGACGCCGAGCTCATGCTGGCGTACAAGGAGAGCAGCGTCGGGCAGATCCTGCACGAGGGGATCAACGAGGCGGGCTCGACGGCCTCGTTCACCGCGGCGGGCACCTCCTACGCCACGCACGGCGAGCCGATGATCCCGCTGTACATCTTCTACTCGATGTTCGGCTTCCAGCGCACCGGCGACGGGCTCTGGGCCGCCGCCGACCAGCTGGCCCGCGGCTTCGTGCTCGGCGCCACCGCCGGGCGGACCACGCTGACCGGTGAGGGGTTGCAGCACAACGACGGCCACTCGCTGCTGCTCGCCTCGACCAACCCCGCCGTCGTCTCCTACGACCCGGCCTACGCCTTCGAGATCGCGCACATCGTGCGGGACGGGCTGCGCCGGATGTACGGCGGCACACCGGGGGTGGACGGCTTCGGCGGGGAGAACATCTTCTACTACATCACCCTCTACAACGAGCCGTACCCGCAGCCGCCCGAGCCGGAGAACGTGGATGTGGCGGGGCTGCTCAAGGGCATCTACCGCTACCGGGCAGGCACCGAGGGCGAGCTGCCCGCGCAGATCCTGGTCTCCGGCGTCACCGTGCCGGCGGGGCTGCGCGCGCAGGAGCTGCTCGCGAAGGAGTGGAACGTGCGGGCCGACGTCTGGTCGGTGACGTCCTGGGGCGAGCTGCGCCGGGACGGGCTGGCCAAGGAGATCGCGGCGCTGCGGTACCCGGATGAGGATCCGGGCGTTCCGTACATCACCGAGGCGCTGGCCGAGGCGGAGGGCCCGATCGTGGCGGCCTCGGATTGGCTGCGGGCGGTGCAGGATCAGATCCGCCAGTGGGTACCCGGTGACTACATCACGCTCGGCACCGACGGTTTCGGGTTCTCCGACACCCGCCCGGCCGCGCGCCGGGTGTTCAATGTGGATGCCGAGTCGATCACCGTCGCGGTGCTGTCCGGGCTGGCGAAGGCCGGGAAGATCGAGGCGGGCAAGGCCGCCGAGGCGGCGGCGAAGTACCGCATCGACGACGTCACGGCCGCGCCGGAGGCCGACGTCGACGACGAGTAGCGGCGGGGGACCACTCACCGGCACCGAAAACGGAAGGGATCGTGGAACGTAAACCACCGCGGCCGAGGCGGATCTCGGACACCTCGTCGGAGCACGAGGTCTACCTGCCGACCGGCGCGCTCTCGCCGAATAGGCAGAACCGGGACCCGCTGCCGGACACGCTGCTCAAGCGGGTCAAGCAGTTCTCCGGCCGGCTCTCCACCGAGGCGGTGGGGTCGATGCAGGATCGGCTGCCGTTCTTCGCCGATCTGGACGCCGCGCAGCGTGCGGGCGTCCAGATGCTGGTGCAGACCGCGGTGGTGAACTTCCTGGAGTGGCTGCAGGACCCGGAGAGCGACATCCGGTTCAGCCTGGACGCCTTCCAGGTGTTCCCGCAGGATCTGGCGCGGCGGCTGACGCTGCGCCAGACCGTCGACATGGTCCGGGTGGCCATGGAGTTCTTCGAGCAGTGGCTGCCCGCGCTGGCCCGCAACGACCGGCAGCTGGTCGCGCTCACCGAGGCGGTGCTGCGGTACGGGCGTGAGCTCGGCTTCGCGGCCGCCTCGGTGTACGCCAGCGCGGCGGAGTCGAGGGGCGCGTGGGACACCCGGCTGGAGGCGCTGGTGGTGGATGCCGTCGTACGCGGCGACACCGGGCCGGACATGCTCTCCAGGGCCGCCACGTTGAACTGGGACGCCACCGCGCCCGCCACCGTGCTCGTCGGCATCCCGCCGCGCGAGCAGGGCGTCTCCGCGGTCGGCGGGGTGCACACCATCGCGGCGCGGCACGACCGGGCCGCGCTCGCGGTGGTGCAGGGCACCAGGCTGGTGATGGTGGTCAGCGGGCCGCTCGGCGAGGCGGGGCAGGAGTCGGCGTTCCTCGGCGACCTGCTCGCCGAGGTCTTCTCCGACGGACCGGTGGTGATCGGGCCGACCACCCGCACGCTCGGCGCCGCGCACGCCAGCGCGGTGGAGGCGCTGGCCGGGATGGAGGCGGTGGTCGGCTGGCGCGCCGCGCCGCGGCCGGTGCACGCTGCGGAGTTGTTACCGGAACGCGCCTTGTTGGGGGACCGTGCTGCGGTCGAGGCGATGGTGGACTACGTTGTGCTTCCGTTGGCAGCGGCCGGTTCGGCCCTGGCGGACACCCTGGATGCCTACCTCGATTGCGGGGGCGCGGTCGAGACTTGCGCCCGCCAGCTGTACATCCATCCAAATACTGTGCGCTATCGCCTGAAGCGCATCGCGGAAGTCACCGGCCGGGATCCGATGAATTCGCGCGATGCCTACGTGCTCAGGATCGCCGCCACAGTGGGTCGTTTGACACGAACTCGTAACGAATCGTCATCAACATCATCAGAAGACACTTCTTCCCCAGCCGGTTCGGACGGACTGTAACGGCCAACCCGGTCCGGTCGATCGGCCCGCTCCACGAGGGCGTTTGTGGGACCTCCACAAAACGAATCGGAAACCTTCATCGGTGCCGACATCTCGTAGTAGGTGCCTCACAGTGTTTTCTTAGAGACGTGATCGCGTTGCTCGCACCCGGACAGGGTTCCCAGACACCCGGCATGCTCGTGCCCTGGCTCGAGGTGCCCGGCGCTGCCGACCGCCTCGCGCTCTGGAGCAAGGCGTCGGGGCTGGATCTGGTCCGCCTCGGCACCACCGCCACCGCGGAGGAGATCACCGACACCGCGGTGACCCAGCCGCTCGTGGTCGCCGCGGCGCTGCTCGCGTTCGCGGAGATCGATCCGGATTCGCTCCCGGCGGATACCATCGTGGCCGGGCACTCGGTGGGCGAGCTCGCCGCGGCCGCCGTGGCAGGCGTCATCTCGCCGGACGAGGCGGTCACCCTGGCCGCGATCCGCGGCGCGGAGATGGCGAAGGCGTGCGCGCTGGAGCCGACCGGGATGTCAGCGGTGCTCGGCGGCGACGAAGCCGCCGTGCTCGCCCGGCTTGCGGAGCTCGACCTGGTTCCGGCCAATCGCAACGCGGCCGGGCAGATCGTGGCCGCCGGCGCGGTGGAGGCCCTCGCGGAACTCGCCGCCAACCCGCCGGAGAAGGCGCGCATCCGCGCCCTTCCGGTGGCGGGTGCGTTCCACACCGCGTACATGGCGCCCGCTCAGGACGCCGTGGCCACGGCGATCGCGAAGATCACACCCGGCGAGCCGGTCCGCACCCTGCTCTCCAATTTCGACGGCAAGCCGGTGGCTTCCGGGCAGGACGCGATCGACAAGCTCGCGGCGCAGGTCACCCGCCCCGTGCGGTGGGATCTGTGCACCGAGACCAGCAGGCGGGCCGGAGTCTCGGCGGTGGCGGAGCTGCCACCGGCGGGCACCCTCGTCGGCATCGCGAAGCGGGAGCTGAAGGGAACGCCGACGCTGGCGCTGAAAACCCCCGAAGACCTCCCCGCGTTGGCCGCGCTCACGAGCTCCGGCTAGCTTTCCCACCGGTCGCGCGGCAATCGACACGCGACCGTGACCCGGCCGGACGGTAACCAAAGTCCGGTTCGGATCGAAAACCCAGTAGAGCCCTACTCAGCAGAAACAAGAAGGGAGCCACCAAAGTGGCCGCTCTGACCCAGGAACAAATCGTCGAGGAACTCGGCAAGATCGTCGAAGAGGTGACGGGTATCGAGCCGTCCGAGGTGACGCTCGAGAAGTCCTTCGTCGATGACCTGGATATCGACTCGCTGTCCATGGTCGAGATCGCCGTGCAGCTCGAGGACAAGTTCGGTGTGAAGATCCCGGACGAGGATCTGGCGAGCCTCAAGACCGTCGGCGACGGCGTCGCGTACGTCCAGAAGCTGGAGTCCGACAACACGGAGCTCGCCGCCGAGCTCAAGGCCAAGTTCGACAGCGCCGAGTAGGAACCGAACAGTGACCACTCCTTCCACCAAGAACGGGAACTTTCCCAACGTCGTCGTCACGAGCCTGGCGGCGACCACGTCGATCGCCGGTGACGTCGATGCGACGTGGAAGGGACTCCTCAACGGCGAGAGCGGCATCGACGTTCTCGAGGATGACTTCATCGAGGAATACGACCTGCCGGTCCGCATCGGCGGCCACCTGAAGGTGCAGCCGGAGACCCTGCTGACCAGGGTCGAGGCCCGGCGCATGTCCTACGTGGAGCAGCTCTCGACCGTGCTCGGTCGTGAGGTCTGGCGCAATGCCGGCAGCCCGGAGGTCGATCCCGAACGCCTCGGCGTCGCGATCGGCACCGGCCTCGGCGGCGGCGACGCCCTCATCGACTCGGTCGACAAGCTGAAGAACGGTGGCTACCGCAAGGTCTCGCCGCTGGCCGTGCAGATGGTCATGCCGAACGGCCCCTCCGCGGTCGTCGGCCTCGAATTGAAGGCGCGGGCAGGAGTGGTCACTCCGGTCTCGGCGTGCTCGTCCGGCTCCGAGGCCATCGCCAACGCATGGCGGATGATCGTCATGGGCGATGCCGACATCGTCGTCACCGGCGGTGTCGAGGGTTTCATCGACGCGGTGCCGATCGCGGCGTTCTCCATGATGCGCGCGATGAGCACCCGCAACGACGATCCGAGGGGCGCCTCGCGCCCCTTCGACAAGGATCGGGACGGCTTCGTGTTCGGCGAGGCGGGCGCCCTCATGGTCATCGAGACCGAGGAGCACGCCAAGGCCCGCGGCGCCACCATCCACGCGAGGCTGCTCGGCGCGGGGATCACCTCCGACGGCTTCCACCTGGTGGCCCCGGACCCCGAGGGCAGTGGCGCCGCGCGCGCCATCACCCGTGCGCTGCAGACCGCCGGTCTGCAGAAGAGCGACATCACCCACATCAACGCGCACGCGACCGCCACCCCGATCGGCGACACCGCCGAGGCGAAGGCGATCGGCAAGTCGCTGGGTAACCACGCTTCGGTGTACGCGCCGAAGTCGGCCCTCGGGCACTCGATCGGCGCGGTGGGCGCACTGGAGTCGGTGCTCACCGTGCTCAGCATCCGGGACGGCATCGTCCCGCCGACGCTGAACCTGGAGAACCAGGATCCGGAGATCGATCTCGACGTGGTGCACGGGGAAGCCCGGCGCCAGGAAATCGAGTACGCGGTCAACAACTCCTTCGGTTTCGGCGGGCACAACGTGGCGCTCGCCTTCGGTCGGGCCTGAGCAACACCGACCGCACAACGGAATACGACGGGGGCCTGGCGATTCGCCGGGCCCCCTTCGGTCCTCAGAGAACTTCTCTCGCCGGGCGCGGCGCCATCGCATGCTGCCGTCGGCCGACCCTGACCTCGAACAGGAGGTGAGCGCGATGACGATCATGGCCCCCGCGTTCCAACCGGACACCGCCACCGATCCGCGCGACCCGCTCGGCCGGCTGGAGCGGTTCTTCGACGCGGGCACGCTCCTGCCGCTGCACCCGCGCGACCGCTCCGGCGTGCTCGCCGCGATCGGCGAGGTGGACGGGGTGCGCACCGTCGCCTACTGCTCGGACGCCACCGTGATGGGCGGCGCCATGGGCGTGGACGGCTGCAAGCACATCGTCTCCGCGATCGACACCGCGCTGGATTCCGGCGCGCCGGTGGTCGGGCTGTGGCACTCCGGCGGTGCCAGGCTGGCCGAGGGCGTCGAGGCGCTGCACGCGGTCGGGCTGGTCTTCGAGGCCATGGTCCGCGCCTCCGGGCGGATCCCGCAGCTCTCCGTCGTGCTCGGCTTCGCCGCGGGCGGCGCCGCCTACGGCCCCGCGCTCACCGACATCGTGATCATGGCGCCCGAGGGGCGGGTCTTCGTGACCGGCCCCGACGTGGTGCGCAGCGTTACCGGCGAGCAGGTCGACATGGCCACGCTCGGCGGGCCGGAGACGCACGGCAAGAAGTCCGGCGTCACGCACATCGTCGCGAACGACGAGGCCGACGCGCTGCACCGGGCCCGCCGGCTGGTCTCGATGTTCGCCGAGCAGGGCGAGTTCGACCTGGCCGCGGCGGCGCGCGGCGACGTCGACCTCAAGGCGCTGCTGCCGGAGTCGCCGCGCCGGGCCTACGACGTCAAGCCGGTGCTGCACGAGCTGCTCGACAACGTCGACGGTGAATCCACCTTCGAGGAGCTGCAGGGCGGGTACGCGCGCAGCATGGTCACCGGGCTCGGCAGGCTGGGCGGGCGCACCGTCGGCGTGCTCGCCAACAACCCGCTGCGGCTCGGCGGCTGCCTGAACTCGGCGAGCGCCGAGAAGGCCGCCCGCTTCGTGCGGCTCTGCGACGCCTTCGGGATTCCGCTGGTCGTGCTCACCGACGTCCCCGGCTACCTGCCCGGCGTGAGCCAGGAGTGGGACGGGGTCGTGCGCCGCGGCGCCAAGCTGCTGCACGCCTTCGCCGAGGCCAGGGTGCCGCGCGTGACGCTGGTGACCCGCAAGATCTACGGCGGTGCCTACATCGCCATGAACGCCCGCGCGCTCGGCGCCACCGCGGTCTACGCCTGGCCCGGCTCCGAGGTCGCGGTGATGGGGGCCAAGGCCGCCGTCGGCATCCTGCACAAGAAGGCGCTCGCCGCCGCGCCGGAGGGGGCCGAGCGCGAGGCGCTGCACGAGCGGCTCACCGCCGAGCACGAGCAGATCGCAGGCGGCGTGGAGCGGGCCGTCGCCATCGGGGTGGTGGACGAGGTCATCGACCCGGCCCGCACCCGCAGCAGGCTGGCCGCCGCGCTGGCGTCGGTGCCGGCGGTGCCGAGCCATCACAAGAACATCCCGCTCTAGCAGGCGGTTCCGGCGGTAGCATCGCCGGATGCGCTACCAGGATCTCGCCGACGTGTCGTGCTCGATCACCCGGCCGCTCGTCGTGTTCGGGGACCGCTGGACGCTGCTCATCCTCAAGTGCTGCTTCAGCGGGATCCGGCGGTTCAACGGGTTCCAGAGCGCGCTCGGGATCTCGCGCAGCCGGTTGCTGGATCGGCTGGATCGGCTGATCGAGCACGGGATCCTGGTCAAGGCGGAGTCGGGGGAGTACCGGCTGACGCCGAAGGGGCACGACATCTACCCGGTGCTGATCGCGATCCGGGACTGGGGCGACGCGCACATGGCGCCGGACGGGCCCCCGGTGCGGTACGCGCACCGGGGGTGTGCCGGGGAGGCGCACGCGCGGCTGGGATGCGATCACTGCGGGGCCGAGATGACGGCGCGCGACGTGGTGCCCGAGCCGGTCGTGGCAGGCCCGGGCTGACGCGGTTGTGCCCGGATCGGGGCCCGGCGGGGTCAGGCGCGGTGGAAGTGGACGGTGTCGGCCAGATCGGCGCGGGTGGTGCGGAAGGTGTTGACCGGGTGCTCGGGGTCGGGGTAGCCGAAGGAGATGCCCGCGACCACGCGGTGGTCGTCCGGGATGCCGAAGTGGCGGCGGACGAAGGGGGCGTAGGTGGCGAGCGCGGCCTGCGGGGCGGCGCCGAGGCCGAGGCTCTGCGCGGCCAGCAGGAAGCTGTTCAGGTAGAGGCCGCAGTCGACGGCGGCGTAGACGCCGAGCTCGGCGGGGGTGCTCACGATCGCGACGTGCGGCGCGTCGAAGAACTCGAAGTTGCGCATGGTCTGCCGGAAGGCGGCCGCCCGGTCGCCGCGCTCGATCCCGACGCTGGCGTAGAGCTGGCTGCCGCACTCGCGGCGCCGCTGCTGGTAGACGCCGGCGTAGCCGGGCGGGAAGGGGAAGTCGGGGCCGCCGTCGGGGGCGGTCAGGTGCTCGCCGAGCGCGGTGCGGAAGCGCTCGGTGCCCGCGCCGTCGGTGACCTCGACCCGCCAGGGCTGGGTGTTGCACCAGGACGGCGTGCGCTGCGCGGCGAGCAGCAGCTGCTCGAGGGTCTGCATCGGCGCCGGCTCGGGGCGGAACTGACGGCAGGTCCAGCGTTCGTCCAGCAGGCGCCGCAGCGCGGTGTACTGGCCGGTCTCGATCGCTGTCATCGGGCTCCCTCGGTTCGGTCTCTTTTCGAGACCGAACAGTAGCAGCGGGATTCGCTGTCGAGAAGTGTCCGGAGGTGGACCCGGCGCGCCGGGTTCGGTGGCGTAGGCCACACTCTGCGGCACAATCGCCGCATGGCCGATCTCCCCGCGGCTCGCTCCGGCCCCGACCGGGCCGGAACGGGCGCGGACCGTGCCGACCGGGACCGGAAGCGGCACGGGCGGCACTACACACCGCCCGCGCTCGCCGGATTCCTGGCGCGGCGGCTACTCGCGCACGCTCCGGCCGGGCCGGTGCTGCGGGTGCTCGACCCCGCCTGCGGAGACGGGGAGCTGCTGCTCGCGGTGGCGGGGGAGGTGGCGCGGGAGCGGCCGGGGACGCGGCTGGAGCTGGTCGGGCACGATCTGCACCCGGCGGGGCTGCGGGTGGCGCGGAGCCGGGCGGCGGCGGCCGGGGTCGCGGTGCGCTGGCGGGCCGGTGATTTCTTGGCGGCGGCGGACGCGCTGCCCGCGGGCGAGTTCCACGCGGTGATCACCAACCCGCCGTATGTGCGGACGCAGCAGCTCGGCGGGGTCGCCGCGACGGAGCTGCGGGCCAGGTACGGGCTGCGCGGGCGGATCGATCTGACGCACCCGTTCGTCGCGTCGGCGGCGCGGCTGCTCAAGCCCGGTGGGGTGCTCGGGCTGCTCTGCGCGAACCGGTACCTGACCACGCGGGCCGGGGCGAATGTGCGGGAGTTGCTGCGCGGGGAGCTGACGCCGGTCGAGCTGTACGACCTCGGGGATACGAAGCTGTTCGCGGCGGCGGTGCTGCCCGCGGTGACGATCGCGGTCAAGGGGCCGGCCGGTCTGCCGTGCCGGTATGTCTCGGTGTACCAGGTGGGCGGTGCTGTGCCCGCCGCGGAGCCGGTCGAGCTGTTCGAGGCGGTGCTCGCGCCGCGGGGGCGGCGGATCGTGCTCGGGGAGCGGGAGTTCGCGGTGCAGGTGGGGGTGCTCGTCACCGGCGAGCCGGAGTCCGCCGGGTCCGGCCGGGTTTCCGCCGCCGGGCCGGGGGCGTCCGGCGCGGCCGCGGGGGGCGCGGATGCGGATCCGATCCCGGTAGCGGGGCGTGCGGCTCCGGGCCGCGGGAGCGCGGGGCCGTGGCGGCTCTCGCATCCGAAGCTGGATGCCTGGTTGGGGGCGATCGACGCGGCGACCTGGCGGCGCGCGGGTGAGCTGGGGCGGATCAGGGTGGGGATCAAGACGACGGCCGATTCGGTGTTCATCTCGGATCGGTGGGAGGCGGTGCGGCCGAGCCCGGAGCCGGAGCTGCTGCGTCCGCTGCTGACGCACGACGATCTGGCGCCGTGGCGGATCGAGCGCCGGCGCGATGTCCGGGTGCTGTACCCGTACGACACCGCCGTGACCCGGCGCACCCCCGTCGACCTGGCCGAATACCCGGCCGCGGCGGCCTACCTGGCGACGCACCGGGAGACCCTGACCGCCAGGCACTACGTGGCGGCGGGCGGGCGCGCGTGGTTCGAGATCTGGGTGCCGCAGCGCCCGCACCTGTGGCGCGCGGCGAAGGTCGTCTTCCCGGACATCAGCGCCGTCCCGCGCTTCGCCCTCGACCGCTCCGGCGCGGTGGTGAACGGCGACTGCTACTGGCTCTCGCTGGCCGAGCTCGGCGAGCGGGCCGAGGAGCTGGCCGCGCTGCTCATGGGCGTCGCCAACTCCACCCTTGGGCTGCGCTGGTACGACGCGGTCTGCGGGAACCGGCTCTACTCCGGCCGCCGCAGGTGGATCACACAGTACGTCTCCCGGATGCCGCTCCCTGACCCGGCCACCGCCGCCGCCCGCGCGGTGATCGCGCTCTCGGTCGAGCTGCAGGCGGGCCGCCCCTTCGACGCCACCGCGGCCGCGCTGCTGGACGAGCGGGTCCACGCCGCCTTCGGGCTGCGCCCGGGCTCAGGACCGGGGTCGGACCCCGATCATGGGCAGCAGGGTGCGCCTGGCGAAGTCCCGGCCCGCCTCGGCGTCGTCGATCGGGATGAGCCCGTCCGGGGTGAGCGCGAGCGAGAGCGCGAGCCGGGCCATGATCTCGGCGATCAGGTCGGGGTCGATCTGCTCGGCGGTGCCGGGCTCGCCTAGCTCGCGCAGCTTCTCCGCCAGGTAGGTGCGGCCGATGGCGAGCACCGGGCCCGCGTCGGTGGTGAGCTTGGGCAGGATCAGCTCCGGCTCGGTGCGCAGCAGTCTGCGCAGCAGCTGGTTGCCCGCGATCGCGGTGATGAAGGCGACGAAGATCTCCACCAGCTGGTCGTCGGAGCCGCTGACGGTGCGCACCCGGCCGTCGATCTCGGCGACGAAGCGCTGCGCCTCGCGCACCGTGACCGCCTCCACCAGATCGTTCTTGGACTCGAAGCGGCGGTAGAGCGTGGCCGGGCTGATCCCGGCCCGGCGCGCGATCTCGCCCATGCTGGTGCGCTTGATGCCGAAGTCGAGAAAGGCCGAGAAGGCGCTCTCCAGCAACCGCTCGCCGCCGGCCACGGGCTTCTCCAGGATGCGCTGGAGCATCGGCGGAACCGCGGACATCAAATCTCCCGTCGACGTGCAGTGATTCGACGAGATTATTTCACCCGCGCGGATCGCCGGTCAGCCACGGGGCAGGTCGAAATCCGCCATTTCCCGCTCGATCGCATTCGCCGCGAAATCCACCCCGCGGCACCGTAACTCGTGGACCCTGCGCTGCAGCGCCTCGATTCCCCCCGGCTGGGCCGCGATGTCGGCCACACTGATCCGCCCCCCCGGACGGTGCATACCCGAACGCTCGTACGCCACCGTGATACCTCCTGCCCACACGCAACGCCCGCGGTAAGCCGGAAGATCCAGCGCCGTGGCGGGGCGCTGTGATCATGTTACCAACGGTTCCATGTGGGGCTCGGGGGTGTGTTGTCCTTCACAGCGGAGTGGCGTCCCGATGGGTGGCCGTGTTGTGAACGTACACAGCGGCGTTCAGCTTGATGCCGTCGCGCTCGGCGTCGCCGAGTTCGCGCCGCACCTTGCCCGGAACGCCCGCGACCAGGGAGCCCGGCGGAATTCGCGCGCCCTCCGGGATCAGGGCATTGGCCGCGATCAGGCTGCCCGCGCCGATCACCGCGCCGTTCAGGACGGTGGCGCCCATGCCGACCAGCACATCGTCCTCGACGGTGCAGCCGTGCAGGATCGCATTGTGGCCCACCGAGACCCCGCTGCCGACGGTGAGCGGGAAGCCGGGGTCGGCGTGCAGCACGCAGCCGTCCTGGATATTGCTGCCCGCGCCGACGGCGATGGTCTCCAGGTCGGCGCGGAGCACAGCGCCGTACCAGATGCTGACCTCGGCGGCGAGGCTGACCCGGCCGATCACCGTCGCGGTGGGCGCCACCCAGGCGCGTTCGTCGATGTCAGGGGCGTGGCCGCCGATCTCGATTCGCATAGCCACGAACCTAGCCGGGCCGGAATTGCGCGCGGTGCCCGGCCGGGCTGGTCCCCAGCCTGCGCTGGAAGTGGTGGCGCAGGCTGACCGCGGAGCCGAAGCCGGCCCGGCCCGCGACCCGCTCGACCGTCTCGTCGGTGGTCTCCAGCAGCAACCGGGCCGCGTCCACCCGCTGGTGCAGCAGCCACTGCTGCGGGCTGGCGCCGGTGCGGTCGCGGAAGCGGCGGGTGAAGGTGCGCCGGGACATGTGCGCGACGGCGGCCAAGCCGTCCAGCTCGATCGGCTCGGCCAGGTTGGCCCGCGCCCAGACCATGGCGCGCTCGACCGGGTCGTCGTCGGCGGGGTCGGGGACCGGGATCGGGATGTACTGGGCCTGCGAGCCGCTCCGGTGCGGCGCGGTGACCAGCGCGCCCGCCAGTTCGGCGGCGGCGAGGCTGCCGTGGTCGGTGCGCACCAGGTGCAGGCAGCAGTCGAGCGCGGCGGCGACGCCCGCCGAGGTGACGATGTCGCCGAGGTCGGACCAGAGGGTGTCGGCGCGTACCCGTACCGCGGGGAAGGCCGCGGCCAGCGCGTTGGCGGCGGCCCAGTGCGTGGTGAGCTCCCTGCCGTCGGCGAGCCCGGTCGCGGCGATCACCCAGGCGCCGAGGCAGAGCCCGACCAGCCGGGCGCCGCGGGCGTGGGCGGCGCGCAGTGCGGCGATGAGCTCGGGGGTGGGGGTCGCGTCCCGCTGCCAGCTCGGGACGACGACGGTGTCGGCGGTGGTCAGGCAGTCGAGGCCGTGTTCGACGTGCAGGGCGAAACCGGCGGGGGTGCTGAGCCTTCCCGGCTGTTCGGCGCAGACCCGGACCAGGTAGGGGCTCGGGCCGTCGACCCCGACGCGGCCGAAGACCAGGGTCGGGACGGCGAGGTGGAAGGGGCTGATGGCGTCGAAGGCGAGCACCGCGACCTCGTGCATGGCCTGATCTTAGCGGTGTGTGGCTTGCGGGCCACTGGTTCGGCGGCGGGCGGCGGCCGAGCATCGGTGGCATGACGTTTTCCTTCGAGGCACTGCACGTCGGCGGGCCGACGCTGCGCTTCCGCTACGCCGGGCGCAGCTGGCTCACCGATCCCACCTTCGATGAGCCGGGCGACTACCCGGGCCCGGTTCCGCTGCACAAACTGCACGGCCCCGCGGTGCCGCGGGCCGAGCTCGGGCCGATCGACGTGGTGCTGCTCTCGCACGACGAGCACGCCGACAACCTCGACACCGCCGGGCGGGAGCTGCTCGGGGAGGTGCCGCTCGTGCTCTCCACGCCGGGTGCGGGCGAGCGCATTCCGGGGGTGCGCGGGCTGGCGGCGTGGCAGACGGTCGCGGTCGGCGAGGTCGAGGTGACCGCGGTGCCTGCGCTGCACGGGCCGGCGGGGTGCGAGCCGGTGACCGGGGTGGTGACCGGGTTCGTGCTGCGGGCGGCGGGGGAGCCGGTGGTCTACCTGTCAGGGGACAATGCCTCGGTCGAGGTGGTGGCGCGGATCGTGGAGCGGGCCGGGCCGATCGATGTCGCGGTGCTGAACGTCGGGGCGGCGAATGTCGGGCTGTTCGGGGACGCCGATGTCACGTTGAACGCGCGGAGCGCGGTGCGGGCGGCGGAGTTGCTCGGGGCGGCGGTCGTCGTGCCGGTGCACGGGGAGGGGTGGGCGCATTTCAGCGAGACGCTGGAGCATCTGCGGCGCACGTTCGAGTACGCCGGGCGGGCGGAGCAGTTGCGGATTCCGGTGCCGGGAGTGGTGTTCGGGATCGGCGCGCCCACCCGGGTCTGAACCTCCGCGGTCGCGGCGCGGCGGGGCGCGGGGCCGGGGACTTTGCGCCACGATGACCCCATGCGCATCGGAGTACCGCGGGAGATCAAGGACCAGGAGTTCCGGGTGGCGCTGACCCCGGCCGGCGCCGCCGAGCTGGTCCGGCACGGGCACGAGGTGCTGGTCGAGCGGGGTGCGGGGGCCGGGTCCGGGTTCGGGGATCTCGACTACACCGGGTCCGGCGCGATCGCGGTCGCCGACGCCGACGAGCTCTGGGGCGCGGCCGAGCTGGTGCTCAAGGTGAAGGAGCCGATCGCCGTCGAGTACCCGCGGCTGCGCAGGGGGCAGGTGCTCTTCACCTTCCTGCACCTGGCCGCCTCCCGCGCCTGCACCGAGGCGCTGCTGAGCTCCGGCGTCACAGCGCTCGCCTACGAGACGGTGCGCGCCCCGGACGGCTCGCTGCCGCTGCTCGCGCCGATGAGCGAGGTGGCGGGCAAGCTCGCGGCGCAGGTCGGGGCGTACCACCTGATGGCGCCGATGGGCGGGGCCGGGGTGCTGCCCGGCGGGGTGCCCGGGGTGCGGCCGTGCGAGGTGGTCGTGCTCGGGGGCGGGGTGGCCGGCGCCTGCGCGGCCGAGGTGGCCGCCGGGATGGGCGCGCAGGTGACCGTGCTCGACACCAACCAGGCCAGGCTGCGCGAGCTGGAGGTGCGCTTCGGCAGCCGGATCGTCACCGTCGCCTCGAACGACACCGAGGTCGAGCGGGCGGTCCGCGGCGCCGACCTGGTGATCGGCTCGGTGCTGGTGCCGGGCGCGCGGGCGCCGGAGCTGGTCTCCACCGAGCTGGTCGGACGGATGCGGCCGGGCGCCGTGCTGGTCGACATCGCCATCGACCAGGGCGGCTGCTTCGCCGACTCGCGCCCGACCACGCACGCCGCCCCGACCTTCCGGGTGGCCGACGCGCTCTTCTACTGCGTCGCCAACATGCCGGGCGCGGTCCCGCACACCGCCACCGTCGCGCTCACCAACGCCACGCTGCCCGCGGTGCGCACCATCGCGGACCGCGGGGTGCGCGCCGCCTGCCGGGCGGACCGCGGGCTGGTCGCCGGCCTCACCGTGGCGAACGGGAAGCTCTTCTCGCCGGAGGTCGGCGCGGCGCACGGCATCCCGGTCGCCGCACCCGACCTGGACTGATCACTCCGGGTCGGTGAGGTACCAGTCCGGCTCGGCGGCCTCGGGCAGGTCGTGCAGCTTGTCCGGGTTGCGCACCACGTGGATGGCGGTGATCCGGCCCGCGTCCACGGTGAAGGCGAAGACCCCGGTGTGGTTGCCGTCGAAGACGAGCAGCCCCGGTCTGCCGTTGACCAGCACCGCCCGGCCCCAGCCGTGCTTGGCGGCCGGTGCGTGGTACCAGCCGACCAGCAGCTTGGCGACCAGCTCGGCGCCGGCCACCGGCCTGCGGATGGCAGGCACCTTGCCGCCGCCGTCGGCGGTCATGCTGACCTCGGCGTCCAGCACGCCGAGCAGCGCGGCGAGGTCGCCGGAGCGCCAGGCCAGCGCGAACGCGGAGACCACCTTCTCGTGCTCGTCCGGGGAGGCGGGGAAGCGCGGGGTGCCGTCCTGCACCCGCCTGCGGGCGCGCGAGGCGAGCTGCCTGACCGCGGCCGGGGTGCGGCCGACCACGTCGGCGACCTCGGGGCCGCTCATGCCGAAGACGTCCTGCAGTACGAAGGCGGTGCGCTCGGCGGGGGAGAGCGATTCCAGGACGACCAGGAGTGCGGTGGTCACCCGCTCGTCCTGGGTGACGCGGTCGGCGGGGTCGGCCGACGCGGTCACCTCCGGCTCCGGGAGCCACTCGCCGACGTACTGCTCCCGGCGCACGCGGGCCGAGCCGAGGTGGTCGAGCGCGAGCCGGCCGGTCGCGGTGCTGAGCCAGGCGCGCAGGTTCTCGATCGGGGCGCCGCCGGACTCGGTGTGCCGCTGCAGCCGGAGCCACGCCTCCTGCACCACGTCGTCGGCGTCGGCCAGGCTGCCGAGCGTGCTGTAGGCGAGTCTGCGCAGGTAGGGGCGGTGCTGCTGGAATTCGCGCGCCAGCGCGGTCGTCTCGTCGGTCATGCCGTCCGCCGTTCGTCTCTCGGGCCGTCACCGGGTGGACGACGTGGCCGCTCCGAGTGTGACAGGACCGGATAATGTCGCCGGGTGTCCGTCTCCACATCCCTCGGTCTCGCGCTCGGCTTCGCCCTCGACCGGGCGTTCGGCGATCCGCGGCGGTGGCATCCGGTGGCGGGGTTCGGGAGCGCGGCGCTCGCGCTGGAGCGGGTGAGCTATCGCGATGCGCGGGTGGCCGGGGCGGCGCACGAGGTGGTCGCGGTGGGTTCGGTGCTCGCGCTGGGGCGGGTCGTCGGGCGGGGTGGCTGGCCCGTGGTCGCGCTCGCCACCTGGACCGTGCTCGGCGGTACCAGCCTGGCGCGGACCGGGCGGCGGATGGCCGACGCCCTGGAGGCCGGGGAGTTGGGCGCCGCGCGGGCGCTGCTGCCCTCGCTCTGCGGGCGCGATCCGGAGTACCTCGATGCCGACGGCCTCGCGCGGGCCGCGCTGGAGTCCATTGCCGAGAACACCTCGGACGCGGCCGTCGCCCCGCTGTTCTGGGGTGCGGTCGCGGGCGTGCCCGGGCTGCTCGGGTACCGCGCGGTGAACACGCTCGACGCCATGATCGGGTACCGGAACGCGCGCTACCTGCGCTTCGGGTGGGCCGCCGCGCGCGTCGACGACCTCGTCAATCTGGTACCCGCCCGGCTCACCGGGGTACTCACCGTCGTGCTCGCGCCGCTGCTCGGCGGCAGCGCTGTCGGAGCGCTCGCCGCTTGGCACCGGGATGCCGGGGCGCACCCGAGCCCCAACGCCGGGGTCGCCGAGGCCTCCGCCGCGGGTGCCCTCGGCATCCGCCTGGGCGGGCCGACGCGCTACCGGCACGGCACCGAACTCCGCCCGGTTCTCGGCTCCGGCCGTGCCCCCGAGGTCGGGGACCTGCGCCGGGCGGTGCTGCTCTCCGAGCTGGTCCAGTTCGGGGCGGTGCTCGTCGCCGTCGCCGGGGCAGGGGTGTTGTCGAGATCTCGGAAGGGAGGGCCGCGCTGAGCCGTCCCAGGTCAGCGTCGTGGGCGGCCGTAGCGGTCGGCCAACCGCTGCTCGGTCGAGACCGGCTCGGGCGAGGCAACCTCCGCGACCGGGGCGGACCCACCCTTCTCGGCCCGCCGGGCACGAATCTCGGCGTACGCGAAGTACCCCAACCCGAGCGGCGCCATCACCCCGAACGCCAGCCACTGCAACCCGTACGACAGGTAGGGCCCGGAATCGAGCTGCGGCAGCGGGCTCGGCGTGAAGACCCCCGCCTGCCCCGCGTCGACCTGTAGATACCCGCCCCGTCCCCCGGTGGGCACGCTGGTCAGCGGCACCCCGAGCACCTCCGCCTCCTGCCCGGTGTCGATGGAGTACACCTGCCGGAACCCGTCCTGCGTCGACGGCGCCCGATCCGGCGCCACCCCCTCGCTGTCCCGCACCCGCGCCTCGATCCGCTGCGGCCCGGCCGGCGGCTCCGGAACGGCGGGGGGCCGCGATCCGTCCACCGCCTTCACCAGCCCGCGGTCGACCAGCAGCACCCGCCCGTCGTCCAGCCGGAAGGCCCCGAGCACGGTGTAGCCGGGCGCGCCGTCCAGGTGCCGCAGCCGGACGAGGACGGTGCTGTCCGGCAGGTAGGCACCGGTGGCGGTGACCCGGCGCCACTCCACCTCGTCCGGCCGCACGCCGGAGTCCGCGGCGAGCAGCTCGCCGATGTCGACCGGCTCGGCGCGCACCGAATCGGCGATCAGCTGGTTGCGGTGCTCGGTGCTGGTGTTCTTGCCGAGCTGCCACGGCGCGAGCACGGTGAAGCACAGGTAGGCGAATCCCACCACCAGCGCGGCCAGGATGAGCCAGCTGGGCCGGAGCAGGAAGGCGAGGCGGCGCATCAGCGCAGCACCGCGGCGGTGCGCGGGTCGGCCGGGTTGCCGACGTGCCGGTCGTCGGTGCCTGCGCTGGTCACCCGCACCCGCTCGGCCGGCTCGGCCCGCTCCAGGTGCGATTCGACGACCCGCGCCGCCATCGGCGATCGGCAGATATTGCCGGTACAGACGAAGGACACGTGCAGCTCACCCACACCGCCATTGTCCCCGCGGCCGCCGGTGCCCGGCCACGTAGGGTGTGCAGACGTGCCCGAGGACACCATCGACCACGCCGCGCTGCGGCACCACGGCGACGTGGAGGCGGGGCCGGGCATGCTCGATTTCGCGGTGAACGTGCGCGGCAGCGCGCCGCCGCCGTGGTTGCGGGAGCGGCTCGCGGCGCGGCTGGGCGACCTGGCTCGGTACCCGGCCGCCGGTGACGAGCGGCGGGCCAGGGAGGCGGTGGCGGAGCGGCACGGGCGGAGCCCGGAGGAGGTGCTGCTGCTCGGTGGCGCCGCGGAGGGGTTCGCGCTGCTGCCGAAGCTGGGGGCGCGCGCGGCCGTCGTGCTGCACCCCTCGTTCACCGAGCCGGAGCTGGCGCTGCGCGCGGCCGGGGTTCCGGTGCGCCGGGTCGTTCTCCAGCCGCCCTACACCCTCGACCCCGGCGCGGTGCCGGACGACGCCGACCTGGTGGTGCTCGGCAACCCCACCAACCCCACCTCGGTGCTGCACCCGGCGGCCGCGATCACCGCGCTGCGCAGGCCGGGGCGGGTGCTCGTGGTCGACGAGGCCTTCCTGGACGCGGTCCCCGGCGAACCCGAGTCGCTGGCCGGGCTCGCGGCGCCGGACCTCCTCGTCCTGCGCAGCCTGACCAAGACCTGGGCGCTCGCCGGCCTGCGCTGCGGCTACCTCCTCGGCGCCCCCGAGCTGCTCGCCCGGCTGGCGCACGGCCGCCCGCACTGGCCGCTCGGCACCCTGCAGCTGGAGGCGATCGCCGCGACCGCCGAGCCGGGCGCCGTCGCCTGGACCGAGCGCGAGGCGCTGCTCATCGCCGCCGAACGCGACGCGATGATCGCCGAGCTGCGCGCACTCGGCCTCACCGTGCACACCCCAGCCGCCGCCCCCTTCCTGCTGCTCAGCGCCGCGGGCGGCGCCGCCCTGCGCACGCACCTCGCCGCCCGCGGCATCGCCGTCCGCCGCGCCGACACCTTCCCCGGCCTCGGCCCCGACCACCTCCGCGTCGCCGTCCGCGACGCCGCGGCGGTCGCCACCCTGACCACCGCCATCCGCGGGTACCACGCCGCTGCCGCCGAGCACGCGCCCGAGCCCGGCCACGGCACGGCCACCCCCGCCCACCCCGCACCCACAGGACGGAGTCACCGCCCATGACCACCCTGGCCGAACTGATCACGGTGCTGGACACCGCCTACCCCCCGTCGCTGGCCGAATCCTGGGACTCCGTCGGCCTGGTCTGCGGCGACCCGGCCGAACCGGTGCACCGCGTGCACTTCGCCGTCGACGCCACCGAGGCGGTGGTCACCGAGGCGATCGAGGCGGGGGCGCAGGCCCTGGTCGCGCACCACCCCCTGCTGCTGCGCGGGGTGCACACCGTCGCCGCGGACACCCCGAAGGGCGCCCTGGTGCACCGCCTCATCCGCGCGGGCTGCGCCCTCTTCACCGCGCACACCAACGCCGACTCCGCCGCCCCCGGCGTCTCCGACGCGCTCGCCGAGGCGCTCGGCCTCACCGGCCTCCGCCCCCTCGATCCGCAGGACGCGGCCCCGGTGGACAACTGGACCGTCCAGGTCCCCCGCGAGCACACCGACGCCGTCGCCGCCGCGCTCTTCGCCGCGGGCGCGGGCGGCACCGGCAACTACCGCGACTGCGCCTCGATCACCCCGTCCACCGGCCAGTTCCGCCCGCTGGCAGGCGCGAACCCGGCGATCGGCACGAGGGGCGAGCTGACCCGCGTCCCGGAGGACCACCTCGAGGTGATCGCCCCGCCGAGCCGCCGCACCGAGGTACTCGCCGCACTCCGCGCCGCGCACCCGTACGAGGAACCCGCCTTCCACATCAGCACCCGCGCCGCGCTCCCCACCGGCACCGGCCTCGGCCGCGTCGGCACCCTGCCCGCCCCGGAAACCCTGCGGGCCTTCACCGCGCGCGCCGCCGCCGCGCTCCCCGCCACCGCCTGGGGCGTCCGCGCCGCGGGCGACCCGGAGCGCGTCGTCGAGACGGTCGCGGTGTGCGGCGGCGCCGGAGACTCCTTCCTCGGCACGGTCGCGCGCCTCGGCGTCGACGCCTACCTCACCGCCGACCTGCGGCACCACCCCGCCGACGAGCACCTGCGCGCGGGCGGCCCCGCCCTGATCGACGCCGCGCACTGGGCCACCGAATTCCCCTGGTGCGCACAGGCCGCGGCGCTGGTCCGGCGCGCGCTGCCCGGGCTGACCACGCACGTTTCGGCGCTGCGCACCGATCCGTGGACCGTCGGCGGCGGGCACTGAGCGGCGAACGGCGCGTCACGCGGAGGTGACGGCTCGGTTCCGTACCCGATTCGCGCGAGATTCCCGCTCCGGCAGGGGTATAACCACGGCATGAGTTACCCGGTGGATTTCGGGGTGCTGCAGGTCGGTCTGATCATTGCGATCGTCGTCGCGTTGGCACTGCTGGTTTCGGCGTTGTTCCGTATGCGCTCCTTCGGGCTGCGCGCCCTACTCGGCCGCGGCACGAGCGGCGTCGTGCTGCTCGTCGCCGCCCTGCTCCTGCTCTGGGTGGTCACCCTGGTGCAGACCTACCTCGGGTTGGCGGGCGAGGTGAAGGCCGCGCACGTGGTCGCCACCCCCGTTGCCGGGCAGGAGCATCGGATGGAGGTGCGGGTCACGCTCTTCGGCGACGACCAGCACGCGGAGCGCACCGACACCTACCAGGTGGAGGGCGACCTCTGGGTGCTGCAGGCCAACATCGTCGAGCTGGAGCCGTGGGTGAACGCGCTCGGCTTCCACTCCGGGTACAAGGTGACCAGGCTCTACGGCCAGCGGCTGGACGGCGTCGCCACCGCGCAGAACCACGTCTTCCTGAACGGCGAGGACCGCGACTTCTTCCAGGACATGGACGAGGGCCGCTGGTACACCGAGCCCTTCGTGCGTTCGGCCTACGGCAACGCGGTGATCGCGACGCCGGGCGAGTTCGACGTGTTCATCTCGCGCGACGCCATCAAGACCAGGCCCGCCGAGTAGACACCCCGCTGCGCGGTACGGTGGTGGACCTGCTCATACCCCCACCCCCGTACCCCAGGAGTCTGCCCGCAGTGAATGTCGAACCATCGATCCAGGCCGCGCTGCTCCGGCTCGCGGCCGCCGATGCCGAGCTGACGCGGATCGCGCACCGGCGGAAGGTGCTGCCCGAGCAGCAGGAGGTGGACCGGCTGGAGGCGGAGCGGAACACGCAGAAGGACGCCGCGGTCAAGGTCGAGATCGAGATCGACGACCTGGATCGCGACATCCGCAAGCTGGAGGGCGAGGTCGAGGCGGTCCGCAAGCGCGAGGAGCGCGACCGCACCATGCTCACCTCCGGCGCGGTGCACGCCAAGCAGCTCACCGACCTGGAGCACGAACTGGCCAGCCTGGAGCGGCGCCGCGGCGCGCTGGAGGACGACCTGCTCGAGGTGATGGAGCGGCGCGAGGCGTCGGCGGCCGACCACGACCACGCGGGCGCCAGGCTCAGCAAGGCCGATGACGATCTCACCGACGCGCAGCGGCTGCGCGACGAGGCCGTCGCCGACCTGGACGTGGCGCAGCGGCGCTGCGAGAACGACCGGGCCGGGTTGATCGGGCAGTTCCCCGGCGAGCTGCTCGCGCTCTACGACAAGCAGCGCGCGGCGCACGGCGTCGGGGCGGCGCTGCTGCAGGCGCGGCGCTGCGGCGCCTGCCGGATCGAGCTGGACCGCGGCGAGATCGCGCGGATCGCCGGGGCCGCGCCGGATGCGGTGCTGCGCTGCCCCGAGTGCGGCGCGATCCTGGTGCGCACCAGGGAATCGGGGCTGTGAGCGCCCGGCCGGGCACGGTGGTCGTCGAGGCGGACGGAGGGTCGCGCGGCAATCCCGGACCGGCCGGGTACGGCGCGGTGGTCTTCGACGCCGAGCGCGCCGAGGTGCTGGCCGAGCGGCGCGCGAGCATCGGGGTGGCGACGAACAATGTCGCGGAGTACCGCGGGCTGATCGCCGGCCTCGAGGCCGCGGTCGAGCTCGGGGCCGCCAGGGTCGAGGTCCGGATGGATTCGAAGCTGGTGGTCGAGCAGCTCTCCGGGCGCTGGAAGGTCAAGCACGCGTCGATGATCCCGCTGGCCGAGGAGGCGCGCGGCCTGGTCGCGAAGTTCGACGCCGTCACCTTCACCTGGATCCCGCGCGCCGAGAACAGCCACGCCGATCGCCTCGCCAACGAGGCCATGGACGCCGCCGCTGGCGTCGAAGTCCCGCCGCTCGCCGCAGGCCGCCCGGCGAGCACGAGAGCCGCCGCCGCCTCCGGCCCGCGCACCACGAGCGGAGACCAGGTGACCGCGGGCGGCCGGGTACCCGGCGAGACCGCAACCGCAGGCGATCGGGCGCCCGGTGAGA
The DNA here is from genome assembly GCF_021183625.1 of Nocardia asteroides. Lineage (NCBI taxonomy): Bacteria > Bacillati > Actinomycetota > Actinomycetes > Mycobacteriales > Nocardiaceae > Nocardia > Nocardia asteroides. The sequence continues at coordinate 5,654,855 of NZ_CP089214.1, forward strand.
CCGCCGCCGCGGGAGATCGGGCACCCGGCGAGACCGCGACCGCGGCGACCGCGCGTGACCGGGCACCGGGCTGGACCGGGGCCGAGGGGGCGCCCACGCGCCTTCTCCTGCTGCGCCACGGCCGCACCGCCCTCTCGGTCGAACGCCGCTACTCCGGCCGGGGCAACCCGCCCCTGGACGAGGTCGGCCGGGAGCAGGCCGCCCGCGCCGCGGCGATGCTCGCCACCCGCGGCGGCATCGACGCCGTCGTCTGCTCCCCCCTGGCCCGGGCCCACGCCACCGCGACCGCGGCCGCCGACGCACTCGGCCTGCGCGCCGAGGTCGTCGACGACCTGATCGAGACCGACTTCGGCACCTGGGAGGGGCTCACCTTCACCGAGGCCGCCACCCGCGACCCCGGCGCACACGCCGCCTGGCTCGGCGACCCGTCCCTCCCGCCGCCCGGCGGCGAGAGCTTCGCCGCGGTCCGCACCAGGATCGAAAGGGCCCGCGACGACCTCCTCGCCCGCTTTCCGGAGCGCACCGTACTGGTCGTCAGCCACGTGACCCCGATCAAGACCATGCTGCAGCTGGCGCTCGACGTCGGCCCGACCCTGCTGTACCGCCTGCACCTCGACCTCGCCGCGCTCTCGATCGCCGAGTTCTACCCCGACGGCGGCGCCTCGGTGCGCCTGGTGAACGACACCTCGTACCTCTAGGACACCGGCACTGACCTGCGGTTCTCCGTCCACGGCGCTGCTACCGGCCCGAAGGACCGCGAATTATCGCCCATTGCAACGCTTTCCGCCCACCGAACCGGGAACCCTGCGGTGAATCTCACTCCGGATCGTTTCCGGCCCCGGCCGCCGGTAGGCTTTCACGCGGTCAAGCACGGACACTTCCTCCTCCCGGTGAAACCGGTTGTGAGCAGGGCATTCTCGCCAGGTGGTGCCGGTGCGCCCCGGCCCGCGGTGCCGGGGATGTTCGATGGGAGTTGCGCGTTCTATGGTCGGTCCGGCGAAGGTCGTTGTGCTCGGTGCCGGGATCGGTGGATTGACCGCGGCGGTCGCGCTCCGGCAGGCCGGAATCGGCGTCGAGGTCTACGAGGCCGGGCCGGAGCTGCGCGCGCAGGGCTCGGCGCTCTCGGTGCAGTCCAACGCCATCCACGCGCTGCGCACGCTCGGCCCCGGGCTGGAGCGGGAGCTGCTGGAGCGGGGTGCCAGGGTCGAGAGCTTCCGCTTCGCCCGCCCGGACGGAAAACCGCTGCGGGAGCTGCCGGTCGGCAAGCAGGAGGAGCGGCTCGGCGCGCCGAGCATCGCGATCCACCGCGCCGACCTGCACGCCGCGCTGCGCGCCGCGGCCGGTGACACCCCCATCCACCTGGACGCCCGCGCCACCCGCTTCGTCGACGGCCCCGACCACGTGCGGGTCGAGTTCGCCGACGGCCGGGTCGCCGAGGGCACCGCGCTGATCGGCGCCGACGGCATCGGCTCCGTGGTCCGCGCCCAGCTGCACGGCCGCGCCGCGCCGCGCCCCGGCGGCTTCGTCTGCTGGCTGGCCTGCATCCCGTTCGAGCACGCGGCGGTGCGGCCCGGCTCGTCGACGCACTACTGGGGCACCGGGATGCGGTTCGGGCTGCACGACATCGGGCACGGCCGGGTCTACTGGTGGGGCACGAAGACACTGCCCGCCGCCGAGGCCGCCGACTGGAAGGGCGGCAAGGCCGAACTGCTCGAGCTCTACGCAGGCTGGGCGCCCGAGGTGCGCGCCTGCATCGAGCAGACCGACGAGGACGCCATCCTCGCGGTGCCCGCCCAGGACCGCCCGCCGCTCACCGCGTGGGGCCGGGGCCGGGTGACGCTGCTCGGCGACGCCGCGCACCCGATGCTGCCCGCGCTCGCGCAGGGCGCCAACGCCGCCATCGAGGACGCGGTGGCGCTGGCATCGGCGCTGCGCTCCGCGGTCGACCCGGCGCTCGGGCTGCGCCGCTACGAGCGGTCCCGGATCGAGCGCTCGGCCATGTTCGTCGACGGCTCGCGCAGCCTCAGCATGATCGAGCAGACCACCGACGCCAAGCTGGTCGCGCTGCGCAACACCTACTTCCGCCTCGCGCCCACCGAGTTCTTCCTGCGCGAGCTGAGCAAGCCGATGTCCTTCCCGCCGCTCGTGGGCCCGGTGGCGGAGCTGCCGCGCGCGCTCACCCCGGCCGAGCGCTGGCACTGGATCGCCGACCAGCTTTCCCCGCTGCACGTGGTGGCGCGGGCGCGGGTGCACGGAACGGTCGAGCCGGCGCGGCTGCGCGCGGCGCTGGCCGAGGTGCAGCGCAGGCACCCGGCGCTGCGGGTGGCGGTGCGCGCGCGGCCGGACGGCACCGAGCCCGAGTTCGTCCCGGCGGAGCGGGAGATCCCGCTGCGCGAGGTGACCGCCGCCGAGCCGGAGGGCTGGCTCGCCGAGATCGACGGCACCGAGCTCGCCGAGCCGTTCGACGCCGCCGCGGGCCCGCTCGCCCGCGCGGTGCTCGTGCACGCCGCGGACGGGTCGGGGGCGGATCTGCTGATCACCCTGCACCACGCCGTCGGCGACGGCGAGAGCGCGCTGACCGTGGCCGAGCAGGTGCTGCGGGTCGCGGCGGGCGAGGCGGGGGAGTACCCGGCCGCGCCGGTGCGGCCCGGCGCGGAGGAGTTCTTCCCGGATGGCGTCGGCGGAAAGCGGCACCTGGCCTCCTCGGTGCTGCGCGATCAGCGGGCCAGGTTCACGAAGGCCAGGCGCCTGCGGCCGACCGAGCTGGCCGAGCCGAAGCTGCGGCGCAGCCGGGTGCTGCACCGCCGGATCGACGGCGACCGGCTGGAGGTGCTGCTCGCCGGGTGCGCGCAGCACGGGGTCGGGGTGCGGGCGGCGGTTGCGGCGGCGCTGATCGGCGCCACCGCGCGGGAGGCCGGGGTCGAGGAGCCGGCCACCTACGCCATCGGCAGCCTGCTCAACTTCCGGGATCAGCTGCCGGTCTCGGATGCCGAGGTCGGCGTCTACCAGGGGCTGATCAGCTCCACCGCGGAGTACGCGCCGTGGACGCCGCTCTGGCAGGTCGCCGCCGAGCTGGAGGCGGCGCTCGGCACCAGGCTCGCCGATCGGGATCACCTCGCCGCACTCGAGCTGCTCCGGCTGACGTCGCCCAAATCCGCCGCGGCCGCCGGGTCGGCGGTGACGATGATGGACAGGAACGGCCCCGGCCACCTCTGTCTCACCTACCTGGAGCGCCCCGCGTTCCCGGACGAGCTCGGCGCGTGGCGGATCTCCGGCGCGCAATTCGTGGCGGGCATGTCGGTCTGCGGCTTCGTCTCGGCGACCGCGACCGTGCTCAACGGCGAGCTGGCGATCAACCTCGGTTACGTCGAGCCCGCCGTCTCCGCGGAGCGGGCGGAGCGGCTGGCCGACGAGACGGTGTGGGGGCTGCTCGGCGCGCTCTGACCCCGATTCGCACGCGCCACGATCCACCGCGACCGCTGGCAGGGTCCGCGTCCAGGCACGGCTCGGCACCGAGTGCACACCGACGAACTGACCGTCGAGACCAGGGGGAGATGGCATCGATGGTCGTGCCGCTCGTGATTTCGCACTGCGTCGAGGAGTGACCTTTTGACAACCGAAAATCAAGGCGGGCAGGGGGATTCGGCCGAAACCTGGCCGGTGAGCCCGTATCAGCGGGATGTGCTCGGCGTGGCCTTCCGGCTGGCGCCGGAGCCGGTCGCGCAGGCGGTGCTGAGCTTCCGGATCGATGCGCCGCTCGATCTGCCCCGGCTGCAGGCCTGCTGGGAGCGGGTGCTGCGCGGCGACGATTCGCTGCGGCTGCGGTTCGGCTTCGCCGACGGCGAGTTCCGGCAGTGGGTGAGCGACGACATCGCGCCGGTGCGGGTCGCCGACCTGACCGCCGAGCCGGATCCGGAGGCGGCCGCGCAGCGCTGGATGTGGCAGGCGGTCGGCGCCACCGACACCCCCGAGCACCCGGCCCGGCTGGCCGCGGTGGTGGACCGGCCGGACCGGTTCTTCCTGTTCATCTCGGTGCACCACGCGATGATGGACGGCTACGGCCTGAACCTGGTGATCGCCCAGCTCGACTCGGCCTACCGCATGACCGACGTGCCGCTCGACGAGCTGGCGCGACCGGAGCCGGTCAACGAGTACACCGACCGCTCCGCCGCGACCTACCGCACCATCGCCGAGGCCGACGCCGCCTACCTGGGCTCCGCGGAGTACGAGCAGGACCGCGAGACGCTGCTCGCGACCCTGGACGGGGTGCGCCCCGCGCTCTTCCCCGGCCGCTCCGGCCGCCCGCTGGTGGTGCGCGGCCACTACGGCACCATGATCCCCGGCGAGTTCATGGACCGGGTGCGCGCCACCGGCTTCAGCGCCTACGCCTACACCGCCGCCGCGCTCGCCGCCTGGCTCACCGCGGTGCACCGCACCGACGAGGTGGTGCTCGGCGTCCCCATGCTGAACCGGGCCACCCCGGAGACCTACCGCACCCTCGGCCACCGCACCAACGCCGTCCCGCTGCGGGTCCGGGTCGACCGCGACCAGCCGCTCGCCGCGCTCGCCGCCCAGGTGGCGCAGCAGATCAAGGCGAGCAAGCGGCACCAGCGCTTCCCCTTCGGCGACCTCACCAAGGCGCTCGCGCCGGACCCGACGGCGCCGCCGCTCTACGACGTCTCCTACTCCTTCACCAAGCTGCCGGACGCCGCCTACGTGCAGGAGCTGCTCGCCAAGTGCGCCATGCTCAACCCCGGCCCCGGCCAGGAGGCGCTGAGCATCGTGGTCGCGGAGAGCGGCAGCGACGGCTCGGTGACGCTGCAGCTGCTCTACGACACCGACGTCTTCGACGACCACCTGCGCATCGAGGCCGCGCTGAGCTCGTTCGGCGCGCTGCTCACCGCCTCGCTCGCCGCCCCGGAGACGCCGATCGGCGAGCTGCCGCTGGTCGGCTTCCGCACCGCGGAGCGGATCGCGGGCTGGGAGGCGGGGCCGCGCGCGGAGTTCCCGTACACCACGCTGGACCGGCAGCTGCTCGAACAGGTCGAGGCCGGGCCGGAGCGGATCGCGGTGCTGCCCGCCGAGCCCGGCGCCGCTCCGCTCAGCTACGGCGAGCTGGCCGCCGCCGCGGCCGGGATCGCCGCGAAGCTGGCCGATCTCGGCGCCACCGGCGACGACTGCGTCCCGGTGGTGCTGCCCCGCTCCACCGCCATGCTGACCGCGATCCACGGCGTCGTCCGGGCGGGCTGCGCCTACGTGCCGCTCGACCCGGGCTACCCGGCGAGCCGGATCGAGACGGTGCTGCGCGATTGCGGCGCCCGCTTCGTGCTGGCCGACGCCGAGCACGACCGGGTGTACCGGCGGCTCGGCATCACCAGGATCGCGCCCGGCGAGGCGCGGCCGCTGCCGCGCGGGGTGGAGAACCGCTCGCACCCGGCCGGGCTCGCGTACGTCATCTACACCTCCGGCTCCACCGGCACCCCCAAGGGCGTGCAGATCGAGCACCGCTCGGTGGTCAACCGGCTCACCTGGATGCAGCGCCGCTACCCGCTGACCGGCGCCGACATCGTGCTGCAGAAGACGCCCGCGACCTTCGACGTCTCGGTGTGGGAGCTGTTCTGGTGGGCGGGCGCGGGCGCCGCGGTCGCGCTGCTGGAGCCGGGCGGGGAGCGCGATCCGCGCCGCATCGTGGCCGCGGTCGAGCAGCACGGCGTCACCGTGCTGCACTTCGTCCCCTCCATGCTCGCCGCCTTCCTGGACGAGCTGGCGGCGGATCGGGACGCCGTGCACCGGCTGGCCACGCTGCGGCTGGTGTTCTGCAGCGGCGAGGAGCTACCCCCGGCGCTGGTGCGGCGCTTCCGCACCGCCTTCGCCGCGCCGCGGCTGGAGCCGCCGCTGCTGGTGAACCTGTACGGCCCCACCGAGGGCACCGTCGACGTCTCGTACTTCGACGTGCCGCGGCGGGACCCGGTGCCGGTGGTGCCGATCGGGCGGCCGATCGACAATATCGACCTGCTGGTCCTCGACGACCGCGGCCGCAGGCTGCCGCCCGGCATCGCGGGCGAGCTGAACATCGCCGGAATCGGCGTCGGGCGCGGGTACCGGAACCGGCCCGAGCTCACCGCCGCCGCCTTCGTCGCCGATCGCGGGGTGTCCGGCAGGCGCCGCTACCGCACCGGCGACCTGGCCCGCTGGCGCGCCGACGGCACCCTGGAGTACCTGGGCCGCTTCGACGACCAGGTGAAGATCCGCGGCAACCGGGTGACGCTCGGCGAGGTGCGCAACGCGCTGCTCGGCTGCCCCGGCGTGCAGGCCGCCGCGGTGCTGGACGAGCGCGACGGCCACACCGCGCACCTGCTCGGCTACTACGTCGGCGAGGCCACCGCCGCCGGGATCGAGACCTGGCTGGCCGAGCGGCTGCCGCGGTACATGGTGCCGAGCAGGCTGCTGCGGGTCGCCCGGATCCCGCTCACCGCGAACGGCAAGCTGGACCGCGCGGCGCTGGCCGCCGCGGCCGCCGACGCGGGGGAGGACGCGGTCGCACCGCGCACGCCCGTCGAGGCGGCGCTGGCGCGGGTCTGGTGCGAGCTGCTCGGCATCGAGCGGATCGGCGTGCACGACAACTTCTTCACGCACGGCGGCGACTCCATCCTGGCGCTGAGCATGCGCACCGCCGCCGAGCGCGCCGGGCTGCGCTTCCAGGTCGACGCCTTCTACCAGCGGCCGACCATCGCCGGGCTGGCCGAGGTGGTCGGGGCGGGCTCGGCGGCGCTCGCCGCCCCGGTCACCGCGGCGCTGGAGACGGTGCCGCTGATCGACCGGGCCGCGCTGCACCGCGCCGAGGACGCCTTCCCGGCCACCGCGCTGCAGCTCGGCATGCTCTACCACAGCATCGAGCGGGCCGGCTCGATCACCTACAAGGACGTCTTCCGGTACCGGCTGGAGCTGCCCTGGCTGGAGGCCGAGTTTCGCACCGCCTTCGAGGGGCTGGTGCGCAGGCAGCCTGCGCTGCGCTCGTCCTTCGAGCTGAGCCGGTACTCGGTGCCGCTGCAGGTGGTGCACGCCGAGGCGCTGCACCGGCTGAACGTCGTCGACCTCACCGGGAACGAGCGGCACGTCGCCGACGCCGCCGTCGAGGAGTACGTGCGGCAGCGCAGGCACGCCGACTACGACCCGGCCGTTGCTCCGCTGCACGAGGCGCGGGTCTTCCTGCGCGACACCGCAGGGGAGCGGGTCGTGCTCGACTTCGTGCTCAGCTTCCACCACGCGCTGCTCGACGGCTGGAGCGTCGCCACCGCCGTGCTCGAGCTGCTGCAGGACTACCTGCACCGGATCGGCGCCGGCGGCGCCGCGATCGAGCACGAGCCGCACCCGGCGACGGTGCTCGCCGAGTACGCGCGGGCCGAGACCCTCGCCGCGCAGGACGAGGCCGCGCGCGAGTTCTGGCGCGCGAGCCTGGCGGGCGCCGAGCCGACCGCGCTCATCGCGCAGCGCGCCAACCAGCCCGCGGGCGCCGCCCCGCCGCGCGCGCGGGCGCTGGTGCCGCGCGCGCTGGCCGAGCGGGTGGCGGCCTTCGCCGCCGAGCACCTCGTACCGGAGAAGGCGGTGTACCTGACCGCGCACTGCCTGAGCCTGCGGGTGCTGACCGGCCGCCCGGACGTCACCACCGGCGTCGTCGGCCACGGCAGGCCGGACCGGGCAGGCGCCGAGCGGGTCGCCGGGCTCTTCCTCAACACGCTGCCGATCCGGCTGGACGCGAGCGCGACCACCTGGCTGGACGCGGTGCTCCGGATCGCCGAGCGGGAGCGCGCCGCCTACCCGCACCGCCGCTACCCGCTGCGCGCCATCCTGGCCGAGGGCGGGCCGGTCTTCGAGACCGCCTTCAACTACGTCAACTACCACCTGCTCGCCCCGCTGCTCGGCGAGGGGGCGGTGCGCATCGGCGAACTGGACGCCCGCGAGGACACCAACTTCCAGCTGCTGGTCACGGTCGCCGCCGACCCGCGCGACGGCAGGCAGTGGCTGCGCGTGGACGGCGACGCCGGGCTCACCGGCGACCAGTGCGAGACCGTCGCGCTCACCCACCTGCGGATGCTGGCCGGGATCGTCGCCGACCCGTACGCGGTGGCGGGCCCCGCCACCGCGCGCGACGTCGGCACCCTGGTCTTCGAGGCGGCCGCGCTGCACCCCGACACCCTCGCGCTGGCGGGCGACACCGGCGGGCTCACCTACGCCGAGCTGGTGGAGCGGGTGGAGGCGCTGACCTGTGCGCTGGCGGGCGCGGGCATCGCCCCCGGCGACCGGGTCGGCATCCTGATGAACCGCCGCCCCGAGCTGGTCCTGCTGGTGCTGGCGCTGGCGCGGCTCGGCGTCACCTGCGTGCCGCTCGATGTCGGCTACCCGCCGGTCCGGCTCAACCTGATGATCGACCGGGCCCAGCCGCACCGCGTCATCGCCGACGCCGAGCACGCCGCCATCGTCGCCGAGCCCGCGCTCGTCCTCGACGCGGCCGCGGTACTCGCCGCCGCCGCACCGCAGGCCACGGCCGGTGCCTCGACCGCGACCGGTGTGCCCCCGGCGCCCGCACTGCCCCCGGTGCACCCGGATTCCATCGCCTACGTGCTCTTCACCTCCGGCTCCACCGGCGAGCCGAAGGGCGTCGCCATGCCGCACCGCGGCCTGACCGCCCTGGTCGAATGGCAGAACCGCACCGCGTCCGGCCTCGGCCAGGCGAGCACCCTGCAACTGGCCCCGCTCAGCTTCGACGTGGCCTTCCAGGAGATCTTCAGCACGCTGGCCGCCGGCTCCACGCTCCGGGTCAGCGCGGCCGACCTGCGCGGCGACGTGGAGGAGCTGCTCGACACCGTCATCGCCGACGGGATCGAGCGCCTCTTCCTGCCCTACGTCGCGCTGCAGGCCTTCGCCGAGGCCGCGGTGGCGCGGCAGCGCTTCCCGCACGCCCTGCGGGTGCTGGTCTCCTCGGGCGAGCAACTGCGCATCACCGACGAGATCAGGGCGCTCTGCGCCGCCGTGCCCGGGCTGCTGCTGGAGAACCAGTACGGCCCCACCGAATCGCACGTCGCCACCACCTTCGCACTGCGCGGCCCGGCCGCCGAGTACCCGGCGCTCCCCCCGATCGGCCGGGCCGTCGCCGGCGCCGCCGTCGAGCTGCTCGACCCGGCCCTGCGCCCGGTTCCGGACGGTGTGATCGGCGAGCTCTACCTGGCCGGCCGCACCCTCGCCCGCGGCTACCACGCCCGCCCCGCGCTCACCGCGCAGCGCTTCGTCGCAGGCCCGGGCGGCGGCATCCGCTACCGCACCGGCGATCTCGGGCTGCGGTTGAACACCGGCGACGTGGTCTGCCTCGGCCGCAGCGACAGCCAGGTGAAGATCCGCGGCTTCCGGGTGGAGCCGGCCGAGGTGGAGATCGCCATCCACGCCCTGGTCGACCGGTTCCCCGGGATCACCGACGCGGCCGTCGTCGCGCGCGGCTACGGCGGGATCGACGGCGCGCTGATCGCCTTCCTGGTCGGCGGGGCCGCGATCACCGACCAGAGCGCGCTGCGCCAGCAGCTGCGCGCGGTGCTGCCCGCGCACATGGTGCCCGGCCGCTTCGTCTGGGTGCCCGAGCTGCCAACCACCCCGAGCGGCAAGCGCGACGACGCCGCGCTGCGCGCGCTGGCCGCCGCCGCGCCGGAATCCACCGGCGAGCGCCGCGAACCGAGCGACGAGTACGAGCGCAGCGCGGTCGCCCTGCTCGCCGAGTTCGCCGGGCTGCGCGAGATCGGCCCCGACGACGACTTCTTCGCGGCGGGCGGCACCTCCATCGGCGCCATGCGGGTCGTGCTCGGGCTCTCCCGGCGCTGGGGCGCCGAGGTGCCGCTTGACGCCTTCGTCGGCGCGCCCACCGCGGCCGGGCTGGCGGCGCTGCTGCGCTCCGGCTCGGTGCGGCGCACCTTCGATCCGCTGGTGCCGATCACCGTGCCCTCCACCGAGCGGCCGGGCCGGGCGCCGGTCTTCCTGGTGCACCCGATCGGCGGCAACGTGCTCTGCTACCTGGCGCTGGCCAGGCACCTCGACCCGGACCGCCCGGTCTACGCGCTGCAGGCGGCCGGCGCCGACCCGGGCAGCACCCCGGAGAAGACCGTCCCCGCCATGGCCGCCGCCTACCTGGAGGCGGTCCGCCGGGTGCGCCCGCAGGGGCCGTACCACCTGGCGGGGTGGTCCTTCGGCGGCACCGTCGCGCTGGAGATGGCGCGGCTGCTCCCCGCCGATGAGGTCGCCGGGGTGACGCTGCTCGACACCATGGCGCTGCGCAAGCTCGAGCACCGCGAGCAGATCGCCGAGGAGCAGCTCATCCGCTGGTTCTTCCTCGAGCTCATCTGGTACGCCCGCGGCGAGCAGGCCGTGCGCACCGAGTTCGAGCCGGACGTGCACGGCGCGGAGGCGCTCTTCGACGTCATGCTGGCCGAGGCGATCGACTCCGGCATCCTCCCGGCGGAGAGCTCACCGCAGGCCATCCGGCGGCTCTACGACGTGTTCCACGCCAACTACGTGGCGCTGCTGGAGTACGAGCTCACCCCGCTCGACCGGGACATCGCGCTGCTCCGCGCGGAGGGTGAGCTGCCGCCCGGCGTCGACTTCGCGCACAAGATGGTCGGCAGCATGTTCGACAGCGACAACAACGGCTGGGCGCAGTACGCCGGGGGCGCCTTCGAGGTGTTCCCGGTGCCCGGCGACCACCTGCACATGATGGTGGAGCCGCACGTGGCCGAGGTGGCGGCCCGGCTGAACGAGGTGCTTGCCGCCGCGGATCGCCGCTGACCAGGGGTTACGTGCGGCGGGGCGATCGGCGCCGCGCCGCCCGTACCCGGTCGCCGGTGGAAGCGGCTGCCGCGCAGCGGCTTCCGCCCCCCGTTTGCCATAGCGGCACCCGGGTACCCGCCGCAAGACCGGGAGGTGAACTATGCCGGATGTGGCAATGCGAGCGAAGTTCCGGCCGATCGACTGGTCGGGCAGCCCCCGGGTGCTGCGCAAGGGCACCTGGTGGGGGGTGCTCAAGCGGGTCGTCGGCGAGTTCCAGCGGGACAATGTCACCGACTGGGCCGCCGCGCTCACCTACTACAGCGTGCTCTCGGTCTTCCCGGCCATCATCGTGCTCACCGCCCTGCTCGGCTCGCTCGGCCCCACCGCGACCGGCGAGCTGATCGACACCATCCGCGAACTCGGGCCGGGCAGCGGCACCGACCTGCTGGTGAACGCGGTCAACGAGCTGCAGAACAGCCAGTCCGCGGCGGGCCCGCTCGCGATCATCGGCATCGCCACCGCGCTCTGGACCGCCTCCGGCTACATCGGCGCCTTCATCCGCGCCGCCAACGCCATCTACGAGGTCGAGGAGGGGCGCCCGATCTGGAAGACCGTCCCGGTGCGGCTCGGGCTCACCGCGGCCATGGTCGCGCTGCTCGGCATCGTCGCGCTCGGCGTGGTCGCCACCGGGTCGGTGGCGGAGCGGGCCGGCCGCTGGCTCGGCATCGGCTCGGCGGCGGTCACCGCGTGGGACATCGTCAAGTGGCCGGTACTGGCGATCCTGATGAGCCTGGCCATCGCGCTGCTCTACTGGGCGGCGCCGAACGCCAAGCAGCCCGGCTTCACCTGGATCACCCCGGGCAGCGTGCTCGCGGTGCTGGTGTGGATCGTCGCCTCGGCCGGATTCACGCTGTACGTGGCCAATTTCGGCTCCTACAACAAGGTGTACGGCTCGCTGGCGGGCGCCGTGATCTTCCTGGTCTGGCTCTGGATCACCAATATCGCGGTGCTGCTCGGCGCCGAGTTCAACGCCGAGATCGCCCGCGGCAGGCGGATCGAGCAGGGGCTCCCGCCGGACGAGGAGCCCTTCCTCCCGCTGCGCGACATTCCCGATCACGACAAGGAGAAGCAGCCATGAGCAGCAGCACCGGGGACGAGACCACGCCGGGCGAGGAGCGGATCGCCGAGATCGCCGCCGACGTGCGGGCGAGCGGTGGCGGCGAACCGGACGAGTCGGTGCGGGTGGCGGCCGAGCGCGCGGGCGAGATCCGCGAGCAGGCCGAGGAACTGGTGCAGCGCGGCCAGGATGCCGCGCTTGACCCCACCCGCCGCCCCTGGGTGCCGAAGTTCCTGCTCGGCTCCGTCGCCGGGCTGGTGACCTGGCGGATCTTCCGCAGGCACAGCTGATTCAGGGGCTCTTCCGCAGGCACAGCTGATTCAGGGGCGGAGCACCGAGACCAGGAAATCGGTCTGGTCGCGCACGACCTGCTCGAAGACGTCGTCGAAGTAGACGTCGAAGTGCCCCACCGGATACCGCTTCACCACCGCGTGCTTGGTGCGCTCGGCCGCCCGCAGCGTCGGCTGCACCGGCGCCACCGAGTCGTTGTCGGCCACCGTGTACAGCACCGGCATGTGCAGCTTCTTCGCCCGCCTGCCCGGGGAGTCGAAGAGCACCGGGAAGGCCACCCGCGCCGCCACCTTCGGCCGGTAGCGCTCGCTCTCCTCGGCCAGCCTGCCGAACCCGGCGGGCACGTCGGCCGCGCTCATCAGCGCGGCGGCCCGCTTGCGCCCGCCGAGCCGGATCCCGATCGGCTTGCGCCGCAGCGGCCCGACGAGCACATCGGTGAGGGCGATCGCGGTGACCTTGGTCAGGCTGATCGGCCCCTTGCGAAGGCCGGCGGCGAACCCGCTGGTGAACGGCACCTGCGCCACCACGGCGGCCAGGTAGCTGTCCTCCGGGGCGACGGTGAGCACGTGGCCGCCGCCGAAGGAGGTGCCCCACAGCGCGATCCGGGTGCGGTCGAAGCCGCGGACGGTGCGGGCGAAGGCGATCGCCGCCCGCCAGTCGTCGCGCTGCCTGGCGATGCTCAGCAGCTGCCGCGGCGTCCCCCCGCTCGCCCCGAAGTGCCGGTAATCGAAGACCAGCACCCCCATCCCGGCGGCGGCGAAGCGCCGGGCATACCGATCCAGCCCCATTTCCCGATCGGCCCCGAGGCCGTGTCCCATGATCACCAGCGGGCGCGGCTTCGGCGCTCCGTCCGGCCGGTAGAGCCAGGCGGCACAGTGATCGCTCCCCGACGGAAAACTGACCTCGACACGTTCCATGGCACATGACGCTACCGAGTACGCTGTAACGGCGGGCGAGTCGGCCGGGCGGCCGCGGCGACGGGAACGGGCACCTCGGTGCCGCTGCCCGCCGCCGAGGAAAGTCCGGACTCCGCAGAGCAGGGCGGTTGCTAACGGCAACCCGGGGTGACCCGCGGGACAGTGCCACAGAGAACAGACCGCCCATGGCCTCCAGGGGCCGTGTGGTGAGGGTGAAACGGTGCGGTAAGAGCGCACCAGCGCCCCGGGTGACCGGGGCGGCTCGGTAAACCCCGCCCGGAGCAAGGTCGAAGGCCGCACCGCTCGCGGTGCGGCTGCGCAGGTGTTCGAGGGCTGCTCGCCCGAGCCTGCGGGTTGACCGCTAGAGGCACCCGGCGACGGTGTGTCCAGATGGATGGTCGCCCCTCGGTGCGAACCGAGGACAGGATCCGGCTTACAGGCCGGCTCGCCCGCCCGGCCCGCCGCGGCCCGCCCCCGATCGGGGCGGGCCGCGGTCGGCTCAGCACATCATTTTGATCATCTGGAAGATGGCGGCGGCCTCCTCGGGGCTCCCCTTCGTGCCGTTCGCCGCCACCCGGTCCGCCACCGAGGCCCGCACGTCGGCCTCCGGCTTGCCCGCCCTGATGTCGGCGCAGGTCTGGTTGAGCGTATTGCTCAGCGCGGCGTCGTCCTTGCCGCTCGCCAGGGCCGGGAAGGCGCTGCGGAAGCTGACCACGAAGGTGCCCGCCTTGACGGCGTCGACGACCTGCGGGGCCGAGGTGGCCGCGGCGGAGCTGGAGCCGGCCGGGGCGGCGGCATCGTCCCCGCCGCACCCGGCCAGAACCAGGGCGAGGGCGGTGGCACAGGCCGCGACGGCGGCATTCGTTCTGATCACGGGCGGGATGCTAGCGGCCCGGAAACGACGACGCCTCCCGTCCGGAATGAACGGGAGGCGACGAAAAGGGGTGGTGAGACGGGTCTCACACCGGAGCGACCACGAACACCTGCGCCCAGTAGGCCGCCTGATCCGGGCCGAGGACGGGCAGGAGGTAATCGAAGAGAATCGTGGACATGCGGCGGCAACTCCCGTGGATCGACTGCGTTCGAACGCCAGCCACCGTACCCGAGCACGGCCATTCGGTGGCCGGATGGTGACCTCTCCGTGACTGGCGGATGCCGTGATCGGCGTCATAGAGTGATGCCCGTTGGCAGGCCCTGCGCCGGGTGTTCGCCGGGCAGCTCCGGGCCGTTTCATCTCCGATTCGTGGGAAGCAGGTTCCATCTCTATGCGGGTAGTTCGTTCTCTGGTCGCCGGTGCGCTGATCGCCGGTGCCGCTTCGGTTTTCGCCGCTCTCGGGGCCGGTTCGGCCGGTGCCGTCGCGGTGACCCCGCTGCCGGGTGGGGTGCAGGTCGACCTCAGCCCGGCCGACACCGCGTTCGTGGCCCAGAACAATGTCGGTCGTGCTATCGCCGGGTTGCCGCACCCGTCGGCCGCCTCGTTCGGCGAGGCCCTCGACGCGGCGGCCGACGTCTCCACGCAGGTGCCGAACGGGCGCGTCACCTTCACGGTCTACGGGCCGCTGAACGAGCTCAGCGGCACCATGCTGGCGCTGCAGTAGCGTCTGCTCCGTGGAACTCCATCGGCGGATCCGCTCCGCACCGGCCGGGTTCGGCGCCGTTCGCGCCGAATTCGACCTCCCGACGGGGTACCCGGACGCGGCGGTCACGGAGGCCCGCGACGCGATCGACGCGTTCGCGGGCCTTCGCCGCGACCGGACCGACCTCGCCTTCGTCACCATCGATCCCCCCGGCGCCATGGACCTGGACCAGGCCGTGCACCTGACCCGCGGCGCCACCGGCTTCACCCTGCACTACGCCATCGCCGACGTGGCCGCTGTGGTCCGGCCGGACGGCGCGCTCGCCGCGGAGACCCGCTCCCGCGGCCAGACCTACTACCTGCCCGACGGCACCGTCCCGCTGCACCCGCCGGTGCTCTCCGAGGGCGCCGCCAGCCTGCTGCCCGACGTGGACCGGCCCGTCGCGCTGTGGACCGTCGAGCTGGACGAGCACGCCGCTCCGCGGAGCTACCGCGTCGAGCGCGCCCTGATCCGGTCCCGCGCCCGCCTCGACTACGCAGGCGTGCAGGCCGCCGCCGACGCCGGGACGCTGCCCGCCGCGATCGCCGGGCTGCCCGAGTTCGGCGCGCTCCGCATCGAGGCCGGGCTGGAGCGCGGCGCCATCGCGCTGCGGCTGCCCGCGCAGAGCGTCGTCGCGGACGACGGCGTCAGCGGGCACTGGAAGCTGGAGCTGGAGCCGCGCACCGCCGCCGACGACTGGAACGAGCAGGTCTTGCTGCTGGTCGGGATGTGCGCCGCGCGCATCATGCTGGACTCGCCGGAGCCGGTCGGCCTGCTGCGCACCATGCCGGCGCCGCCGGACTCCGCGGTCGCCGCCATGCGCCGCACCGCCGCCGCGCTCGGCGTCGCCTGGCCCGCCGAGCAGCCGGTGGGCCGGATGCTGGCCGGGCTCGACCCGAACACCCCGGCCGGGCTGGTGCTCAACTCCGAGGCGACGACGCTGCTGCGCGGCGCCGCCTACACCGTCTTCGGGGTGGGCGCCGAGCCCGCCGCGCCACCCGCCGACCCGGACCACAGCGGCCTCGGCGCGCCGTACGCGCACGTCACCGCGCCGCTGCGCCGGCTCTCCGACCGCTTCACTACCGAAATCTGCCTGGCCCGCTGCGCGGGCACCGATATACCGGACTGGGTGCACACCGGATTGACCGAAGCCGCCAATGCCATGAAACGCAGCGACAGCGTGGCGAACAAGGTGGACCGTGCCTGCGTCGACCTGACGGAGGCGGCTCTGCTCGCGCCCCGGATCGGCGCCGAGTTCGACGCGGTGGTGCTGCGCGAAGCGGCGGGCGCCAAGCCCGCCGAGATCTTCGTCGCCGATCCGCCGATCCTCGCCCCCTGCACCGGGGAGCCGCCGGAGGGGGCGCGGGTCGGGGTTCGGCTGATCGTGGCTGATCCGGCGGCCCGCCAGGTGCGGTTCGGCTACCCGGCCCCCTGAGACGCCGCGACGGCGGGCCCCGGCCCGAGCTGTGCCGTTGCCGAGGAACGGTTTTCGCCGCCGCCGCCGGGGGCAGGGTGACGGTGCGCCGGAGTGGCGCCTACTCGGCGCGTACGGCGGGGCCGCTGCCGTTGCGGCCGGCGGCCGCGACCTTCTCGCGCGCCACAGCGGCCTTCTTCGGCTCCGGAGCGGGCTCGGGGGCCCGCACGTGCCCGTGCTTCTTCAGCTTCGCCAGCGCGTCCGGGTACTTGGTCAGCGCCTTGCGGGCCGCCTTCTTCTCCGCCTTCGCGAGCTCGACGTAGATCCGCCGGGAACCACCGTCGGCCTCGGCCTCGCCCGCCCGCACCAGGATCGCGTCCCGCGACTCCACCGCGTCCCGGTGGTCGCCGAGCACCGTCTGCACCCGCTTGGCCCGATCCCCGGCCGCGGCCGCCTCGGCGCCGAGGCTCTCGGTGGCCGCCTCACACGAGTACCGCAGCCGCTTGGCAGCCTTGCGGATGTCGTGCAGCAGCTCGACCCGCTCCGCGCCGGAGACGGAGTCCAGCTTGCCCGCCCTCTTGGTGAGCCGCTTGCGGTCGGCGCGCAGGATCCCCTCGAACACCTGCGGCGCGGGCAGCTGGGCGCGGGTGGGCAGCAGCGGCGGCGACTCGCGCCAGAGCGCCAGCTCGGTGTGCAGATCGGCGTAGCGCTCACCGTCCAGCGCCGCCAGCACGGCGGCGTGCGCGGCGGCGTAGCGAGCCCGCTCGGCCCGGACCAGCCGGGTGCCGAGCGCGTCCCTGCGCACCGTGCCGCGCCGGGAGTGCGCCGCGACGAGCCCGGCGAACCGCTCGGCGCGCACCTCGGCGTCGCGGGCCTCGCCGAGCACCCCGGCCAGCCACTTCAGCTCGGCGCCGAGCTCGGCGGCGGGCTCGGCCTCGAAGAGGCTCCCGTAGGAGCGGAGCACGCTGCGCAGGCGGCGGGTGGCGACCCGCATCTGGTGCACCGAGTCCGGTGCGTCCGCCCGCACGTCCGGCTCGGCGGCGAGCAGGCGGTCGGTGTCCTCGCCCAGCGCGGTGACGGCGGCGGCTCCGGCGGTGGCGGTCATGGGGATTCCTTCGCGAAGAAGTCGGTCGCCTCGACGAGGCGATGGACGGTACCCGGTTCGGCGGCCGCGTGTCCCGCGTCGTCGACCACGTGCAGCACCGAGCCGGGCCAGGCCCGGTGCAGCTCCCACGCGCTGGTCGCCGGGCACACCACGTCGTGTCTGCCCTGGACGATCACGCCCGGAACGCCCGCCAGCGCGCCGATGTCGCGCAGCAGCTGCCCCTCGTCGAGGAAGCCGCCGTGGCGGAAGTAGTGGTTCTCGATCCGCGCGAACGCCAGCGCGAACCGCGGTTCGGCTGTCTCGGCGACCCGATCCGGCTGCGGCAGCAGCGAACTGGTCGCGCCCTCCCAGGTGGACCAGGCGACCGCGGCCCGCAGCGCCGGCTCCTCGTCCGGGGAGTGCAGCAGCCGGTGATAGGCCTCGACCAGGTCGCCGTCGCGGTCGGATTCCGGCACGGGTGCCAGGAACCGTTCCCACTCCTCGGGGTAGATGTACCCGGCGGAGCCGTTGTAATACCAGTCGATCTCCTTCCTGCGGAGCAGGAAGATGCCGCGCAGCACCAGCTCGGTGACGCGCTCCGGGTACCGCTGCGCGTAGGCGAGCGCCAGCGTCGACCCCCAGGACCCGCCGAAGACCTGCCAGCGCTCGATGCCGAGCCGGGCGCGCAGCGCCTCGATGTCGGCGATCAGGTGCGGCGTGGTGTTCACCGCGAGATCGGCGCCGTCGGCGACGTGCGGCGTCGAGCGCCCGCAGCCGCGCTGGTCGAAGAGCACGATGCGATATGCCGCCGGGTCGAAGAACCGCCGGTGGAACGGCGCCGTTCCGCCGCCCGGCCCGCCGTGCAGGAATACCACCGGTTTGCCCGCGGGGTTCCCGCTCACCTCCCAGTACAGCTGCTGGCCGTCGCCGACGGCGAGCAGGCCGCTGTCGTGCGGGGTGATCGGCGGGTAGACGGCGCGCATCAGAAGGCGATCCCCGCGGCCAGGTTCGGCAGCCCGAGCGCCTCGATCGCCTGCTGGTGCACGTCGGGGCAGGCACCGGTGAGCGTGCGGTCGACCACGGCCTTGTCCGCGAGCACCTGCCCGTTGATGCCGCCGTTGCGCAGCGCCCACTCGTGCACGAGCGCGTTCAGCCCGATCCGGCCCAGCGTCGGGCCCTGCACCCGGAAGTTGGAGAGCTCGGGGCGCAGCATGTCGCACAGGTCGGTGGCGGCCGCGTCCGGGACGGTGAGCGGGGCGGCCGCGCCCGGCGTGGTCGCCGGGCCGGTGCTGCGGGTGGTGCTGCCCGGCGCGCTGGTGGTGCTGCCCGCGCTGCCGGTCGGGGCGGGTGTCGTTCCCCCGCAGGCGGTCAGCGCGACCGCGCCGAACAGGGCGGCGGCGAGCAGCGCGCTACGGGACATCCAACGGGGGAGCGGCATCGGAACCTCTGTGTCGATCGGGTGATTCGGGTGCCCCCGAGTCTGCCACCCCCGCCCGCCGAGCTCCGCTCAGAAGGTGTGCTCCGGCGCGGGGAACGTGCCCCGCCGCACCTCGTCGGCGTACCCGGCGGCGGCATCGCGCAGCGCGTCGCCGACCGCGCCGAAGCGCTTCACGAACTTCGCCGTCTTCCCGCTGGTGAACCCGGCCATGTCCTGCCAGACCAGCACCTGGGCGTCGCACTCGACCCCGGCGCCGATGCCGACGGTCGGAATGGTGAGTTTGCGGGTGACCTGCCCGGCCAGCTCGGCCGGGACCATCTCCATCACCACGGCGAAGGCGCCGGCCTCCTGGACCGCGATGGCGTCGGCGATCAGCTGCTCGGCGCCGTCGCCGCGGCCCTGCACCCGGAAGCCGCCGAGCGTGTTCACGCTCTGCGGGGTGAAGCCGATGTGCGCCATGACCGGGATCCCGGCCGCGGTGATGTGCGCGATCTGGTCGGCGACCCGCTCGCCGCCCTCCAGCTTCACCGCGTGCGCCTGCCCCTCCTTGAGAAAGCGGGTGGCGGTGGCCAGCGCCTGCTGCGCCGATGACTCGTAGCTGCCGAAGGGCAGGTCGGCGACGACCAGCGCGCTCGGCGCGCCGCGGACGACGCCGCGGACCAGCGGGATCAGCTCGTCGGCGGTGATCGGGACGGTGGTGTCGTAGCCGTAGACGACGTTCGCCGCGGAGTCACCGACCAGCAGCACCGGGATGCCTGCCTCCTCGAAGAGCCGGGCCGTCGAGTAGTCGTAGGCGGTCAGCATGGACCACTTCTCGCCCGCGGTCTTCATCTGGGCGAGGTGCTGGACGCGGGTCTTGCGGCGGGTGGGGGCTGAGGCGCCCACGGCTGCGCCGTAGGCAGGGGTTTCGGCACCGGATACGGACATCGTCGTCCCTTTCGTCGATTCCTCGAGGCCCGTTCAGGGTCCCCGGGTTGGGTGACACAGTCAGTGTGCCACCGCACCCGGGGGTGGTACAGCCGCCTTCGCCGGTGCGATCGATCACAGGACCGGCGCCGGGCCCGCGGCGCGCGAGACTCGCCGCGATAGCGACCCGGTCGCCCGGTTCTGCCAGGATCGTCGGTATGCGATCGGTGCGCGGGCGGCGGGACAGCGGGACGGCCGGAGGGCCGGTGCGCGGCGGCGGGCCCGCGCGGGCACTCGGGACGGCGGCGGCGCTGCTCGCACTCGCCGCGGCGGCCGTGACCGGCTGCACGATCGACCGGAGCGAGCCGGTGGCGCTGCCACCCGCCCCCACCGGCCTGGAGCGCTTCTACGACCAGCGCCCCGAGTGGCAGCCCTGCGCCGATTTCGGCGGCGCGGACGACACCTTCGCGCCGAACGCCGAGTGCGCCCGGATCGAGGTCCCCGTCGACTACGCCGACCCGGGCGGCCCGACCGCGAAGATCGCGCTCTCCCGGGTGCCCGCGAGCGGGAAGAAGATCGGCTCGCTGCTGCTCAACCCCGGCGGCCCCGGCGTCTCCGGGCTCACCATGACCGGCGTCGGCTCCGGCACCCCGCTGGCCGAGCGGTTCGACCGGGTCGGCTTCGACCCGCGCGGGGTCGGGGCGTCGCAGCCGGTGATCGCCTGCCTGACCCCGCGCGAGGCGGACGCCGAGCGCGCCGAGCCGCCCACCGACAACGACCCGGCCGGGATCGCCGCCGCCGAGGCCGACAACCGGGACTACGCCGGGCGCTGCGCCGAGCGCACCGGCACCGGCTTCCTCGAGCACGTCGGCACCCGCGAGGTGGTGCAGGACATGGACGTCATCCGCGCCGTGCTCGGCGACCCGAAGCTCAGCTACCTCGGCTACTCCTACGGCACCCGGCTCGGCGCGGCGTACGCGGAGAAGTTCCCGGACCGGGTGCGCGCGCTCGTCCTCGACGCCGCGGTCGACCCGGCCAGCGACCCGGTGGCCGAATCGCTGCGCCAGGCCGCCGGCTTCCAGCTGGCCTTCGACGGCTACGCCGCGCAGTGCACCGCGGACCCGGAGTGCCCGCTCGGCACCGACCGCGCCGCCGCGGTGACCCGCTTCCGCGCCCTGGTCGACCCGCTGGCCGAGCGCCCCGCCGCCACCACCGACACCCGCGGCCTCAGCTACAACGACGCCATCACCGGCGTGCAGCAGGCGCTCTACACCGACGACCTGTGGCAGGTGCTCACCCTCGGCCTGGACGAGCTGCGCGACGGCCGCGGCGACACCCTGCTGCAGCTCGCCGACATGTACGACGGCAGGCGCGAGGACGGCAGCTACGACAACACCCAGGACGCCTTCAACGCCATCCGCTGCGTGGATGACCCGCGGATCACCGATCCCGCGGTCGCGGGCAGGCAGGACACCGAGTTCCGGGTCGCCGCGCCGTTCCTCGACGACGGCCGCGGCACCGGCGCCGCGCCGCTCGAGCTCTGCGCGGCCTGGCCGGTGCCGAACTCGGGCAACCCGCACCGGATCGACCCGCCCGGGCTGCCGAAGACGGTGGTCGTCTCCACCACCGAGGACCCGGCGACGCCGTACCAGGCCGGGGTCGAGCTGGCCGCCCAGCTGGACGCCGCGCTCATCACCTACCGCGGCAACCGGCACACGGTGGCACTGGTCGCGGGCGTGCAGTGTGTGGACCGGGCGGTGGTGGAGTACCTGGTGAACCTGACCGAGCCGGCGCCCGGGCTCACCTGCTGAGCAGCTCACAGCGGCCGCGCGCGGGCTGTGCGCTCTGTACCGAATGAAGCCGTAGCGAACTCGTGCCCGCATGTAACACGGATTTAACGCCGGGTGCTTACGCTCGCCACCATGGATCGCCAGAAGGAATTCGTGCTGCGTACCCTCGAGGAACGCGACATCCGATTCGTGCGGCTCTGGTTCACCGACGTGCTCGGTTACCTGAAATCCGTGGCGATCGCCCCGGCCGAACTCGAGGGCGCCTTCGAAGAGGGTATCGGGTTCGACGGCTCGGCGATCGAGGGCTTCGCCCGGGTCTCCGAGGCCGACATGGTCGCCCGCCCGGATCCCTCCACCTTCCAGGTGCTGCCCTGGGCCTCCAGCAAGGGCCACCAGCACTCCGCGCGGATGTTCTGCGACATCACCATGCCGGACGGCTCGCCCTCCTGGGCCGACCCGAGGCACGTGCTGCGCCGCCAGCTGAACAAGGCGGGCGACGTCGGCTTCAGCTGCTACGTGCACCCGGAGATCGAGTTCTTCCTGCTGAAGAACGGCCCGGCGGACGGCAGCGACCCGACCCCGGCCGACTCCGGCGGCTTCTTCGACCAGGCGGTGCACGACTCGGCGCCGAACTTCCGCAGGCACGCGATCGACGCGCTGGAGTCGATGGGCATCTCGGTGGAGTTCAGCCACCACGAGGGCGCGCCCGGCCAGCAGGAGATCGACCTGCGCTACGCCGACGCGCTCTCCATGGCCGACAACGTGATGACCTTCCGCTACCTCATCAAGGAGGTGGCGATCGACGAGGGCGTCCGCGCGACCTTCATGCCCAAGCCGTTCTCGGAGTACCCGGGCTCGGCCATGCACACCCACATGAGCCTGTTCGAGGGCGAGGCCAACGCCTTCCACGACCCCGACGACTCGCAGAACCTCTCCGCCACCGCGCGCGCCTTCATCGCCGGCATCCTGGAGCACGCGCCGGAGATCAGCGCCGTCACCAACCAGTGGGTGAACTCCTACAAGCGGCTGATCCACGGCGGCGAGGCGCCGACCGCGGCCTCCTGGGGCCGGTCGAACCGCTCCGCGCTGGTCCGGGTGCCGATGTACACGCCGAACAAGTCGTCCTCGCGCCGGGTCGAGATCCGCAGCCCCGACTCCGCCTGCAACCCGTACCTGACCTTCGCGGTGCTGCTCGCGGCCGGGCTGCGCGGCATCGAGAAGGGGTACACGCTTCCGCCGGAGGCCGAGGACGATGTCTGGTCGCTGACCAGGGCCGAGCGGCGCGCCATGGGCTTCCGCGAGCTGCCGGGCACGCTGGACGAGGCGCTGGCCGCGATGGAGAAGTCCGAGCTGGTCGCGGAGGCGCTGGGCGAGCACGTCTTCGACTTCTTCCTGCGCAACAAGCGCCGGGAGTGGGCGGGCTACCGGAGTCAGGTCACGCCGTGGGAGCTGCGCGAGTACCTGGGGCTCTAGACGCTGTAGTTTTGGCGGTATGGTTCGGCCCCCGACAGCGCGCTCCGCAGTTCCCGGCGTCGGACGGCTCGGCTTGCTGGAGCCGAACGCCGCCGCGAACCTGCGCGAGCTGGCCTGGGACAACGTGGAGAGCATCCCGGTGCTCTGGGCGCTCTCCCGCGCGCCCGACGCCGACCTGGCGCTGACCACCCTGATGCGGCTGCGCGAGGAGCTCGGAACCGGCTGGGCCGAGCTGGATTCCGCGCTGCGCTCGGACAAGTCGCTGCGCGGCAGGCTCTTCGCGCTGCTCGGCGCCTCCAGCGCGCTCGGCGACCACCTGGTCGCCGACCCGTCGGCCTGGCCGGAGCTGCGCCGGAAGGAGCTGCCGAGCGCCGAGCAGCTGCGCGCCGAGCTGCTCGCCGTCGTCGAGGCCGAGCCGGAGCGGGGCCCGGCCGCCGGGCCGCTGGTCTTCCGGGCCGGGAAGAGCGGGCCGGAGGTCGTTCCGCTGCTGCGCAAGCGGTACCGCGACCAGCTCATGCTGCTCGCCGCGCAGGACCTGGCCGCCACCGTGGAGAACGAGCCGGTGCTGCCCTACGAGGTGGTCGGCAGGCAGCTCGCCGACATGGCCGACGCCGCGCTCACCGCGGCGCTCGCGGTCGCGATCGCGCGGGTCTGCAGGGACGCGCCGCTCGAGGTCAGGCTGGCGGTGATCGCCATGGGCAAGACCGGGGCCCGCGAGCTCAACTACGTCAGCGACGTCGACGTGCTCTTCGTCGCCGAGCCCGCCGACGCCACCGCCACCCGGCTCGCCGCCGAGCTGATGACCGTCGGCGGCACCGCCTTCTTCGAGGTGGACGCGGCGCTGCGGCCGGAGGGCAAGGCCGGTGCGCTGGTGCGCACCCTGGACTCGCACCTCGCCTACTACAAGCGCTGGGCCCGCACCTGGGAGTTCCAGGCGCTGCTCAAGAACCGCCCGGCCACGGGCGATCTGGAGCTCGGCCTCGCCTACCGGGACGCGCTCCTGCCGATGGTGTGGACCGCCTCCGAGCGCCCCGACTTCGTCGCCGACGTGCGCGCCATGCGCCGCCGGGTGGAGGACCTGGTCCCCGCCGACATGCGCGAGCGCGAGCTCAAGCTCGGCCACGGCAGCCTGCGCGACGTGGAGTTCGCGGTGCAGCTGCTGCAGCTCGTGCACGGCCGGGTGGACGAGGCGCTGCACGTGCAGAACACCACCGAGGCGCTGGCGGTGCTGGCCGATCGCGGCTACATCGGCCGCGACGACGCCGCCAACCTCACCGCCTCCTACGAGTTCCTCCGGCTGCTCGAGCACCGGCTGCAGCTGCAGCGGCTCAAGCGCACGCACACGCTGCCCGCCGGCGACGACGAGGAGGGGCTGCGCTGGCTGGCCCGCGCCGCGCACGTGCGCCCGGACGGCAGGCTGGACGCGGGCGGGGTGCTGGTCGCCGAGATCCGGCGCAACACCCTGCGGGTGCGCAGGCTGCACGCCAAGCTCTTCTACCGCCCGCTGCTGGAATCGGTGGCGCGGCTGGACTCGGACGCGCTGCGGCTCAGCCCGGAGGCGGCGGTCAGGCAGCTGGCCGCGCTCGGCTACGCCGAGCCGGCGCATGCCCTCGGCCACCTGCGCGCGCTCACCGGCGGGGTCGCGCGCAAGGGCCGGATCCAGACGCTGCTGCTGCCGACGCTGCTGGAGTGGCTTGGCGACACCCCGAACCCGGACGCCGGGCTGCTCGCCTACCGCCGGGTCTCCGAGGCACTGGACGAGCAGACCTGGTTCCTGCGCGAGCTGCGCGACGAGGGCGCGGTGGCGCAGCGGCTGATGATCGTGCTCGGCTCCTCGGCCTACCTGCCCGACCTGCTGATCAACGCGCCGGAGACGATCCGGCTCTACGCCGACGGCCCGCAGGGGCCGCTGCTCTGCCGCACCCAGCCGGACGAGGTCGCGCGCGGCATCCTCACCGCCGCCGCCCGCTACGACGACGCGAACCGCGCCGTCGCCGCGGCCCGCTCGCTGCGCAGGCACGAGCTGGCCAGGGTGGCCTCGGCCGATCTGCTCGGGCTGCTCGACGTACCGCAGGTGTGCCGGGCGCTCTCCTCGGTGTGGGTGGCGGTGCTGGAGGCGTCGCTGCTCGCGGTGATCCGCGCCGACGAGGTGGAGTCGGGGGAGCCCGCGCCCGCCGACTTCGCGGTGATCGGCATGGGCAGGCTCGGCGGCATGGAGCTCGGGTACGGCTCCGACGCCGACGTGCTCTTCGTCTGCGACCCGCGCCCCGGCGTCGACGAGACCAAGGCCGTGAAGTGGGCCAACTCGGTGGCCGACCGGCTGCAGAAGCTGCTCGGCGCGCCCAGCACCGACCCGCCGCTGCAGGTGGACGCCGGGCTGCGGCCGGAGGGGCGGAACGGGCCGCTGGTGCGCACCCTCGCCGCCTACGCCGCCTACTACCGGCAGTGGTCGCAGCCCTGGGAGATGCAGGCGCTGCTCCGCGCCCACCAGGTCGCGGGCGACCAGGAGCTCGGCGTGCGCTTCCTGCACGTCGTCGACGACGTGCGCTACCCGAAGGGCGGCGTCTCCGCGGACGCGGTACGCGAGATCAGGCGGATCAAGGCGCGGGTCGACTCCGAGCGGCTGCCCCGCGGCGCCGACCCGGCCACGCACACCAAGCTCGGCCGCGGCGGGCTCGCCGACATCGAGTGGACCGTGCAGCTGCTGCAGCTGCGGCACGCGCACGAGGTACTCGGGCTGCACAACACCTCGACGCTGCAGTCGCTGGACGTCATCGAGGAGACCGGGCTGCTCGGCGCCGACGACGTCGCGCTGCTGCGCGACGCCTGGATCACCGCGACCGCCGCCCGCAACGCGCTGGTCCTGGTCCGCGGCAAGCCCAGCGACCAGCTGCCCGGGCCCGGCCCGCTGCTCTCCGCCGTCGCGAAGGTGGCCGGCTGGCCCACCGACGACGGCGGCGAGTTCCTCGATAACTACCTGCGCGTCACCCGGCGGGCGAAGGCCGTGGTGGAGCGGGTCTTCGGCGGCTGACGCCGCCACCGCCCCGGCGGGCACGGTGCTCTCCGGCTCGCCGGAGCACTGCCCGGCGGTGTCGTACCGCAGTCCGCATCGCCGGAAGCCGGGGCCGAACTGCGGGCCGCGCCGCAGCCCGCATCGCCGGGAAGCCGGGGCCGGATCGCGGGCCGCGCTGTCGATCGGCCGCCCGGGTAGGCTCGCCCGCATGGAGCGCGCACCCGATACGGGCCGCGATCCCCGGGGGGCCGAGCCGAGCCGTGGCCCGGGGTCGAGGCAGACCAGCACCGCCGAGCAGCCGACGGCTCGCTTCGATTCCCCGGCGCGCCCCGGCGCCGCCGAGCAGCCGACCGCCCGCAGCGGTACCGGCGACCCGGCCACCCCGACCGGTGCCGCACGCGGCCCGCGCCGGTGGTGGCAGCACCTGAGCTCGGTGCTCGGCTGGCTCGCGGTCGCCGTCGCACTGCTCGGCATCGCCCTGCACTACGGGATCTCGCAACGCTTCTCGGCGGTGCTGCTCGCCTCCTTCGCCCCCTACCTGATGCTCGGCGCGGTACTCGCGCTCCTGTTCTTCGCGGTCGCGCGCCGCTACCGCTCCGGCGCGCTCGCCCTCGCGGTGCTGGCGGGGGCGTTCTGGACCCAGCTCCCGCTCTTCGTCGCCGACGGCCACGCGGGCAACGGCCCGCCGCTCACCGTGCTGCAGTCGAACCTGCTCTTCGGCGGCGCCGACGCCGACACCGTCCGCGCGGTGGTGCGCGAGGAGCGGGTCGACGTGCTCACCGCGCAGGAACTCACCCTGGACGCCGTCGCCCGCCTGGACGCCGCCGGGCTCGCCGAAGACCTGCCCTACCGCTACCTGGAGGCGGGCACCGGGGGTGGCGGCAGCGGCATCTACAGCCGCTACCCGATCCGCGACGAGCGCCGCTTCGACGGCTTCGAGATGGCCAACCTCGGCGTCACCGTCGACCACCCCGAGCTCGGCCCGATCCAGGTGCTCAACTTCCACCCCATGCCGCCCCCGCTCGACTTCGGCGCCTGGACCGCCGAAATGGCCCGCACCGAGCAGATTCTCGCCGCAGGCACCGGCCCGGTCGTCGTCGGCGCCGACTTCAACGCCACCCGCGACCACACCGCCTTCCGCGCGCTGCTC
Organism: Nocardia asteroides; assembly: GCF_021183625.1. Lineage (NCBI taxonomy): Bacteria > Bacillati > Actinomycetota > Actinomycetes > Mycobacteriales > Nocardiaceae > Nocardia > Nocardia asteroides. The sequence continues at coordinate 5,681,870 of NZ_CP089214.1, forward strand.
GGCGGGCGCTTCGCCGACGCCGCCGAACTCGCGGGCGCCGGACCGCAGCTCACCTTCCCCGCCGACCGCGCCTGGGGCCCGCTGATCGGCATCGATCACGTCCTGCTCGCGGGCGGCACCGCCGAATCGGTGCGCACCCTGACCGTCCCGCGCTCCGACCACCGCGCCGTCCTCGCCCGGATCCGGCTGGACGACTGAGGCGATACGCCACCGCCGCCGCCTGCGATTAGCATGTGAACGCTCGACGGTGCTTTCCGGGGAGGACAACCGAATGCGAACGACCCTGCCGCGGCTCTGCGCCGCCATCCTGGCGACCGGGCTGCTGCTCACCGGCTGCGCGGGCGGCTTCACCAACGACAAGCCGCGCGCCGCGACGGCCGCCGAGAATCCCTGGCAGATCGCGGGTTCCACCTCGAGCACCGGCCCGAGCGGCCCGCGCGACAACGTGCCGAACAGCTCGAGGACCGCGGAGAACGGCGACGGCGGCGCCATGGACACGCTCGCCATGAACGCGCTCACCGATGTCGAGAGTTTCTGGCGGGCCGAGTGGCCCAAGCACTTCGACGGCGCCTTCGCCCCGGTCGCGAGGATCATCTCCTGGGACGCCACCGCGCCGAAGAACCAGGCCGTCGAGTTCTGCGCCGAGGACACCTACCAGTTCGTGAACGCCGCGTACTGCGGCCGCGACCACTCGATCGGCTGGGACCGCGGCATCCTGCTGCCCGAGCTGGTGAAGAGCTTCGACGACATGGCCGTCGTCATGGTGCTCGCGCACGAGTACGGCCACGCCGTGCAGGGCCAGGCGAAGATGTCGAACCGGGCCACCCCGACCCTGGTCCAGGAGCAGCAGGCGGACTGCCTGGCCGGCGCCTTCCTGCGCTACGTCGCCGAGGGCGATTCCGCGCACTTCACGCTGAACACCACCGACGGCCTGAACGCGGTGCTCGGCGCCACCGTCGCGGTGCGCGACCGCGATCCGAACGACCCGGACAACGTGCACGGCACCGCCTTCGAGCGGATCACCGCCGTCCAGGTCGGCTACACCGACGGCGTGGCAGGCTGCACCCGGATCGACCGGGCCGAGATCGAGGCGCGCCGCGGCAGCCTCCCGGTCACCTTCGAGTACGGCGAGGAGGAGGGCCAGCTCCCCGTCGACCGGGAATCGCTGACCAGCATGGCCACCGCGCTCGGCCGGATCATGCCGCTGTCGTCGGCGCCGGAGTTCGACTACTCCGGCGTCGGCCGGAGCTGCGCGGGCGCGGTGCCGACCGAGCCGGTGAGCTACTGCCCGGACACCGACACGATCGGCTCCGACGTCGCCGACCTGGCCGAGCGCGGCGGCCCGAAGCCGGGCGAGGACGCGCCGCTCTCGGCCATCGTCACCGGCGACTACAACGCCTTCGTCGCGTTCGTCTCCCGCTACACCCTCGCGGTGCAGCGCGACCGCGGCATGTCGCTGACCGGCGCGGAGAGCGCCGGGCTGCGCACCGCCTGCCTCTCCGGCGCGGTCACCACCGCGCTGAGCAGGGAGGGGAGCGATCCCCGGCTCTCCGCGGGCGACCTGGACGAGGCGGTCTCCGGGCTGCTCGCCGACGGATTCGTGGCGAGCGACGTCGACGGCGCGGTGGTGCCGAGCGGCTTCGCCCGGCTGGAGGCGTTCCGGCTCGGGGTGCTCGACGGCGAGCAGTCCTGCTACACCCGCTTCGCCTAGGCCGACGGGCGCGCGGGGGCGCTGCGCGCCCGCAGCCACCCCGACAGATCGGCGAAGACGGCGTCGCGCTCCGGCTCGTTGAACACCTCGTGGTAGAGGCCGTCGTACCGGAGGACGCACTTGTCCGTCGAGGTCACGCGCTGATCGAGCAGGTCGGCGCTGGAGGGGGCGGCGATGGTGTCGCCGGTGCCGTGCAGCACGAGCAGCGGCTGGTCGACCCGGCCCAGCCTGCCCTTGAGCCGCTCGGCGGTGTCCATGATCTCCACCGCGGTGCGCGCGGGCAGCTTGCCGCGGAAGACCAGCGGGTCCTCGTCGTAGCGGCGCACCACCTCGGGGTCGCGGCTGATGTCGGCGGAGTCCAGCTGCAGCACGCCGAGCCCGGGCAGCGCCCTGGTGAGCAGCGGGGCGAGCAGCCGCTGCACCGGGTTGCCGAGCGGGATGTCCAGCGGCGGCGCGGAGAGCACCACCCCGGCCAGCTCCGGGGCGGTGCCCCTGGTGAGCAGGTGCAGCACCACCAGGCTGCCCATCGAGTGGCCGAGCAGGAAGCGCGGCGCGCGCGGGTGCGCGGCGGTGGCCCGGTCCAGCAGGGTGGCCACGTTGTCCGCGGCGGCCTCCATCGAGCCGATGTTCGCGGTGCCCGCCCCGGCGGAGCCGCCGTGGCCGATGTGGTCGAAGGTGTAGACAGCGAAGCCGTGGCAGCTGAGGTGCTCGGCCAGCTCGGCGTAGCGCCCGGCGTGCTCGGCGACGCCGTGTACCAGGATCACCACTCCGCGCGGGTCGCCACCCGGCTGCCGGGTGTACCAGGCCACCCGCCCGCCGCTGCCGTCGAAGGTGCCGCTCTCGGGAAAGCCGTTCGTGGTGAAGCCGGCCATCGCTGTGCTCCTCGGTTCGGGTGCGGTCAGCCGGCGAGCCGGTCGAGCAGGCGCCGGTCGAATTCGATGAGGCGAGCGTAGTTGAGCCGGGAGATCCGCTCGTCGGTGCCGTGGATCCGCTCCAGGTCGGCCCGGCTCAGCACGATCGGCGCGAAGTTGCACCTGGTGCCCGCCAGGCCGTCGTAGTGCCTGGAGTCGGTGGCGCCGGGGACCAGCCCGGTGGTCACCGCGATGCCGGGCACCACCGCGCGGGCCAGCTCCGCGACCAGCTCGAAGGCGGGGCCCGGGCCGCTGGTGTCCGACGGCTCCGAGGCCAGTCCGACCAGCTCGATGGTCAGCCCGGGGTCGCGGATGACCGCCCGGCAGTGCTCCAGCACGCTCCGCACCGAATCACCGGGCAGGATGCGGAAGTTCACCAGCGCCTCGGCGCGCTGCGGCAGCACGTTCGCCTTCACCCCGCCGTGGAAGACGGTCGGTGCGGTGGTGGTGCGCACCAGCGCCTCGGTCTGCGGCCCCGCGGCCAGGATGCGGATCACCAGCGGCGCCGCGACCCTGGCCGCGCGCAGCAGGATCCGCCGCGCGCGCGGCATCGCCTGCCGCAGCCTGCCGACCATGTCCGCGATCACCGGGGTGAGCCGCAGCGGCATCGGGTTGTCCTGCACCCGGGCGACGGCGCGCGCCACCCGGCCCACCGCGGTCTGCTTCCCCGGCATCGAGGAGTGGCCGCCCACCTGCGTGGCCGCGATCCGCACGGTGGCGTACCCCTTCTCGCCGACCATGACGGTGGCGACCGGCACCGCGACGCCGTCGGCCAGGTCCTCGGCGATCACGCCGCCCTCGTCCAGCAGCAGCTCGGCCCGCACCCCGGCCGCCCGCAGGTGCGCCGCCATCCGCACGGCGCCGGAGTCGCCGAAGGTCTCCTCGTCGTGGCCGAAGGCCAGGTAGATCGTGCGCCGCGGCCGCACCCCCGCGGCCAGCGCCGCCTCGGTGGCCTCCAGCAGCGCGAGCACCCGGCTCTTGTCGTCGATGGCGCCGCGGCCCCAGACGAACTCGTCGTCCACCACGCCGTCGAACGGCGGGTGCGTCCAGCGGCTCTCGTCATCCACCGGCACCACGTCCAGGTGTGCCAGCAGCAGCCCGGCCACCCGCTCCCGCTCGCGCCCGGCCCACCGGTACAGCCGGCTGTGCCCGAAGCGGGTGCACTCCAGCTCCCGGTGCACCAGCGGGAACGACTGCTCCAGGTGCGCGCCGAGCCGGTCGAACTCGCCGTCGGCGGCGTTCGTCGGCGGCTCGGTGGAGATGGTCACGCAGCGCAGCGCCACGGCGAGGCGCTCGGCCACCGCGTCGTCGACCGGCGCGACGGCGGGCTCGGTCTCGAGGCCGGGATCGGTCACGGAGCCGGGCTCGGGGCGGGGAGGTTCAGCGGCACACTCGCATTCTCCACCACCCCCGGCCCGAGCGTGAGCACCCGCTCGGCCTTCCACTTGATCAGGTCGACCCCGGCGCCGCCCGGCAGGTCGGCGCTGCGCAGCGCCGTGAGCAGCGGCAGCTCCACCTCGGCGGCGACCACCGTGACCGGCGCGTTCACCCCGGCACCGACCCAGACGTCGTCCACCATGTCCACGATCCGGATGCCGATCCGGTGCCCGGCCGCGATCGGCCAGTCCTGGGCCAGCATCCGGATCCGCGCGGTCTCGGTGACCGGGGCGATGCCGCGGGTGATCACCGTGGCGCGGCCGCTGGGCTCCACGTCGTAGAGCTCCATCGCGACCGTGGCGGCGGGCGGGCCGTCGAGCCGCAGCGTCGCGGTCGGGATGCCCGCGAGGTGCTGGGTCGTCGGCAGCGGCTCGGAGATCGTCCAGATCTCGCGGTCCGGGCCGGGCAGCAGGCCGCGGTGGGTGTAGGTGCCGGTGCGCAGCGGCACCGGGACCCGCGCGGCGTCCGCGGGCGGCCACCGCTGTTCACCGCGCCAGGTGCCGTCGGCCGCGTTCACGGTGATCCGCGGGCCGGGCACCTCGACCGCGCGGCCGGCCACGTGCCGGTCGAAGAAGGCGCGCACCTCGGCGGTGAAATCCGGGCCCGCGCATTTCTCCTGGCAATCCCGGTGCCCCCACTGCCCGAACCAGGCGCGGTGCTCGCCGGGGCCGAGCGCGTCCCAGAAATCGAAGACCCGGTAGGGGCGGGTGTTGTAGTCGGTCAGCCCCTGGCCGAGGAATACCGGAACGGTACTGCCGCGCACCTTCTCGACCAGTTCCCGATCCCGCCAGAAAGCGGTGCCCGGATCGTGATTCGCGGTCTCCGCGAGATAGGGCAGATAGCAGTCGAGCGGAATCTGCCCGGCATTCGCCCGGTACTCCGGCGACGAATTCCAGTGTCCCGGAATGGAGGCGAAGAGCAGATGCTCGAAGCCGACCCCGTCGGCCGGGCGCAATCCCGTCTCGACCACCGGCTTGCCGGAGAAGCGCCACGAGATGCCCTGCATGTACAGGTAGGTGTAGGGATCCACCGCGGGGCCGAAGGTGGCGACGGCGGCCAGCCCGCGCGGCCGCTCGGCCAGCCCCATCACCCCCGCCCAGCCCTCGTAGGAGAGGCCGTACAGCCCCACCTTCCCGGTCGACCACGGCGCGTCCGCCGCCCACTCGACCGCCGTCCGCACGTCGCCGCGCTCGCCCGGCCCGCCGTAGTCCGGGCAGCCGGACGAGCCCGCGAAGCCGCGCAGATCCACGATGACGTAGGTGTAACCGGCCTCGAGCAGCGCGCCGACCGGCAGGTAGTCGGTGGCCGGGCCGCCCTGCGGGCGCGGCAGCGTGAGGTACGCGAGCTGGTTGCGGTAGGGGCTCACGGTCATGATCACCGGGGTGCGCACGTCGTCGGCGAGCCCGGCCGGGCGCAGGATGTCGGCGTGCAGCCGGGTGCCGTCCGGCGCGGTCAGGTACTCCTCCCGCCACTGGAACGCGGGCTGCGGCTGCGCCGCCGTCACCGGCGCGACCACCCCGAGTACCAGCAACGCCCCCGCCAGCGCGCGAATCACCGTCCCGATCGTCACCCGAGCACTATCGACCGCCGCGCGGCATCGCGCCAGACCCCGGATCGGGGGTACTCCGGTGCCACCGCGCCGAATTGCGCGGCGTGAGACACGCCGATGTCGGCCGGAAATACGACGAGAACGGCCCGCCCCCGGGCGTATGATCGGCGCATTCGATGGCTCGGGGATTGAGAATGAACGATTCGACAGCCGGTGACTGGGATCGCTTCGTGGTCGCGCTCGCGCGCTGCCTCGCGGAACTCCCGTCCCGGGCGACCCTGGTGCTCGCCGCCTCCGGAAACCGCTACGCGCAATTCGTGCAATTCGACATCCGGCTCTCCGCGGAATTGGCGGGCAACGATTTCCTGCTCGAACCGATCTCCCCGGAGAGCGCGCAGCGGCTGCGCGAGCTGGGCTGGACCGCGCCGGACGCCGGGCGCGATGTCGACAACTGGAGCCGCACCCTGCTCTGGCCGATCTCCGGCCGCACGCTGGCCGAGCTCGCCAGGGGCGCGGCGATCGGGCTGCACGACGCGATGGGCGTGCGGTCCCCCGCCGACCTGCGGGCCAGCGGCTGGACCGAGAACCCCGGCGCGCTCGACCTCTCCGTGCTCGGCGTGGCCGGACGGCGGGAGCCGCCGGACCGCAGCCCGGCGCGGGGCTGATCGGCCTGGCACTATCCTGAGCACCATGGCAGCAGGGAAGGCCGCTTCCAAGGAAGCGAAGGCCGCGGCGAAGGCGGCGCGCAGGCAGCAGTCGAAGGAACGCAGGCAGCAGCTGTGGCAGGCGTTCCAGATGCAGCGCAAGGAAGACAAGCTGCTGCTCCCGCTGATGATCGGCTCGGTGCTCGGCAGCACCGTGCTGTTCTTCCTGATCGGGCTGATCTTCGGCATCCAGTGGTTCCTGCTGCCGCTCGGCGTCCTGCTCGGCGTCCTGCTCGCCTTCATCATCTTCGGCCGCCGGGTGCAGCGCACCGTCTACACCCGCGCCGAGGGCCAGGCGGGCGCCGCCGCCTGGGTGCTGGAGAACCTGCAGGGCAAGTGGCGGGTGCGCAACGGCGTCGCCGCCACCACCCAGCTGGACGCGGTGCACCGGGTGATCGGGCTGCCCGGCGTCATCTTCGTCGCCGAGGGCAATCCGCAGCGGGTGCGCTCGCTGCTGGCCCAGGAGAAGAAGCGCACCGCCAGGCTGATCGGCGACACCCCGATCTACGACGTCGTGATCGGCAACGACGAGGGCCAGGTGCCGCTCAAGGAGCTGCAGCGCTACCTGACCAAGCTGCCGCGCAACATCGACGCCAAGCGGATGGACAACATCGAGGGCAGGCTCTCCGCGCTCAGCTCGCGCAGCGGCCCCGCCCTGCCCAAGGGCCCGATGCCGGGCAACGCCAAGATGCGCGGCATGCAGCGCACCATCCGGCGCCGCTGATCAGCGCGACCGCACCAGCACGGTGCCGGTGGCGCGGTCGTGCATGCCGCGGCCGTCGGCGTCGGTGAAGAGCGCCGGGATCACGAACACCAGCAGCACCTGCCTGGCCAGCGCCCGGACGAAGCCGACCGGGACCGGGCCCTCGATCCTGCCCACCCGCAGCCGCGCGAAGTACTGGCCGGGGGTGAAGCCGAACAGCGTCACCGCCGCGATGCCGGTGACGAACCAGATGAGCAGCGGCAGATTGGCATTCACCCCGCGCACGATCAGCGCGGAGATGCCGACCGCGATCATCCAGTCCAGGAAGACCGCGACCACCCGCCTGCCCATGCCCGTGACCGAGCCCGCCCCCTGCTCGGGCAGCCCGAACTGCTCACCCCGGTACCCCGCCGCGGCCGGGCCGCCCGGCTCCGCCGCGGGTCCGGACAGCCAGGAACCGGTGATACGTGCCATGACCCCAGAATAGGTGCCGCCGCCTCCGCCCGGTCCACCCGGTGCGGCCGCATACCCGCAGTTACCTCGCGCCGGTCCCGGGGGCACCGAGCCGGGACCGTCCTCCACGCCATGTGAGCCAGGCCATGCTCCGGCTGCCAGCATTTCGCTGGGCCCTCGGCCGCCCTCGCCGCGCAGACCGTGCGGAGCTGGGGTTACGCCGGGGCAAATGCTGCTCGCGCGCGCCCGCAAACCCGTGCCCACGTCGTGCGCGAGCCCCGCGCATGGCAGGATCGTCCATGGCCCGGGGCGAGGCGGGCAACCTCACACCAATCGACGTACGTGTAACACTCGCGAAACACAGCCTTGATTGCCGGGAAACACCGCGTCCATACCGTCTCACGACGAACCCATGCAATCACCACGGGCTGGGAACCGATCGGTAAGGAGAACAAGTGACGTTCAGCACGGCCGACGAGGTCATCAAGTACATCGCGGAGCAGGAGGTCGAGTACGTCGACATCCGCTTCAGCGACCTGCCCGGTGTGCAGCAGCACTTCTCCATCCCGGGCAAGGCGTTCACCACCGATCTCGTCGAGGACGGCCTCGCCTTCGACGGCTCCTCCGTCCGTGGTTTCCAGTCCATCGACGAGTCGGACATGCTGCTGCTGCCCGATTTCAGCACCGCGCAGCTCGATCCGTTCCGCGCCGCCAAGACGCTGAACATCAACTTCTTCGTGCACGACCCCTTCACCCGTGAGGCGTACTCGCGCGACCCGCGCAACATCGCCCGCAAGGCCGAGGAGTACCTGCGCAGCACCGGCATCGCCGACACCGCGTACTTCGGCGCCGAGGCCGAGTTCTACATCTTCGACTCGATCCGCTACGACTCGGGCATCAACGGCGCCTTCTACGAGATCGAGTCGGTCTCGGGCTCCTGGAACACCGGCGCCGAGCGCGACCCGGACGGCAAGCTGAACCGGGGCTACAAGGTCCGCAACAAGGGCGGCTACTTCCCGGTGGCGCCGTACGACCACTACGTCGACCTGCGCGACACGATCGCCACCAACCTGCAGAACGCCGGCTTCGAGCTGGAGCGCGGGCACCACGAGGTCGGCACCGCCGGTCAGGCCGAGATCAACTACAAGTTCAACACCCTGCTCGGCGCCGCCGACGACCTGCAGCTCTTCAAGTACATCGTGAAGAACACCGCCTGGGCCGAGGGCAAGACCGTCACCTTCATGCCCAAGCCGCTCTTCGGCGACAACGGCTCCGGCATGCACGCGCACCAGTCGCTGTGGAAGGACGGCAAGCCGCTCTTCCACGACGAGGCGGGCTACGGCGGCCTCTCCGACCTGGCGCGCCACTACATCGGCGGCATCCTGCACCACGCCCCGTCGCTGCTGGCCTTCACCAACCCGACGGTGAACTCCTACCACCGCCTGGTCCCCGGCTACGAGGCCCCCATCAACCTGGTGTACTCGCAGCGCAACCGCTCCGCCGCGGTCCGCATCCCTGTCACCGGCAACAACCCGAAGGCCAAGCGCATCGAGTTCCGCGCGCCGGACTCCTCGGGCAACCCGTACCTCGCCTTCGCCGCCATGCTGATGGCCGGCCTGGACGGCATCAAGAAGAAGATCGAGCCGCTCGCCCCCGTCGACAAGGACCTCTACGAGCTCCCGCCGGAGGAGGCCAAGGGCATCCCGCAGGCCCCCACCAGCCTGGCCTCGGTCATCGACCGCCTCGAGGAAGACCACGAGTACCTCACCGAGGGCAACGTCTTCACCGAGGACCTGATCGAGACCTGGATCACGCTCAAGCGCGAGGGTGAGATCGCGCCGGTCAACCTGCGCCCGCACCCGTACGAGTTCGAGCTGTACTACGACGTGTAAGTCGTTCTGCGGTAAGGGTTCTCCGAAGCCCCGGCATTCCGATGGGGGATGCCGGGGCTTCGGTCCGTTCTGGGAGCGGTGAGCCTTGTCGCGCTCGGCAGGCGCGCGGCGCTCGACATCGGGCGCGAGGCAGGGGGCCACGGGCCGTGGACGGCGAAAGCTGGTCCGTGGAAAAGGATCCGTAGACCTGCCCGACCTGATTCGATGAGCAATCGTTCCGCACTCATAGCGGACAGACATCATCGAGCGGGAGGCTTCATGACCGATCAGTACGGGCGCCCCCAGCAGTACCCGGCGTCGCCGCCGCAGGGGCAGTACCCCGGTGGCTACGGGCCGCAGGGGTACGCGCAGCCGCCGCGGAAGAAGGCCACGTGGCCGTGGATTCTCGGGGGGATCGCGCTGGTGATCCTGCTCGGGGTCGGTGGGTGCATGGCGCTGATCGCGGGAGCCGTGAACGAGGTGGACAAGGAGGCGAAGCGGGAGGTGACCGTCGCCTACGAGGTGCGGGGGAGTGGCGGCGCCGCGGCGGTGACGTATTCGGGGCGGGACTTCGATATCGCGCAGGAGGCGGAGGCGCCGCTGCCGTGGAGCAAGGACGTCACCATCGACGGGCTGGGGAAGTACGTGAGCCTGACGGCACAGAGCGGGGCGGACGGCGAGGAGCTCTCCTGCCGCATCCTGGTCGACGGCCGGGTGCTCTCCGAGCAGACCTCGAACGGCCCGTTCTCCATGGTCAGCTGCAGCGGGGACGCGGGCGGGGAGTGAGCGAGCCGGTCGGTGCGGCGACTACCCACCGACCGGCGCGCAACCTCAGCTGCCGAAGCGGGCCAGCACCGAGCTGGCCTCCTGCGAGGCAGTGCCCTCGTTCGCGAGATGCGCCATGGCGGGGGCGATCTCGCGGCCGTGGTGCGCCATGGCCTGGGCGTAGAGCCGACCGGCGCGGTACGAGGAGCGGACCAGCGGCCCGGCCATGACACCGGCGAAACCGAGCTCCTCGGCCACCCGGGAGTGCTCGACGAACTCCTCCGGCTTCACCCAGCGGTCCACCGGGTGGTGCCGGGGCGAGGGGCGCAGGTACTGGGTGATGGTGAGGATGTCGCAGCCGGCCTCGTGCAGGTCGCGCATGGCCTGGGTGACCTCGTCCGGTGTCTCGCCCATGCCGAGGATCAGGTTCGACTTGGTGACCAGCCCGGCCTCGCGGGCGGCGGTGAGCACCGACAGCGAGCGCTCGTAGCGGAACGCGGGGCGGATGCGCTTGAAGATGCGCGGCACCGTCTCCAGGTTGTGCGCGAGCACCTCGGGGCGCGCGGAGAAGACCTCGGCCAGCTGCTCGGGCACGGCGTTGAAATCCGGGATGAGCAGCTCGACGCCGGTGTTCGGGTTCAGCGCCTTGATGGCGCGCACGGTCTCGGCGTAGAGCCAGGCGGCGCCGTCGGCGAGGTCGTCGCGGGCGACGCCGGTGATGGTGCTGTAGCGCAGCCCCATGGCCTGCACGCTCTCGGCCACCCGGCGCGGCTCGTCGCGGTCGAGCGCGGCGGGCTTGCCGGTGTCGATCTGGCAGAAGTCGCAGCGGCGGGTGCACTGCTCGCCGCCGATGAGGAAGGTGGCCTCGCGGTCTTCCCAGCACTCGAAGATGTTGGGGCAGCCGGCTTCCTCACACACGGTGTGCAGCCCCTCGCGCTTCACCAGCCCCTTGAGCTCGGTGTACTCGGGGCCCATGGTGGCGCGGGTGCGGATCCAGCCGGGTTTGCGCTCGATCGGGGTCTCGGCGTTGCGGGCCTCGATGCGGAGCAGCTTCCGGCCCTGGGGGGCGCGGGCGGCCTCGCCGGGGGTGGAGCGGGGCGCGGGAGTCTCGTGAGCGGTGGTCACGGTTTCGACCTTACGCCGTCGGCGCCGTGGCTCGAGGACGGGTGAGCGTGTGATCGCGCACGGGCAGCTCGCCGTCGAGCGCCTGCCCGATAGCCGCGGCCACCAGCGGCTTCAGCTCGGCGACGGTGACCTCGTACCCCAGCTCCCTGGTCAGCGTGGTGACGCCGGCGTCCCGGATCCCGCACGGCACGATGGCCTGGAAGCCGTCCATGGTGGGGTTGCCGTTCAGCGAGATGCCGTGCAGCGCGACGCCGCGCTGCACCCGGACCCCGATGGCGGCGATCTTGCGCTCGGCCAGCGGCCCCGCGGCGGGCAGCCAGACCCCGGAGCGGCCCTCCACCCGGCCGCACTCGATGCCGAAGCCGGTGCAGACGCTGATCAGCGCCTCCTCCAGCCTGCGCACGTACTTCACCACGTCCACCGGCTCGGCCAGCCGGACGATCGGGTACCCGACCAGCTGACCCGGCCCGTGCCAGGTGATCTTGCCGCCGCGGTCGACCTGGACCACCGGGCTGCCGTCGATCGGCAGGTCCTCGGGATCGGTGCGGCGGCCCGCGGTGTAGACGGACGGGTGCTCGAGCAGCAGCAGCCGATCGACGCCGCGGCCATCCGCGCGCTCGGCGGCGATCTCGCGCTGCCGGTCCCAGGCCAGGTGGTAGTCGATCAGCCCCAGATCCTCGACCACGATCGGGGTCGAGTCGGTGCGGGCGGACGGTGTGGTGTTCACAGCGGCGACGTTACGCCCCGAGCCGGGGGTCGGGCTCGGGGACCGGGAGCGTGAGCTGCATGAGCGTGAGATCCATCCACAGGCCGAACTTTCTCCCCACCTCGGGGAGTTCGCCGACGATCCGGAAGCCGAACTGCTCGTGCAGTGCTATGGAGCCGGTGTTGCGGGACTCGATCGCGGCGATCACCGCGTGCACCGAACCCGACCCGCGGGCCCGCTCCAGCAGCGCGCCGAGCAGCGCCCGCGCCACCCCGCGGCGCTGGAAGCGCTCGGCCACGTACACCGAGTTCTCCACACTGTGCAGGTAGCCGAGCTTGGGGCGCCACTGCCCGTAGCTCGCGTAACCGGCGAGCTCGCCGTCGATCTCGGCCACCAGGATCGGATGCCCGGCCGCGGCGCGCGCCGCGAACCAGGTCTCCCGATCGTCGATGCCGACTTCGTCGACGTCCCAGATCGCCGTCGAAGCGGCGATGTTGGCGTTGTGAATGACCAGAATCGCCGGTAGATCGGCTTCGACGGCATCGCGCACCCGCACGCTGTGTCGATCGCGGGTGAGCGAGGGCCCGCCGTGGCCACGCTCCGCCTCCGGGCCCGACTCGCTCACGCGCCGTCCCCCGCCGGATCGAAGAGGTCGGTCAGCGCGGTGCCGAGGGTGGGGTGGCGGAACACGTAGTCGCTCTCCTCCAGCACGGTCGGGATGACGCGCGGCCCGCGCAGCACCGCCTCGTCGGCGAACTCGCCGATGGCGGCGCGCAGCACGAACGAGGGCACCACCAGCGGGGTCGGCCTGCGCAGCGCGCGGCCGAGCGCCCTGGTGAACTCGGCATTGGTGACCGGAGCCGGGCCGACCGCGTTCACCGGCCCCGCCACGTCGCTGTCGGCGAGCACGTGCCGGATCGCGCCGACCTCGTCGGCCAGCGAGATCCACGGCGTGTACTGCCTGCCGTCGCCGAAGCGGCCGCCGATGCCGAGCCCGAAGAGCGGGCGCAGCACGCCGAGCAGCCCGCCGGTGCGGGCGAGCACCAGGCCGCCGCGCAGCAGCACGGTCCTGACCCCGGCCGCCGCGGCGGGCGCGGTGGCGGCCTCCCAGTCCCGGCAGAGCGTGGCGAGAAAGCCGGTTCCGGGCCGGGCGGTCTCGTCGATCACCCGGTCCCCGGTGGCGCCGCCGTAGATGTGCACGCCGCCCGCGTTGACCAGCACCGGGACCCCGGCGGCTGCGACCGCCCCCGCCAGCACGTCGGTGGGGGTGATCCGGCTGTCCCGCAGCTCCTGCTTGAACCGGCCGGTCCAGCGCTGGGCGTGGATATTGCGCCCGCACAGGTTGACGGCGGCGTCGGCCCCGCGCAGCGCCCGCTGGTCGAGCTCGGCGCGCGCGGGATCCCAGGCGAACTCGTCCGGGGCGGCGGGTTGCCGCCGCACCAGCCGGGCGACCTCGTGCCCGTCCCGGCGCAGCGCCGCCACGAGCGCCGTCCCGATCAGGCCGGACGAACCGGCGACAACGACCTTCATCGAGACGGCGGCCCTTCGCTACAGCCCCAGATCGGCCTCGAACGCGGCTTCCTCCAGGCGATGCCGGATGGTGGTGAGGAAGCGGCCCGCGTCCGCGCCGTCGATCAGGCGGTGGTCGTAGGTCAGGGGAAGGAACGCCATCGAGCGGACGCCGATGGACTCGCTGCCGTTCTCGTCGGTCACCACCACCGGGCGCTTGACGATCGCGCCGGTGCCGAGCATGCCCGCCTGCGGCGGAACCAGGATCGGGGTGTCGAACAGCGCGCCCTGGCTGCCGATGTTGGTGATCGTGAAGGTGCCGCCGGAGAGCTCGTCCGGCTTCAGCCCGCCGTTGCGCGCCCGGCCGGCGATATCCGCGATGGCCCTGGCCAGCCCGGCCAGCGAGAGGTCGCTGGCGTTGTGGATGATCGGCGAGAGCAGCCCCTGCTCGGTGTCGACGGCGATGCCGAGGTGCACCGAGGCGTGGTAGCTGATCTGCTTGCTGTCGTCGTCGTAGCTGGCGTTGACGTTCGGGTGCACGCCGAGCGCCTCGACGACCGCCTTGGCGAAGAACGGAAGGAACGTGAGGTTCACGCCCTCGCGCTCCTTGAACGCCGCCTTGGCCTTCGTGCGCAGCGCCGCGATCCGGGTGACGTCGACCTCGTGCACCTGGGTGAGCTGCGCGGTGGTGCGCAGCGACTCCAGCGTCTTGGTCGCGGTGATCTGCCGGATCCGGTTGGCCTTCTGCGTGGTTCCGCGCAGGTGGGCGAGCTCGGGCGCGGGCTTCGGCTGCGCCTTCGGGGCGGCGGCCGCGGCGGGCTGCTGCTGCGCGGGGGCGGCGGCGGGCTCGGGGGCCTTCTTGGCCTCGGCCGCGGCCAGCACGTCCTGCTTGCGGATGCGGCCGCCGACACCGGAGCCGCTCAGTTCGCCGAGATCGACGCCGTGCTCATCGGCCAGCCTGCGCACCAGCGGGGTGACGTAGGGGGTGGCACCGGCGGCGGGCGCACTCTTCGGCGCCTCGGCCGTCGGGGCGGGCGCCGGCTTCGAAGGCTTCTCCTCCTCCTTCGGCGCGGGGGCCTGCTCGGGCTCGGGTTCCGGCTCCGGCTCCGGCTCGGGTTCCGGCTCCGGGGCGGCCTCCTGCTTCGGCTCGGGGGCGGGCGCGGGCGCACTCTTCGGCGCGGGCGAACCGCTGCCGATCACGCCGAGCTGACCGCCGACCGCGACGACGTCGTCCTCCTCCGCCGTGATCTCGAGCAGCGTGCCCGCGACCGGGGATGGGATCTCGGTGTCGACCTTGTCGGTGGAGACCTCGAGCAGCGGCTCGTCGACGGCGACGTCGTCGCCGATGGCCTTGAGCCAGCGGGTGACGGTGCCCTCGGTGACCGATTCGCCCAGCTCCGGCATCTTCACCGGGGTGCCGTCACCGGATCCCGACGACGCGGCGGGCGCGCTCTGCTCGGGCTCGGGCTCCTCCTCGGCCGGGGCCTCCTCGGCGGGGGCTTCCTCGCTCGGCGCCTCTTCGGCGGCCGGAGCCGGAGCCTCGTCCTCGGCAGGAGCCTCGCCGGCATCGCCGATCACGCCCAGCTCACCGCCGACCTCGACCACGTCGTCCTCCTGGGCGACGATCTTCGTCAGCACACCGGCGGCCGGAGCCGGGATCTCGGTGTCGACCTTGTCGGTCGACACCTCGAGCAGGGGTTCGTCGACCTCGACCGTGTCTCCTTCCTGCTTCAGCCACCTGGTGACCGTTCCCTCGGTGACGCTCTCACCAAGAGCTGGCATCTGGACGGAGAAGGCCATGTCCGTTGACTCCTTGACTGCTCGACGGGTCTACAACAGTTCGCTGCCCGGTGGGCGCCGCCACGGGTCGCGGCGGCTTCCGCGCGCGCTCGGCACCGGATCTGTGTGGTTCTTGTACCGCGGCCCATCCTTGCACTCGCGCGCGTGGCATGCGGCACAGGGCGGGCAACTACCGGGCTCGGGCACTATGGAACTACCCGGTCGCGGCGGACGAACCCGCGGCCGGTGCCGACGAGGAGGAGATTCCGCGATGGGGCTGCTCGATCGCTTCCGTGGCGCCGCCGCCAGGGCCGGACGGGCAGCGCGGCCGGGCGGGCCGCGCGGCGAGGACGCCCGCTACCTGGCCGACTGGGTGCGCACGCACACCGGCGTCGAGGGCTATGTCGAGCCCAAGACCACCGTGACCGATGTCACGGTTGTCCTGATCGCCGCCGATGGGGAGTGGACCAGGCGCGTGGTCGGCGAGCGCGGCGCGCGCAGCCTCGCTGGCGATCTCGGGATCCGTCTACGACGTGGCGCGCACCGGCTACCCGCAGCGCATGCGCGACCACGACGAGCGCGAGCGCATCCGCCGCAAGCGCGAGCTGGAGCGCGAACTCGACGAGCTCTGAGGGCCGCCCGCCGAGCCCGCGACCCTCCTACTCGGTGACCGGCTCGGCCGCGATCTCCTCCAGCACCGCGATCAGGGTGCGCACCGGGACGCCGGTGCCGCCCTTGCCGACGTAGCCGAAGGCGCCGCCGGTGTTGTAGGCCGGGCCCGCGATATCGATGTGCGCCCACTGCACCCCCTCCGGCACGAACTCCTTCAGGAAGAGCCCGGCGGAGAGCATGCCGCCCCAGCGGTGACCGGCCACATTGGCGATGTCGGCGACCTTGGAGTTCAGGTCGGCGCGCAGCTCCGGCGGGAGCGGCATGGCCCAGCCGTTCTCGCCGACCGAGCGGGAGATCCTGGCCACCCGGTCGCGGAACTCGTCGGTGCCCATGACGCCGGGGGTCCGGGTGCCGAGCGCGACCATCTGCGCGCCGGTGAGCGTGGCGACGTCGATCAGGAACTCCGGATCGTCCTCGCCCGCGCGGACGATGGCGTCGGCCAGGATCAGCCTGCCCTCGGCATCGGTGTTCAGCACCTCGACGGTGGTGCCGCCGTACTGGGTGAGCACGTCGCCGGGGCGCTGCGCGGTGGAGGACGGCATGTTCTCGGCCATCGGCACCGTCGCGGTGACCGTGATCGGCAGGCTCAGCCTGGCCGCGAGCAGCGTCGTCGCGATGACCGCCGCGGCGCCGCCCATGTCGGAGGTCATGGCGTCCATGCCCGCGGCGGGCTTGATCGAGATGCCGCCGGTGTCGAAGGTGATGCCCTTGCCGATCAGCGCGACCCGGCGCGGCCCGCCCTCGTAGCTGATCCGGACCAGCCGCGGCGGCCGCGACGAGCCCTTGCCCACCCCGATCACACCGCCGTAGCCACCGGCCTCCAGCGCCCGCTCGTCCAGCACCTCGACCGTGAGCCCGGCGGCCTCGGCGAGCAGCGCGGCGCGGTCGGCGAACTCGGCGGGGAAGAGGTGGCTGGGTGGGGTGTTGACGAAGTCGCGGGCGGTGGCGACCCCCTCGGCGACCAGCTGGGCGCGGAACAGCGCCTCCTCGCCGAAGCCGGGCTCGGGGACGAGCAGCTCGACCCTGGCCACCGGGCGTTCGTCCGGCTTCGGCGCCGTCTTCGCCGAGCGGTACGGCGTGAAGGTGTAGGCGCCGAGGTAGAACCCCTCGGCGGCGGCGCCGAGGTCGAGCCCGGAGAGCGTGCTGGCGATCTGCTCGGTGCCGCTCAGCGCGCGCGCCGCGACCCCGGCCGAGCGCCGGATCTGCTCGGCGTCCAGCTTCTCCGCCGAGCCGAGGCCGACGGCGAGCACGCTGCTGATGCCGTCCAGCCCGGCCGGGGCAGGCACCCGGGTGAGCTCCTCCGCCTTGCCCTTCGCGCCGATCGCGCCGAGCTGGTCGAGCAGGGTGGCGCGCAGCTCGGCGCTCAGCACGTCGGTGAACAGGTCGTCGGGCACGATCGCCGGGCCGTCCTCGGAGGAGGTGACGCCGATGACGAGCACGTCGGTGTCGGGGCCGAGAGCGGTGGTACGAGCCAGTTCCGGGCCAAGCGGTCGGTCAGCAGCAGCGGTCATGGGCACAGGCTACTGCGCTGCACCGCCAGTCCGCCGCCTGTCAGCGTGTGATCGAGTCAGGCCCGGAGGCGGGAGCGCAGCGTAGCCACGGAGGGCCCTCGATCACGCGCAATGGGCACAGTCTCCGGCCGCTAAGCTGCCTCGGGTGACCGACACCGAGCTGCTCCGGGGCCCCATCGACGCTGTGCACACCGAGCTCGGGGCGACCTTCGCGCCGTTCGGCGGGTGGCGGATGCCGGTCTCCTACGCGGGCACGGTGCGCGAGCACGCGGCGGTGCGCGGGACGGTCGGGCTCTTCGACGTGAGCCACCTCGGCAAGGCGACGGTGCGCGGCCCCGGCGCGGCGGAGTTCGTGAACGGCGCCTTCACCAACGACCTGGACCGGATCCGGCCGGGCCGGGCGCAGTACACGCTGTGCTGCACCGAGGAGGGCGGCGTGGTCGACGACCTGATCGCCTACTTCGTGGGGCCGGACGAGATCTTCCTGGTCCCCAATGCCGCCAACACGGCCGAGGTGGTCTCCCGGCTGCGCATGGCGAGCAGCGGCGGCGTCACGGTGACGGACGACCACCGGGCCTACGCGGTCTTCGCCGTGCAGGGCCCGCGCTCGCCCGCGGTGCTCGAAAGCCTCGGCCTGCCCGCGGATCTCGGCTACATGGCCTTCGCCGACGCCGAGTGGCGCGGCCGCGAAGTCCGGGTCTGCCGCACCGGCTACACCGGCGAGCACGGCTACGAGCTGCTGCCGCGCTGGGACGATGCCGAGCCGGTGTTCCGCGCGCTGCTGGAGGCGGTGCGCGCCGCGGGCGGGCAGCCCGCCGGGCTCGGCGCCCGCGACACCCTGCGCACCGAGATGGGGTACCCGCTGCACGGCCACGAGCTCGGGCCCGAGATCAGCCCGCTGCAGGCGCGCTGCGGCTGGGCGGTGGGCTGGGCCAAGCAGCGGTTCTGGGGCAAGGCCGCGCTGGAGCGGGAGAAGGCCGCCGGACCGGCGCGGACGCTGCTCGGGCTGCGCGCCATCGATCGCGGCGTGCTGCGCCGCGGGCAGCGCGTGCTGCGCGGCGACGAGGTGGTCGGGGAGACCACCTCCGGCACCTTCTCGCCGACCCTGGAGCGCGGCATCGCGCTCGCGCTGCTCGACACCGCGGCCGGGCTGGAGCCGGGCGCCGAGGTCACCGCGGACGTGCGCGGCAGGCGGCTGCGCTGCGCCGTGGTGCGGCCGCCGTTCGTGGACGCGCGCCCCGCCTGATCAGGGCGCCCCGATAGGATCGGGGGCATGACCGCTGCTGCACAGTTCGCCCGTATTCCGCATCCCGCCCGCACTCCGGGGGAGCGGGTACAGGAGATTCTGGCGGCGCCGGGCTTCGGCAGGTACTTCACCGACCACATGGTCTCCATCGACTACCGGGACGGCGGCTGGACCGACGCCAGGGTCGAGCCGTACGCGCCGCTGCAGATGGATCCGGCCACCATGGTCTTCCACTACGGCCAGGCCATCTTCGAGGGGCTCAAGGCGTACCGGCAGGCCGACGGCAGCATCGCGTGCTTCCGGATCGACGCCAACGCCGCGCGCTTCCGGCGCTCGGCGCGCCGGCTGGCGATGGCCGAGCTACCGGACGAGCTCTTCATCGAGTCGGTGCGTGCGCTGCTCGCGGTCGACGGCGACTGGGTGCCGGCCGCGGGCGGCGAGGAATCGCTCTACCTGCGGCCCTTCATGTTCGCCACCGAGGCGGGGCTCGGCGTCAAGCCCGCCTCCTCCTACAAGTACCTGCTGCTCGCCTCGCCGGCCGGCGCCTACTTCCCGCGCGGCGTGAAGCCGGTGAAGGTGTGGCTCTCCACCGAGTACGTGCGCGCCGCGCCCGGCGGCACCGGCGAGGCCAAGGTGGCTGGCAACTACGCCTCCTCGCTGCTCGCCCAGGCCGAGGCCACCGAGAAGGGCTGCGACCAGGTGGTCTGGCTGGACGCCGTCGAGCGCGCCTACGTCGAGGAGATGGGCACCAACAACCTGTTCTTCGTCTTCGGCTCCGGCTCGGAGGCCACGCTGGTGACGCCGGAGCTCTCCGGCTCGCTGCTGCCAGGCATCACCCGCGACTCGCTCATCACGCTCGCCGCCGACGCGGGGTACCGGGTGCAGGAGCGCAAGGTCTCGGTGCGCGAGTGGCTGGACGGCGCGGCCTCCGGCGAGATCACCGAGGTGTTCGGCTGCGGCACCGCGGCGGTGATCACCCCGGTCGGCTGGGTGCGTTCGCCCGAAGGCGAAGTCGCCATCGGCGGTGGAGAGCCGGGCGAGGTCACCCTGGCGTTGCGCGACACCCTGACCGGCATTCAGCGCGGCACCTTCGTCGATACCCACGACTGGCTCTTCCGCTTCTGATCGCGGCCGCCCGGCCCTGCCGTCCGGAACGACGGGCAGGGCTGCTGGGCGTGTGCTGGGCTCAGCCCGGCATCAGCATGTGCCATTCGTCGAGCGTCTGCGGGCGCATCACATAGTTGTTGTCGCGCACCGTGGTCAGCGGCGCGCTCGGCTCCTGCGAGTACCAGTGCCCGGGATAGACCACCGGGTCGCCGCGGAGCCCGGCGAGATGCCGCAGGCTGCGGAACATCTCGTCGGAATCGCCGCCGGGGAAATCGGTGCGGCCGCAGCCGTCGACGAAGAGCGTGTCACCCGCGACGAGCCGGTTCTCGAACAGGAAGCACTGGCTGCCGGGCGTGTGCCCGGGCGTGTGTAACAATTCGATCTCGAAAGTCCCGACGCTGAGTTTGTCACCGTGCTCGTGGCCGGTGAATTCGCTCTCCGCGATGCCGGTGACATTGGCGACCCAGGTCAGCTCGGCGTTGTTCACGTGCACCGGGACGCTGGTCCGCTCGAGCAGTTCGCGCACGCCGCGCAGGGTGAAGCCGAGCATGCTGCCGCCGACGTGGTCCGGGTGGTGGTGCGTGGCGAGCACGCCGGTGAGGCGCAGGCCGTCGGCCTCCGCGAGATCGGCGAGATCGCCCGCCGCATAGGCGGGATCGACGACGACGCACTCTCCCGTCTCCCGGTCGCCGATCAGGTACGCGAAATTCCGCATCTGCGTCGCGATCGGATCGCCGACGGCGAAATCCCGGCCGGACAGCAGCTGGCGAAAGTACAGGCGCTCGGAGGACATGGCGTCCACCTTATTGTGCGACCCAGACGATGCGTGCGAGTCGGCCGGAAAATGTCCACTGACCCAGACTGTGGTGGTCGCCACATCGGGGTGGAACTCGTTGAAAATAGCGGGGTGCGGTTGCCGTGCCGTGGCCTTTTCGGTGCCGGAAACAGCCGAGCGGGCGTGCCGGGCAATAGCTGAATGGCGCTGGTCGCGAGGTATATCTCCGAATTACCGGCAGAGTATCGGACTTTCGGGCGGCTCAGCCGAGAGTGAGGAGTACGGCCGTGGTCGCGGTCGCCAATTCCACTGCGGCGCCGAGCACGTCGCCGGAGAGTCCCTCGAAACGGCGGACGCAATGCTGCGTCAGCAACGCGGCGACGGTGAGCGCGGCGGCGACCGCGAGCGGGCCGTGCCAGGGCGCGGCGCCGGGCAACAGGGCAGCCGCGGCGAGCGCGGCGCTCGCCCACAGGGCGGCGGTCAGCGGGCGCTGGGTGGCGGCGACCAGGGCGCCGAAGCCGGTGTCCGGGGCGGCCGGAGCGCGCACGCACGCGATGACCGCGGCGACCCGGCCGGTGGTCACCGCGAGCAGCACGCCGGCCCAGCGGCCGTCGTCCGCGAGTGCCGCGAAGGCGAAAGTCTGGGTCAGGACGGCCAGGAGCAGCGCGGCCGTGCCGAAGGGGCCGATCCCGCCGTCCTTCATGATGTGCCGGGCGCGTTCGGGCGGGCCGTAGCAGCCGAGGCCGTCAGCGGTGTCGGCCAAGCCGTCGAGGTGCATGCCGCGCGTGCCGACGGCGAGTGCACCGACGGTCAGCAGCCCCGCCAGGCTCGCGGTCGCGCCCGCCGCGGTCAGCGCCAACAGGACCGCCGTGCCGAGTGCCCCCAGCAGCAACCCCGCGACGGGGGCCGCGGCGATGGCCCGGCCCGCCGCCCCGCGGTCGATCTCGTCCGGGCCGCGCACCGGGAGCACGGTGAGCCACGAGAGCGCGAGCCGCAGCCCGGCGATCACTTCCGCAGGTTCGCCACGGGTGCGGCGGTTCCGGCCCCGGTGCTGACGCCCGCGTCACCGAAGGTCGCCATCTCGCCGAGGGCGGCGATCGCGGCGCGGAGCAGGGGGAGCGCGGCGAGCGCGCCCGACCCCTCGCCCAGCCGCATGTCCAGGTCGAGCAGCGGCTCCAGGTGCAGGTGCCGCAGCGCCAGCCGGTGCGCGGGCTCGGTGGAGCGGTGCCCGGCCACCCACCACGCCTTCGCGCCGTCGGCCAGATCCTCGGCGACCAGCGCGGCGGCGGTCACCACGAGGCCGTCCAGGACGACCGGGGTGCGCCTGGCGGCGGCACGGGCAAGGAAACCGGTGATGGCGGCGATGTCAGCGCCGCCGCCGACGCGCAGCAGCGCCACCGGCTGCTGCTTGGCGACCGGGCGGATCCGGCGCATGGTGTCCCGGATGGCGGCCAGCTTGCGGCTCCAGCCCGCGTCGTCGACCCCGGTGCCGCGGCCGATCGCGGCCACCGGCTCGGTGCCGGTGAGCGTGGCGATCAGCGCGGTGGCCGGGGTGGTGTTGCCGATCCCCATGTCGCCCGCGATCAGCAGGTCGGCGCCCGCGTCGATCTCCTCGTCCGCGATGGCGCGGCCCGCCTCCAGCGCGGCGCGCACCTCGTCCTCGCTGAGCGCGTCCTCGCGGTCCACCGAGCCGCTGCCGCGGCGCACCTTGTGCGCGGAGACGGCCGGGTCGGTCTCGGCGTCCACCGCGATGTCGGCCACCCGGACGGTCGCGCCCGCGATGGCGGCGAAGGCGTTCACCGCGGCGCCGCCGTCGAGGATGTTCGCGACCATCTGCGCGGTCACCTCGCTCGGGTACGCCGAGACGCCGTGCCGCGCGACCCCGTGATCCCCGGCGAAGACCACCACCCGCGCCCGCTCGAACTGCGCGGGCGGGCAGGCGCTCTGGCAGGCCGCGACCCAGTTCCCCAGCTCCTCGAGCCGGCCGAGCGCGCCCGCGGGCTTGGTGAGCTGCGCCTGGCGCGCCACGGCGGCCGCGCGCACGAGGGCGTCGGGAGCGGAGACCGGTTCGAATCCGTGTGTCACTGTCAGCCTTTCCGCGTGCTTCCGGCGCGGGGCCGGTGGCCGCGCGCTGCCGCTCCATAGTGTCCGATGCGGGCGGTGGCTATTTCACCCGCATCGGAATCCCGGCCACCACCAGCACCACCTCGTCGCAGACCTGGGCCAGGCGCTGGTTCAGGGCGCCGATCTCGTCCCGGAAGAGCCGGCCGGAGCGGGTCGCCGGGATCACCCCGAGCCCGACCTCCGGGCTGACGAGCACCAGCCGGTGCCGGTAGCCGTCGACCGCCGCGACCAGGGCGTCGGCCGCCGGGGCGACGGTGCCGCGCGGCGCCTCCCAGGCATCCAGCGCGTCGATCCTGGCGGTCAGCCAGGTGCCGATGTCGTCCACCAGGGTCGCCGGGGGAGCAGCGGCGGGCGCGGCGAGGACGGCGGCCGGGTCGGCGCTCTCCAGCACCTCCCACGCCGCGGGCCTGCGGGCCCGGTGCCCGGCGATCCGCTCGGCGAAATCGCGGTCCGCGGGGTCGGGGACGGCGGTCGCGAGGTAGCGCACCGGGCCGTCGCCCGCCAGCCGCTCGGCGTGCGCGGACTTGCCGGAGCGCGCGCCGCCGAGCACCAGCGTGCGCGGCCCGCCGGGGGAGTCACCCATGCCGCGCAGGCTACCGGGGCTCGGCGCCGAACCGGCGCCGGTACTCGGTGGGCGCGATCCCGACCTGCCGCTGGAAGTGGTGCCGCAGCAGCGCCGCCGAGCCGAACCCGGCCAGCCCGGCGATCCGCTCCAGCCCGTCGCCGGACTCCTCCAGCAGGTGCTTGGCGTAGAGCACGCGCTGGGTGGTGAGCCACTTCACCGGGGTCGTTCCGGTCTCGGCGGCGAAGCGGCGCGCGAAGGTCCGGGTCGACATGCGGGCGCGGGCGGCCAGCTCCTCCACGGTGTGCTGGTGCTCCAGGTGCTCGCTCATCCAGGTCAGGGTGGCGCTCAGGCTGTCCGAGGTGCACTCGGCGATCGGGCGCTCGATGAACTGCCGCTGCCCGCCGTCGCGCTGCGGGGGGACCACCATCCGCCTGGCGACGCCGTTCGCGGCGGCGCTGCCGATCTCCCGGCGCACCAGGTGCAGGCAGGCGTCGATCCCGGCCGCGGTGCCCGCGCTGGTGACCAGGTTGCCCTCGTCGACGAAGAGCACGTCCGGGTCGACCGTCGCGGCCGGGTAGCGCGCGGCGAGATCGTCGACGTAGCGCCAGTGCGTGGTGCACTTGCGGCCGTCGAGCAGCCCGGCCTCGCCCGCGAGGAAGGCGCCGGAGCAGACGGTGAGCACGATGGCGCCCGCGTCGGCGGCGCCGCGCACCGCGTCGACCAGCCTGGGATCGAGGCCGTCGTCGAGCGCGGTCACCGGGAAGGCGGGGACGGCGACGAGATCGGCTCCGGCCAGCTGGTCGAGGCCGTACTCCGGGGTGACGGTGACGCCGGGCGTCGAGGAGCGCAGCGGCTGCCCCGGCTCGGCGCCGCAGACCCGGAAGTCGAAGCCGGGCAGCCCCTGCTCGGTGCGGTCGAGCCCGAAGACCTCGCAGACCACGCCGAACTCGAACATGGCCATGTTCTGCGCGAGCACGACGGCGATCTTCTGCAGCATGGCATCAGGGTAGCTGGCTGGATCTTTACGAACAATGTCAGAGCTGCCACTTTCGGCGGGATATCAACGGGCGAACAATTACTGCCATGATTGGTTTCCTGCTCGCCCTCGCAGTCGTCCTGCTCCTCGGAGCGCTCGTCGCCGCCGGCCCCGCCCGGGCCGGCTCCGGCGCCGTCCAGGATCGGGACGCCGAACGGTTCCGCGCCGACCTGGCGGCGCTCTCCACCCGGGTGGGTCATCACCGGTGATCCCGCCCCCGAAACAGAACAGCCCGCCGGTAGCACCGGCGGGCTGTTCTCGTGAACGGGTGGATCAGACCGGGTCGCCCGGGGTGAGCCGCGGCTTGGGCGCGCGCATCTTGCGGATCTGCGAGGCGCGCACGAAGGCGTACCAGCCGAGTTTGAAGCCGGTGTCGGTGGTGTCCGGGTAGCGCTCGCGGACCCGGTTGTTGATGATCCGGCCGAGGAAGACGCCCTCCGCGATCATGAATGCCATCATCACCAGCATCGCCAGCGTGACGATGGTCTGCAGCCCGGGCGCGGCGAACATGGAGAGGATCAGCACCAGCGCCATCGGCATGAACAGCCCGACCAGGTTGCGCCTGGCGTCGACGATGTCGCGCACGTGCGCGCGCACCGGGCCGCGGTCGCGCGGCAGCAGGTACTTGTCCTCGCCTGCCAGCATGCGCTCACGGCGGTCCTGGGCGGCGGCGCGGCGCTCGGCGGCGGCCACCTTCCGGTCGGCCCGGTCGCCGCGGTTCGCCCTGCGCCGGGCGCGCGCTTCCTTGGAGGTCATCGGGGCGGGGGCGACCGGGCCGCGCTTGCGGGCCTCGGCATCCCGGCGCCGGGGGGTGGGGCGGCCCTTGCCCGCGGTGGCGGTGGCCGCCGCCGGGACGGCGCCTTCGCTCGCGTCCGCCGTGGTGACGGCGGTCGCGTCGGTGGTATCGGACTCGCCGCGACGGAACAACTTCACCCGACCAGGCTATTCGATGACGCGGATCACGCGATACTCCGGTCCCGGGCGGCACGGAGGTGCCCGCGGGTGGCAAGATGGAATAGCGGCCCGACGAGTGGCGTTGAACCTGCCCGACCGGCACGATTCGGCGTGCATCGCTCGCGGGCGACCACAGCTGTCCCTAGGAGAGTCCATGACTGTGCAGAACGAGACCGCAACCGCCACCCACGGCGTGAAGCTGACCGACGCTGCCGCCGCCAAGGCGAAGGCGCTGCTGGACCAGGAGGGCCGCGACGATCTCGCGCTGCGGATCGCGGTGCAGCCGGGTGGCTGCGCGGGCCTGCGTTACCAGCTCTTCTTCGACGACCGCAATCTGGACGGCGATCTCACCGTCGAGTTCGCCGGCGTCGCGCTCGCGGTGGACCGGATGAGCGCGCCGTACGTCGAGGGCGCCTCGATCGACTTCGTCGACACCATCGAGAAGCAGGGCTTCACCATCGACAACCCGAACGCCACCGGCTCCTGCGCCTGCGGCGACTCCTTCAACTGACGATCGATTGATACGGTTGGGCCGGGACTCCGAGTCCCGGCCCAACGCCGTCGCGTGCCGCTCACGCAGGCCGCCTACCGTCGAAGGACTCCGCCTCGTGACCATCGCTGTCTCCGCGTCCATCGCGACCGACCACCTCATGCGTTTCCCCGGTCGGTTCGCGGACGCGCTCCTCGCCGATCAGCTGGAGCACGTCTCCCTGAGCTTCCTCGTGGACGATCTGCAGATCCGGCGGGGCGGTGTCGCGGGCAACATCGCCTACGCCATCGCCTACGCCATCGGCCAGCTCGGCGGCAATCCGCTGCTGGTCGGCGCGGTCGGCGCCGACTTCGGCGAGTCCTACCGGGGCAAGCTGGAGGCGAGCGGGGTCGACTGCTCCGCGGTCCGGATCTCCGACTCCGCGCACACCGCCCGCTTCGTCTGCACCACCGACGACGACATGGCGCAGATCGCCTCCTTCTACCCCGGCGCGATGAGCGAATCCCGCGACATCGGGATCGGCGAGCTGGCCGAGCGCCACGACTTCGACCTGGTGCTGGTCGGCGCCAACGATCCGGAGGCGATGCTGCGGCACACCGCCGAGTGCCGCGAACTGGGGATTCGGTTCGCAGCCGACCCTTCGCAACAGCTCGCGCGGCTCGACGGGGACCAGGCGGTGCAGTTGATCGACGGCGCCGACTATCTCTTCACCAACCGGTACGAGTGGGCGCTGCTGCTGCAGAAGACCGGGCTCACCGAGGAGGAGGTCGCCGCTCGCGTCGGCATCCGGGTGACGACGCTCGGCGGTGACGGCGTCCTCGTCGTCGACCGGGACGGCACGTCCATCGAGGTCGGCGTCGTGCCGGAGAACACCAAGGTCGAGCCGACCGGCGTCGGCGATGCCTTCCGCGCCGGATTCCTCACCGGGCACTCCGCCGGGCTCGGCCTCGAGCGCTCCGCCCAGCTCGGCTCGCTCGTCGCGGTGCTCGTGCTGGAGACCATGGGTACCCAGGAGTGGGCGCTGGACAAGGTCGATGCCGTCGAGCGGCTCACCAAGGCGTACGGGCCCGAAGCCGCCGCCGACATCGAGCGAGTGCTCTGAACCCCACCGACTTCGCCACTGCGTTAGTAATTGCGGCCCACTGGTGAACTGAAGCTGCTCGATCGTGAGCTGTCCAAGGTGGTGGCCGGGGTCGCCGGGTCGCGGCCGGGGCGGTGCGTACTGCTCAGGGGGTGCCGCCGAGTCGGTAAATCGCGGTTGGTGGAGATTTTCGCGGAACGAGCCGAGGTGCCCTTCCTCTTCTACGCGGCCACCGGTGCGTCGCCGGAGGTAGACCTGAAGCGGCTCGGTCGCGACGCGCAGGCGTCCTCCCTGCCCTCGGCCGATCTCCTGGCGGCGGCTCGCCCGTCCAGCTGGGACGCCGCATTCGACATCCTCGGCGCCACCCTCCCATCGGACCGGGCGAGCGTGGTTGTCCTGGACGAAGTGCCCTACCTGATGGACGCGGAGGGGAACTTCGAGGGCATGCTCCAGCGGGCCTGGGATCGGGTGCTGGAGACGAAGCCGGTGCTGCTGATTCTCATCGGGTCCGACCTGTCGATGATGGAGGCGCTGAACAGCTACGGCCGCCCGTTCCATCAGCGCGGGCGCGAGATGGTGCTCGGCCCGCTCGACCCCGCCGAGGTCGGCGAGATGCTCGATCTCGAACCGCACGCGGCTTTCGACGCGGCTCTGATCACCGGTGGACTGCCGCTCGTCTGCGCGGAGTGGCCGCGTGGCGCGGGCGTGTGGGAGTTTCTGGCGGACGCGCTCGCCGACCCGGTGTCGGCGCTGCTGGTCTCGGCCGAGCGGTTGCTCGCGGCGGAATTTCCGCAGCAGGCGCAGGCCCGCACGGTGCTGTCCGCGATCGGAAGCGGTGAGCGGACGTTCTCGAACATCGCCCGTGCGGCGGGTGGAATCAGCGCGGCCTCGCTGCAGCGGTCGCTGGCGGTCCTCACGGACAAGCGGGTGGTCGCGGCGGAGTTGCCGGTGGCGACGTGGCCGTCGAAGGACCGCCGCTACCGCGTCGCCGATCCCTACCTGCGGTTCTGGCTGAAACTACTCGGGCCCGCGATGGCCGAGATCGAACGCGGTCGCGGCGCTGCACCGGCACCGCGCGGCACTCACCGCCGAACCGGTGCCGGTGCTGGCCGTTTCGCGCGGCGGGATCGACTGCGGGGGGCTCGACGCGGCCTACGGGCCGGCCGAGCTCCTGGCAGCGTGGTCGACCTGAGGACTCAGAGCGAGACCGGGTAGGTCGGCTCCTGGATCTCGGGCTTGATCCGCTGCTCGACGAAGACCCCGTGCCACACCATGAAGACGAGCAGCGTCCAGAGCCTGCGGCTGTGGTCCGAGCGCCCCTCGCGGTGCTCGGCGAGCATCCGCGAGACGGCGGCCTTGTCCAGCAGGTGGTCGGTCTGCGAGTCGGCGATCTGGGCGCGCGCCCAGTCGTGCAGCTCGGTGCCGCGCAGCCAGTGCCGCAGCGGGACCGGGAAGCCGAGCTTGGCGCGGTGCAGCACGTGCGGGGGGACGATCCCCTCCAGCGCCTGGCGCAGCGCGTACTTGGTGGTGTCGGGGCTGATCTTCTGCTCGTAGGGCAGCCCCTCGGCCGCCTTCAGCACCTCGGTGTCGAGGAAGGGAACGCGCAGCTCCAGCGAGTTCGCCATGGTCATCTTGTCGGCCTTGACCAGGATGTCGCCGCGCAGCCAGGTGAAGAGGTCGAGGTGCTGCATGCGGGTGACCGGGTCCCAGCCGCGGGAGCGGTCGTAGATCGGGGCGGTGACGTCGCGGTGCGTCCACTCCGGCCGGAACTCGCGCAGCACCGAGCGCAGCTGCGCGTCGCTGAAGCTGCGCGCGTTGCCGTAGTACCGCTCCTCCAGGGTGAGCGAGCCGCGGTGCAGCAGGCTCTTGCCGCGGGTGCCGTCGGGGATCCGCTCGGAGAGCCGCCCGGCCAGCCTGCGCAGCCCGCGCGGCAGCCGCTCGAACGGCTTCAGCGAGAGCGGCTCGCGGTAGATCGTGTAGCCGCCGAAGAGCTCGTCCGCGCCCTCGCCGGAGAGCACCACCTTGACGTGCTTGCGCGCCTCCTTGGCGACGAAGTACAGCGGCACCAGCGCCGGGTCGGCCACCGGGTCGTCCAGGTACCAGACGATCTCCGGGATGGCCGCGGCGAACTCGGCGGGCGAGACCACCTTGACGATGTGCCGCGCGCCGATCGCCGCCGCGCTCTCCGCGGCCACGTCGACCTCGGAGTACCCCTCGCGCTCGAACCCGGTGGTGAAGGTGATCAGCCCGGGGTTGTGCCGCATGGCGAGCGCGGCGATCGCGGTGGAGTCGATGCCGCCGGAGAGGAACGACCCGACGGTCACGTCGGCGCGCATGTGCTTGGCGACCGAGTCCTCCAGCGCCGCCGCGATCTCGCGGTAGCGGTCCTGCGGGTTGCCGGTGAACGGCCGCACCGGGAAACGCGGCTCGAAGTAGCGGGTGACCTCGGGCGCCGCGCCCGGGCGGACGGTGGCGTAGCTGCCGGACTCCAGCCGCCGGATGTCGGCGTGCAGCGTCTCCGGCTCCGGCACGTACTGCAGCACGGTGTAGTGCTCCAGCGCGCGCGGGTCGAGCCGGTCGGTCAGGCCGAGCGCGGGCAGCAGCTCGAGCAGGCTCTTCTTCTCGCTGCCGAAGGCGGTGCCGCCGGGGCCGGTGGCGAGGAAGAGCGGTTTGATGCCGAACGGGTCGCGGGCCAGGAAGAGCTCGCCGGTCTCGGTGTCCCAGATCGCGAAGGCGAACATGCCGCGCAGCCTGCGCACCGCCTCCGGGCCCCAGTAGTGGAAGGCCGCGGCGATGGCCTCGCTGTCACCCTCGGTGCGGAAGATCGGCTCGTCGCCGAACTCCGCGCCGTGCGCGGCGGCCAGCTCTTCCCGCAGCTCGAGGTAGTTGTAGATCTCGCCGTTGAAGGTCAGCGCGTAGCGCTCGCGGTTGTCGGCCGGACCCCAGCGCAGCGGCTGGTGCGAGTGCTCGATGTCGATGATCGACAGCCGGTTGAAGCCGAAGATGACGTGGTCGTCGTGCCAGGTGCCGCGCTCGTCGGGTCCGCGATGGCGGACGCAGTGCAGGGCGTCGTACACCCGCTCCACGGTCTCCGGTGCCGCCACGTCGGAAGTCAGAAAGCCGAGCAGTCCACACACGGTGTCGGCACCCTCGATTCGGTCGGCCGGGGCTGCTCCCCGGGGAAGTCGAAATGTTCTGCCCGAGTATGCCGCACCCGCCCCGGCGGCGCGGCGTGCGGAGTGCCCCCGCGGGAACCTCCCGGTCGTGCGTGTCGAAGCCGACCCGGCGGCGACCGGGGCGCCGGTTTGGTCTACGCTGCGTAGTACTCAGGACATTTTCAGGTGCCCTGAATCAGTCGGGATGTGTGGCGACCAGGAAGGCGTGAGCGTGGCGCACAAGGCGAGCGAAGAGATCGGGGCACGACCCGTCGGGGGTCGGCGGAGCCGCGTCCTTCGCCGGGCCGGGCTGGTGGTGTCCCTCGGGATGACCGCCCTGCTCGTCTCCGGCTGCTCGATCGACAATGTTTGGCTGCGCTTCGGCTGGCCGTCCGGGGTCACCCCGCAGGCCGAGCGGATGCGCGAGCTGTGGACCTGGTCGGTCATCGCCGCGCTGGCGATGGGCGTGCTGGTCTGGGGGCTGACCTTCTGGACCGTCGTGTTCCACCGGAAGAAGCCGGACTCCCCGGAGTTCCCCAGGCAGACCGGGTACAACGTGCCGCTGGAGCTCACCTACACGGCGATCCCGTTCGTCATCATCGCGGTGCTCTTCTACTTCACCGTCGTGGTGCAGAACTACGTGCACGAGAAGGTGCCGGACCCGGACGTCACGGTCGACGTCACCGCCTTCCAGTGGAACTGGAAGTTCGGCTACCGGAACGTCGACTTCAAGGACGGCTTCCGCTACGACGGCATCGACACCGTGCGCGAGGGCCAGGCGCAGGAGCAGCTTGAGGCGTACAAGGAGCGGGTCGACGAGGAGCACGGCCACCCGCAGCCCGGCCCGATGCACGGCAAGCCCGCCAACGACATCCTCTCCTACCTGCACTACGACAAGGTCGAGACGGTCGGCTCCAGCACCGAGGTTCCGGTGCTCGTGCTGCCGACCGGCAAGGTGATCGAGTTCCAGCTCGTCGCCGCCGACGTCATCCACGCCTTCTGGGTGCCGGAGTTCCTGTTCAAGCGGGACGTCATGCCGAACCCCAAGGAGAACCACTCCGACAACGTCTTCCAGATCACCGAGATCGAGAAGGAGGGCGCCTTCGTCGGCCGCTGCGCGGAGATGTGCGGCACCTTCCACTCGATGATGAACTTCGAGGTGCGCGCCGTCTCGCCGGAGAAGTTCACCCGGTACCTCGAGGCGCGGCAGCAGGGCCGGACCAACGCCGAGGCGCTGGAGTCCATCGGCGAGTCGCCGGTGGCCACCTCCACCCGGCCGTTCGACACCGAGCGCACGACGAAGACCGCGGTCGCGGCCGAGAGCAAGTGAGGGTTGATCTGACATGAGGATCGAAGCGCGCATCTTCGAGCTGCTCACGGTGTTCTTCATCATCGTCGGCGCCGTCTACGGCTTCTTCACATCCCAGTCCCGCACCGGGATCGAGTGGGCGGGCCTCACCGCCATGGTGCTGACCGCGGGCCTCTCGCTGATCATCGGCACCTACTTCCGCTTCGTGGCCCGCAGGCTCGACCTGCGGCCCGAGGACTACGACGACGCCGAGATCGTGGACGGCGCGGGCGACCTCGGCTTCTTCTCGCCGAACAGCCCGTGGCCGATCCTGCTCGCCGGCGCGGGCGCGGTGACCGCCCTCGGGCTGGCCTTCTTCCAGTTCTGGCTGATCGGCACCGGCGTCGTGCTGATCCTGGTCGCCGCGGCCGGGCTGGTCTTCGAGTACCACATCGGCCCCGAGAAGCACTGACCCACCGACCCACGCGACGACGAGCGCCCCACCGGAGAACCGGTGGGGCGCTCTCGTCTGTCCGGGGGCTACTGGGTGGACTCGTACCGCAGCGCGTTCTCCGAGCGGCAGATCTCGTCGATCTCGGCGACGAGGGCGCGCAGCTGCTCGGAGGGGAGCGCCGACGGCCGCAGCCGGGCCGTGAAGGCGATCAGGCCGTGGTCGGTACCCGGGAGGTCCCTGCGCGCCGTTTCGGCCCGCAGATAGTCCGAGCGGACCCCGTACGTCATGGCGGAGATGACGGTGAAGCAGCCGGTCTCCTCGCGCAGCCCGGCGAAGAGGTCGTGCAGCCGGTAGAAGACCGAGGCGTAGTTGGCCAGCGGGGCGAAGACGCCGACCCGGTAGGCGGGGCCGCGCTCCGCGGAGCTGATCACGGTGTCGGCCAGGTACTCGGCGTCGCGCAGCGTGAGCACCTTCGGCGCGAACATGAGCGCGCCCGCGGCGGCGTTGCGCACCGGGGCGCCCGCCTTGCCGCTCGCGGCCGAGGCGATCGCGCCGAGCGACTTGCGGGTGCGGGTGCCGAGGTCTCGCCGCGCGCGCAGCGAGCGGGTCGGGGTGGTGTGGTGCAGGCTCGACCACTGACCGAAGCGCACGGTGCCGAGCTGCACGTGCCCGGTGCCGACCGGGCGGGAGACCTTGAGCCGCGCGGTGTCGACCCAGCGCCCCACCTGCAGCACCGACTCGCCCGGGCTGCTGATCTCCGCGTGCGCGTGCTCGACGAAGGAGTCGAAGTCGAGGAAGCGGTCTGCGTCGGTGGTGAGCCAGGTGTGGTCCTTGTCCACCTCGACCACGTCGAGGGTGAGCGCGGTGATGATGCCCGCCCGGCCGCCGCCGCCCAGGATCCGGCGGAACCGCTCGGTGTGGTGGCCGCGGCCGCAGGTGCCGATCCGGCCGT
The DNA here is from genome assembly GCF_021183625.1 of Nocardia asteroides. Lineage (NCBI taxonomy): Bacteria > Bacillati > Actinomycetota > Actinomycetes > Mycobacteriales > Nocardiaceae > Nocardia > Nocardia asteroides. The sequence continues at coordinate 5,714,503 of NZ_CP089214.1, forward strand.
CCGGGTCCACATACTCCAGGTCGGTGATCTGGTCGATGAACAGCCCGTGCCGGTGCGAGGCGGTGCTCACCCCGCCCACCGAGGCGAAGCCGCCCGCGGTGATGTCGCGGTGGTCGCCGACGATCGGCAGCCCGAGGCCGTGCGCGCCGAGCCTGCGGTCGATGTCGGAGAGCTTCGCCCCCGCCTGCACCCGCACCGTCCGCCTGCCCAGGTTGATGTCGAGCACCTGGTTCATCCGCCGCATGGAGACGACGGCGCGCTGATCCGGCAGATCCAGCCCGTCCTCGACCGGCTCCCCGCCGTGCACCTGCAGCCGGGCCGCGCGCCCTCGTGAATCCCGCACGGTGCGAACCACATCGGCGGTATCGCGGGGCAGATATTCTTCGGTGGCGGCGGCGAAGTGCGACGTGCTCATGGCACGAAAGTCAACCACAGCCCGCCCGCTCGCGCGCCCCCTACCGCCTGCTCCGCGGTGCTTTCCCGCCGACCGGAACGCCCGATTCCGCTCCGCGGCGCGTCAGCTGAGGGCGATCACGATCCAGAGCGCGGCGAGCAGGATGAGGTAGGCGGTGAGGGCGAGGGCGCCGACGGCGAGGAAGGCGGGGGCGATCCGGTTGCCCGCGGCGAGCGCGGGCTCGCCGCGCAGCACCATGAGCAGCGGGATCTGGTAGCGCCCCGCCTCGCCGAAGTCGGGGAAGAGCAGGGCGGCCGCCAGGACGCAGGCGTCGGCGGCGATGAGCACCGGGTGCGCGAGCACCGGGGCGTGCTGGCCCGCGAGCGCCAGCGGGCCGAGGAGGAGCACCAGCGGTACCCCGTACGTCGTCACCGTTACGTCGTGCAGCCGGCCACCGGCCAGCAATCGAGCCGCGACCGCCGCCGCGACGACGGCGATCTGCAACCAGCCGAAATCCATACCGCATTCCCTGTCCGTGATCCGCGCGACATGATGTCACATGCCGGAGATCCGTGCGGAACCGGTGGCGGCCCGGGTCTGCCGGTGCCGGTTGACCTTTCGAGCCAACGGCGGGCGCTAGTGCCCGGCGAGCCGCTCGATCCGGTGCCCGACCTCACCCGCCCAGTCGACGTGCGGCAGGTTCGCGTACTCGACCCAGAGGTTGTCGTAGGCGTCGCGGCCCTCGGTGAAGAGCCCGCCGCGCTTGTCCGCCTCGAACACGACGCTCATGCCGTGCTCGGCGGGCACGAAGCTGACCTCCAGCTGGTTCAGCCGGGGGAACCGGTGCGAGGGGCCGAACTCGATCTCCTGGAAGAACGGGAGCTGCTGCGGGGTGTTGTGCAGCCGGCCGTGCTCGACGTCGGCGCTGCGCAGCGGGAAACCCCAGCGCCGCACGGCGTCGAGCAGGATGTGCTGGGCGGGCAGCGCGCCGACGCCGATCGGGTCGCTGTCGGTGGCGTCCACCGCGCCGCTCACGGCGAGCACGGTGCGCAGCGCGACCACGGTGCCCGGCAGCGGCTGACCGTCGAAGAAGGTGATCGGGGTCTCCAGGTGCGCCCGCGCGCCGAACCGGAACTCGTGGAAGGCGCCGGGGGCCAGATCGAAGCCGTGGAAGACGTCGTGCGCGCCGAAGCCGGTGTCGCGGTGCGTCTCCCCGTCCTCGTACTCGTGCTCGACCCGGGTGACCAGCTCGACCGCGATCCGGTCGATGCGCTGCGGCACCTGGCCGCCGCGCACCCGGATGACGCCCTCGATGACGCCGCCCGGCTGCACGCCGGGGGTGAACAGCTCGGTCTCGACCTCGGCGCCGCCGACTCCGACGGCCGCAAGCAACTTCTTGAACATGACGGACAGTCTGCTTGCCCGGGCTCGAGAACGCCTTACCAAGCGCTTACGGCCGGCGCCGCCGCGCTCTTCAGCCCGCGGCGGTGTCCGGGATGCGCGCGGCGTCGGCGGCCGGGCTGGGGCGGGGGCCGTTGGGCACGCCCCGCTTCAGGCTCGCGGCGTAGACGTCGACGTACTCCTGGCCGCTGAGCCGCATGAGCTCGTACATGACCTCGTCGGTGACGGCGCGCTCGACGAAGCGGTTGCCGGACATCCCCTCGTAGCGCGAGAAGTCGATCGGGGCACCGAACTTGACCGTCACCCGGTGCCGCCGCCAGCGGAAACCGCCCTGCGGGCTGATCTTGTCGGTGCCGATCACCGCGACCGGGATCACCGGGACGCCGGTCTCCAGCGCGAGCCGGGCCAGGCCGGTCTTGCCCTTGTAGAGCCTGCCGTCGGGGGAGCGGGTGCCCTCCGGGTAGAGCCCGACGAGCTTGCCCTGGTCGAGCAGCGCGCGGGCGGCGTTCAGCGCGTCCTCGGCGGCGTCGGCGCCGCTGCGGTCGATCGGGTATTGGCCGGTGCCGCTGAAGAACATCTTCTTCAACCTGCCCTTGACTCCGGGGGTGGTGAAGTACTCCGCCTTGGCCAGGTAGTTGATCCGGCGGGGGCTGGACAGCGGGGCGAAGATCCAATCCGCGATGGAGAGGTGGTTGCCCGCCATGATGCAGGGGCCGTCGGCCGGGATGTGCTCGACGCCCTCGACCTCGGGCCGGTTGTAAAAGCGGAGGAATGGTCCCAGCAGCACGAATTTCAGCAGCCAGTAGAACATGGCATCCTTCCCCCGGACCGGGCGATGACGAGCGGGACCGACACGACGACTCTGTTGTCGACTCTACCGCCGGGTTTACGTCACATCCAATCCGAACGGTGCGTTTCACCACACAGCAACATCGCCGTCACCCCCTGGCCGTGACGAGTGCGGCGCGGGCAAGTTCGGCGGCGCCGATCATGCCGGCCGCCTCGCCGAGCTGGGTGGTGCGGATGCGGGCGAGCGGGCGGTGCCCGGCCCCGGTGACCGAGCGGGCGTAGTGCTCCCTGGCCTCGTCCAGGAAGAGCCTGGACGAGGTGCTGACGCCACCCGCGATCACCACCAGGTCGGGGTCGAAGATATCGCTCACGAAGGCGAGGCCGAGCCCGAGCCAGCGGGCGAAGTCGGCCAGTACCAGGACCGCGAGCGGGTCACCGTCCTGGGCCGCGTCGGCCACCCGGCGACCGGTGAGCGAACCCGGGTCGCGGATGACATCGCGCGCCAGCACGGTCGAGGTGACCGGGTCGGTGGCGAGCATCTCGATGGCGGTATCGACGAGCGCCGTTCCGCTGCAGTACCGCTCCCAGCAGCCGCGTTTGCCGCACGGGCAGGGGCGCCCGTCCGGCACCACCTGCAGGTGGCCGAGCTCCGGTGCGATGCCGTGCGTTCCGCGGTACAGCTCGCCGTCGACCAGCAGCGCGGCGCCGATGCCGGTGCCGATCGCGATCAGCACCGCGTTGTGCCCGCCCGCCGCCGCGCCGAAGCGGTACTCGGCCCAGGCGGCGGCGTTGGCGTCGTGCTCGAGCACTACCGGGAGGTCGAGCTTCGCGGTGAGGGTGCGCGCGACCGGGGCGTCCTTCCACGGCAGGTGCGGGGCGAAGCGCACGCGGGCGCGGTCGGCGTCGACGAAGCCGGCGACGGCGAGCCCGACGGCGGCGATGTCGTGGCGCTGGCGCAGTTCGCGCACGGTGCGGGCGAGCGCGGCGTCGAGCGCCTTCGCGGAGTGCGGGGTCGGGGCGGTGACGGTGTCGAGCACCTCGCCGTCTGCGTCGACGACGGAGGCGCGGATATTGGTGCCGCCGACATCGATGCCGACGGTGAGGGGGGCGCCGCCCGGGATCCCGCCGGTCATCGCCGGACGGTGACGGGGATGTCGACGTAGCCGCTGCCGTCGCGCCGGAACCGGCGCTTGTCGGCGCCTTCGGCACGGGTCCGCTCGGCCGCGCCGGTGCCCGGCCCGCCCGCGCCGGGAGCGGCCGGGCTGGATTCGTCCGCTCCGGAACGGGCAGCGCCGCGCCCGCCCGCGTCGGCGGCCGGCTGTGCCGCACCGGACGACCCCGGATCCCCCTGTGCGGCAGCGTCTTCCGGGTGCGTGGGCGCATGCCTGTGCGGCTCACCGGTCTCCGGGGCGAACCGGACCGGATCGACCGGGACCCCCGCGAGCGCCTCGCGCAGCACCGTGACGATGGCGGTGCCGTGGTCGGCGATGGCGGCGAGCACGTCGTGCCGCTCGCCGCGGATCAGCGCGGCGGCCGCGCAGACCGGGCACCAGCTGCAGCTCTCCCAGTCGGTGCGGCCGGTGGCGGCGCTGCGCCGCAGCACCGGCTCCACCCGCTCCAGCACCGCCTCGGCGAGCAGCTTGAGCTCGGCGGCGAATTCGGCGAGCTCGTCCTCGGGCTGCCGTTCGGTCATCGCGGCCACTCCTGCGGGTCCGGGCGGAAGCGCACCACCAGCGCGCCGTCGCCGAGCTCGGCGCCGTCGACCGTGCATCGCCGCAATACCGGCGCCAGCGGTACCCGCCGCCGGACCCCGTCCGCTCCCACGATCAACTCGTCCTCCACTCGTCCAAGGCGCAGCGTCGCCGGATCGACGACCGGAAGCCGCATCCGCAGCGTGTACACCGACTCCAGGCCGGTACCCGATTCCCAGCGAACCACCGGCCCGCTTCCCTCGGCGGGATTTCCGTCAAGCATAGGAGGCGGAGGCAGCGGAACCGAGAGCGCGGCCAGCGCGTCGGCGCCGACCGGTTCGGCACCGCGGTGCTCGGTGACCAGCACCGGAACCTCGGGCATCGCGGCGCGCAGTTCGTCGAGGACGGCGAGCTGTTCGGCGCGCAGCCCCAGGTACCAGCGCACCGCCGGGTGCGCGGCGGCGAGGTCGGGCACCGGCGGCACCGGGGGGAGGACCTTGTTGACCAGCACCGCGTCCAGGCGCAGCCCGAGCAGCGCGGCCGCGGAGCGGACCCGCGCCGACTCCGCGGCGGAGAGCCGCTCGGCCAGCGTCACCAGCCGCGCGCCGGTGCGGGCCGGGTCGGCGAGCAGGTCGCGAACCTCGGTGACGGCGGCGACGATCCGGTCGACGGTGCCCGCGAGCACCGCGCGCCGCAGGTCGGTGCCGCCCCTGCTGAGCGCGCGGTCGTGCTCGGGCCAGATCCGGCTCAGGTAGCCGAGCAGGGTGTCCGGGGCAGTGACGATGCGCAGCATGTCGGCGGTGGGCGGGCAGTCGAGGACGACCAGGTCGTACCGCTCCTCGGCCACGTACTGCGCCACCTCCACCAGGACGAGCAGCTCCTGCACCCCGGGCAGCCCGGTGAGCTCGGCCGGATCCAGCGCCGCCGGGTCGATGCCGTCGTGCCGGTGCCTGGCGTCGGCGGCGAGCAGCCGGACCACGTCGGCGAAGCGATCCTCCAGCAGCGCCAGCGAATCCAGCTCGACGACCTCCAGATTCGGTGCGACGGTCGCGATCCCGGCGATCGTGCCCGCGTCGTGCGGGAACCGGAAGCCGAAGGCGTCGCCGAGCGAGTGCGCCTGGTCCAGCGAGGCGATCAGCACCCGCTGCCCGGCCCGCGCGCAGGCCGCCGCGGTGGCCGCGGCCAGCGTCGTCTTGCCGACGCCGCCCTTGCCGACGAACAGCTCCAGGCGGGTCCGCTGACCGGTCAGCCTTCGACCCGCTTCTTCAGTTCCTTCAGCGCGGTGTCGGTGATGACCTTCTCGGCCTTGCGTTTGAACATGCCGATCATCGGGATGTTCAGGTCGACGGTGAGCTCGTAGACCACCCTGGTGCCGCCGCCGGGCTGGTCGGTGAGCTCGTAGCTGCCGTCCTGCGCCTTCTGCAGCTCGCCCTCGAGCAGCGTCCAGCTCACCGCGCGGCCGTCGGCGCGCCAGTCGTAGCGCAGCACGTAGGTGTCCTTGACGACGCCCGCGTCCAGCACGAAGCGGGCGGTGCCGGCGCGGCCGTCGGTGCCGACCTCGAGCACATCGACGGATTTCGCCGCCGCGACCCACTCCGGGTACCGGCCGAGATCGGCGATGACGGCCATCACCTGCTCCGCGGGGGCCTCGACGACGATCGATCTCTGGGTCCGGTCGGCCATGGCTGGCGGCGGTTCCTTTCGACGGGTGCGGTGGTCGGCAGCCGGCTCACGAGACGAGCAGGTCCGGCCCTGGCGTGACGCCGGCCGGGCGGTCCGCCTCCAGCCGGGACTTGATCTCGAACGACATCTCCTTGCCCGCGATCCGGCGCTCCCTGGCCAGCGCGGCCAGGCGGCGCGGGGCGGGCGGCTCGCCCGCGGGGTCGGCGTGCAGGAAGTAGTGCAGGATCACCCCGTCCAGCGATGGCTCCAGCCACACCTCCATGGAACCGGTCACCGCACCGCGCACGATCCAGCGCATGCCCTTGTCACCGCGGTCCTCGCGGACCTCGAGCTCGAGCTCCGGCCACCAGCGGCGCCAGTGGTTCGGCGCGCCGAGCACCTCCGCGACGGCCGCCCCCGGCGCGGCGACGAAGGTCTGGTCGGCGACCACGATGCTGCTCACCCCGGTGACTGTAGTGGACCGATGTGACGCAGCCGACCGGGGTGCGGCCGAGCGGCGCCGCGCCCGCTTCCGCCGGGCGGTGCGCTCCCGATCAGCGCAGCAGCTGCCGCAGCCGGGCGCCGTGGCTGTCCCAGCGCCAGTCCCGCTGCACCCACGCGCGCCCGGCGGCGCCCATGGCGGCCGCGCGGTCCCGGTCGCCGAGCACGTCGACGAGGGCCCGGGCCAGGTGCGGCACCGAGCGGCCGTCGACCACGTACCCGGTCTCGCCCTCGCGCACCGTCTCCGGGGCGCCGCCGGAGCGGCCCGCCACCACCGGGACGCCGCTCGCCGACGCCTCCAGGAAGACGATGCCGAGCCCCTCGACGTCCAGCCCGGCGCCGCGGGTGCGGCACGGCATGGCGAAGACGTCACCGATGGTGTGGTGCGCGGCCAGCTCGCCGGATGGCACCCGCCCGGTGAAGACCACGTGGTCGGCCACCCCCGAACTCGCGGCGAGCCTGCGCAGCCGCTGCTCGTCCGGGCCGCTGCCCGCGATCACCAGCACCGCGCCGTCGATCTGCGCGCGCACCGGGCGCAGCGCCGCGATCAGCGCGTCCTGCCCCTTGCGCGGGACCAGCCGGGAGAGGCACAGGATGGTGGGGCGGTCGCCGAGGCCGTACCTGGCACGCAGCTCGGCGCGGGCCGCCGGATCGGGCTGGAAGACCTCCGGGTCGACGCCGGGCGGCAGGTACTCCAGTGCGGCGTCCGGGCCGAAGGCGGCGGCGAACCGGCCGCGGGTGTACTTGCTGACGTAGGTGACGACGTCGGTGTGGTCGCCGATCACCCGCAGCGACTGCCGCGCGGCGGGCAGCATGGACCAGCCGACCTCGTGGCCGTGCGTGCTGGCCAGGATGCGCTCCGCGCCCGCGCGCCGGAGCAGCGGCGCGAGCAGCGCGAGCGGGGCGGCGGCGCCGAACCAGACGGTGTCGCAGCCGTGTTCGCGCAGCAGCCCGCCGGCCCGGCGCAGCACGGCGGGGGTGGGCAGCATGAGCGTGGTCGGGTGCCGCACCACGCGGTACTTCTGCGCGGCGTCGAACCGCTCGTGGCTGTCGCTGCGCCAGCGCGGGGCATAGACGACGAGGTCGTCCGGGGGGAGCTGTTCGGCGAGCGCCTGCAGGTAGGACTGGATGCCGCCCGGCCGAGGCGGGAAATCATTGGTGACCAGCAGGGTTCGAGCCATGCGGACAAACCTACCGGGCCGCGGCGGCGCCGCTCCGCTCGGCGATCCAGCCCAGCCAGCCCGCCACCAGCTCGGCCCGGCCGACGCCGAGTTCGGCGCGCAGCGCGGCGTCCTCGCCCGCCGCGTCCAGCGGGCCCGCGGCCAGCCGCCGGTACAGCCGGGGCACGGCCTGCTCGCCGAAGGCGTCGGCGAGGTAGGCCTGCACCGACCAGGCCCGCTCGTACGCCTGCACGGCGTCCGGGCCGCGGAAGTCGGCGTCGGCGGGCAGGTCCGCCGGGCCCGCGCCTGCGCGCAGCGCGGCGGTGAGGGTGGGGGCGGTGGCGGTGAAGGCGGCGGGGCGCGCGCGGTGCGCGGTGTAGTCGGCGAAGCCCTCCAGCACCCACTGCGGGGCGGCGTCGGAGGTGGCGGCGCGCGCCGCGACGTGGGTGAGTTCGTGCCGCAGCAGCGTGCCGAGGCCGTCCGGGCCGAGCCTGCGGCCCGCGTCGGGGGAGAAGACGACGCGCTGGCCGGTCGGGGTGCTGCCCGGCCGGAAGGGGTCGGCGACGCTGGCGGCGGCGAGCTCCGGCGAGACCGGGCCGGTGGCCCGGATCAGCCCGGCGAACTCGGCGGGGCTGTCCGCGACGGCGAGCAGCGCGGTGCGCGGCCACCCGGGGCCCCACACGGCGGTGACGGCGTCGACCGCGGCGGGGAGTTCGGCGGCGAGCGCCGCGACGTCGGCGGCGCGGTCCGGGTGGCCGACCACCAGCGATTCGCCGCCCGCCGTCCGCGCTGTCTCGGCGGTGAGCGGGCCGTACGCCGCCATGGTCCGGCGGACCTCGGGGAGCCGGGGATGAGCCGCCGCGGCGGCGGAGAGCCCCGGCTCGCCCGGTTCACCCGGCCCCGACCGCAGGGTGAACAGCGCGACCCCGGCGCCGAGCAGCAGCACGATGGCCGCCGCGACCAGCGCCGGGCGCCGCACCGGGGTCAGTAGCGCCGGGCGGAGTGGTACGGGGTGCTGCTCATCGGCGCGACCGCGACCGGGACGCCGAAGGTGGAGGCGTGCAGCATGAGCCCGTTGCCGGCGTAGATCCCGACGTGCGAGATCTCCGGGTAGAAGAAGACGACGTCGCCGGGTTGCAGGTCTTCCTTCTTCACCGGGGTGCCGTAGCTCGCCTGCGCGGAGCTGGTCCGCGGCACGTTCTTGCCGACCTGCTTGAAGGCCCACTGCACCAGGCCGGAGCAGTCGAACTGGCTCGGGCCGGTGGCGCCCCAGACGTACGGGTCACCGACCCGGGTGAGCCCGGCGGCCAGCGCGCTGGTGCCGCTGCCGGGGACCAGCCCCTGCAGCAGGGTGTCGCGGTCGAAACCGGGCGGGAAGGGTGAACCGGCGAGCCCGGCCCGGTCGGTCGCGGAGAGCCTGCCCCACGCCTCGATCACCCGGGAGACGGCGCCGCTCAGGTCGTCCTGCTTGTGCCGCAGGTCGGCGCGGACGGCATCGGCCTTGTCGGCGGCGGCGCGGGCGGAGTCGGCGGCCGAACGGGCCTCGCTCTCGGCGGCCGAGGCGATGTCGGTGACGTGCCGGAACTTGTCCAGCTGCTCCTGGGTCTGCGCGGACATCACGTCCAGCGTGGACATCTGGTCGAGCAGCTGCTGCGGGGAGTCGCTGACCAGCACCGCGAACAGCCGGTTGGTGCGCGCGCCCTGGTAGGCGGCGATGGCGGTGCGGTCGATCATCGGCTGGTACCGGCGCACCTCGGCGCGGGCGGCGTCCAGCTGGGCCTGCGCGGCCCCGTGCTTGACGTCGGCGTCGTGCTGCGCGCCGAGCTTGGCGTCGAGATCGGACTCGGCATCGAGCGCCTGCTGGTTGAGCTGCTCGGACTGCCGGGAGAGGTCGATCATCTGCTGCACGGCGTCACCGGGGGTGGCGGGCAGCGCGACCGGGTCGGCGCCTGCCGGGCCGCTGCTGTAGAGCGTGACCGCGACCAGCGCGGCCGCGAACGCGCTCGCAACGGCACGAGTCCGGCTTCGGTGTGCTGCCACGATCTGTCGCGCCCCGTTCGGTCGGTGAGATGGGAACCCGCGAAGGTCTCGATCAGGTTACGGAACGGTCCCGGACCGTGTCCACCCGGGTGCGGGTCCCCGCGTTCCCGGCGCCGCGCGGTCGCGTGGCGCGGCGCCGGGAACCGGGGTGGTCGCTCAGAAGCGCCGCGCGCCGCTCACCGGCATGGAGGAGATCGGGGCGACCTTCACCGGCTGGCCGGAGGTGGAGGCGTGCACGACGTTGCCGTCGCCCGCGTAGAGGCCGGAGTGGCCGCCGCCGTAGAACGAGATCATGTCGCCGGGCTGCAGCTCGTCCATCGAGACGGCGGTGCCCGCCGACAGCTGGGCGCCGCTGGTGCGCGGCAGCTCGACGCCTGCCTCGGCGTAGGACCACTTGACCAGGCCGGAGCAGTCGAAGGCGTTCGGCCCGGCGGCGCCGTACACGTACGGCGAGCCGACCTTGGAGAGCGCGGCGTCCAGCGCCAGCTCGCCCGCGGTCTTCTGCGGTGCGACGAACGGCGGGGCGCCGGGGAGCTCGATGCCGGGCAGCCCCTGCGGGATCTGGACGGCGTCCGGGACGTCGAAGGTGCCGACGCCGGGGATGGTGATCGGCTGGGCCGAGGCGGGTGCGGCGGGAAGGAGAAACGCGCCGGTGATGGCTGCTCCGACGGCTCCTGCGGCCAGGGCGCGCTTGGCGGTCTTCGCCATGATGCGGTCTTCCTCTCTGCCTCACGGCTCCGTGAGGTCTCGAGAAGGTTACGAACAGATCACGGGGGGTTGTAAAGCCCGGGGTCTGCGACATCCGGACATTTCGGAGAGAGGGCCATGCATATCTGAGTTCGATCTCACAGCAATCACGAAATGGTAACTCCGGGAAACGCCACATCGACCGAGGGGTCTGGTCCGGGCGTGTCAGATTTCGGATCAGCGGGGTGCTGAAGGATGTCTGCGCACTTGAGAGCGGTTTAGGTCGAGAGAACCGTTATTGCTCCGCCGCGGCTCGCATGCGTGGTTCGAAAGCGAGTCTTGCAGACCGTACGTCCGGTATGGATCTGATTCGAAGGTGATAGCCGATAGGAATATCCGAGACTCCGATCACATCGTCGTATCTCGGACGGTCCGCACGGGTAATTACACGCATGTCGCCCGTGTCGGTGGCTCCGTTTACGCTGCCCGCCATGTCCGCGCAACTGGCGTTCGACGAGCTCGACACCCCGCTCTACGACACCACCTTCGTCGTCGTCGACCTGGAGACCACCGGGGGCAGCCCCGCGGCGGACGCCATCACCGAGATCGGCGCGGTCAAGGTGCGCGGCGGCGTGGTCCTCGGCGAGTTCGCCACGCTGATCGATCCGGGGCGCGCCATCCCGCCCGCGATCGTGCGCGTCACCGGCATCACCGACGTCATGGTCTGCGCGGCGCCCCGGATCGAGGCGGTGCTGCCCGGTTTCCTCGAGTTCGCCGCCGGTGCGGTGCTGGTCGCGCACAATGCCCGCTTCGACACCGCGTTCCTCAAGGCCGCCGCCGAGCGCAGCGCGACGCCGTGGCCGAATCCGCAGGTGGTCTGCACGGTGAAGCTGGCGCGCCGGGTGCTCGCCAGGGACGAGGCGCCGTCGGTCCGGCTCGGCGTGCTGGCCAGGGTGCTCGGCGCGAGCGTGCAGCCGACGCACCGGGCGCTCGACGACGCCCGCGCCACCGTCGACGTGCTGCACGCGCTCATCGGCCGGGTCGGCAACCTGGGGGTGCGCAGCCTCACCGAGCTGCTCGACTACCTCCCCGACGTCTCCGCCGGGCAGCGCGCGAAGCGCGGGCTGGCCTCCGGGCTGCCGACCGCGCCCGGCGTGTACCTGTTCCGCGGGCCGGGCGACGAGGTCCTCTACGTCGGCACCGCGGTGAACCTGCGCCGCCGGGTGCGCGGCTACTTCACCGGCTCGGAGACGCGCGGGCGGATGAAGGAGATGGTCGCGCTCGCCACCCGGGTCGACCACGTGGTGTGCGCGCACGGGCTGGAGGCGGGGGTGCGCGAGCTGCGGCTGCTGGTCGCGCACGCGCCGCCGTACAACCGGCGCTCCAAGTTTCCGAAGCGGGGGTGGTGGATCGCGCTCAGCGCGGAGCCGTTCCCGCGCTTCACCGTGGTGCGCGAGCCGGATCGGGTGGCGCTCGGGCCGTTCCGCTCCAGGGCGGACGCGGTTGACGTCGCCGCGAGCCTCGCCGAGTTCTGCGGGATCCGCACCTGTGCGGGGCGGTTGCCGAAGGGGGCGCGGCACAGCTGCCCGGCCGCCGTCGTCGGCGGGTGCCCGGCCGCCACCGCCGATGGGCTGGACGCGGCCGGGTACGCCGAGCGGCCGGACGCCGTGCGCGCGCTCTTCGCCGGGCGCGACGACGCGCCGCTGCGCGCCATGCTCGCCGAGATCGAGCGCCGCTCCGAGCGCGAGCACTACGAGGCCGCGGCGCGGCTGCGTGATCGGGCCGCGCAGGTGGTGCGGGCGCTGGCGCGCACCCAGCGGCTGGCCGCGCTGGCCCGGCTCCCCGAGCTGATCGCCGCCGGGCCGGACGGGGCGGGCGGCTGGGAGTTCGCGGTGATCCGCTACGGGCGGCTGGCGGGCGCCGGGTGCGCCCCGCGCGGCACCCCGCCGATGCCGGTCGTGGAGAGCATCGTCGCGGGCGCCGAGACCGTCGTCCCGCCCGCACCGGCGCGGCCGGGCGGAAGCGCGCCGCCGCCCCGCCGATCGTCGCCGAGTGCCGCCGCCATCGCCACGGCCCCCGCCATCGCCACGGCCGCTGACATCGCCACGGCCGCTGCCACCACCGCCGCCGAGGGCGACGGCGCCGCGATCGATGTGCCCGGGGACCGCGGCACCGTGCCGCGCGGTGCGATCGAGCCGGACGAGGACGCCGTCGCGCCGCTGCGCGGGGCCTCGCCGGAGGAGGTGGCGCTGGTAGTGCGCTGGCTGGCCCGGCCGGGGGTGCGCATCGTGCGCACCGAGATCGGCTACGCCGAGCCGCTGGCAGGAGCCGCCGGGCACCTGGCGTGGGCGGAGAAGGCGCGGGCGGCGGCCCGCCCGCCGGACCAGGAACGGGAGTACCGGGAACGGGCGGGCTGACCGCCTACGCTGGCACCATGATTACCGCGATCGTGCTGATCCACGCCGACAACGCCCGCATCCCGGAGACCGCGCAGGCGGTCGCGGACACCGCGGGCGTCACCGAGGTGTACTCCTGCGCGGGCGACGTCGACCTGATCGCCATCGTGCGGGTGCGCGACCACGAGCAGGTGGCCGAGGTCGTCACCGCCGGGATCGACAAGGTGCCCGGCGTGCTGCGCACCACCACGCACATCGCCTTCAAGTCGTACTCCAGCGCGGACGTGGAGGCGGGGTTCTCGCTCGGCGAGTGAACCCGGCGGTCAGCCCGCCAGCACCGCGGTGAGCGCGACCCAGCGGTCGAGCAGCTCGGCCGCCTTCCCGCCGTCCACCGCGGCGGCGGCGCGCTCGATACCGGCGCCGAGCGCGGCGTGCAGCGCGTCGCCGAGCGCCGGATCGTCCGCGGCCAGCGCGGCGGCGAGCTGGCCCGCGGTCTCCGCGCCGACCGCCAGGTCGTAGGCGACGATGGCGGCCGCCGAGTTCAGCAGCACGGCGTCCCGGACCGGGCCCTCCGCCCCGGCGAAGACGTCCCGCGCGACGGCGGCGTTCAGCACGGCGTCGCCGCCGCGCAGCGCGTCGAGGGGCACCAGCGCGATGCCGACCCGCGCCGGGTCGATCACGGCCGCGCGCCGTACCCCGCCGGAGACCACCCAGGCCGCGGTGATGTCCGAGGTGGTGATCTCGTCCAGCCCGTCGTTGCCGCGCACCACCAGCGCGCTCGCCCCGCGCTCGGCGAAGACCCCGGCGATCACCGGGAGCAGCTCGGGGAAGGCGCAGCCGACCAGCCCCGCGCGCGGCTGCGCCGGATTGGTGAGCGGGCCGAGCACGTTGAAGACGGTCGGGATGCCGATCTCCTTGCGCGCGGGGCCGGCGAAGCGCAGCCCGGCGTGGAAGAGCGGCGCGAAGCAGAAGCCGACCCCGACCTCGCGCACGCAGCGCGCCACCGCCTCCGCGCCGAGCGCGAGCCGCACGCCGAGCGCCTCCAGCACGTCGGCGCCGCCCGCCTTGGAGGTGGCGGCCCGGTTGCCGTGCTTGACCACCGGGACGCCGGCCGCCGCGACCACGACCGAGGACATGGTGGAGATGTTCACCGAGCCGGAGCGGTCGCCGCCGGTGCCGACGATGTCGACCGCGTCGCCCTCCACCCGGACCAGCGTGGCGTGGCCGAGCATCCCCGCGGCCATGCCGCCCAGCTCGGCGGGGGTGGGGCCCTTGATCTTCATGGCGACGCCGAAGGCGGCGATCTGGGCCGAGGTGGCGTTGTCCGAGAAGATCTCGTCGATCACCCAGGTGGTGTCGTCCGCCGTCAGGTCGCCGCCGTCGGCGAGTACGCCGAGCACCTGGGGCCAGCTGCGCACGCTCATCTCCACCCGTTCTTCCGTTCGATGTCGGGTTGCAGAGTAGTGCGGTTCGCCGCGCCCGCGCCGCCGGATTCCGCCCGGCGCCGGTTCCGCGCGGCTCAGCCCGGCTGCAGCGCCTCCCAGCCCGCGGCGACGCCGTCGTGGCGCTGGGCGAGCCCGGCCATGCGGGAGCGCTCCTGGGAGCAGTGCAGCGCGTCCAGCACCTGGACGCGCTGGAGGAGCAGCAGCCCGGGGTCGCCGGACTCGGCCCGCGCGTACCCGTCCTGCCCGGCCAGCTCGCAGACCCGCTCGACGTGCTCGGCCGGTACCCGGAGGTGGTGCCGGAGCACGACCTCGTCGCCCGGAACGAACCGATCGGCCCGTTCCAGCGCCGTCGACGCCGCCTCGGCATCGTCGAAACTCGCCGCCACCACGACCAGATCCGGGCGCGCCGGATCGAGCGGCACCGCCCGCGCCGAGCCGAACAGCCGCCGCCACCAGGGCCCCTCCGCCATCTCCTGCCTCCTTCTCGACGTGTTCTTCCCGACACGGCGGGAGCGACTTTCGCACCCGGCTACCTCTGTCGTACTACGGCGAGTCATACTTACCCCGTGACGACCGCAGTAGGGACCCAAGGATCGGCCATAACCCAGCGTGTGCATTCGCTGAACCGGCCCAACATGGTGAGCGTCGGTACCATCATCTGGCTGTCCAGCGAGCTGATGTTCTTTGCCGGCCTGTTCGCGATGTATTTCGTCGCGCGCGCGCAGGCGAACGGGAACTGGCCCCCGGAGCCCACCGAGCTGAACCTGGGTCTCGCCGTTCCGGTCACCGCGGTCCTGGTCGCATCCTCCTTCACCTGCCAGATGGGCGTCTTCGCCGCCGAGCGGGGTGATGTGTTCGGGCTGCGGCGCTGGTATGCCGTCACCCTGGCCATGGGCGCGTTCTTCGTCGCCGGGCAGGGCTACGAGTACTACCACCTGGTGCACGAGGGGACCTCGATCTCGAGCAGCGTGTACGGCTCGGTCTTCTACATCACGACCGGCTTCCACGGCCTGCACGTGATCGGCGGGCTGATCGCGTTCGTCTTCCTGCTGGCCCGCACGAAGATGAGCAAGTTCACGCCCGCGCAGGCCACCGCGGCCATCGTCGTCTCCTACTACTGGCACTTCGTCGACATCGTGTGGATCGCCCTGTTCGCGACGATCTACTTCGTCCGCTGACGCGGGCGTGGCGAAACGTAACGTCGGTTCCGTCTACTCCAAAGGGACACAGATGAGTTCATCTCCCCCGTCAGCGCCGAAGCCCGCCGGCCCCGGAAAGGGCGAGGCCGGCACGATCCGCAGGCAGCGCAGGCTGCGCAGGCGGATCGCGGGCGGCCTCGCGCTCCTGGTTGGACTGGTCGGAGCCGGGTTCCTCGCGACCGCCCTCACCCCGGAGCCCCAGGTGGCGACGGCGAACGAGGACACCTCCGCGCTCATCCGCGAGGGCAATCAGCTGTACGACACCTCCTGCATCACCTGCCACGGCGCCAACCTGCAGGGCGTCGAGGACCGCGGCCCCAGCCTGATCGGCGTCGGCGAGGCCGCCGTCTACTTCCAGGTGTCCTCCGGCCGCATGCCGATGACCCGCAACGAGGCCCAGGCCGAGCGGAAGCCCCCGAAGTTCGACCCGCAGCAGACCGACGCGCTCGGCGCCTTCGTCGCGGCCAACGGCGGCGGCCCGACCGTGATCCGCGACGCGAACGGCGAGATCGCCCAGGAGTCGCTGCGCGGCACCGACATCGGCCGCGGCTCCGAGCTGTTCCGGATGAACTGCGCCTCCTGCCACAACTTCACCGGTCGCGGCGGCGCGCTCTCCTCGGGCAAGTACGCCCCGCCGCTGGCGCCCGCCAGCGAGCAGCAGATCTACGCCGCCATGCTCACCGGCCCGCAGAACATGCCGAAGTTCTCCGATCGCCAGCTGAGCGACGAGGAGAAGCGCGACATCGTGGCGTACGTGCTGAACGTCAGGGAAGAAAAGGCGCCCGGCGGCTGGGACCTCGGCGGCTTCGGCCCCGCGACCGAGGCGCTCGCCCTCTGGGTGATCGGCGTCACGGCGGTCGTCGGTGCCGCGATGTGGATCGGAACCCGGGTATGAGTGCAGAGGAGCGCAACGACATGGTCCGGCCGGACGAGGGGTCCGAGAGCGCCGAGCGGCACGAGACTGCCGAGCGGAAGCTCGACCCCAAGGGCACCTTCACCTCCGAGCAGCTCGACGGGCTCTCCCGGGACGAGCTGGTCGCCATCGGCACCGCGCGCGACGACGTCGACGTCGCCTACCGGGCCGAGCGGTTCCCGGAGCCGGGCACCAGGGCCGAGAAGCGCGCGGAGCGGGCGGTCAGCTTCTGGTTCGCCGTCTCCGGCATCGCCGCGGCCGCGCTGGTCGGGGTCTTCCTCTTCTGGCCATGGGAGTTCAAGGGCGCGAACGAGGCGGGGCACGCCGAGTACGCGCTCTTCACCCCGCTGGTCGGGCTCACCTTCGGCATCTCGGTGCTGGTCATCGGCATCGCCGTGGTGCTGATCAGGAAGCGCTTCATCCCGCACGAGCTCTCCATCCAGACCCGCCACGACGGGCCGTCCGACGAGGTCGAGCGGCGCACCCTCGCCGCCCAGATGTCGGACGCGCTGGAGACCACGACGCTCGGCCGCCGCAAGATGATCACCCGCACCGCGGGCGCCGGGGTCGGCGTGCTCGGCGTCGGCGCGCTGCTGGTCTTCGTCGGCGGCCTGATCAAGAACCCGTGGGCCAAGCGTGACAAGTCGCCGCTCTGGGTCTCCGGCTGGACCCCGGACTACACCGGCGAGACCATCTACCTGCGCCGCGACACCGGTCGTCCCGAGGACGTCGTGCTGGTGCGGCCCGAAGACCTGGACGCGGGCGCCATGGAGACGGTGTTCCCGTGGAAGGAGAAGTGGCGCGGTGACTCGCACGAGACGCTGCAGTCGCTGCGCGGCATCCGCAATGCCGTGATGCTGATCCGGCTCCGCACCGAGGACGCGGAGAGCGCCATCAAGCGCAAGGGCCAGGAGAGCTTCAACTACGGCGACTACTTCGCCTACTCGAAGATCTGCACCCACCTCGGCTGCCCGACCTCGCTGTTCGAGCAGCAGACCAACCGGATCCTGTGCCCCTGCCACCAGTCGCAGTTCTCGGCGACCGAATGGGGCAAACCGATTTTCGGTCCGGCCGCCCGCGCCCTGCCGCAGCTGCCGATCACCGTCAATTCCGAGGGGTACCTCGTCGCCGCCCGCGACTTCATCGAGCCGCTCGGGCCCGCCTATTGGGAGCGTCGATCATGAGTGCTGAAGCATCGGGCGGCCGCGCGGCCGCCCAGCTGAACGAGCTGGACGAGCGGTACCGCGCCGCCGCCTTCGTGAAGCGGTCGGTGAACAAGGTCTTCCCGACCCACTGGTCGTTCCTGCTGGGTGAAATCGCGCTGTACGCCTTCATCATCCTGCTGCTGTCCGGCATCTACCTCACGCTGTTCTTCGACCCGTCGATGACGCACGTCGTCTACGACGGCGCGTACCAGCCGCTGCGCGGCGTCGGGATGTCGCGGGCGTACGAAACGGCGCTGAACATCTCGTTCGAGGTGCGCGGCGGGCTGTTCGTGCGCCAGGTGCACCACTGGGCGGCGCTGCTCTTCGCGGCCTCGATCATCATCCACCTGTTCCGCATCTTCTTCACCGGCGCGTTCCGCAAGCCGCGCGAGGCGAACTGGGTGATCGGCTCGCTGCTGCTGATCCTGGCGATGTTCGAGGGCTTCTTCGGCTACTCGCTCCCGGACGACCTGCTCTCCGGCACCGGCCTGCGCGCCGCCTTCTCCGGCATCACCATCTCGATCCCGGTGATCGGCACCTGGATGCACTGGCTGATCTTCAGCGGTGACTTCCCCGGCGACATCATCATCCCGCGGCTCTACATCGCGCACGTGCTGCTGCTGCCCGGCATCATCCTGGCCCTGATCGCCGCGCACGTCGCGCTGGTCTGGTACCAGAAGCACACCCAGTTCCCCGGCCCCGGCCGCACCGAGAACAACGTGGTCGGCGCCCGCATCGTGCCGGTCTTCGCCGCCGACCAGGGCGCGTTCTTCGCCTTCACCCTCGGCATCGTGGCGATCATGGGCGGCGTGCTGCAGATCAACCCGATCTGGAACCTCGGCCCGTACAACCCGTCGCAGGTCTCGGCCGGTTCACAGCCCGACTTCTACATGATGTGGACCGACGGCATGGCCAGGCTGATGCCGCCGTGGGAGCTGTACCTGGGTCGCTACACGATCCCGGCCGCCTTCTGGGTCGCGATCATCATGGGGCTGGTCTTCACCCTGCTCGTCGCCTACCCGTGGATCGAGCGCAGGCTCACCGGCGACACCGAGGTGCACCACAACCTGCTGCAGCGGCCGCGCGACGTTCCGGTGCGGACCGCGATCGGCGCGATGGCGATCACCTTCTACGTGGTGCTGACGCTCTCCTGCGTCAACGACATCATCGCGCTGAAGTTCGACATCTCGCTGAACGCGACCACCTGGATCGGCCGGATCGGCCTGCTGGTCGCACCGCCGATCGCCTACTTCCTGGCGTACCGGTTCTGCGTCGGCCTGCAGCGCAGCGACCGGGCGGTGCTCGAGCACGGCATCGAGACCGGCGTGATCAAGCGGCTGCCGCACGGCGAGTACATCGAGGTGCACCAGCCGCTCGGCCCGGTGGACTCGCACGGCCACCCGCTTCCGCTGGAGTACCAGGGCGCCGTGGTGCCCAAGCGGATGAACCAGCTCGGCTCGGCCGGCCAGCCCGGCACCGGCTCCTTCTTCCGGGCCGACCCGGCGCAGGAGAGCCACAAGAACTTCGAGCACGAGCACACGGAGGAGCGCAAGCAGCTCGCCGTGCTGCAGCGGGTGCAGGAGGAAGCCGAGCGCAACGGAAGCAACGGCCACAACGGAAGCAATGGCCACAACGGAAGCAACGGGCACCACTGACCCAGCGCTCCCGATCGGAACGGGCCCCGGATCCCACCTGGATCCGGGGCCCGTCCTGTCAGCGGCTGCGCCGCCGGAACGCCTCGATGGCGTCGAACTTGGCCAGGTTGTGCCTGGCGTCGGCGAGCGCGTCGTGCGCGTCGGCCGGGACCGGGGGCAGCTCGGGGCGGCCGTGCGCGTCCCAGTGCTGGCGCAGCTCGTTGGTGTAGCGCGGGAGCGCGGTCGGCAGCTCGACCATCGAGCCCCAGAGCTGGCAGAGCGCCACGTGGTCGTAGGCGGCGACCCAGGCCCAGAGCTCCGGCTGCACGGTCGGACGGGGCAGGAAGAACGCCGCCAGGTCGTTCCGGATGCGCTCGCGGGAGCGGCGCAGCGGCGAGTGCGGCGGCGGCAGCTGCGGCAGCACGTGCCTGCGCACCCACGGCCCGGCCCTGCTCTCGTCGAATTCGGTGGAGACGGCGTAGTATTCGCGGCCGTCCTCGCACACGACGCCGATCGAGACCAGGTCGATGGTGACGCCGTCCTCGATGAACTCGCAGTCGTAGAAGTAGCGCAGCGTGGCTCCTCGGCTCGGTGGGCGCCGGGGATCGGCGCCGCCCGTTCACCCTATGCGGTGCCGCGGTACGTATTCTGAACTGGTGAATTGGACCGTCGACGTACCGATCGACCGCTTGCCGGAACTGCCGCCGCTCCCCACCGAGCTGCGCAGCCGCCTGGACGCGGCACTCGCGCGACCCGCGCTGCAGCAGCCGTCCTGGGATCCGGAGCAGGCCGCACAGATGCGCACCGTGCTGGAGAGCGTGCCGCCCATCTGTCTGCCCGCCGAGGTGGACGAGCTGCGTGAGCGGCTCGCCGAGGTGGCCCGCGGCGAGGCCTTCCTGATGCAGGGCGGCGACTGCGCGGAGACCTTCGCCGACAACACCGAGCCGCACATCCGCGGCAATATCCGCACCCTGCTGCAGATGGCCGTCGTGCTCACCTACGGCGCCAGCCTGCCGGTGGTGAAGGTGGCCAGGATCGCCGGGCAGTACGCCAAGCCGCGCTCGTCGGACACCGACGCGCTCGGCCTGACGTCGTACCGAGGCGACATGGTGAACTCGCTGGTCGCCGAGGCGGAGCTGCGCGTGCACGACCCCTCCCGGCTGGTCCGCGCCTACGCCAACGCCAGCGCCGCGATGAACCTGGTGCGCGCGCTCACCGGCGCGGGCATGGCCGACCTGCACCGGGTGCACGACTGGAACCGCGACTTCGTCGCGCAGTCGCCCGCGGGCGCCAGGTACGAGGCGCTGGCCGAGGAGATCGACCGCGGGCTGCGCTTCATGACCGCCTGCCGGGTGAACGACCCGAGCCTGCAGCAGGCCAGGATCTACGCCAGCCACGAGGCGCTGGTGCTCGACTACGAGCGCGCGCTGCTGCGGCTGGCGGAGAACGCGGCGGGCGAGCCGGTGCTCTACGACCTCTCCGCGCACTTCCTGTGGATCGGCGAGCGCACCAGGCAGCTGGACGGCGCGCACATCGCGCTCGCCGAGCTGCTGGCGAACCCGATCGGGATCAAGATCGGGCCGAGCACGACGCCGGAGCTCGCGGTCGAGTACGTCGAGCGGCTGGACCCGAACAACGAGCCGGGCAGGCTCACCATCGTCTCCCGGATGGGCAACAACCGGGTGCGCGACATCCTGCCGCCCATCGTGGAGAAGGTGCAGGCCACCGGGCACCAGGTGATCTGGCAGTGCGACCCCATGCACGGCAACACCCACGAGGCCTCCACCGGCTTCAAGACCAGGCACTTCGACCGGATCGTCGACGAGGTGCAGGGCTTCTTCGAGGTGCACCGCGGGCTCGGCACGCACCCCGGCGGGCTGCACATCGAGCTCACCGGCGAGGATGTCACCGAGTGCCTCGGCGGCGCCCAGGAGATCTCCGACCTGGATCTCTCCGGGCGCTACGAGACCGCCTGCGACCCGCGGCTCAACACCCAGCAGTCGCTGGAGCTGGCCTTCCTGGTCGCCGAGATGCTGCGGTAGCTACGGCAGCGCCGTGAGCGCGATCGTGGAGCCGGCCTCCACGTTCGCGCCGACTCCCGGCGTCTGCCCGATCACCACCGACCCGTCCGACGGGGTCAGCTGCCGCACCTGCACCTGCAGCCCGAGCTGCTGCAGCTCGGCGCGGGCGTTGCCGACGCTCTGGCCGACCACCAGCGGGATCCGCACCGCGTTGGAGACCAGCAGCACCACCGTGTCGCCGGACTGCAGCTGGGTGCCCGGCTGCGGGTCGGTGCCGATGGCCTTGCCGCCCTCGGTGCCGCGGTCGTACTGCTCCCTGGTCTCCGAGATCTCCAGCCCGGCCGCCTGCAGGATGCTCGCCGCCTCCTCGGTGCTGCGGCCGCTCACGTCCGGCACCTTGACCGGCGTCGAGCCGCGGCTCTTGAAGACCTTGACCTGGCCGCCGGTCGGCAGCACGGTGCCGGGCGCGGGCTCCACCCTGGCCAGGGTGCCCTTCGGCGCGCTGCTCCCGGTCTCGCCTGCGTCCACCGGGGTGAGCCCGGCATCGCGGATGGCGCGGTTGACCGCGGCGATGTCGGCGCCCGCGCTCGCCTCCGGCACCCGCGGCCTGCCGCTGGAGACCAGCACGCCGATGGTCGAGCCCTTGGTCACCTTCGAGCCCGCCGACGGGTCGCTGCCGACCACGCCGCCCACCGGGACGGTATCCGACGCCTTCTGCCTGATCTCGGTCTCGAACCCGGCCTCGGTGAGCGCGGCCACCGCGCGCTCGGTCGGCATGCCTGCGATGGCGGGCACCGCCTCGTAGCGGCCGGCGCCGAACCACCAGCCGCCGACGCCGACCACGAGGGTGAGCACCGCGACCAGCGCAACCCAGAGCCACACCGTCTGTTTCCGGCGGTGCGGGTCGGCCGCGTACGGGTGCTGCTGCTCATAGGGGTCGTAGCGCTGCGGCTGCGGCAGGCCCGGCTCGTAGTGCACGGCGGTGCCGTGGTCGACCGGGCGCGCCGCGGTCTGCACCCGGGTGTGCTGCGGCTGCTGCCGGGGCGGCGGCGGTGGGGGCGTCTCGGCCACCCGCCTGCTGGAGCTGGTGTGCTCGGCGGATTCCCGCGGGGCCGGCACCCGGTAGGCGGGCAGCGCCAGCGACGCCGCGATCCCGCGCAGCTCGGCGGCCATCTCGGCGGCGTCGGTGAAGCGGTGGCTCGGCTCGCGGGCGGTGGCGCGGGCGACCAGCTCGTCGAACTCGCGGGGGACGCCGTCGATGAAGGCGCTCGGCGGCGGCACGTCGTTCTCGATCCGCTGGTAGGCCACCGAGAGCGAGGTGTCGCCGGTGAACGGCACCCGGCCGGTGAGCAGCTCGAAGATCAGGATGCCGAAGGCGTAGACGTCCGAGCGGGCGTCCGCGGTGCCGCTGGTGACCTGCTCGGGGGAGAGGTAGGCGGCGGTGCCGAGGATGACGCTCGCCGAGGTGGTCGTCGCCGCGGCGACCGCGCGGACCAGGCCGAAGTCGGCGATCTTCACCTCGCCGGCGTCCGAGATGAGCACGTTCTCCGGCTTGATGTCGCGGTGCACCAGCCCGGCCCGGTGCGCAACGCCGACCGCGCCGAGCGCCGGCTCGGCCACCGCGCGCACCGCGTGCGGCGGCATCGGGCCGCGCTCGCGGAGCAGCTCGCGCAGCGTGCCGCCCTCGACCAGCTCCATGATCAGGAACGGGTGCTCACCGTCGACGCCCTGGTCGTACACCGCGACCAGCGAGGGGTGCTTGAGCTTGGCCACCGAGCGCGCCTCGAACTCGAAGCGGGCGAGGAACTGCGGATCGGAGGCGAAGCGCGGATCCATCACCTTGATCGCGACCGGGCGGTCCAGCCGGGTGTCGACGCCGCGGAAGACCGTCGACATCCCGCCCCGGGCGATCGGCGCATCGATGCGATAACGCCCTTCGAGCATCTGGCCGATCACGTGTTCCTCCGGATTCCGAACGTCCACCCCTCGCCATGCCTGGCGACGGGCGATGCGGCCGCCGGTGCGGCCGGTGTCGATGGTATCGGCGCGACCGCGCCGGGTGGATCACGACGTGCGGGAACCGACCGTCTACCGTAGTTGCCCGTGAGTGCCTTTCCCTACAGCACGGATGTCCTCTCGGCCGACGTCGAGCTGTTGAACCTGCCCGATATCGCCGAGCGGCTCGGCGTCCCGGTCACCCGGGTGCACCAGATGCTGCGCGACCACCAGTTGCTCGCGATCCGCCGGGACGGCGTCGTCGGCGTCCCCGCCCGCTTCTTCGACGCCGACGGTGCCGTCGTCAAGATGCTCACCGGCGTGATCACCGTCATGCGGGACAGCAAGTACACCGACGAGGAGATCCTGGAGTGGGTCTTCACCGACGACCCCACGCTGCCCGGGAAGCCGGTCGACGCCCTGCACGGTGATCTGGCGCGCGAGGTCGTCCGCCGGGCCGCCGCGGATCCGTTCTGAGCGGTTAGTTCGCCGGGCCCGGTCGCCGTCCGCTCCGCCTCCTGGATGCTGTCAGCGCTCGGAGTGGAGGTGTTCGGGCCGGGGCGCGAATGCCTATTCCATCAGGTACAGCCGCTCGTTCGGCAGACGGCTGTACAGCGGAGTGCACTCGGTATCCACGCTCACCGCATCCACGTACCGGCGTTCCGCGTGCTCCCGCACGAAGGTCGACGCTGTCGTCAGACAGGCGACGAAGTCCAGCGGTATCCCACCGAGCCGGATGCTCAGATGCACATCCGGCTCATTCGGTCTCGGAGACTCGGCCGCTGTCACCACCGGGCCTGGCCGTCCGCCAGGTCCAGTGCTTCCCCCAGCGTCACCGAGCCAACGGCACGCCCCCGATGCCCGGTTACCGGTCCATCCCAGGTGCGGAGCGCCAGCGCCACTGCTTCCAGCATCTCGACCGACACCGCGCGCCGCTGGTGCTGTGCCCGAGGGAACCGAACACGCTGCGGCAGTTGCTTACTCACCAGTTCCCCCTTGGACTCTTGGTTCGCACTCGACACCAGGGGCGGACACCGATGCCGAGTGCTGAGCAAGACGCTACGAACGCGCCAGGGAACTGATCCACCGACTTGCCCAAACTTGCCTGAATGCCTATCCAGCTGCTGCGTATCGGTCTGATCTGCGTAACACTGGCTGTAGTACTTTGCCAAACACAGCCAAACTTCCGGCGGTAGCGGACGGGCGAGTGCCCGACGCTGTACGCGACGGATCAAGGCACCTACGCGGTGCAGGGTTGGGCGACCGGCCGGGCCGAAACGGTGGAAATCCCGCACCTGCTCGTCGGGTTCGCCGAGCCCGACACGTTCGTGGGGGCCGGGCTCGCCGACACCGGCCGGGGGACCTTCACCCTCGTCGGCCGACCTATCACCGACCCTGGGACGCTGGCGCAGATGAACCTCGCCGACGACGAGTCGGCGATCGAGGTTCCCAAGCAGACGCGGAGGTTCTACGGGCATGCTGCTTCGCCCCAATGACGAGCCGGAGCTCTGGGGTTCGCTGTTCGCCGAGTGCGAGCGGTCGGCATTCCACCTGGAGACTCTGGACGCCTACGCCGTAGCGTCCGAGTCCGAGCCGTTGCGCCGGTTCCTGGACGGCGAACCGGCCGACACGAGCTGGTTCGACCCGTGGCGAGCCGTGCTGGCGGACGCCACCGGCCGGGGTGTGTCCGTGAGCCGGGTTCGGGTGGTCACGCAACCGTTGACCGACTATCACCGCTGGTTGCTGACGCTGACGCCGGAGAACATCACCGCAGGGGAGGACATTCGCTATCTGCCCCGGCATCTCGCGGGGGAGGTGCCGACGGAAGATTTCTGGCTGTTCGACGACTCCCGAGTGGCGTTCCATGCCAGGGATGCCGGGAACCGGGGGCTCGCGATGGTGGTGACCACCGATCCGGGATTGGTCCGGTACTGCGTGCAGACGCGTGATCAGCTGTGGCCGTCGGCGACGCGGTTCGACGAGTACGCGGGGTCGCTCGGGTGACTTCGCCCCGGCAGGCTCGGGAGGCGCTGGGTGGGCGGCTCCGCGAGATGCGGAGGGATGCTGGGCTGACCGGTCGCCGGTTGGCCCAGCTCTCCGGGTGGCACGAATCGAAAGTTTCCAAGATCGAATCAGGCAGCAGACCGCCCAGCGAGGGTGACCTGCGCGCCTACGTCGATCACACCGGCACTCAGGATCAGTTGGCCGATCTGATAGCCACCCTGCGCGGGATCGAAACGGCGTATGTCGAACTTCGGCGGTCGCTCGCTACCGGTACGCGGCGACGCCAGGAGCGGTAGGTGACGCTGGCACGGGACACCCGGCTCCAGCGCATCTACGAACCCCAGATCATTCCGGGGATCTTCCAGACGCCTGAGTATGCCGAGCAGATACTCCGGCGCGCGGTGCGGTTCTACGGGATCCCCGACGACGTCGAAGCCGGGGTATCGAAGCGGATCGAGCGGCAACAGTGGTTGTACCGGGGAGACCGGCGGTTCCACGTCGTGGTGACCGAACAGGCCATCCGCAACCCGGTGGGCGGCTCCGGTGTCCACCGGGGGCAGCTGGATCGGCTGCTGACTGTGTCGGGGCTTCCGCGGGTACTACTGGGTGTCATCCCGGCTGGTCGGCCGATGCCGATGCAATCCACCAACTTCGTCATGTTCGATGCCCGGCTGGTGCTGGTGGAGACACCCGCCGCCGAGCTGTCGGTAACTCGGCCTCGCGAGATCGAGATCTACGCCCGACTCTTCGCCGAGCTGGCCGAGTCGTCGGTGACCGGGGATGCCGCGCGAAGGCTGGTTCGCCAGGTGCTGGACGACTGAAGCGCCGACGTTGTCGCGGAGACCACCGTCGATATCCGGCGAGTGGGCTCCGGACAGCGCGAAGGCCGGGCCTCGTCGTCCGGCGGGGGCCCGGCCTCGATTCCTCGCACCCCGCGATCAGCTGCGCGCGGGAATCACCGTCGGGGTGGTGACGGGGGAGCGGGTGGAGCGCAGGCGGAGCGGGTCGACGGTGCTCAGGGAGAGCGCGGCGACGACGGCGGCGAAGACGGCGAGCGCGACGTGCCAGAAGTTGTAGAGCCCGATCGAGCCGTCCGGTTGGAAGACCAGCATGAGCCAGGTGCAGAGCCCGACCAGCACCTGCAGGGTGCCGAGTGAGAGTGCGAAGCCCGCGGCGAGCGCAAGGGGCCAGGAGTAGTACCAGGGCAGCGCGGCGGGGGAGAGGATGACGATCGCGACGAAGGCGATCATGATCCCGGCGACCGCCTCGCGCTCGCTGTCCTTGAACCGCCACCAGGTCCAGACCAGCACCGCGAGCAGCGCCAGCATGCAGAGCAGCCGGGTGATGTCGAGCACCTGGCCGATCCGCAGCGGGGAGACCCAGGTGAGCGCGTGCGCCATGACGGTCGGCAGCGAGAGCCAGTTGATGATCTTCTTCGACCCGGAGAGCGCGGTGAGCCAGCCGATGCCGACCCCGGCCAGCGCGGAGGCGGCGACGAAGACGACCGCGAAGACGCCCAGCCCGAGCCCGGCGATCTTGGCGAACATGAGCGTGGGGTGCGGCAGCTCGGCGCTCTCCGAGTCGTCGCCCGCTGCTCGCCGCGCGGCTCTGCGCTCCCGCTCGTGGATCATCCAGATCCAGACCAGGAAGGGCAGCGCGACGCCCGCGGTGGCCTTGATGGCGACGCCGATCGCCACCACCACGATCCCGGCGACGTGGTGCCGCTCCAGGACCAGCGCGATGGCGGCGCAGAGCAGCCCGACCATGAGCATCTCGTTGTGCACGCCGCCGATCAGGTGGATCAGCACCAGCGGGTTCAGCACCGCCAGCCAGAGCGCGACGGTCGGCTTGCCGCCGAGGTGCTTGGTCAGGTAGGGCACCGCCCACATCATCAGCGCGAGGCCGGGCAGCATCACCAGCCGAAGCGCGATGGTCCCCGCCACCACGTTCTCCCCGGTCAGCATGGTGATCGCGCGGCCGAGCAGCAGGAAGATCGGGCCGTACGGGGCGGTGGTCGTGGTCCAGACCGGGCTCACGTTGTCCAGCAGCACGCCGGGGTTGGCGACCGGGCCGACCTGATACGGGTCGAAGCCGTCGCGCAGCAGCGCGCCCTGCGCCAGGTACGAGTAGGCGTCCCGGCTGAACATCGGCACCGCGAAGAGCAGCGGGAAGATCCAGATCCCGACGATCGCGCGCAGCTCGTTCAGCGTCACCGTGGAGCGGGCGCCGCCGGTGCCGAGCGTGGCCCGGCCCAGCCGCACCCAGGCGGTGATCATGAGCAGCACGCCGATCCAGATCAGGATGGTCGACAGCGCGTAGCCGTGGCCGAAGCGCAGCCAGGAGAGGTGCGCGGCCTCCAGCAGCGGATCCCGCTTGCGCACGCTCCCGGCGCCGAACCCGCCGAAGGTGATCAGGACCGCGCCTGCCAGCCCGAGCAGCGCGGCGTGCCCCTCGGGGCTGCGCAGGAAGTCGGCGGCCACCCGCACCCGCCCGCGCTGCTGCGCGGCGCCTGCGGCGGTGGTCACGGTGGAAAGCGTTTCGGTCATCGGTCTCGGGACGTGTCGGGGAAAGCCATCCGGAGCGGATCCCCCCGTCGTGGTCGGCGGTCGCAACCGCGGAGCGAATAGGTCTGCGCCGGCTTCACCGGTGGGCCGGCCGGTACGGCTGCCCAGTCTACGAGCCGTCCGGAGAACACTAACCCGCCGGTGCGCGGTGATCGAGCCGGGCGGGCGCCGCCGCCCCGGTGATCCGTTGCGCCGCGAGCTTTCCGGAGAGCAACGCGGTCGGCACCCCGACGCCGGGGGTGGTGCCGCAGCCCGCCAGCACGACGTTGTCGTACCGGCGCGGCAGGTTCCGCGGGCGGAACGGACCGGTCTGCCGGAAGAGGTGCGCCGCGGAGAACGGGCTCCCGGCCAGCATGCCGCGGGCCAGCCAGGTCGCCGGGGTGTCGAGGTGGTCGACGGCGAAGTGGCCGGAGATGCCGGTGTAGCCGCGGCTCTCCAGCAGCGCGAGCAGCTCGCGCAGGTACGCCGGGCCGAGCCGGTCCCAATCCAGCGGGGCCGCGGTGAGATTCGGGCACGGGGCGAGCAGCGAGAAGGGCTCGGCGGGGCCGTCCGGGCGCTGGATCAGCAGCGCCGGGTCGGTGAGCGCGGGGCGGGTGAGCAGCAGCGAGGGGTCGCTCATCAGCCTGCCCCGGCCGCGGCCCGCGGTGATCTCGGCGAAGGTGCGCTCCCAGGCGGCGCCGAAGTCGATGGTGTGGTGCGCCTGGATCGGCCAGCGGGCGGCGACCGCGGCGGGCACGGTGCCGTGCGCGACCACCGCCGAGGGCGAGGCGCGCAGCCCCGGCCTGCGGCGCAGCCCGAAGCGGCCGAGCTCGCCGAGGTCGGCGGTGAGCACGACGGCGTCGCACTCGACCGCGCTGCCGTCGGCCAGCCGGACCTCGGTGGCGCGGCGTCCGCGGTACGTGACGCCCGCCGCCTCGGCGCCGAGCCGGAGGGTGCCGCCCGCCGCGGTGAAGGCACCCGCCATCGAGGCGGCGATGGCGCGCATGCCGCCCTCGGGGTAGAAGACGCCGAGCGAGGTGTCCATGTGCGGGATGGCGCCGTAGACGGCCAGCGCCTGCGCGGGCGCGGTGCCCGCGTACAGCGCCTGGAAGGTGAAGACCCGGGCGATCCGCGGGTCGCGGACGAAACCGGCCACCGCCGGGCCGAGCCTGCCGAAGCCGCCGAGCCGGAGCAGCCGCAGCAGCGCGGCGCGCTTGGCCGGGTAGCGGACCATGTCCAGCGCGGAGTCGAAGTTGGTGTCCATGAACTCGCCGTACTCGGCCCGGTAGATCCGGGCCAGCCAGGAGCGCAGGGCGCGGTAGCCGCGCGCCGCCTCCGGCCCGGCGAAGCGGTCGACCTCGGCGGCCATGGCCTCGGGGTCGGCGAAGACGCGCAGGTCGGCGCCGTCGGCGAAGCGGGCGTGGTAGCTGGGGGTGAGCGGGCGCAGCCGGAGCGGGGGGTCGGTGTGCTCCGGGGTGGCGCCGACGGCGGCGAGCGCCTCGGTGACCAGCTCGGGGAGGGTGAGCACGGTGGCGCCCGAGTCGATCTCGTAGTCCGGGCCGCGGTAGCGCCCGACCCGGCCGCCGGGGTGGTCGGCGCGCTCCAGCACGGTGACCCGGTGTCCGGCGCCGGTCAGGTACAGCGCGGCGGCGAGGCCGGCCAGGCCCGCGCCGACCACGGCCACCCGTTCGGGGTGACCGGGGACGGTGGCGGGCGCGGGCCCGCGGCTCATGCGTCGAGCAGCTCGGCGATTCCCGCCAGGGTGCGGTCCTCGGCCGCGCGGTCGCGGGCGATCTGCAGGGCGCGGTACTCGATCTCGAACTCGTCGGGCTCCGGCTCGGGGCGGCGCTGGGTGCCGCGCCGCTGCCGCGCGATCAGCGGGCGCGGCTCGTCGTCCTCCCGGACGAGGTCGGCGGCGTCGTACTCCGCGCCGGTCTCGGCCTCGGTCGCGCTCCGGGCGTCGGCGGTCTCGTCGCGAACGTCGGCGGTCTCGTCCTGCGCGCGAACGTCGGTGGTCTCGTCGTGCGCGGCGGCGTCGCCCGGCTCGCGGCCGGTGCCGTCCGCGCGGTCACGGTCCGGGCCGGGCTCGAACCCGGCCTCCGGCTCGAACTCCGCGGCGGGGAAGCCGGCGGGGACGATCACCGTGCGCCTGCGGCGGCCGGTCGGGATGGTGCGCGGCGCGGGCAACCCGGCGCCGAGCACGACCCGGCGCTCGCCCGGCGTCGGGCCTGGCCTGCGGCTGCCCCGCGGTGCGGGCGGGCAGCTGCCGACGACGATCACTCGGTCCTGCGGGGCGACGAAGGCTCTCATAGGGCTCTCCTGGTGGCGGCCAGCGCCATCGCGCGCAACTGCGCTTTCGCGACGGGCTCGGCCGAGCTGGATTCGAGCGCGGCCAGGCCGCGCTCGGTGAGGTCGGTGATGCGGGTCTCCACGTCGTCGACCGCACCCAGGTCGACGAGCAGCTCCCGCAGTTGCGCCACCTCGCCGGCACCGAGGTCGGTGCCGATCCGGGAGCGCAGCAGTCGGGCGGCGGCCGGGTCGGTGGCGTCGGCGCGGCGCAGCGCCTCGGCCAGCAACACGGTGCGCTTGCCCTCGCGCAGATCGTCACCGGACGGCTTGCCGGTGACCTCGGGGTCGCCGAACACCCCGAGCAGGTCGTCGCGCAGCTGGAAGGCGACGCCGATGTCCTTGCCGAACGTCCGGTACGCCGCGACCAGCTCGGGGCCGGCGTCGGCCAGCGCCGCACCGAGGTGCAGCGGACGTTCGATGGTGTAGGCCGCGGTCTTGAACTCGCAGATGCGCAGCGCCGCCGCGACCGATTCGTCGCCGCCCGCCTCGCCCTGGATGTCAAGCAGTTGCCCGCCGAGCACCTCGGTGCGCATGCGCGCCCACACCGTGGCGAACCTGGCCAGCGCGGCCGGGTCGAGCCCGGCCCCGTTCACCATGTCGTCGGCCCAGGCCAGCGCGAGATCGCCGACCAGGATCGCCACCGAGACGCCGAAGTGTGCCGCGTCCCCGGTGAGCGCCCGCTCCCGGTGCCGCTGCTCGAAATCGACGTGCACGGTGGGGAACCGGCGCCTGGTCCGCGACGAATCGATGATGTCGTCGTGGATCAGCGCGCAGGCCTGCACCAGCTCCAGCGCCGAGCAGGCACGGAGCACCCGGGCGGCGTCGGGGCCGTCCGGGTCGCCACCGGCACCGAGCCAGCCGGTCCAGGCGAACGAGGGCCGGGTCCGCTTGCCGCCGCGCAGCACGAACTCGCGCAGCACGTCGGCGGATTCCACGAAGGGCGGGCCGAGCGGCTCGACCAGTGCCACCCTGGTCTCGAAGAACTCGGCCAGCGCGCCCTCGACGGCGGTGACGAAGGCGCGAAGTGCCCGCCGTGGATCGGGCGCCGCGAGGGTGGCCGTCGCCGCGGCGGTGCGCCCGGTGGCGGCGGGCGACGGGGTGCCTGGTCCGGCGGACAGGGGAACCTCCCGGAATCGGTTCTCGGGGCCGGTGCGGGCACGACGACGTGCCCGCACAGGAGATGCTCGGGGCATGACAGCACGGCTCAATCGATGCACAGCCGTCTGCCGTAGGATACGCGCTCCCGTTCGCGCGCCGCACACCGCGGTGGCCGGGCGCCCCGGCGGGCGCGGCGCGGGCTCTACACTGGGCCGGTGACTGTGGACGATCTGGGGGGACGGCGCGCTTCGGGCACGCCGTCGGTGGTGCGGAGCCTGCGGACGCACGGGCAGCGGCTCGTCCCGTTCTCGGTGGAGTTCAACCCGCCGCGGGACGCGGCGGCCGAGGCGCGGCTGTGGCGCACGGTGCGCGAGTTCGAGCGGATGCACCCGGCCTTCGTCTCCATGACCTACGGGGCCGGCGGCACCACGCGGGATCGCACGGTCCGGGTCACCGGGCAGCTCGCGGGGGAGACCACGCTGCTTCCGGTGGCGCACCTGACCGCGGTCTCGCACAGCGTCGCCGAGCTGCGCGCACTGATCGGGTCGTACGCGGACGCCGGGATCTGCAATGTGCTCGTGCTGCGCGGCGATCCGCCCGGTGACCCGCTCGGTGACTGGGTGCGGCACCCGGACGGCGTCGAGTACGCCGAGGAGCTGGTGCGGATCGTGCGCGACCTCGGTGATTTCCACGTCGGGGTGGCGTCGTTCCCGGAGGGGCACCACCGGTCGCCGGATCTGGTCCACGACACCAGGCACCTGGCCGCCAAGCTGCGGGCCGGGGCCGAGTACTCGATCACCCAGATGTTCTTCGACGTCGAGCACTACCTGCGGCTGCGCGACCGGCTGGTGGCGCTCGACCCCGAGCAGGGGGCGAAGCCGATCATCCCCGAGCTCATGCCGATCACCTCGCTGCGCACCGTGCGCCGGGCCGAGGAGCTGTGCGGGCGGCCGCTGCCCGCCGCCGTCGTCGACCGGTTGACCGCCGCGGCCGGGGACGGCCCGGAGGAGGATCGGGCCGCCGTCCGGGCCGCCGGGATCGAGATCGCCACCGAGATGGCGCAGCGGCTGATCGACGAGGGCGCGCCCTGCCTGCACTTCATCACGCTGAACTTCGCCAAGGCGACGACCGAGGTGCTGACGAACCTCGGGTACGGCGTGACGGCCGCGCCGGTCCCGGCGTAGCGAATCATCCGGCTGCCGCCGGGCAGGTGACGCGCCGCTCGGGCCGGACCCGGACTCCCGCGGCTGCCGCCGCCGAGCGGCGTGCGCGCCCGGCTCCGGGGAGCAGGGTCAGGCCGCGCCGGAGTGCCGGGTACCGATCTGCTCGCCGCGGGCGGCCCAGGCTTCGGCCAGGAGGCGGTGGGATTCCAGGCGGTGCCGGTGGTCGAAGGCGATCGTGGTGGCGAGGACCTCGTCGGCGTCGCTGACGCGGCGCAGGGCGGCGAGGCGGGCGGCGACGTCGTCGGGGGTGCCGACGAAGCGGGTGGCGAGCCGGTCCTCGACCAGCCGCTCCTGCTCCTCGGTGAGCTCGGGCACCGAATCCGGGGCGAGGTAGTCGGCGGCGCCCGCGCCGGTGCGGATGCTGTGCACCCAGTGCCCGTACCCGCGGGCGCGGTACTCCGCCGTCTCCGCGTCCGGCGCGACCAGCACGTCGGCGGAGATCACCGCGTACGGCTCGGCCAGCACCGCCGACGGCCGGAAGGCGGCGCGGTAGGCGGCGATGGCGTCCAGCGCGGTGCCCGGCGCGACGTGGTAGGCCGCCGCGAAGGGCAGCCCGAGCCGCCCGGCCAGCTCCGCGCTCTCCCCGGCCGAGCTGCCGAAGATCCACAGCTGCACCCGCGCGCCCTCGCCGGGCACCGCGTGCAGCTCGACCCCGTCGCCGGTGACGAAGCTGCCCTCCAACAGCCCGCGGAGCTGTTCGACCTGCTCCGGGAAGTCGAGCGGCTGCGCGCCGGGCAGCTGCAGCGCCTGCAGCGCGGCGACGAAGCGCGAGCGGTCGGTGATCCGCCCCGGGTCGAACGGCGGCGGCACCACGATGCCGTCGCGCACCTCGGTGCCGCGCGGCACCGGCGGCTTGGACGGCTTGGACGGCTTGCCCGCCTCCGAACCGAACTGCGCCTTCCGGTGCCCGGAGCGCCCGATGCCGAGGTCGAGCCGGTCCGGGTACAGCGCGTCGATGGTGCCGAACGCCTCCACCACCGAGGCCGAGGTGTGGTGCCCGACCTGCACCGCGCCGGTGCCGACCCGGATCCGCTCGGTGGCAGCGGCGACCAGCCCGAGCAGCGTCACCGACGACGAGCTCGCCACCCGCACGAAGTGGTGCTCGGCCAGCCAGTACCGGTGGTACCCCCACCGCTCGGCCTGGCGCGCGAGGTCGATGGTGTCGCGCAGCGCCTGCGCCGCGGTGCTCCCCGCGCTGATCGGCGCGAGATCGAGGATGGAGAGCGGGACGCTCGTGCTGTGCCTGTTCGGCACGATCGAGGGCCCTCCGTGGTCACGCTCCGCTGCCGCCTCCGGGCCCGACCCGCTCATGCCGGGAGCTCCGTCCGCGGATCCTGCTCGCCCGCTTCGATCGCCACCCGCAGCCGGTTCCGCTCCGGGGCGACCGGGCAGGTCGCGTAGGCGGTGAAGGCGCAGGGCAGGTTGGTGGCCCGGTTGAAGTCGAGCAGCACCGAGCCGTCCGCGGCCGGGGCCGCGATGCTGAGCGCCCGTGCGCCGGGGTAGCTGGTGATGCCGCTGGTGGCGTCGGTGAAGAGCACCCGCAGATCGTCACCGGCGCCGAAGGCGACCAGCTGCTCGGTGACCCCGTTCAGCTCGAACTCGACGGTGCCGACGGCGGTGTGGTTGTGCTCCAGCCCGGCGACCACCGCGCCGGTGGTGACCGTCTCCGGCTCGGCGAACCGGGTGAACCGGCCCGCGAGCACCCACTCGGCGGCGGGCGGGTAGGACGGGATGTCGCGGAAGGTGACCAGCGCGGGCGAGGCCGGGTCGTGCACCCGGACCGCGTACTGCCCGGTGCGCCGGATGATCTCCAGCACCCGGTCGTCGTGGCGCACGGTGATCCCGGGCGCGCCCTCGGCCGGGCGCACGATGTGCACGCCCGCGATCCGGGTTCCCTCGTGGTCGAGCCGGTCGCCGGGGCGGGCGGTGACGAAGACCTTGTCGTCGGTCACCCACCAGGTGCCGGGGATGCCGTCGATGCGCTCGGGGGCATCGGTGAGCCAGTGCAGCGCGGTCAGGCTCAGGAAGCCGAGCGGGTCGCGCAGCCGGTCGACGCGCGCGTGGTGCCAGCGCTCCCACTCGCGGGCGAAATGGGTGGCCGAATCGGTGGTGACGGCGGTCATGACGCGCGGACTCCTTCGCTGCGGTGTTCGGGAACAGGGGATCGCTCGGCCGGGTGCGTGAGCCCGAGGTGCTCGCGCAGGGTGCTGCCGGTGTACTCGGTGCGGAAGCTGCCGCGCTCCTGCAGCTCGGGCACCACCCGGTCGACGAATTCGTCCAGGCCGTGCGGGGTCAGGTGCGGGACGAGGATGAAGCCGTCCGAGGCGTCGGTCTGCACGTAGGTGTCGATCTGCTCGGCGACGCCGGCCGGGGTGCCGACGAACTGCTGCCGCGCGGTGACCTCGATGACCAGCTGCCGGATGCTGAGCTTCTCCGCCTCGGCCCTGGCCCGCCACTCGGCGGCGACGGCGAGCGGATCCCTGCGATGCCGCACCCGGCCGCGGGTGATGGTGACGTCGCCGGAGGGCTCGAGCTCGGGCAGCGGTCCATCCGGGTCGTACCCGGAGAGGTCGCGGCCCCAGATCTGCTCCAGGAAGGAGATCGCGGTCTGCGGGCTCACCTGCTGCAGCCGGATCTGCGCCGCGCGCTCGTTCGCCTCGGCCTCGGTGTCGCCGAGTACGAAGGTGGCGGCGGGCAGGATCTTGAGTTCGTCGCGGTCGCGGCCGTACTTGGCGAGCCGGTCCTTGACGTTCGCGTAGAACGCCCGGCCCGCCTCCAGCGTGCCGTGCCCGGTGAAGATGGCATCCGCCGAGCGGGCGCCGAACTCGCGGCCGCCGTCCGAGTCGCCCGCCTGCAGCAGCACCGGGTGCCCCTGCGGGCTCGGCGGGAGCACGAACCGGCCGGTGAAGTCGACGTGCTCGCCGTGGAACGCGGTCTCCGGCACGTCGCGGGCGAAGACGCCCGCTTCCCGGTCGACCACCAGCGCGTCCGCGGGCCAGGCGTCCCAGAGCGCGCGGGCGGCGTCGATCACCTCGGCGGCGCGCTCGTAGCGCTGCTCGTACTCCAGGTAGCCGCCGCGCCGGAAGTTCTCGCCGGTGAAGGCGTCCGACGAGGT
The DNA here is from genome assembly GCF_021183625.1 of Nocardia asteroides. NCBI lineage: Bacteria > Bacillati > Actinomycetota > Actinomycetes > Mycobacteriales > Nocardiaceae > Nocardia > Nocardia asteroides. Next base: position 5,749,968 of record NZ_CP089214.1, read on the forward strand.
CACGATGTTCCAGGCGGCCCGGCCGCCGGAGAGGTGGTCGAGCGAGGCGAACTGCTTGGCCAGCTCGAACGGCTCGTTGAAGGTGCTGTTGATGGTGCCGGCCAGCCCGAGCTTCTCGGTGACGCCTGCCAGCGCGTCCAGCACGGTGAAGGTGTCCGGGCGGCCGACCACGTCCAGATCGTGGATCTTGCCGAGGTGCTCGCGCAGCCGCAGCCCCTCGGCGAGGAAGAAGAAGTCGAAGAGGCCGCGCTCGGCGGTCTCCGCCAGGTGCCGGAAGGAGGCGAAGTCGACCTGGCTGCCGGATTCCGGGTCGCTCCAGACCGTGGTGTTGTTGACGCCGGGGAAGTGCGCCGCCAGGTGCACCTGCTTCTTCCTGCTGGTCATAGGGGTACTCCTCCGAGTGCGTAGCGGCTGGCCGGGCGCTCCAGCCCGAGGCGGTCGCGCAGGGTGCTGCCGGAATCCGGTGGGGTGTGGCCGAGCCTGCCCAGCGCGGGCAGCGCGGCGGCGAGGGCGAGCGGGCGCAGCACGATGCCGTCGACCGCGCCCGCGAGCGCGACCAGGGTGGCGCGCAGGGTGTCGGTGGTGCCGACGTGGGCGGCGCCGGTCTCGGCGGGGAACCAGCCGTTCAGCTCGGCCACCTCGGCCTCCGCCGCCTCGACGGTCGCGCCCAGGTGGATGTCGAGGTCGGCGAGCACGAACACCTGCCCGGGGTCGCGACCGGCGGCGGCGACGGCGGCCCGCAGCTGATCCCGCTGCGCCGCCAGCGCCTCCGGCTCGGCGGCGGCCACCCGGATCAGGTCGGCGCGGCGCACCGCGACCGCGGTGGCCGGGTCGTCCGCGGCGCCGGCCCTGACCGCGACGACGGGCTGGCCCTGCGGCGAGCGGGGGGTGATGGAAGGCCCCTTGACGGAGAAGTTGTCACCGGCGAAGTCGATGTAGTGCAGCTTCTCCCGGTCGATGAAGCGGCCGGTGCGGATATCGCGGATCTCCGCATCGTCCTCCCAGCTGTCCCAGAGCCGGACCGTGACCTCGATCGCCTCGTCCGCCTCGTGCCAGAGCGCGGGGTCGTCCTGCTCCGGTTTGCGGCCGAAGGCGGCGGCCTGCTCGGCGCCGGGCGAGACGGCGACCTCCCAGCCGGCCCGGCCGAGGCTCGCGTAGTCGAGCGCCTGGATGGACTTGGACACGTGGAACGGCTCGGTGTGCGTCACCGCGGCCTGCGGCAGCAGCCCGATCCGGGCGGTGCGGGCGGCGACCCGCGCGGCGATGGCGACGGCGTCCAGCCTGCCGCGGGTGACGCCGGGGCCGCCCTGCTGCAGGGCGAAGGAGTCGGGAAGGAAGAGCAGGTCGACGCCGGCGAGCTCCAGCGCGGCCACCGCGTCGGCCCAGTAGCCGCCGGTGAACAGCTCCTCGGCGCGCGACCCGGGGCGGCGCCAGGACGCGGGGTGCGCACCGGTGCCCGCCGCCTCGACTCCGAGCAGGAAGGGAACGCTCACGATGTCTCCTTTTCCGGGCCGGGGAGCCCTGCGTGGTCACCCGCCGCTACCGCCGCCGGGCTCGGTCCGGGCCCGGCGGACAGCCCCGGTCGCGGCCGCGGCACGGCGGCCAGCAGCTCGCGGGTGTACTCGTGCTCCGGGGCGGCGAAGATGTCCGCGGTGCGGCCGGTCTCGACGATCCGGCCGTTCCGCAGCACCGCCACCCGGTCGCTGATCCGGCGCACCACCGCGAGGTCGTGCGAGATGAAGAGGTAGGCGAGCCCGAGGCGCCGCTGCAGCTCGTCCAGCAGCGCCAGGATCTGCGCCTGCACCGAGGCGTCCAGCGCGGAGACCGGCTCGTCGAGCACGAGCAGCTCCGGGTGCAGCGCGAGGGCGCGCGCGATGGCGACCCGCTGCCGCTGCCCGCCGGAGAGCTCGGCCGGGCGCCGCCGGGCGAAGCCGGAGCCGAGCCCGACCTGCTCGAGCAGCTCCCCGACCCGCGCGGTGCGTGCCGCCCGGTCGCCGGTGCGGTACGCGCGCAGCGGCTCCGCCACGATGTCGGCCACCCGCTGCCTCGGGTCGAGCGAGCCGTACGGATTCTGGTACACGATCTGGAAACGCCTGCGCAGCTCGCGCAATGTCCGGCCGCGCAGCGCGGTGAGCGGCTGCCCGTCGAATTCGACGCTGCCCGCGTCCGGATCGGTGAGCCGCAGCGCCAGCCGCGCGGTGGTCGACTTGCCGGAGCCGGACTCGCCGACCAGCGCCAGCGTCTCGCCGCGATCCAGCTCCAGCGAGACCCCGTCCACCGCGGTCAGCGCGGCGCCGCCGAGCCGGAATCGCTTGCGCAGCTCGGTGATCCGCAGCAGCGGGAGCTCCGCGCGCTCCCGCTCCGCGCGGCCGGAACCGGCCGCGGCCAGCCCGGGGGAGGAGTCGAGCAGCTCCCGGGTGTACGGGTGCTCCGGCGCGGTGAGCAGCCGCGCGGTCGGCCCCTCCTCGACAACGGCGCCGTTCCGCAGCACGACCAGGCGGTCCGCGCGCTCGGCGGCGGTGGCCAGGTCGTGGGTGATGAGCAGCACGGCGGCGCCGCGGGCCGCGGTGCGCTCAGTGAGCCGGTCGAGCACCCGGCGCGCGACGGTGGCGTCCAGCGCGCTGGACGGCTCGTCGGCGATCACCAGGTCGGGGGAGCAGGCCAGCGCGATCGCGATCAGCACCCGCTGCCGCTGGCCGCCGGAGAGCTGGTGCGGGTACTGCTTCGCCCGGTCCGCCGGGCGGTCCAGCCCGGCCTCGCCGAGCAGCTCGGCCGCGCGCCCGGCGGCATCGCGGCGGGTCGCCCTGCCGTGCACCAGCAGCGCCTCGGCCACCTGGACGCCGATGCGCTGCACCGGATTCAGCGAGAGCCCGGGATCCTGCGGCACGAAACCGATGCGCGCGCCGCGCAGTTCGCGCAGCGCCCGCTCGGAGGTGTGATCGACCGGCTCGCCGTCGAACTCGACATCGCCGCCGTCGATCTCGGCGCTCTCCGGGAGCAGCCCGATCACTGCCTGCGCCAGCGTCGACTTGCCCGAGCCGGACTCGCCGACCAGCGCGACCACCTCGCCCGGGTCGATCACCAGCGAGATGCCGTCCAGCGCGGTCACCGGCCCGTCGCCGGTGCGGTAGCGGACCCGCAGCCCGGTGACGCGCAGCAGCGCGGTGCGGACCGGATCGGCGACGGCCGTCATGGGGTGTTCTCCCGGCTCAGTGCGCGCCCGGCCTGCTGCGCGGCGAGCACGACCGCCACGATCACCAGCCCGGGCAGGGTGGTCATCCACCAGGCGGTGGCGAGGAAGTTGCGGCCCTCGGAGATGAGCGAGCCCCACTCCGGGTCCGGCGGCTCGGCGCCGTAGCCGAGGAAGCTGAGCGCCGAGACGGCGAGCACCGCCATCCCGAACTCCACCGTGGCCAGCGCGAGCACCGGCTGGTAGGAGTTCGGCAGCACGTGCCTGGCCAGGTTGGTGTACCAGCGCACCCCGGAGGCGTGCGCCGCCTCCACGTAGTCGGCGTGCCGCACCCGCAGCACCTCCGAGCGCAGCACCCTGGCGAAGTTGGCGACCAGCGAGATGCCGACGGCGATCGCCACGTTCCGCGTCCCGAAGCCGAGCGCGGTGACCAGGGCCAGCGCCAGCAGCAGCTGCGGGATGGAGAGCAGCACGTCGACCACGCGCATGACGGCGGCGTCGACGATGCCGCCCGCCGCGCCCGCGATCAGCCCGAGCAGGGTGCCCGCGACCAGCGCGATCCCCACCGCGAGCAGCGTCGCGGAGAGCGAGGCGGCGGCGCCGTGCACCATCCGGGTGTAGAGGTCGCGGCCCAGGTTGTCGGTGCCGAACCAGTGCGCCGCGCTCGGCGCGCTGAACTTCTGCCTCGGGACGCCGGTCAGCGGGTCGCCGCTCGCGAAGAACGACGGCGCCAGCGCCCAGCCGAGCACGAGCAGCAGCACCAGCACCGAGAGGACCAGCGGAATCCGGCCTCGCAGCGCGCGAACGGCCCGCCGCGCGGCACCGGTTCGAGGCCCGCCCGCGGTACCGGACGTCCCCACGCCCGCGGTCGAACCGCCCGCACGTCCGGTGGCGCCGTCCGCACGTCCGGTGGCGCCGTCCGTACGCCCGCCGGCGCCGTCCGCCCGCCCGGTGGCGCCGCTCGCAGGCACTGCGGCACGGGTGCCCCGGCCTCCGGCCGAGCCGGTACCTCCGGCCGAGCCGGTACCTCCGGCCCGGCCCTTCAGCAGCTCAACCACGGGCAGCCACCTCCTCGAGCGCGTCGCCCGCCCGCTCCCGCTCGCCGACCGTCGCGATCCGCGGGTCGAGCAGCGGGTAGAGCAGGTCGACGGCCAGGTTCACGACGACGAAGACCAGCGCGGTGACCAGCACGATCCCCTGCACCACCGGGATGTCCTGGGCCAGCACCGAGGTCTGGGTGAGCCGGCCGAGCCCCGGCCGGGCGAAGACCGTCTCCACCACCACCGAGCCGGCCAGCATGGTGCCGACCAGCACCCCGGCGATGGTGAGCGCGGGCACCGCGGCCGGCCGGGTGACGTGCCGCCACTGCACCCGGCTCCTGGAGGCGCCCTTGGCCAGCGCGACCGCGGTGAACGGTTGCTTCCACGCGGTGGCGAACCCGGCCGCGAGCACCTGCGCGATCACCGCGCCGATCGGCAGCGCCAGCGTGATCGCGGGCAGGATGGTGCCGCGCAGCCCGGAGCCGCCGAAGGCGGGCGCCACGTGCAGCCGGAACGAGAAGACCTGCAGCAGGAGCAGCCCGGTCCAGAAGGTCGGCACCGCCACCGCGATCGGCGGCAGCGCGAGCAGCGCGGTGCGCAGCCGCGGCAGCCGGGTCGTGCTCGCCGCGACCGCCACGGCGATCCCGCCCGCCAGCGCGAGCAGCAGCGCGAGGGAGGCCAGCGCCAGCGTGGACGGGAGTACCTCCACGATGGCGCTCGTGACCGGCCGGCCGGTCGCCACCGAGCGGCCGAAGTCGCCGTGCAGCGCGTTCCACAGCGCGTCCAGGTACTGCTGCCAGAGCGGCTTGTCCAGGCCGTAGCGGGCGCGCAGCTCCGCGATGGCGGCGGCGTCGACCGGGGTGTTGGCCGCGCCGCCGTCGGCCGCGATCGCCACCGGGTCGGCGGGGAGCAGGTAGAGGACGACGAAGGAGACGGTGAATGTCGCCCACAGCACCCACACCGCCTGTAGCAGCCGCATGCCCAGATAGCGGAGCACGGTCAGCGCCCGCTCAGCCAGGTGTCGAAGAACTGCAGCCGCGCCGACGCCTCGAATTTCAGGTCGTTGGTGTCCGGCCCGGCCCCGATCGCCTGCGACAGCTCGACCGTGGGAATCCACAGCCCGGCGTCGAACACCTGCCCCTGCGCGGTGCGGATGAGCTCGGCGCGGGCGGCGGTGTCGACCGTGCGCAGCTGGGCGTCGAGCGTCTGGTCCAGCGCGGGCACGGCGGCCCTGCGGTTCAGGTTGCGGCCCTCCAGCCCGAAGGTGGCGCGCAGGATGTCGCCGTCGGCCCTGGTCGAGTTGTAGTAGATCGAGTCGAAGTCGCCGGAGTTCTGCCTGGCGGTGAACTCACCCGCCGGGACCAGCTCCAGCCGCAGGTCGACGCCGACCTGGCGCAGCTGCTGCTGCACCAGCTCCAGGATCGCCTGGTTGCCGGCGAAGACCTGGCTGAAGGTGACGCCGAAGCTGAGCCGCTCGCCGTCCCTGGCCCGGATCCCGTCCGCGCCCGGCACCCAGCCCGCCCGGTCCAGCGCCGTCTTCGTCGCCGCCTGGTCGAACTTCAGCCGGGCGGAGAGATCCTGGTAGCCGGGGGTTTTCGCGCCGAGCACGCTGGTGGCGGGGGCGAACTGCGGGCCGAGCACGGTGTCGATCAGCTCCTGCCGATCGATCGCGGTCAGCAGCGCGGTGCGCACCGCGGGGTCGCGCAGCGGGCCGCGGGTCACGTTGGGCTGCAGCCCGAACACCACGCCCGGGTTGGCGGTGGTGAGCACGCTGCCGCCGGTGGCCTCGATCTGCGGGGCGTCCTGCGGCAGCGCGTCGCTCACCGCGTCCAGCTGGTCGCTGGAGAGGCTGCCGGTGCGCACCCCGGACTCCGGGACCACGGTGAACTCGATCCGGTCCAGGTAGGCATCGCCGTCGTGCCCGAACACCGCCGAGCCCCAGGCGTACCCGGCCCGCTTGACCAGCGTCGCGGAGACGTTCTGGGTGTAGGAGGCGTAGCTGAACGGCCCGCTGCCGATGATCTTCTCGCCCTGGCAGCGCTCCTCGGCCGAGGCCGCGTTGGTGGCGTCCGCGAGGATGCCGAGCTGCGAGGTCGACGACGCCTGCAGGAACTGGGCGTTGGGCCGGTCGAAGGCGATCCGCGCGGTCCGCGGGTCGACGACGCTGGTCCCGGTGTAGCCGGTCAGGTAGCTGGCGGCCAGCGGCGCCTTCGCGCCGCCGAGCTTGCCGACGGCGTCGAAGGTGCGCTTGACCGAGTCCGCGGTCACCGGGCTGCCGTCGCTGAAGGTCGCGTTCTCCGCCAGCTCGAACGTGAACGTGGTGGCGTCGGGGGAGATCTCCCAGCTCTGTGCCAGCCACGGCTTCAGCTCGCCGGTCTCCGGGTCCTGGTCGGTCAGCGAGTCGACGACCTGCCTGGTCACGTAGATCGTCTGGTTGCTGCCCGCCTGGGCCGGGTCGGCGCAGGTGGGGGCCTGGGACAGGCCGTAGCGCAGGGCACCGCCCGGCTGCGGCGGCCCGGCGGCGCCGCCGGAGCCGCCGGTGTCGCCGCCGCAGCCGGCCAGCACGGCGGTGGCCGCGGCGGTGGCGGCGAGCGCGGCGAGGGGACGGCGGTAACGAATCACTCTGCTGCTCCGGTCGTCTCGGGGGTTCATGGCTTCTTCGGCAGGCCGGGCGGGTTGATCCGCGATGCGGGCAGCGCCTCGGTCTGCAGCGACCAGCGGTCGATCACCCTGCGGTAGCTACCGTCGGCGATGGCGTGCTGCAACGCGGCGTGGATCGCGCCGATCAGGCCGTTGTCCTTGCGGGTCAGCACCGCGATCTCGCCCTGCAGCTGCGCACCGGCGCCGGAGAAGGTGGCGGCGATCTTCGACTCCCCGGTGGTGGCCGAGTGGTAGATCGCGGTCGGGTTCGGGCCGATGTAGCCGTCCAGCCTGCCGGAGGCGAGCGCCAGGTAGTAGTCACTGGTCTGCTGGAAGTAGGCGATGTCGATGGGGGCCAGCCCCTCCGCCCGGTTCTGCTCGTTCCACTTCACCAGCAGCTGCTCCTGGTTGGTGCCGGTGCCGACGCCGATTCGCTTGCCAGCCAGGCTGGTCCGGTCCCTGTACTCCAGGCCGCCCTCGGCGGGCACCTCCAGCGCGACGTTGTCCTGCCGGTAGGTGGCGAAGTCGTACTTCTCCTTGCGCTCCTCGGTGACGGTGACGTTGCTGATGAAGACGTCCACCTCACCCGAGTCGACCCGGACGAAGTTGTTCGACCAGTCCGCGACCTGGATCTCCAGCTTCAGCCCGAGCACATCCGCGACCAGCTGCGCGAAGTCGATCTCGGAGCCGACCACGGTCTTGTCGTCGGTGGCGTAGAAGCGCAGCGGCGGGGCGGTGCCCGACGATCCGGTGACCACCAGCGTGCCGCGGTCGCGGATCGCCTGCGGTACCAGCGCCGCGATCTCGTCCACCTTCGGCACCCGGACCCGGCCCTCCTGGGCGGGCGAGAGATCGAAGACGACGCCGTCGGCGGTCGTTACCTGGTCGTCCTGCTCCGGGCCGCCGCAGCCGGTGACCAGCAGGGTCACGGCTGCGACGACGCCGGCGAGGGCGGTGAGCTTCATCGGGTACCTGTTCGGATCGGGGCGCCCGGTTCCGGGCGCTCGTCGGGCTGGGGCTGCCGGTCGGCGGCCCGGTATCCATGTCGCACGAGCGGGGGCCCTGCGGGGTCACGCTGCGCTTGCGCCTGCGGGCCTGACCCGCTCCCGCGGAAGCGGGCGAGGAAAGCCCGGGTGCGGGGGTGTTCGGGGGCGTCGAGGAGCTGCCCGGGCGGGCCCTGCTCGACCACGACGCCGTCGTCCAGGAAGACCACGGTGTCGGCGATCTCGCGGGCGAAGGCGATCTCGTGCGTCACGATGACCAGCGCGGTGCCGCCGTGCGCGAGGTCGCGGATCACCGCGAGCACCTCGCCGACCAGCTCGGGGTCGAGCGCGGAGGTCGGCTCGTCGAAGAGGATCACCGGCGGCCGCAGTGCCAGCGCGCGGGCGATCGCCACCCGCTGCTGCTGGCCGCCGGAGAGCCGGCGCGGGTAGGCGTCGGCGAACCCGCCGATCCCGACCCGCTCCAGCAGCTTCCGCGCCTCGGCCTCCACCTCGGCGCGCGGCCGGTGCTGCGCGGTGCGCGGTGCGAGCGTGACGTTGTCCAGCACGGTGAGGTGGCCGAAGAGGTTGAACTGCTGGAAGACGAAGCCGATCCGGGAGCGCTGCTTGCGCACCTCGCGGTCCGGCAGCGCGTGCAGCTTGCCGCCGCGCAGCTTGTAGCCGATGAGCTCGCCCGCCACGTGCACGGTGCCCGCGTCCAGCGGCTCCAGGTGGTTGAGCACCCGCAGCAGCGTCGACTTGCCCGAGCCGGACGGCCCGATCACCGCGACGACCTCGCCGGGGCGCACGGTGAGGTCGATCCCGCGCAGCACCGGGGTGGCGCCGAAACTCTTGCGCACGCCGCGCAGCTCGACCGCGGCGGTCATCGGGTGGCCCCGCGCGGGACGTTGGTGGTGGCCTCGCGCAGCACCGCGCGCACCCGCTGCAGCGGGGTCGGCGGCAGCTCGCGGGTGGCCCCCTTGGCGTAGTGCCGCTCCAGGTAGTACTGGACCACCGAGAGCACCGTGGTGAGCACCACGTACCAGACGGTGGCCACCATGAGCAGCGGCACCACCCGGCCGTTCCGGCCGAAGATCACCTGGACCTGGTAGAAGAGCTCGGCGATCGCCATCACCGAGACGATCGAGGTGCCCTTGAACAGGCTGATCACCTCGTTGGTGGCGTTCGGCAGGATCGAGCGCATGGCCTGCGGCGCGAGCACCGTCCAGAACTGCCGCAGGCGCGGGATGCCGAGCGCCGCCGAGGCTTCCAGCTGCCCGGGGTCGACCGCGAGGTAGCCCGCCCTGATGATCTCGGCGGCGTAGGCGGCCTGGTGCAGCGCCAGCCCGATCACCGCGGCGGTGAAGCCGCTGATCACGCCGTTGACCTGGAAGTCGACGAAGGCGGGGCCGAACGGGATGCCCACCGAGAGGTGCTTGTAGAGGTACGCGATGTTGAACCAGAAGAGCAGCTGCACGATCAGCGGGATCGAGCGGAACGCCCAGACGTAGGTCCACGCGATCACCTGCAGCACCGGGTTGTTCGAGAGCCTGCCGATGGCGACGAGGGTGCCGAGCAGGAAGCCGAGCACGGTGCCCCAGAGCGTGAGCTCGATGGTGAGCTTCAGCGCGGCGAGCACCGAGTCGGCGGCGAAGTACTGCGCGAAGGTCGGCCAGTCCCAGCCCGGGTTGGTCACCAGGCCGTGCGCGAACTGCGCCACCACGATCAGCGCGGCGATCGCGACCACCCAGCGCCACGGGTGGTACTGCCTGGCGACGGCGGGCAGCTCCGGGTCGGCCTGCTGCACCGGTGGCGCCGCGGCGACGGACGCACTCATCGCGGGGTCCTCATGTGTCGTTCCTCCATCGGTCCCGGCGGTAGCTCGAGCCGAGTCATCATGCGAGCCGGTGGCGGGGGCAGCCAAGGGTAGAAATCAGCGTGAACGGAGTCCTTTGACTTTGCTTCGGGGCTGCGGAGAATGTGGGGGCCGAGGGGAGGCGTGCGCCCGCTTGCCGATTGCTGATGGTTCGCTCGGCGCGGTTATCACAGTTCTATTCGATAGCCAGGTACCGTCCGGGGCCTCACCGACGATGAGGAGTCCCACCATGCGCCTGCCGACCCGCATCCTCGCCCGCGGTGCCGCTGCCGCCGCGCTCACCCTCGCGCTGGCCGGGACGCCGGGGCTGGCCGCCGCCGCGCCCGCCCCCGGCGATCCGCTCGCCGCCTACCGCTCGATCGTCGAGACGCTCGGCGCGCTCGGCGTCCAGCCGTTCCTGTACCCCACCGCGGCGCCATTCTGCGCCGACGGCGCGCCGCTCGGCCTGGTGCCCGCGGTCGCAGGCGCGGTGCCCGGCCCGTGGCCGGGCGCGCTGCTCCCCGTCCCCGGGCTCGATCAGGCCGCGGTGCGCGCGGGCCAGGTCATGTTCACCTTCCTGCCCGCCGGGATCACCGACGGCTCCGGCATGCAGGTGCTCTGGTTCAACACCTCGACCGGCCGCGGCGGCAGCGCCGCCATGGGCCCGCTCGGCGACGTCGCCGCCGGCCTGCTCCCCGCCGGCCTCCCACCCGAACTGCGCGCCATCGCCGAAGCCGCCGTCCGCGACTTCCTCACCAGGGCCATCCCGGTGGGCGGCGTCCGCGCGGTCCCCGTCGACACCGGCCGAGGCACCGTCCTCGCCGCCGTCTTCGGCTCGGTCCGCAACGGCGAAACCTCCTGCTTCTTCCTCCCCACGGTCGGCATCATCTCCGCCTGACCGGTCTCGGCGGAGTCCGTCAGCCCGCCGTCCACACCGTCGTTTCACCGCCCGGCACGCAGACGACCCGGTAGCCGTTCGGACCGGTCAGCGACCATGCCTCGTACTTGTCGTCGGGCGGCACCACAAGCCGAAGCGCGGAGTCCAGGTCGACGGTGAGAACCCCCGAGGGGCCGACTGTCGCGGCGGTGACCGAGCCGCGCAGGGCCGATTCGAGACCGGCTCGCGTCGCGTCACCCGCTGCGAGCGACACCGTTCGGCGGTCGCCGCGCTCGGATTCGATCTGCATGGTCCCTTCGATCTGCACCACGAACCCGGCGGTAGTGACGAGCTCGACGAGGTGATCGCGGACCGTGGTCGAGATCCGCTGACCGGTGATCGGCAGTTCCATGGGTCAGCCGGACTCCGGAGCGCGCTCCGTGAGGGTGCGGTCCTTCCAGCGCAGGGTGTTGCGGGCCTTGGCGCGGTGCGAGCGGATCGAGAGGCGGGTGTAGGCGGTGACGGCCAGGGGGTGGGCGAGGGCGGAGATGGTGTCGGGGGTGGTGGGGCGGCGGCCGGTGTCGATGGCACGGGCGAGGAGGCGGGCGGTGACGGCGGCGGCGTAGCCGGCGATGCCCGCGCGGCGGGTTGGGCCGCGGCCGAGGAGGGCGGCGAGCGGTGGGAGGGTGTAGGTGAGGGTGGTGACGGCGCCGACGGCGATGGCGGCGGCGGGGGAGCCGCCGTAGGCGGACCAGAGCCAGCGGGTGTAGCCGGCGTCGAGGGCGGCGGCGTCGCGGTACATGCGGGTGCGGGCGTGCGGGCCCGCGGCGGCGACGGCGGTGCGGTGGCCGGCCCGGCGGACGGCGCGGGCCAGGTCGATGTCCTCGGTGGCGCTGGCGGCGACCACCTCGTGGCCGCCCGCGGCCAGGTAGGCGGCGGTGTCCATGACCAGGAACTGGCCGCAGCCGAGCGCGGTGGAGGTGCGCAGCCCGCGCTCGGAGAGCCGGACCGGCAGCGTCGACGCCCACGACCAGACCAGCAGCGGTTGCAGCAGCGCCTCGTAGCAGGAACCGGCCAGCTGGTGCGGCCACGGGGAGAGCAGGCCGAGGCCGTCGGCGCGCAGCGCGGTCACCGCGGCGGCGACGGCGCCGGGGGCGAGCCGGACATCGGCGTCGAGGAAGACGAGCACGGGGGAGTCGGCGAGTTCGGCGAGGCGGGCGCAGGCGGCGGCCTTGCCGGTCCAGCCGGGCGGGGGTTCGCGGTCGGAGCGCAGCACGGTGATCCGCGAATCGCCCTGCGCCGCGCGGCGGGCCGCCTCCTCGGTGCCGTCGGTGGAGGCGTCGTCCAGGATCAGCACCCGCAGGCGGGGCACGCCGGTCTGCGCGCGCAGGTCGGTGATGAGCCGGGGGAGCAGGGCGACCTCGTCGCGGGCCGGGACGCACACCGTCACCGGCTCGAGCACGGCCGCGCCCGGCGGCGGCAGCCTGCGCACGGTCAGCAGGTTGTACCCGGCGAGCACCGCGCTCAGCCCGGCCAGCGCCGCGCCCGCCCGCACCACGGTGACCGCGCGCATCCGCGGAAGAGCGCGCCGCGCGGCGCCGCCCGGCCGTGCGAAACCCGGTGCGCCGCGCCACGCCCGCGCGGCAGCGCGAAACGCCATTTCGCTCAGCGGTTCCCGCGCACCGAACTCAACCAGCGGCCGGGGGTGAACCCCTTCGGCGCGCCGGGAACCGGCGGATTGCGATCCAGGTACGCCACCGCGGCCACCATGGCGGCGACGGCCAGCGTGATACCGCCCATGATCCCGGCCCAGCCGGCGAACGAGCGGGTGTTCGGGTCGGCGTAGCTCACCTCGGCGCGCAGCGTGGAGACGTCACCGGCGGGCAGCTTCCAGGAGACCACGTCGTCGCCCTCGCGATTGCCGTTGGTCTTGGCGACCCTGGCCGGAAAGGCGACGGTGAACTGCACGTCGGAGCCGTGCGGCGGCAGCGTCTTGAGGTCGACCCGGCCGAGCAGGCTGACCAGGTCGCCGGTCCGGGTGAACTGCAGCTGGAACATGCCCTGGGTCTGCTCGGAGAGCCCGGAGAGCTGCTGCACCTCGCCGAACGAGAGATCGTCGAAGAACACCTGGCTGCCGACGTACCCGTCCTGGGTGTACGGCTCGACCCGGAGCTTGCCCGCGAGCGTTTCCGGCGCGGTGAGCTGCGGGCCCTTGTCGCCCGGCTCGACCGGGACGACCGCGGCCACGATCCGCCCGGAGACCCGGTCGTTGGAGGAGACGCCCATCGAGACCTGCGCGCGCAGGCAGCCCGCCAGCGCCGGGACCAGCAGGGTGGCCAGCAGCAGGGCGCCGATCACCCGGGTCCGGGCGACCCGGGAGCGGAGGACGGCGCGGAACCCGCGCGGGGGCTCCGGGCGGGCCGGAGCGACGGGCACGTCGGAGCGGGGACTCGGTTGCACGGCTCACATCGTGCCAGGCGCGCCGCTCAGGACGCGAAGCGACGGGCGGCCCGATCGCGCGCGAATTCCCGCACCCCGCGGACCAGCAGCGGAACACCGAGCAGCCCCATGCCGAGCAACCCGTACCCCGCGGACCACGGCAGCCCGAGAAACGCCAGGTGCGCGAGGGCCGAGCCGAGCCAGGTCCAGAGGAAGACCGCCACCGGCACCGCGGGCCCGGCGCCCGCGGCGTCCCGGCCGCGCTTCGCGCGGCGCTCGGACGCGGTCATGAGCGCGCCCATGAGCAGTGCCACCAGGAACCAGCCGAGGTAGTTGGTGAGCGGGATGGCGGGCAGCCCCGGCAGCCCGGCGTCGGTGACGCACCAGCTCCACTGGCCGTCGCCGACCATCTGCGGGTCGAGGAAGAGGTCCCAGCCGACGGCGCCCGCGGCGGTGAGCGGGATGCGGGCGAGCGGGGTCCGGCAGAGCAGCCCGGCCACCACCCAGACCGGGTAGATGCCGCCGGTCCAGGCCAGCGGGACGGCGAGCGGCACATCGGCCAGCGCGGGCGTCAGCTTGCCGACGGCGTAGCCGTAGCAGCCGAACGGGTAGCCGGTCGCGGTGCCGATCAGCTCGGAGAGCAGCCCGATCCCGGAGAGGATCGCCAGCGTGCGCAGCCCGTAGGCCGCGCCGAGCGCGGCCGCCGCGTGCGCCAGCGCGGTGCAGGCGAGCAGCACGACGACCAGCGTGGTGACCCGGTCGCGTGCGGTGCCGTCGGTGAGCGGGTAGGCGATCTGGGCCAGCACCAGCAGGAGCGCCAGCACCGCCGCCACCGGCGCGCCCTGCGCCGGCCGCAGGTTCACGCCGCGCCCGCCATCACTCCGCATCGAACGTCCGGTGTGCTCCGACCTCACCGCCGCTTGCCCCGCGCCAACCGGCGCAGCGGCCCGCCCCGGCCGAGCACCGCCTGCGCGGTCCGCCGCCCGGCGGCACCGGAGACCCCGCCGCCCGGGTGCGTGGAGGCGCCGGTGAGATACAGCCCGGGCGCGCCGGGCACGGTGCCCTTCGCCAGCTCGGGCAGCGGCCGCCACATCATCATCTGGTCCAGCGACATCTCCACGTGCATGACGTTCCCGCCGCGCAGCCCGAGCTCGCGCTCCAGGTCGAGCGGGGTCTGGGTGTAGCGGTGCTCGATCGTCTCCGCGAACCCGGGGGCGAACCCGTCGAGCTCGGCGATGATCCGATCCGCCTCGCGCTCCCCGGCCGAATCCCAGTCGCCGTCGGCGAGCCGGTACGGGTGCCACTGCGCCCAGAGCGAGAGCTGGTGCCGCTCCGGGGGCGCGATCGTCGGGTCGAGCGCGCTGAAGCTCATGGCGAGCACCACCGGCCGCGGCGGCAGCTGCCCGGCCAGCGCGGCACCGTGCGCGCCCCAGAGCGCGCGCCGGTCGCGGACGAGCAGCTGCAGCCCGGTCGCCGAGTCGGCCTGCTCCGCGCCGGGGTAGCGGGGCAGCGCGGTGGTCCCGAGCCGGACCACCATGCCGATGCCGGGCCCGACCCGGATCCGCCGCCGCCAGTCGGCCAGCGGCGCGGCGTCGAACCCGCCCGCGCCGAGCAACTCGAGCGTCTCCAGCACGTGCGCCCCGGCGACGACCGTGCCCGCCCGCAGCACCTGCCCGGACTCGGTGCGCAGCTCCCAGCCGTCCCCGTCCCCGCGCAGCGCGGCGACCGCGTCACCGGTGCGCAGCTCGCCGCCGTCGGCGCGCAGCCGGGCGGCGAGCGCGGCGGTGAGCGCCCCGCTGCCGCCGACCGCGCGCCCCGGCGGCAGCGTGTGCATGAGCGCGGCGAAGCCGATCATCGGCGCGGTTCCCGGCTCCGACATGGGCGGCCCGGACTGCGCCCCGAACCAGGCGAGCGCGGCGCGCAGCCGCTCGCTCTCGAAGGTCGCGTCCAGCAGCGCGTCCCCGGACTGCAGGAACTCCCTCGACAGCGCGGCGCCGCCGTCCGGCGCGCTGAGCCCCCAGAAGGCGCGGGCCAGCTTGCCGCCGGTGGGCGGCACGCCGAAGGCCCGCATGACCCGGGCGCTACGCGGCCCCCACACCCCGACGAAGCGGCGGTAGGCGTCGGCGTCGCGCGCGCCGCAGGCCGCCTCGATGCTCGCGCAGGTGCGCTCCAGGTCGCGGGCGAAGATCAGCGGCGGCTCGCCGGGCACGAAGGCCCACGGGTCGCAGTCGACGTAGCGCAGCCCGAACCGGTCCAGCTCGAGCTCCTCGACGATCCCGGTGTGCCGCACCATGAGGTGCGCCGACGAGCCGCGGTCCACCGCGTACCCGGGGAACCGCTCCACCGTGGAGACGGCGCCGCCGATCACCTCGTCGCGCTCGAGCACCACCACCCGCTCCCCGGCGCGGGCCAGGTAGCAGGCGGCGACGAGGGCGTTGTGGCCGGAGCCGACGACGGCGACGTCGCAGGCGGCGCTCACAGCGGCAGCGAGCGGCCGAGCACCGCGAACGGCCGGTTGTCGCCGGCGAAGACGAAGTGCCTGATCACATCGGAGAAGCCGGTGCGCCGGTAGAGCCGCCAGGCGCGGTTGTCCTCGGCCGCGACCTCGGGGGTGGAGAGCAGCACCGAGCGCTCCGGCCGGTCCTGCAGCAGCCGGGTGAGCAGCGTCGCGCCCAGCCCGCGCCCCTGCGCGGCCGGGTGCACGTGCAGCTCGGTGAGCTCGAAGTAGTCGGTGAGCAGGTCCCTGGTGGCGGGCTCGGTCCAGCCGCAGCGCCGCATCCCGGCGTGCACCTGCTGGTGCCACCACTGGTGCGGCGCGCCCCGGTAGCCGTAGGCGACGGCGAGGATCGGCGCGGAGCCGAGGTCGACCCGGCCGTACTCGTCCGGCTGCACCGCGGCGACGGCGCGCCAGCCCGGCCGGGTGGTGTGCTCGGTCCACATCGGGGCGCGGTGGTTCTCGGTGCCGCGCGGGTAGGCCATGGCCGCGACGTAGACGCCGAGTGCGTCGGGCAGCCGGGCGCGCAGGGCCGGGACCGAGAGGTCGACGATGGTCGGCGCTGGCAGGTGATCGGTGGTGGCGGCGCTCATGTCTTCCGTCGGTCGGGGGCGGCCGACGGACCTGCGCCTGCCCGCGGGATCGCGGATCCGGTCGACATGTCGGTGGCTCGCTCTATAGTCGGTGGCAATGGAATTGTTCGAATGCCTGTTCGATCTGCTGTCCATCCGGGCTGCTGCTCAGCCCCTGTCAGCACGATAGTCCAGGTGCGCGACTGTGGAGGGACCGCTGATGTCCGACGGCAATCGAACCGCCTCCGGCATGGGTGCTTCGGCCAGGGCCCGGGCCGGGATGGGGCCGCCCACCGGTGATTCGTCCGCGCGGCGCGGCCGGGCGGGCAGCCTGCTGCGGAAGGCCGACGGCCTGCTCATGGCCGCGGCGGGCGAGCCGGACCCGAGGGAGTGCTTCCGCACCGCCTACCTGGCCGCGCTGCGTGGCGCGGGCGCGGTACTCGCTTACACCGGCGCCGACACCGCGCCGCGGGCCCGCTCCCGCAATGCCTGGGTGCTGCTGCAGCGCGCCGCCCCCGAGTTCGTCATGTGGGCCGATTACTTCAGCGCGCACTCCGAACTGCGGGCCGCACTCGAGGCCGGGCTCGACCGCGAGATCGGCAGGCAGGAGGCGGTCGAGTTCCATTCCCGGGTCGGCGCCTTCCTGCACGACGTGGAAGATCTGCTGGCCAGCGCGGCCCGGCTGCGCCCCGCTCCGGGCTGGACCGGGGGAATGTCGGCCTGACCCGCCGCGGTGGTTGTGGCCGACACCCTGTGGTTATGGCCGAGTAGGTGGTACGCCCCTGATCGAACTCGTATCATGGGTAGCGGACAGCCGCCAAGGTCGGCTATCTGTCGCCTACGCACCGTCCGGGTAGGCGACCGCCACGCCCTAGTGCCGGGGGAGGTACCGTGCCACTCTCCGAGCACGAGCAGCGCATGCTCGAACAGATCGAGAGCGCGCTCTATGCTGAGGATCCGAAATTCGCGTCGTCCGTCCGCGGCGGGCGCCTCCGCACAACGACGAGCCGCCGCAGACTGCAGGCCGGAGCGCTCTTCGTGCTCGGGCTCGTCCTGCTGATCGCCGGCATCGCCATTCCGGTCCGGCCGGGCGGGTTCCCCGTCATCAGCCTGGTCGGTTTCATCGTCATGTTCGGCGCGGGTGTCCTGCTGCTGGTCGGGGGCTCCCGGGCGGCAGCGCGGGCCGAGGGAACGGAGGCGGGCGGCGGTGCCGCCGGTGGCCGCGCCCAGCCCCGCGGCGGTCGGCAGCAGCGCCGCTCCGGCGGCTTCTCCGAGCGCATGGAGGACCGCTTCCGCAAGCGCTTCGAACAGGACTGACGCTCCGCCCCTCCGCGCACATCGAACGATGACGGCGGCGCCGCACCCCCCGGGTTGCGGCGCCGCCGTCATCGACGTGTCCGCGGCGCGCCGACATTTGCCGCCTGATCCGGAGCGCCCCCGGCCTGCCCCGCGCGCCATCTCCCACTCCGCTCCACGGGCCGCCCCACCCGTCCCCACCGGCGCGCCCGGCGATCTTCGCAACCCTCGCACCAGGGCGTTTGCTGAGCGTTTCCCGGCCATAGCCGAAAGGAATCGCCGGGCCGGGTCGAACACGTATTGCACCCCCCACTCCGGTGATAGCTGGAGTGACCTGCGCGAACCGTTTTCCGGGGAGCCAGATCACCTCCGGTTTCGATTGAAAGTGGGGGAAAGTGGGGTAATGTGGAGCGCGCACTACAGGAGGCCATCCGGTTGCTTCGGTAGGGAGGTGTCGAAGTGTTCTTCGGTACCTACACCCCGCGGCTGGACGACAAGGGGCGACTCACGTTGCCCGCGAAATTTCGAGACGATCTGGCGGGAGGGTTGATGGTCACGAAGGGTCAGGACCACAGCCTTGCCGTCTATCCGCGGGAGGCGTTCGCGGAACTCGCGCAGCGCGCCGCGGCGGCGTCCCGCACCGATCCGCAGGCGCGCGCCTTCGTGCGCGCACTGGCGGCGGGCACCGACGAGCAGCGTCCGGATGCCCAGGGTCGCATCACCCTCTCGGTCGATCATCGCCGCTACGCCAACCTCAGCAGGGACTGCGTGGTGAACGGGTCGATCGAATTCCTGGAGATCTGGGACAAGCAGGCGTGGGAGTCCTACCTCGCCGATCACGAGGAGGACTACGCGCAAGGGAGCAACGAGTCGCTGGGCACGATCTTCTAGCCCCCGGAGCAGGCGAGTGCGCCGCGGCCTCTGCCCGGACGTGGACCCTGACGTACTTCCCCGACGCCAGGTGCCGCGCCTCGGTCAGAGACCACGGCGCATTCGCCGCCGACAGCGCTTCTCAGCCGGAATCCAGGAGGTCGAGGTGCACGACGCACAGCCAGGCCCCCGGCACGTGCCGGTGCTGCTCCGGCGGTGTGATTCCCTCCTCGGCCCCGCGCTCGACGCCCCCGGCGCCGTCTACCTGGACGCCACCCTCGGCCTCGGCGGGCACGCCGAGCACTTCCTGCGCGAGTACCCGGAGCTCCGGCTGGTCGGGCTGGACCGGGACACCACCGCGCTGGAACTCGCGGGCGCCCGGCTCGCGCCCTACGCCGACCGGGTCACCCTGGTGCACACCCGCTACGACGGCATCCCGGAGGCGCTGGAGCGCGCCGGGGTCGGCAGCGGCGGTGTCTCCGGAATCCTGATGGACCTCGGCGTCTCGTCCATGCAGCTCGATCTGGCCGAGCGCGGTTTCGCCTACTCCATCGACGCGCCGCTCGACATGCGGATGGACCCGACCACCGGCCCCACCGC
This sequence comes from Nocardia asteroides, assembly GCF_021183625.1. NCBI lineage: Bacteria > Bacillati > Actinomycetota > Actinomycetes > Mycobacteriales > Nocardiaceae > Nocardia > Nocardia asteroides. The sequence goes on from NZ_CP089214.1 coordinate 5,768,821, forward strand.
CGCCGACGTGCTCAACACCTACAGCCACGGCGACCTGGCCCGGGTGCTGAAGACCTACGGCGAGGAGCGCTTCGCGGGCAAGATCGCCTCCGAGGTGCTGCGCCGCAGGCAGCAGCGGCCGTTCCGGACCAGCGCCGAACTCGTCGAACTGCTCTACGCCACCATCCCCGCCGCCACCCGCCGCACCGGCGGGCACCCGGCCAAGCGCACCTTCCAGGCCCTGCGGGTGGAGGTGAACGCCGAACTCGACTCGCTGCGGGCCGCGCTGCCCGCCGCGCTCGACGCGCTGCGGGTCGGCGGGCGGCTCGTCGTGCTCGCCTACCAGTCGCTGGAAGACCGCGTGGTCAAACAGGAACTGGCGAAGCACACGGTCTCCCGCACCCCGGCCGGGCTCCCGATGGAGCTGCCCGGCATGGGCCCGACCTTCCGGCTGCTCACCCGCGGTGCGGAGAAGGCCACCGACGCGGAGATCGAGGAGAATCCGCGCGCCGCCCCGGTGCGGCTGCGTGCGGTGGAGCGGATCGAGGAGGGGCCCATCTCATGAGTGTGCGGGCGCGGGCGGCGGAGGCGCCGGGGCGGCTCGCCCGCCGGGTGCAGGCGGCCGAGCGGGTGAAATCCGGTGCGGCGCAGCGGGCGTACACGCGCAGGCGGCTGCGGGCCGAGCAGCTCGGGCTGCTGCCCGCCGCCTCGGCGGTGCGCAGCGCGGCGGCGACCGGGCGGATTCCGTTCGTGATCGTCATCCTCGTGCTGCTCGGCTGCGGGCTCGCCTGCACGCTGCTGCTCACCACCCGCGCCGCGGAGGACAGTTACCAGCTCAGCGATCTGCGCGCGGCGAACCAGAAGCTGCTCGACGAGCGGGCCGCGCTGCTGCGCGAGGTCGAGGCGGCGGATTCGGCGCCCGAACTCGCCAATCGCGCACGGGAACTCGGCATGATTCCGGCGATCGATCCGGCTCGGTTGGTGCTCGCGCCGGACGGGACGGTCACCGTGGTCGGTGAGCCGACGGCCGCGCAGGGTGCTTCGGTGCCGCCGCTGAACAACAACCGCGGTGAGCGGGTGGTCCCGGTGACCGCGCTGCCGCTCCCGGGTTCGGGGCCCGCCCCCGCTCCCGCGCCCACCGCGGCGCAGCCGGGTGCCGCGCCCGGCGCCGGGGTCGGCACGCTCGGCGTCCCGATCGACCCCGCCACCGGCGGCCCGGTCCCCGAGGGCGCGAACGGAACCGGCGCGACGGCTCCCGGGGCGACCGCTCCCGGGGCGACGGCTCCCGGCGCGGCGGCTCCCGGTGCGGCGGCTCCCGGTGCGACGGCTCCCGGTGCGACGGCCCCCGGCGCGAGCGCGCCTGCGCCCGGCACCGTGCCGGATCCGGCGATCTCCCCGCTTCCCGGCGCGGGCGACCCCGCCGCGCCCGGCCCAGGTACTCCTGCCGCGGGCGACGCCACCGCGCCCGGCCCCGGTACTCCCGCCGCGCCCGGCGGTGCTGCCGCGCCCGGCGCGGGCGATCCCGCCGCAACCGACCCCGTCGCCCCCGGAACCGGCGACATCGCCGCTCCGGGCACCGTGGTCCCCGCCCCCGGCGCCACCGGCCTCACCCGCCCCGATGCGGACGACCGGTGAGGGAGAACAGGGGCGGCCGCTCGCCGCGGGCCCGGACCCCGTCCGGCCCGCAGCGCCGCTCCGGCTCGGCCGCCTCCCGCCCCTCCGGCTCCGCCGCCGCCCGCCCCACCGGCGCCCCGCGCGACGCCACCAGCGGTGCCACCCGGCTCGGCGCCGACCGCTCCTCCCGGCTGCGGCTCGGCGCGGGCCGGATCGCCATGCTGGTGGCGCTCGCCGTGGTCGCGCTGCAGCTGCTCTGGGTGCAGAGCATCGCCGCGCCCGGACTTTCCGCGCAGGCCGCGAGCCAGCGCACCACCAGGCAGATCGAGCCCGCCACCCGCGGCCCGATCGTGGACCGCAACGGGAAGCCGCTCGCCTTCACCGTGACCGCGAAGGCGCTCACCTTCCAGCCGGTCCGGGTGCGCCAGGAGCTCGCCGCCGCGCGCGAGAAGGACGACACCGCCCCGGAGCCGGACAAGCGGCTGCTCGAGATCGCGGACACCGTCAACGCCAAGCTCGGCCCCGCGGGCCCATCGGAGAAGGAGCTGCTGGCCAAGCTGCGCGGCGACGAGACCTTCGTCTACCTGGCGCGCGGCGTCGACCCGCGGATCGCCGCCGAGCTCAAGCTGAAGTTCCCCGAGGTCGGCACCGAGCGGCAGGACCTGCGCGAATATCCGGGCGGGGCGCTCGCCGCCAACCTGCTCGGCGCCACCGGGTGGGACGGCCACGGCCAGATCGGGCTGGAGTCGTCGATGGACTCGCTGCTGGCCGGCACCGACGGCTCGCACACCTACGACCGCGGCTCGGACGGCGCGGTGATCCCGGGCAGCTGGCGCGACCGGCAGCCCGCGGTGAACGGCAACACCGTCGAGCTGACCCTTGACCAGGATCTGCAGTACTACGTGCAGCAGCAGGTGCAGCAGGCCAAGGAGCTCTCCGGCGCGCAGGGCGCCTCCGCGGTGGTGCTGGACGCGCGCACCGGCCAGGTGCTCGCCATGGCCAACGACAACACCTTCAACCCCGCGCTCGGCCCGCAGTTCTGGTCGAACGCGGACATGAGCAACCCCTCGGTGACCGAGCCCTTCGAGCCCGGCTCGGTGAACAAGATCATCACCGCGGCCGCGGCCATCGAGTACGGGCTGACGACCCCGGACGAGGTGCTGCAGGTGCCCGGCGAGATCCGGATGGCCGGGGTCACCGTGAACGACGCCTGGGAGCACGGCGTCGCGCCGTACACCACCACCGGAATCTTCGGGAAGTCGTCCAATGTCGGCACGCTCATGCTGGCGCAGCGAGTCGGCGAGGACCGCTTCGCCGACCTGGTGGGCCGGTTCGGGCTCGGCAGGCGCAGCGGCGTCGGGCTGCCCGGCGAGAGCGCGGGGCAGGTGCCCGCGCGGGACCAGTGGTCCGGCGGCACCTTCGCCAACCTGCCGATCGGCCAGGGCCTCTCGATGACCACGCTGCAGATGACCGGCATGTACCAGGCCATCGCCAACGACGGCGTGCGGATTCCGCCGCGCGTCGTCAGGGCCACCATCGGGCCGGACGGCGCGCGCACCGACGAGCCGCAGCCGGACGGGGTGCGGGTGGTGAGCCCGGCGACCGCGGCCACGCTGCGCACCATGTTCCAGTCGGTGGTGCAGCGCGACCCGCGCGGCGTGCAGATGGGCACCGGTGCCTCCGGCGCCGTCACCGGGTACCAGATCGCGGGCAAGACCGGCACCGCGCAGCAGATCGACCAGCAGTGCAAGTGCTACTCCAGCTCCAGCTACTGGATCACCTTCGCCGGGATCGCGCCCGCCGACGACCCGCGCTACGTCGTCGGGATCATGCTGGACAATCCGCAGCGCAGCTCGGACGGCGGCGGCGGGCAGTCGGCGGCGCCGCTCTTCCACAACATCGCCTCCTGGGCGCTGCAGCGCGACGCGGTCCCGCCGTCGCCCGCGCCGCCGGGGCCGTTCGTCCTGCAGGCGTCCTGAAGCGGTGGGAACCCCGGGTGATCTGCGACGACCAGCGGGTTCGGCGACGGCGGGCGGCCGGTCGCGGCGGGCGCGCGGCCGGGCCGGAGCGGTAACCAGAGGCGCGTTGCTCGGGCCGGGGCGCGCGTCGGTAACCTGACTCCCCGTCCCAGTCGTGTTCGTACGCGGCATGTTCGATCGGACATGTCCGCCCCGAGAGAAGGAGCAAGGTGGCTGCGCAGTCCAGCCCGCAGACGCTCCGGCCGGCCCAGCCGCCGTCGACGCCGTTGCCCGTCCTGCTGGAAGCCACCGGAGCACGTTCGGCGGACCCGACCGCCGATGTCGATCGGGCCACGCCGACGGGGGTGACCGTCACCGGTATCGAGCAGCGCTCGAACGCGGTGCTGGCCGGTGATCTGTTCGCCGCGCTGCCCGGCGCCCGCGCGCACGGCGCCCGGTTCGCCGCGGACGCGGTGGCGCGCGGCGCAGTCGCGATCTTCACCGACCCGGCGGGCGCCGCCGAACTGGGCGACCTCGGGGTGCCGGTGCTGGTGCGCGAGGAGCCGCGCGCGGTGCTCGGCGAGCTCTCCGCGCTGATCTACGGCCACCCGTCTCAGCGGCTGACGATCGTCGGCATCACCGGCACCTCCGGCAAGACCACCACGTCGTACCTGGTCGAGGCGGGGCTGGCCGCGGCCGGGCTCGCCACCGGGCTGATCGGCACCATCGAGACGCGGATCGGCGGGCGGCGGGTGCCGAGCGCGCTGACCACGCCGGAGGCGCCGCAGCTGCACGCCATGTTCGCGGCCATGGTCGAGCAGGGGGTGGATGCCGTGGTGATGGAGGTGTCCAGCCACGCGCTCGCGCTCGGCCGGGTGGACGGGGTGCGCTTCGACGTCGGCGCCTTCACCAACCTCTCCCAGGACCACCTGGACTTCCACGCCGACTTCGAGGACTACTTCGCCGCCAAGCGCAGGCTCTTCGAGGTGGGTTCGCCGATCGCGGCGCGGACCGCCGTGGTCTGCGTGGACCAGGAGTGGGGTCGGCGCCTCGCCGCCGCCCTGCCGAACCCCGTCACGGTCCGCACCGAGCCCGCATCCCCGGCCGGGGCGGAGGCAGCGAAGCCTGCCGCCGCTGCCGCGACGGACTCCGCTCGGCCGACCGAAGATCCGGCCGCTGTGGCGGCCGACTGGACTGTCGCCGGTGACGTCACCACGATCGCCGGCGGCGAGCAGGAGTTCGTCGCCGCGGGGCCGGACGGCCGGATCCCGGTGCGGCTGCGCCTGCCCGGCCGCTACAACGTGGCGAACGGACTGCTCGCCGTCGCGGTGTGCGCCGCCGCTGGCGTGGACGCGGCACAGGCCGCCGCCGCGCTGGCATCGGTCGACGTCCCCGGCCGCATGCAGAGGGTAACGCGCGGCCAAAACTTCCTCGCCGTCGTCGACTACGCGCACAAGCCTGCCGCGGTGGAGTCGGTCCTCGCCACGCTGCGCGCCCAGACCTCCGGCCGGGTGGCCGTCGTGGTCGGCGCCGGTGGCGACCGGGACGCGGGCAAGCGCCCGCTGATGGGCGCGGCCGCCGCGCGCGGCGCCGACCTGACCGTGATCACCGACGACAACCCGCGCAGCGAGGACCCGGCCACCATCAGGGCCGCGCTGCGCGCGGGCGCGCTCGCCGTGCCGGAGGCCGAGCGCGGCGAGGTGCGCGAGGTCGGCGACCGCGCCGCCGCCGTCGCCGCCGCGGTGCGCTGGGCGCGCGCGGGCGACGTGGTGCTGATCGCGGGCAAGGGGCACGAGACCGGCCAGGAGATCGCCGGGGTCAAGCACCCCTTCGACGACCGCGAGGTGCTCGCCGCCGCGCTGGCGGCGATCGGCTCGACGACAGAGGACTCGAGAGTTCCATGATCGTGATGACACTGCGGGAGATCGCGGAGATCGTCGGCGGCACGCTGCACGACGTCCCCGACCCCGAGGCGGCGGTGACCGGCGGCGTCGAGTTCGACTCGCGCAGGATCGGCACCGGCGATCTCTTCCTCGCCCTCCCCGGCGCCAGGTCGGACGGCCACGACTTCGCGGCGGGCGCCGTCGCGGACGGCGCGGTCGCGGTGCTCGCGGCCCGCCCGGTCGGCGTTCCCGCCGTCGTGGTCGAGCCGCGGCCGGGTCAGGTCTCCGCGGGCGCGATGGTGGTCGAGCACGACACCGACGGCTCCGGCGCCGCGGTGCTGGCCGCGCTCGGCGCCCTGGCCAGGGCCGTCGTGCAGCGGCTCAGCGCGGCGGGCTCGCTCACGGTGGTCGGCGTGACCGGCTCCTCCGGCAAGACCTCGACCAAGGATCTGCTCGCCGCCGTGCTGCGCCCGCTCGGCAGCGTGGTGGCCCCGCCCGGCTCGTTCAACAACGAGCTCGGCCACCCCTGGACGGCGCTGCGCGCCACCGCCGACACCCGCTTCCTTGTCCTCGAGCTCTCCGCGCGCGGCCCCGGCCACATCGCCGCGCTGGCCGAGATCGCCCCGCCCGCCATCGGCGTGGTGCTCAATGTCGGCACCGCGCACCTCGGCGAGTTCGGCAGCCGCGAGGCCATCGCGAAGACCAAGGGCGAGCTGGTGGAGGCGCTGCCCGCCACCGGGCTCGCCGTGCTGAACGCCGACGACCCGCAGGTCGCCGCCATGGCGGCGCGCACCGCGGCGCGGGTGGTCACCGTCGGGCAGGCGAGCACCGCCGCGATCCGGGCCACCGAGGTCAGGCTGGACGAGCACGCGCGCGCCGCCTTCACCCTGCACACCCCCGGCGGGGAGGTGCCGGTGCGGCTGGCCGTGCACGGCGAGCACCAGGTGGGCAACGCGCTCGCCGCCGCCGCCGTCGCGCTGGAGTGCGGCGCCGACCTGAATACCGTCGCCGCCGCGCTCGGCGGCGCCGCCGCCGCCTCCGCGCGCCGGATGGACGTGCGGACGACGGCGACCGGCGTCACCGTCGTCAACGACTCCTACAACGCCAACCCCGATTCCGTGCGGGCCGCGCTCAAGGCCCTGGTCACCATGGCCAGGACCGACGACCGGCGGCGGCGCAGCTGGGCCGTGCTCGGTGAGATGGGCGAGCTCGGCCCGGAGTCGGTGGTGGAACACGATGCGATCGGACGGCTCGCGGTGCGGCTGGATGTGGACCGGCTCGTCGTGGTCGGGACCGGAAGGCCGCCCCGGGCCATGCACCAGGGAGCGGTGATGGAAGGCTCGTGGGGCGAGGAATCGATCCTCGTACCCGATATCGGTGCGGCGATCGCCCTGCTCGACGCGGAGGTCGAACCGGGTGACGTGGTACTGGTGAAGGCGTCGCAATCGGTCGGCCTCTGGGAGGTCGCCGACCATTTGACAGGGGGATCGGCAGTGCCGCCGGACGCACCTGCGGGAAGCACGGAGGCAACCCGATGAGACAGATCCTGTTCGCGGCGGCCATCGCGCTGACCGTATCGATCCTGCTCACACCGCTGCTGATCTCGATCTTCGCGAAGCGCGGCTTCGGCCAGGAGATCCGGGTCGACGGCCCGGCCAGCCACCAGGCCAAGCGCGGGACGCCGACCATGGGTGGCATCGCCATCGTGATCGGCATCTGGGCCGGATACCTCGGCTCGCACCTGATCGGCATCGGCTACGACGCCGAGGGGCCCTCGGCCTCGGCGCTGCTGGTGCTCGGGCTGGCCACCGCGCTCGGCCTGGTCGGCTTCCTGGACGACATGATCAAGCTGCGCAAGCAGCGCAACCTCGGCCTCACCGCCGCGGGCAAGTACATCGGGCAGATCTCCGCCGCGATCCTCTTCGGCATCCTCGCGTTGCAGTTCAAGGGCGCGAACGGGCTCACCCCGGCGAGCAGGCACCTCTCCTACGTCCGCGACATCACCACCGTCTCGATGGGCGTCGTGGTGTTCCTGGTGTTCGTCTGCCTGGTGGTGGTGGCCTGGTCCAACGCGGTCAACCTGACCGACGGGCTGGACGGGCTCGCCGCCGGGTCGATGAGCCTGGTGCTCGGCGGCTACGTGGTGATCACCTTCTGGCAGTACTACCACGCCTGCTCGACCAAGCCGGAGACCGGCTGCTACAACGTCCGCGACCCGCTGGACCTGGCCCTGGTCTGTGCCGCGGGCGGCGCGGCCTGCGTCGGCTTCCTCTGGTGGAACGCGGCGCCCGCCAAGATCTTCATGGGCGACACCGGCTCGCTGGCGCTCGGCGGGCTGATCGCCGGGCTCTCCGTCGTCACCCGCACCGAGCTGCTCATGATCGTCATCGGCGCGCTCTTCGTCGCCGAGGCCATGTCGGTGATCCTGCAGGTGGTCGTCTTCCGGACCACGCGGAACCGGCTGTTCAAGATGGCGCCCTTCCATCACCACTTCGAGTTGAGCAAATGGGCGGAGACCACCGTCATCATCCGGTTCTGGCTGCTCGCCGCGATGGCCTCGGCCTTCGGGCTCGGGCTGTTCTACAGCGAATACCTCTCCCAGGTCGGCTGAGCGGAATGGTCGAGCACTCTCCGCGCGCCCTGCGCTCACCCGGCCCCATGCTGGAATTCCTGCGCGGCCGCGACGTCCTCGTCGCAGGCTGGGGCGTCTCCGGCCGCTCGCTGGTCGAGCCGCTGCGCGACATCGGCGCGCACCCGGTGGTCACCGACGCGGGCGCGGCCGCGCTCGCCGAGGCGGCCGGACTCGGCCTGGAGGTGGCAACCAGCGTCGAGCTGGAGACCGCCGACCTGAGCCGGTACGCCCTGGTGATCACCTCGCCGGGCTGGCGCCCGGACTCGCCGGTGCTGGTCAACGCCGTCACCGCGGGCATCCCCGTCTGGGGCGACGTCGAGTTCGCCTGGTGGGTGGACCAGGCCAGGCTGTACGGGCCGGTGCGCAAATGGCTGGTGATCACCGGCACCAACGGCAAGACCACCACGACCAACATGACGCACGCCATCCTGCGCGCCGCCGGGATCCCCAGCGTGGCCTGCGGCAATATCGGGCTGCCGATCCTGGACGCGCTGCGCCGCAACCCGGGCCCGCAGGTGCTCGCCGTCGAGCTCTCCTCGTTCCAGCTGCACTGGGCGCCGTCGGTGCGGCCGGAGGCGGGCGTGGTGCTGAACGTCGCCGAGGACCACCTGGACTGGCACGGCGGGCTGGACGCCTACGCAGCCGCCAAGGCCCGCGCGCTGGTCGGGCGGGTCGGGGTGGTCGGGCTGGACGACCCGGTGGCCGCCGCGCTCGCCCGCAAATCGAAGGCGCGGCGCACCGTCGGCTTCCGGATCGGCGTCCCCGCCGACGGTGAGCTCGGCGTGGTCGACGGCAAGCTGCTGGACCGGGCCTTCACCAAGGCCGCCATCCTGGCCGAGGTGGGCGACATCAGCCCGCCCGGGCCGTCCGGGGTGGCCGACGCGCTGGCCGCGGCGGCGCTCACCCGCTCGATCGACGTGGCGCCGCAGTTCGTGCGCGAGGGGCTGGTCGAGCACCGGGTCGGGCCGCATCGGGCCGCGTTCGTCCGGGAGCTGGCCGGGGTCGAGTTCGTCGACGACTCCAAGGCCACCAACCCGCACGCCGCGCGGTCGTCGATCCTGGCGCACGCCTCGGTGGTGTGGGTCGCGGGCGGGCAGCTCAAGGGCGCCGCCGTCGAGGATCTGGTCGAAGAGGTCGCCGAGCGGCTCGTCGGGGCGGTGCTGATCGGGGTGGACGCGCCGGTCATCGCGGCCGCGCTGGCGCGACACGCCCCGGAAGTCCCCGTGGTCGAGGTGCAGGCGCGAGACGATGCCACCATGAAGGCGGATGCGGTGATGGCCGAGGCGGTGCGGCTGGCCGCCGGGCTCGCCGACTCGGGCGACGCCGTGCTGCTCGCCCCCGCCGCCGCCTCGCTGGACATGTTCGCCGACTACACGCACCGCGGCCGCAGCTTCGCCGAGGCCGTCAACGCACTGCAGGAGAGCGATATCGGGCGGCGCTCGTGACCACGGCGACCCGGCGGGCGGAGAGCACGGCGACGCGCTTCGGCGCCTGGCTGGCGCGCCCGCTGGCGTCGTTCCACCTGATCGTCACGATCGCCACCCTGCTCACCGTGCTCGGGCTGGTCATGGTGCTCTCGGCCTCCAGCGTCGAGGCGTACGCCGACGGCGGCTCGGCCTACTCGCTCTTCGCGCAGCAGGCCATGTTCGCCGGGATCGGGCTCGTCCTGTTCTACCTGGCGCTCCGGATTCCGCTGCGCAGGCTGCGGCAGTGGTCCTTCCCGGTCTTCGCGCTCTCGGTGCTGGCGCTGCTGCTGGTGCTGCTGCCCGGGATCGGCTCCGAGGTGCAGGGCGCGCGGCGCTGGCTGGTGATCGGGCCGATCTCCATCCAGCCCTCCGAGGTGATCAAGGTCAGCCTGGTGGTGTGGGGCGCGCACCTGCTCGCCTCGCGCCGCTCCGAGCGCGCCACGCTCAAGGAGCTGCTGGTCCCGCTGGTCCCGGCCGGGCTGCTGGTCTGCCTGCTCGTCGTGCTGCAGCCCAACCTCTCCACCACCATCGCGCTCGGCATCGTGCTGATGGCGCTGCTCTGGTTCGGCGGGCTGCCCGCCCGGCTCTTCGTCACCATCGCCGCCTCCGGCGTGGTGGCGGCGGTCGTGCTCGCGCTCTCGGCCGGCTACCGCTCCGACCGCATGCGCGCCTTCTTCAACCCCGGCGACGACCCGCAGGGCATCGGCTACCAGGCCCGCCAGGCCATGTACTCGCTGGCCGACGGCGGCATCTGGGGGCGCGGGCTCGGCCAGAGCCGGGCCAAGTGGAGCTACCTGCCGAACTCGCACAACGACTTCATCTTCGCCATCATCGGCGAGGAGCTCGGCTTCCTCGGCTGCATGCTGGTCCTCGGGCTCTTCGCGCTCTTCGTCTACACCGGGCTGCGGATCGCGACCCGCTCGGCCGACCCCTTCCTCAAGATCCTGATCGCCACCGCGACCACCTGGATCACCAGCCAGGCGCTGATCAACATCGGCTACGTGGTCGGGCTGCTCCCGGTCACCGGGTTGCAGCTGCCGCTGGTCTCCGCGGGCGGGTCGTCGCTGGCCATCACGCTGTTCATGTTCGGCATCATCGCCAATGCCGCCAGGCACGAACCCGAGGCCGTCTCCGCGCTGAACGCCGGGCAGGACGGCCGGGTGAGCAGGCTGCTCCGGCTGCCGAAGCCCGAGGTGTACTCGCCGGTGCGGGCCGAGCAGGCGCGGGCCCGGTCGGTGAACCGCCGCGGCCCCGGCCGTCCGCCCAACGGCCGCGGCGGCGCCGAGGGCGGCCGCAAGGGCCGCGGCAGGCCCGCCGACCTTCCGGAGCCGCCGCGCAGGCGCTCCGGGGAATCCCGTGGCACCGGGTCGCTCCGCGCGACCAGGGCCTGGGAGCCGAGCTATCCCATGCCCCATGCGAGAGAACGAGGTAGATCCAGGTGAGTGACGTGCGACCCGCGCGGCGATCCGGGCTTTCGGTGATCGTGGCGGGAGGTGGCACCGCCGGCCACATCGAGCCGGCACTCGCGGTCGCCGACGCGCTGCGCAGGCAGGACGAGACCGTGCGGATCACCGCACTCGGCACCGAGCGCGGCCTGGAGACCAGGCTGGTGCCGGAGCGCGGCTACCGGCTCGAGCTCATCCCGCCGGTGCCGCTGCCGCGCAAGCCGACCGCCGACCTGCTCCGGCTGCCCGGCCGGGTGCGCGCGTCGGTGGCCCGCACCCGCGCGGTGATCGACGAGGTCGGCGCGGATGTGATCGTCGGGTTCGGCGGCTACGTCGCGCTCCCCGCCTACCTGGCGGCCGGGCGCGGGGTGCTCGGCAGGCGCCGGGTGGTGCCGGTGGTGGTGCACGAGGCCAACGCCAAGGCGGGTATCGCCAACAAGATCGGCGCGCGCCTGGCGACCCGGGTGCTGGCGGCGGTGCCCGGCTCCGGGCTCGACGCCGAGGTGCTCGGCATCCCGGTGCGCACCTCGATCACCTCGCTGGACCGCGCCGCGCTGCGCGCCGAGGCGCGGGCGCACTTCGGGCTGCCCGCGGACGGGCCGGTGCTGCTGGTCTTCGGCGGGTCGCAGGGCGCGCGGACGCTGAACGAGGGCGTCTCCGGCGCGGCCGCGCAGCTCGCCGCCGCCGGCATCGCGGTGCTGCACGCGCACGGCCCGAAGAACACCGTGGACGTGTCCGAGCCCGGGTATGTGGCCGTGCCGTACCTGAGCCGGATGGACCTCGCCTACGCCGCCGCCGACGCGGTGGTCTGCCGCTCCGGCGCCATGACGGTGGCCGAGGTCTCCGCGGTCGGGCTGCCCGCCTTCTACGTGCCGCTGCCGCACGGCAACGGGGAGCAGGAGCTCAACGCGCGCCCCGTCGTCGCCGCCGGTGGTGGCAGAATTGTCCCCGATTCGGAGTTGACGCCGAAGTACGTGATCGACGAGGTGATTCCGCTGCTCCAGGACCCCGCACGCCTGACCGGGATGGGCCGCGCCGCGGCCGGCGCCGGACATCGCGACGCCGCCGACGAGGTCGCGCGCATCGTCCGCGAGGTGGCGGCCCGATGACCGAGCCGGAAGCCGCGCGCTCCGCGCTACCCGCGGAACTCGAGCGGGTGCACATGGTCGGCATCGGCGGTGCCGGGATGTCCGGCATCGCGCGCATCCTGCTCGCCCGCGGCGGCGCCGTCTCCGGCTCGGACGCCAAGGAGAGCCGCGGCGTGCTCGCGCTCCGGGCGCGCGGCGCCGAGGTGCGGATCGGGCACGACGCGAACGCGCTCGACCTGCTGCCCGGCGGCCCGACCGCCGTCGTCACCACCTTCGCCGCCATCCCCAAGACCAACCCCGAGCTGGTCGAGGCGCGCCGCCGCGAGATCCCGGTGCTGCTGCGCCCCGCCGTGCTCGCCGCGCTCATGCGCGGGCACCGCACGCTGCTGGTCTCCGGCACGCACGGCAAGACCTCGACCACCTCCATGCTCATCGTGGCGCTGCAGCACTGCGGCTTCGACCCGTCCTTCGCGGTCGGCGGCGAGCTGAACGAGGCGGGTACCAACGCGCACCACGGCACCGGCGGCATCTTCGTCGCCGAGGCGGACGAGAGCGACGGCTCGCTGCTGCAGTACGACCCGGACGTCGCGGTGGTCACCAACGTGGAATCCGACCACCTCGACTTCTTCGGCACCCCGGAGGCCTACACCCAGGTCTTCGACGACTTCGCCGACCGCCTCGCCCCCGGCGGGCTGCTCGTGGTCTGCCTGGACGACCCCGGCTCGCGCGCGCTGGCCGAGCGGGTCGCCCCCCGGCTGGCCGAGCGCGGCATCGCGGTGCTCGGCTACGGCTCCGGCGAGCTCGCCGACGCCCCGATCCCGGTCGGGGCCAGACTGCAGAGCTGGGAGCCGCGCGACGTCGGCGGGCTCGCCCAGTTCCAGCTGGACGACGAGCCGACGCCGCGCGCGCTGCGGCTCGCGGTGCCAGGTAGGCACATGGCGGCCAACGCGCTGGCCGCGCTGCTGGCGGGCCGGGCGGCAGGCGCCGACGTGGACGAGCTGATCCAGGGGCTGGAGGGGTTCGGCGGGGTGCACCGTCGGTTCCAGTTCGCCGGCAGGGAGAACGGCGTCCGGGTCTTCGACGACTACGCGCACCACCCGACCGAGGTGCGCGCCGTGCTCGGCGCCGCCGCCGAGCTGGTGCGGCAGGAGGCCGCCGACGGCGCGCGGGCGCGGCCGGGCCGGGTGATCGTGGTCTTCCAGCCGCACCTCTACAGCCGCACCGCCGCCTTCGCCGCCGAGTTCGGCACCGCGCTCAGCCTGGCCGACGAGGTGGTCGTGCTCGACGTGTACGGGGCTCGGGAGGAGCCGCTGCCGGGGGTGAACGGCGCGCTGGTGGCGCAGTCGGTCACCGTCCCGGTGCACTACCAGCCGGACATGTCCCGGGTCGGCAGGCAGGTGGCCGCGCTGGCGCTGCCCGGCGACGTGGTGATCACCATGGGCGCGGGCGACGTCACCATGCTCGGCGGGCAGATCCTCGACGGGCTGCGGGCGCGCCCGCACGCCGGACGGTGAGGTGGGTGCCCGCGTGGCCCGGCCGGTTCGCCCGGCCGGGCGGGCGGCGGCCGGGCGATCCGCGCCCGGCGGGCCGCCGCGGGCTGCCGGGGGTGCCGGTCCGGGTCGCGCTCGGGGTCGCGGTGCTGGTCACCGCCGTCGCCGTCGCGTACTTCACACCGGTCTTCGCGGTGCGGACGGTCCGGGTGGACGGCGCGGCCGCGGTGCCGGAGGACCAGGTGCGGGCGGCGCTCGGGGTGCCGGAGGGCCGCTCGATGCTGCGCATCGATACCACGGCCATGGCCGCGCGGGTGGCGAGCATCCCGAAGATCAGCACCGCCAGGGTGCAGCGGGTCTTCCCCGGGACCGTCCGGGTGACGGTGCGGGAGCGCACGCCGGTGCTCTGGTTCACCGGCCAGGGCGGCGCGCACCTGGTGGACGCCGAATCGGTCGAGTACGCGGTCGAGCCCGCGCCACCGGGTGTCCCGGAGCTGGCCGCTGCCGGTGCGGCGCCTGCGATCCGTCGAGTGGCCGTGACGGTGCTGACCGCGCTGCCGCCCGCACTCACCGCCGAGGTGGCGAAGGTGGAGGCGCGCACGGCATCGGACATCGTGCTGACCCTCCGGGACGGCCGTACCGTATTGTGGGGCGGCGCCGACGACGCCGCCCGCAAGGCGGCCGTGGTCGGGCCGCTGCTCACCCGGGACGGCACGATCTTCGACGTCTCCAGCCCGAACCTGGTGACCGTTCGATGACGCGGGCGCCCGGTACCGAGCCTGCTCCACGCTCCGGACCTGCGCTGTCTGCCCGGCCCGAGCGTCGGGGGCATGGCGCGGGATACGGTGTGGGGTGCGCCGCGGCCGGTGGGATCGCGACACAATCCGGATCCGGAACCGGCGCGCCTGCGAGCGGATCGCGAGCACGGCGAATAGCGTTCCGTACCAGTCGGAGACTTGACATAACGCTAACCCTATGGTTCAGCTTTATGGTTTGCCCGGAGGGCGGCCCGTCCTCCGGGACGGCCCGCTTGCCGGGTGCCCGGACAGCGCCGCCCCACGTCCGGGATCCGTACCAGACAGGCTCGAGATCGAAGGAAGGCGAGAGCTCATGACGCCCCCGCACAACTACCTTGCTGTGATCAAGGTCGTCGGCATCGGTGGCGGCGGCGTGAACGCCGTCAACCGAATGATCGAACAGGGACTCAAGGGAGTCGAGTTCATCGCGGTCAACACCGACGCGCAGGCGCTGCTGATGAGCGACGCCGACGTGAAGCTCGACGTGGGCCGCGAGCTCACCCGCGGGCTCGGTGCGGGCGCCGATCCCGAGGTGGGCCGCCGGGCCGCCGAGGACCACAAGGACGAGATCGAAGAGGTGCTCAAGGGCGCCGACATGGTCTTCGTGACCGCGGGCGAGGGCGGTGGTACCGGCACCGGCGGCGCCCCGGTCGTGGCGAGCATCGCGCGCAAGCTCGGCGCGCTGACCATCGGCGTCGTCACCCGGCCGTTCTCCTTCGAGGGCAAGCGCCGCGGCAACCAGGCCGAGACCGGCATCGCCGCGCTGCGCGAGTCCTGCGACACCCTGATCGTCATCCCGAACGACCGGCTGCTGCAGCTCGGCGACGCGGCGGTCAGCCTGATGGACGCCTTCCGCTCGGCGGACGAGGTGCTGCTCAACGGTGTCCAGGGCATCACCGACCTGATCACCACCCCCGGGCTGATCAACGTCGACTTCGCGGACGTCAAGAGCGTCATGTCCGGCGCGGGCAGCGCGCTCATGGGCATCGGCTCGGCGCGCGGCGAGGGCCGCTCGGTCAAGGCGGCGGAGTCGGCGATCAACTCGCCGCTGCTGGAGGCGTCGATGGACGGCGCGCACGGCGTGCTGCTCTCGATCGCGGGCGGCTCCGACCTCGGGCTCTTCGAGATCAACGAGGCGGCCTCGCTGGTGCAGGAGGCCGCGCACATCGAGGCCAACATCATCTTCGGCACGGTGATCGACGACTCGCTCGGCGACGAGGTCAGGGTCACGGTGATCGCCGCAGGCTTCGACAGCGGCGGCCCGACCAAGCGGGTCTTCGACCCGGGGTCGGTGCGCGGCACCATCGGCTCCGGCCGGGCCGGCGAGATCGGCCAGCGCGGCAGCAGCGATTCGCCCGCGCGCGGGGTCGACCCGCCGTCCTACGACAGTGGCCGCGGCGCGGTGCCGAACTACCGGGAACCCGACCGGCTCCGCCCGGCCGCCGAGCCGAGCCTGCGGGACAGCTCGCGCACCCGCATCGACCCGCCGGACGACGACGACGTCGACGTGCCCGACTTCATGCGGCACTGACCACGCCCGCGGCCCCCGCCTCCGCCCCCGGAGCCGGGGGCCGCGCGCGTCCGGCGCACCGATCGCCCCGCGCGGGCGCGGATTAAGCTCGGAGCCATGACTTCCGCTCCCGCGCTCACCGTCCGCCGGGTCACCACGACGCGCACCGGCGGATTCTCGGCCGCGCCCTACGACAGCTTCAACCTCGGTGACCACGTCGGCGACGATCCGGCGGCGGTGCGGCGGAACCGGGAGCGGCTGGCCGACGGCATCGGCCTCGCCCCGGAGCGGCTGGTCTGGATGGAGCAGATCCACGGCCGCTCGGTCGAGATCGTCGACGGCCCGCGCGCCGAGCCGGTGCCCGCCACCGACGCGCTGGTGACGACGGTGCCGAACCTGGCGCTGGTGGTGCTCACCGCCGACTGCGTCCCGCTGCTGCTCTCCGACGACGAGGCGGGCGTGATCGCCGCCGTGCACGCGGGCCGGGTCGGCGCCAGGATCGGCATCGTGCCCCGGGTGCTGGCCGCCATGACCTCGGTGGGCGCGCGGGTCGAGCGGATCGGCGCCTTCCTCGGCCCGGCCGCCTCCGGCAGGCAGTACGAGGTGCCCGCCGCCATGCGCGCCGATGTCGAGGCGCACCTGCCGGGCAGCGCGGCCACCACCGTGCGCGGCACCCCCTCGCTCGACCTGCGGGCAGGCATTCGCAGGCAGCTGACGGCCGCCGGGGTCGCCGGGGTCGCGGTCGACCCGCGCTGCACCATCGAGGACAGGGCGCTCTTCAGCCACCGGCGCGGAGCGCCGACCGGCCGCATCGCCGGAGTGATCTGGATGCAGGCGGGCTCGTGAGCGGCAAGGGCCCCGAAACGGCACCCGCGCGCGATGCCGGCCGCACGGCGACGGCGGGCACCGCCCGCGCCGACGAGCTCGCCACCCGGCTCGCGGCCGTCACGGCCAGGATCGAAACCGCCCGTCTCGCCGCCGGCCGCGAACCGGGCGCGGTGCGGCTGCTGCCGGTGACCAAGTTCCACCCGGCCACCGACATCGCCCTCCTCTACGACCTCGGCTGCCGCGCCTTCGGCGAATCCCGCGAACAGGAGGCCACCGCCAAGGTCGCCGAGCTGACACCGGAGCTCGCCGAGCCGGTGGCCTGGCACATGATCGGCCGGCTGCAGCGCAACAAGGCGAAGACCGTGGCCCGCTGGGCGCACACCGTGCAATCGGTGGACAGCGAACGGCTCGCCGCCGCGCTGGAGACCGCCGCGGCCGCCGCGCTGGACGCGGGGGAGCGCACCGCCCCGCTGCGGGTGCTGCTCCAGGTGAGCCTGGACACCGACCCGGGAAGGGGTGGCGTCGCCCCCGCGGATCTGTCCGCACTCGCCGACCGCGTCGCGGCCGCCCCGGCGCTGGAACTCGCTGGGCTGATGGCGATTCCGCCGCTCGACGCCGAGCCGGAGGCGGCCTTCGCGCGGCTGGCGGGGCTGCACGCCGGGGTGCGGGCCGACCACCCGGGCGCGAGCGAACTCTCGGCCGGCATGTCGGGCGATCTGGAATCAGCTGTGGCACACGGTTCCACCTGTGTGCGTGTCGGTACCGCGCTCCTGGGTACACGCCCGATAACCTCGGGCTAGCAAAGAAACCTCATCAGTCACATTCGACACATATGCTGGGGACTGACGAGGGGTGCTGAGCAAGACTTCAACACCCGGCCGCCACCGGGGCCGAAGGAAGGTCGACCAGATGAGCACGCTGCACAAGTTCAAGGCGTACTTCGGCATGGTTCCACTCGACGAGTACGAGGACGACTATGTCGACGACCGGGCCCCGCACGGCATCGACGACCGCGGCCCCCGGCGCTCTCGCGCGCGTGAATTCGACCGGGAGTACGGCGCGTACAGCCGCTACGGCTCCCCCTCCGACGGCTACGGCGACGAGCACTACGCCGCCGACTCCGACTACCCCGAGCCCGCCTACAAATCGCCCTACTCCGGCGGCTACCCGCCGCTGCCCCGGCGCGAGGAGTACGCCGACGAGGGGTACTCCGACGACCGGTACGAGCCGCCACCGCGCCGCCCGACGAGGATCGACTCCGCGGCGGCGGGGCGGTTCCGCGCGGCGGGCGGCGGCGCTCCGATGATGCGGGGGGCCACCCGCGGCGCGCTCGCCGTCGATCCCGAGGCGGAGGAGCGCCGGCTCGAGGAGCGCATGCGCCCCGAGCCGGTCGCCGCCAGGCGGCCGGGGATCTTCGAGGACGGAGGTCCCTTGTCCAAGATCACCACCCTGCGCCCGCGGGACTACAGCGAGGCGCGCATCATCGGCGAGCGCTTCCGCGAGGGCAACCCGGTGATCATGGACCTGGTCGACCTGAGCAACGCCGACGCCAAGCGGCTGGTCGACTTCGCCGCCGGGCTGGCGTTCGCGCTGCGTGGCTCGTTCGACAAGGTGGCCACCAAGGTGTTCCTGCTCTCACCGGCGGACGTCGACGTCTCGGCGGAGGAGCGTCGCCGGATCGCGGAAACCGGCTTCTACAACCAGAAGTAACGGCGTTGCCAGCGGGCACCGCGCCGGTCCGGCCGAGCCGGACCGGCGCGGTCGTTTTGCGCGTCGCCGATTTTCGGGCAGAGTGATGTCGTGGTGGTCTTCGCGGTGCTCTACTTCGTCCTGTTCATCTTCTGGTTGCTGCTGATCAGCCGGGTGATCGTGGAGTTCATCCGCAGCTTCGCCCGTGACTGGCGCCCGACCGGGTTCGTGGTGGTCGTGCTCGAGGTGATCTTCACGATCACGGATCCGCCCGTGAAACTGCTGAGGCGCTTGATACCACCGGTGTCGCTGGGGGGAATTCGGCTCGATCTCTCGATTATGGTCCTGCTATTCATCGTGTTCATCCTGATGTCCATCGTGGGCAGGCTCGGGCAGCCCGTAGCTCCCGTGTGACAGAATGGTCCGGGAACGAGATGACAGATCTGCCAGATCTCCAAAAGACGCGTGAAGGGATCCTTCGATGCCGCTGACCCCAGCTGATGTGCACAACGTCGCGTTCAGCAAACCGCCGATCGGGAAGCGCGGCTACAACGAGGACGAGGTCGACGCGTTCCTGGATCTGGTGGAGCAGGAGCTGTCGCGGCTGATCGAGGAGAACGCCGATCTGCGGCAGCGGGTCGCCGAGCTGGACGCCGAGCTGACGGACGCCAAGAAGAACCGCGGCCCCGGCCCCGGCATCGCGAAACCCCCGGTCCAGCAGGTGCCGCCGCCAGAACCGATCAAACAGCCGGTGCCACCCGCCCCGCAGCCGCCGATGCCCGCGGTACCGGCTGCGGAGAGCCAGGGCGTCGACGCGAACCTGCAGGCGGCGAAGGTGCTGAGCCTGGCCCAGGAGATGGCCGACCGGCTCACCAGCGACGCGAAGAGCGAGGCGGAGAACCTGCTCTCCAATGCGCGAGCGAACTCCGAGCGACTCGTCGCCGACGCCCGCAACCGCTCCGACTCGATGATCGCGGACGCGCGGCAGAAGTCCGACGCCATGCTCTCCGACGCGCAGACCCGTTCGGACAACCAGCTCCGCCAGGCCAAGGAGAAGGCGGACGCGCTGCAGTCCGACGCCGAGCGCAAGCACACCGAGATCATGGCCACCATCACCCAGCAGCGCAGCGTGCTGGAGAGCCGGATCGAGCAGCTCAAGACCTTCGAGCGGGAGTACCGGGTGCGGCTGAAGTCCTACCTGGAGTCGCAGCTGGAGGAGCTGGAGAACCGCGGCTCGGCGGTCCCGGTGGACGACGGCGGCTTCGACACCGGTGCCAACGGCCTCGCGCCCGCCTCCTTCGCCAAGGGTGGCAAGTAGACTTGTAGCAGGGTCCGTTCGGTAGTTGCCGAGCGGTAGCGCGTCCTGTCGAGTCTCCACTGGGGGTCACCGTGCTGGTATTGACGCTGGTGCTCGCGGCGATCGGCTTCGCCCTGCTCGTGACGGCCCTGACCACCGGCTCGGTGCTCTGGGCCTGGGGCTGCATCGTGGTGTGCGTGCTCGGCGCGGTGCTGTTGCTGGCGAGTGCGCTCGCGGGCGGGCGGCCCGAAGAGGGCGATCGCGAACCCGCTCCCAAAAGAGTTGACCGCCGCCGATAGACTGAAACCTGTACGGCATCGATCCGGCCATCACCGGGGAGCCTTCGGAAGAACGGCGCGCTCCGCGCGCCAAGTAGAACCGAACGGGTGAGCCCGTCACAGCTCGCAACGAGAGGTCCGGCCGCAGCGCGGCCAGGGCAAGCGGGGTGGTACCGCGGTCTCGGCGCATCCGCGCCGTGGTCGTCCCCGTGCCAGCGAACCGCGCCGATGGGCGCGGCGGCACGGAGGAGACCCGACACCGCCATGGCGGACGACACTTCCCGCAGCGCGTACCCGCGCGTCGACCTCGCCGCGGGCGCGGGCTCGGCGTTCCCGGAGCTGGAGCGCCGCGTGCTCGACGCGTGGGCGGCCGACGACACCTTCCGGGCGAGTATCGAAAACCGTTCCGGGGCACCGGAGTTCGTCTTCTACGACGGACCGCCGTTTGCCAATGGGCTGCCGCATTACGGCCATTTGCTCACCGGATACGTGAAAGACCTCGTTCCGCGTTTCCGGACGATGCGCGGAAACCGCGTCGACCGGCGCTTCGGATGGGACTGTCACGGGCTGCCCGCGGAAATCGAAGCGGAAAAGCAGCTCGGTATCACGGACAAATCACAGATCGATGCCATGGGGCTCGCCGAATTCAATGCGGCGTGCAAGTCCTCGGTGCTGCGCTATACCGGGGAATGGCGCGACTACGTCACCCGCCAGGCCCGCTGGGTCGACTTCGACAACGACTACAAGACGCTCGATCTCGACTTCATGGAGTCGGTCATGTGGGCGTTCAAGACGCTGTACGACAAGGGGCTGATCTACCAGGGCTTCCGGGTGCTGCCGTACAGCTGGTACGAGCAGACGCCGCTGTCGAACCAGGAGACCCGGCTCGACGACGCCTACAAGATGCGCCAGGATCCGGCGGTCACCGTCGACATGGTGCTGCGGGTGCCGGACGACCATCCGCTGCGCGAACTCGACGGCGCCGCCGCGGTCATCTGGACGACGACGCCGTGGACGCTGCCCTCGAACCTGGCGATCGCGGTGCACCCCGACCTCACCTACGTGCACCTGCGCGGCGCCGACGGCAAGCGCTACGTGCTGGCCGCGGAGCGGGTTTCGCACTACGCGCGCGAGCTGGGCGAGGAGCCGGAGGTGCTCTCCGAGCACGTCGGCGCCGCGCTGGTCGACCTCGCCTACACCCCGGCCTTCGACTTCTTCGCCGGCCATCCGAACGCGCACCGGGTGCTCGCCGCGGACTACGTGACCACCGATTCCGGCACGGGCGTCGTGCATCTCGCGCCCGCGTTCGGCGAGGAGGACATGGACGTCTGCGTCGCCAACGGCATCGAGCTGGTGCAGCCGCTCGACCAGGGCGGCAAGTTCACCTCGATGGTGCCGCCGTACGAGGGGCTGATGGTCTTCGACGCCAACCCGGTGATCATCAAGGATCTCAGGGCGGCCGGAAAGCTGCTGCGGCACGAGACGATCGAGCACTCCTACCCGCACAGCTGGCGCTCCGGGCAGCCGCTCATCTACATGGCGGTGCCGTCCTGGTTCGTCGCGGTGACGAAGTTCCGGGACCGGATGGTCGAGCTGAACAAGCAGATCACCTGGGTGCCCGAGCACATCAGGGACGGCCAGTTCGGCAAGTGGCTGGAGGGCGCGCGGGACTGGAACATCAGCCGGAACCGCTACTGGGGCAGCCCGATCCCGGTCTGGAGCTCGGACGACCCGGCCTACCCGCGGCTCGACGTCTACGGCTCGCTGGACGAGCTGGAGCGCGACTTCGGCGTGCGCCCGGACGACCTGCACCGGCCGATGATCGACGAGCTGACCCGGCCCAACCCGGACGACCCGACGGGGAAGTCCACCATGCGCCGGGTGCCGGAGGTGCTCGACTGCTGGTTCGAGTCCGGCTCCATGCCGTACGCGCAGGTGCACTACCCGTTCGAGAACAAGGAGTGGTTCGACGGCCACTTCCCCGGCGACTTCATCGTCGAGTACAACGGGCAGACCCGCGGCTGGTTCTACACGCTGCACGTGCTGGCCACCGCGCTCTTCGACAGCCCGGCCTTCGCCACCGTCGCGGCGCACGGCATCGTGCTCGGCGACGACGGGCTCAAGATGAGCAAGTCCAAGGGCAACTACCCGGACGTCAAGGAGGTGTTCGACCGGGACGGCTCGGATGCCATGCGCTGGTTCCTGATGAGCTCGCCGATCCTGCGCGGCGGCAACCTCATCGTCACCGAGCGCGGGATCCGCGAGGGGGTCTCGCACGCGCTGCGGCCGCTCTGGAACGCCTGGACCTTCCTGCAGCTCTACGCCACCGAGCCGGGCACCTGGCGCACCGACTCGCCGCACGTGCTCGATCGGTACATCCTGGCCAAGCTCGCGGCCACCCGCGACGCGGTCACCACGGCGCTGGAGGAGTACGACATCGCCGGCGCCTGCGACGAGCTGCGCACCTTCGCCGACGCGCTCACCAACTGGTACGTGCGCCGGAGCCGGAACCGGTTCTGGAGCGAGGACCGCGATGCCGTCGACACCCTGCACACCGTGCTCGAGGTGGTGACCAGGCTGGCCGCGCCGCTGCTGCCGCTGATCACCGAGGTGATCTGGCGCGGGCTCACCGGCGGGCGCTCGGTGCACCTCACCGACTGGCCCGCCGCCGGCGAGCTGCCGCACGACGCCGAGCTGGTCGCCACCATGGACGAGGTGCGGGTGGTCTGCTCCACCGTGCTGAGCCTGCGCAAGGCGAAGAAGCTGCGGGTGCGGCTGCCGCTCTCCGAGGTGACGATCGCGGCCGCCGACGCCGAGCGGCTGCGGGACTACGCCGACGTGATCGCGGACGAGGTGAACGTCAAGCAGGTGACGCTCACCACGGACGTGGACGCGCACGGGCGCTTCGAGCTCACCGTGAACGCGCGGGTCGCCGGGCCCCGGCTCGGCAAGCGGGTGCAGACGGTGATCAAGGCGGTCAAGGCGGGCGACTGGGCCGAGGACGCCGACGGTGTGGTGTGCGCGGCCGATGTCGCGCTGCTGCCGGAGGAGTACAGCAGGCGGCTGGTCGCGGCCTCGCCGGAGTCGACGGCGGCGCTGCCGGGGAATGCCGGGCTCGTCGTGCTGGACGACACCGTCACCGAGGAGCTGGAAGCCGAGGGGTGGGCGCGGGATCTGATCCGCGATCTGCAGGAGACGCGGAAGTCGCTCGGGCTCGAGGTCTCCGATCGGATCAGCGTGACGCTGGATGTGCCCGCCGAGCAGCGGGCGTGGGCCGAGCGGCATGCCGCGTTGATCGGCGGCGAGATCCTCGCCACCTCGCTCGACTTCGGTCCGGCCGGGGATGACGCGCCCGTCGTCTGCGGTGGGGTCCGGGTGGCTGTCGCCAAGGTGTAGAAGGGGGTTTCCGGGGGGACCGACGTCCCCCCGGACCCCTGCTCAGTCCTGCGGGACGCAGAGGTCGCGCAGCAGCGCACCGTACTCGGGGTGCGCCAACGCGGAGGCGAACTGCGCGACCAGGTAGTCGGCCGGGTTCCCGGTGTCGTACCAGCGCCCCGAGATCACCTGGCCGAACACCGGATTCGCCGCGGCGTAGGTATTGATGGCATCGGTCAGGTAGATCTCCCCGGTCCGGTGCTGATACCAATCCCTGGTCTGCGCCCGCAGCTCGTCGACGATCCCCGGCGTCACCACGTACCCGCCGATCGCGGCGAACGAGGAGGGCGCGTCCGCGGACTTCGGCTTCTCCCGCAGCCCGGTGATCCGGAGCAGCCCGGCCCCCCGATCCTCGGCGACCACCGGAACCCCGTAGCGCTGCGAATCCGCCGGATCCATCGGCAGCAGCGCGAGCACCGGCGCCCCGGTGCTCTCGTAGGCGTCGATGAGCTGCTGCGCCCGCGGCACCTCGGCGACGAAGACGTCGTCCGGCCAGAGCACGAGCATGGGCTCGTCGCCCGCGTGCCGCGCGGCGTTCAGCACCGGCGTCCCGTTGCCGTACGGCCCGTGCTGGTCCAGGTAGGTGATATGCCCGTGCCGGGAGAGCTCCCCGACCTCCTCGACGGCGTCGGCGAACGCGGTCTTCCCGTCCGAGCGGAGCTGCGCGACGAGCGCGGGGTTGGGGCGGAAGTGGTCCTGGATCAGCGACTTCCCACCGCTGACCACGATGGTGATGTCGGTGATGCCCGAGGCGACCAGCTCGCGCACGGTGTGCTCGATGACCGGCTTGTCGCCGACCGGGAGCATCTCCTTGGGGATGGCCTTGGTCAGCGGCAGCAGCCGGGAGCCGATTCCGGCGGCCGGAATCACGGCCTTGCGGATCTTCATGCGCCGATCATCACACAGCGACCGCCGGTCGGGGCGGAGCCCCCGATCCGGGCGGGGATTCGGCCCCCGCCCCCGTTTTCCGGCCTGGTCACGGCGTTCGCTGTCGGTGGGCGGGCGTAGATTCCGGCGGGTGAGTACCGTCCCCGCGCGCGCGGCCGCCGGGCCGCAGGGGCAGTCGGCCCGGCGCTGGGTGCTGCACA
This sequence comes from Nocardia asteroides, assembly GCF_021183625.1. Classification (NCBI taxonomy): domain Bacteria; kingdom Bacillati; phylum Actinomycetota; class Actinomycetes; order Mycobacteriales; family Nocardiaceae; genus Nocardia; species Nocardia asteroides. The sequence goes on from NZ_CP089214.1 coordinate 5,793,298, forward strand.
TCGATATGGACGCCTTCTTCGCGTCGGTCGAGCAGCTCACCCGGCCGACGCTGCGCGGGCGCCCGGTGCTGGTCGGCGGGGTCGGGCAGCGCGGGGTGGTGGCGGGCGCCAGCTACGAGTCCCGGGTCTTCGGCGCGCGCTCGGCCATGCCCATGCACCAGGCCCGCAGGCTGGTCGGCGGCGCCGCGGTGGTGCTTCCGCCGCGCGGTGCGGTGTACGGCACCGTGAGCGGGCAGGTCTTCGACGCGCTGCGCTCCCGGATCCCGGTGCTGGAGACGCTCTCCTTCGACGAGGCGTTCGGCGAGCCGGCCGAGCTGGCCGGCGCGAGCGCCGCCGCGGTGACGGAGTTCTGCGCGGAGCTGCGCGCGCTGGTCCGCGAGCGCACCGGGCTGGTCGCCTCGGTCGGCGTCGGCACCGGCAAGCAGCTGGCGAAGATCGCCTCCGGGCTGGCCAAGCCGGACGGCATCCGGGTGATCGCCCCCGCCGAGCAGGACGCGCTGCTCGCCGCGCTGCCGGTGCGCAAGCTGTGGGGGATCGGGCCGGTGGCGGACGGCAGGCTGCGCGCGGCCGGGATCGAGACGGTCGGCGCCTTCGCGGCGCTGCCCGAGCAGGAGGCGGCCGCGCTGCTCGGCGGCAGCGTCGGCGCCGCGCTGCACCGGCTGGCCCGCGGCATCGACGACCGCCCGGTCGCCGAGCGCGCCGAGGCCAAGCAGATCAGCGCCGAGACCACCTACGAGCACGACCTGGTGACGCTCGCCCAGCTGCGCCCGGCCATCGACACCATGGCCGCGGCCGCCTACAAGCGGCTGACCAGGGACGGCAGGGCCGCGCGGACCGTCGTGCTCAAGCTGCGGAAGGCGGACATGAGCATCGTGACCCGCTCGGTCACGCTGCCCTACGCCACCACCGATGCCGCCACCCTGGCCACCGCCGCGCAGCGCTCGGCCATCGATCCGATGGAGCTGGGGGCGGTCCGGCTGGTGGGGGTCGGGTACGCCGGGCTCTCCACGGTGCGGCAGGAGTCGCTCTTTCCCGAGCTGGACCGCGACCTGCCCGCGTCGGCGGCGCCGGACGACGCCGAGCCCGGGTACTTCCCCGGTGGTGCTGTGCCGCAACCCCTTCCGGTCGCGGCGCGGGACCCGGCGGCGAACGCCGCGCTGCCGCACTGGTACCCGGGGCTGGACGTGGCGCACCCCGAGCACGGGCACGGCTGGGTGCAGGGGGCGGGGCACGGGCGGGTGACGGTGCGGTTCGAGACCCGCTCGACAGGCCCCGGCCCGGCGCGTACGTTCGCTGCCGACGACCCGAGGCTGTCCCGAGCCGACCCGCTCGGCAGCCTCCGCTGACCGGTAGCCTGGGTGGCTCGTGCAGCGAACTCCCCGAGATGTGAAGGACGAGCAGTTGAAGCTTCGTAAGACCGGAAGAATCGCGATCGCGGGTCTCGCCATCGTCGCGTCGCTCGGCCTGACGGCCTGCGGCGGCGACGACAACGAGAGCAAGCCCGCCACCACGACCAGCAAGAGCGCCGCGGCGAGCACCTCCGCGTCGGACGCCGCGCTGCCCCCGGTCCCGACCGTCGAGCAGCTGAACTCCCAGCTCGGCACCGCGCTCGATCCGTCGATCCCGAGCTCGGAGAAGCTGGAGCTGGTGCAGGGCATCGAGGCCGATCCGGAGCTGCCGAACCGGCTCGCCGAGGCCGCCAAGGCCGCCGGTGTCGCGGTCACCGTGACCGACGTGACCTCGTTCGGCGAGAGCGTCAACGCCAAGGCCAACTTCGTGCTCAACGGCCAGGCCAACGTGGTCGACGTGCCGTTCGTCGCCGAGAACGGCACCTGGAAGGTCCAGAAGCAGTGGGCCTGCCTGATGCTGACCAACCTGGGCCAGCAGTCGGTCGCCTGCACCGCCTGATCGCCGTCGTGACCCGTTCGGCCGGTCACCCCGTTTCCCCGGGGTGACCGGCCGAACGGCGTTTCGGAGCCGGACCCGGGGCCGGGGCGGCGGATCGCGCGTGGCACGATCGAGCCCCGTGGCCGAAACGATGGTGCGGGCCGGGCGTGCGCCCTCCGTGAACGATCCGGACCCCGCGCGGTCTCCCGGCAGCGCCCGTCGATGGGCCGCTCCGGTCGCCCTGATCGCCGGATTGTTCGGCATGCTCTGCGCCGTCGCGGTTCCGCTGCTGCCGGTGCGGGTGGACGTCACCACGCTGGAGTGGCCGCAGGCCGGAACGCCGGGTTCGGTGGAGGCGCCGCTGGTGGCCTACGCCCCGCTGACCTTCGACGCCACCATCCCGTGCGCCGCCGTCGAGCAGCTGCCCGAAGGCGGGGTGCTCGCGGCGACCGCGCCGGTCGGGGCGCCCGATCTGGAGCGCTACGGCTTCATCGCCCAGGTGCGGCCCGGCCCGACCCCGCCCGGCGCCGCGACGCCCGGCGGTGCCGACACCTCGGCGCCCGGCGCCGACACCTCGGTGCCCGGTGTGGACGGTTCCGGTGCGAACGGGGCGGACGGTTCCGGCGCGACAGCGAACCCGGCGGGTGCACCGGCGCCCGCCCGGCTCGATGTCGTCCTGCGCAACCAGGCCCTGCTGAGCACCCCGGTCACCGAGCTGCCGCCGGGCTGCGTGCTCACCCTGCACGCGGACGGCTCCGCCGCCACCTTCACCGGCGCGGGCGGCACCGAGGCCACGCTCGCCGGTGACTTCCGCCCGCAGGTGGCCGGGCTCTTCAGCGATCTCCCCGACCCGGCGGGGGCGAGCATGCGCGCCGAGGTCGACTCCCGCTTCTCCTCCACCCCGGGCACGCTCAAGCTGCTCGCCATCTGGGGCGCCGCGCTGAGCACGGTGCTCGCGCTGGCCGCGCTCTCCGTCCTGGACCGGCGCGACGGCCTGCGCCCGCGCCGGGTGCTGCCCGCCCGCTGGTGGCGGTGCACCCCGCTGGACGGCTTCGTCGCCGCGGTCATGGTGCTCTGGTACTTCATCGGCTCCACCACCTCGGACGACGGCTACCAGTTCGGCATGGCCCGCACCTCGGGCACCTCGGGGTACATGGCGAACTACTTCCGCTACTTCGGGGTGCCGGAGAACCCGGTCGGCACGCCGTACTACGACCTGATCCGGATCCTGGCCGAGATCAGCACCGCGAGCCCGTTCGTCCGGCTGCCCGCGCTCCTCGCCGGGCTGCTGATCTGGCTGCTGATCAGCCGCGAGGTGATCCCGCGGTTCGGGGTCGCGGTGCGGCACCACCGGGTCGCGCGCTGGACCGGCGCGCTCGCCTTCCTCGCCGTCTGGCTGCCCTACGACAACGGCCTGCGCCCGGAGCCGGTGGTCGCGCTCGGCATCGTGCTCACCTGGTGCTCGATGGAGCGCGCGATCGCCACCCGGCGGCTGCTGCCCGCGGCGATCGCGGTGCTGGTGGCGGCCTTCGCCTGCACCGCGGGGCCGTCCGGGGTGCTCTGCGTCGCCGCGCTGCTGGCCGGGCTGCGGCCGCTGGCGCAGATCGTCCGGCGCCGGGCGGCCGGGCCGCGCCGCTTCCTTGCCGGGCTCTCCCTGGCCGCGCCGATCGGCGCCGCGGGCACGCTGGTGCTCGCGGTGGCCTTCGCCGACCAGCCGCTGAGCGCCATGCGCGAGATGCAGCGGGTGCACGCGATCGCCGGCCCGGACGTCAAGTGGTTCCAGGAGTACCTGCGCTACCAGTACCTGCTGCAACCGGAGGTGGACGGCTCCTTCGCCCGCCGCGCCGGGATCTTCCTGCTCTTCGCCGGGGTGCTCACCTGCGTGCTGGTCCTGCTGCGCAAGGGCGGGCGGATCCCGAGCACGGCCGCGGGGCCGACGCGCCGCGCGCTCGGCACCGCGGTCGGCACGCTGCTGCTGGTGATGGTCACGCCGACCAAGTGGACGCACCACTTCGGCGTCTTCGCCGGGGTCGCGGGCATGGTGGCGGTGCTGGCCGCGGTGGCGGTGGCGCCCGCGGTCATGAAGGCGCCGCGCAACCGGGCGCTCTTCGCCGCCGTCGTCGCCTTCCTACTCGCGCTGGCCTTCACCGGCGACAACGGCTGGTGGTACGTCTCCTCGTACGGGATCCCGTGGTGGGACAAGCCGGTCTCGCTCGCAGGCATCCAGCTCAGCACGGTGTTCCTGCTGCTCGCGGCCGGGTTGCTCGCGGTGGCCGCGTGGTGGCAGGTGCGGGCCCCGGAGCCGGGGACGCCGCACCACATCTCCGGGTTCGCGCGGCGGCTGTCGGCGACGCCGGTGCTCGCGCTGGCGCTGGCGCTGGCGGTGCTGCTGGAGGTGGCCTCGTTCGGCAAGGCGACGATCAGCCGGTATCCGGCGTTCACGCTCGGCAGCTCGAATATCTCGGCGGTGCTGGGCGAGCCGTGCGGGCTGGCGAACGAGGTGCTGGTGGAGACCGATCCGAACGGGTCCGTCCTGCCGCCGCTCACCGGCGACGCGGCGGCCGCGCTGGCGGGGACCGGGGCCGGGTTCGTGCCCGGCGGGGTCGCCGCCGACCTGCGCCCGGACGACGAGAGCAGCGCCTCCGGGAGTATCGCGGACGCGCTCAGCGGTACCACCAACTCCGACACCGCCAACGGCACCCGCTCCGCCGCGCTGCCCTTCGGGCTCGACCCGGCGCGGGTGCCGATGCTCGGCAGTTACGGCTCCGGTGACGCGGGCCCGGCCGAGCTGACCACCGGCTGGTACCGGCTGCCCGCGGAGCGGGACGGGATCGTCGCCATCGGCGCGGCCGGGCGGATCCGCTCGGTGGACAGCGACGGGGTGGTGACGCCGGGGCAGACCGTGGAGCTGGAGTGGGGGACCGCCGACGGGGTTCCCGGCGGGCGGGTGCTGCCGATCGATGTCGGGCCCGCGCCGTCGTGGCGGAATCTGCGGGTGCCGCTCGCGGATATCCCGGCCGAGGCCGCTGTCGTCCGGATCGTCGCCGCCGACCGGGACCGCAATCCGGCCCAGTGGATCGCCCTGACGCCGCCCCGGGTGCCGCGCACCTCGACGTTGAACGAGGTGGTCGGGTCCGAGGCGCCGGTGCTGCTCGACTGGATGGTCGGGTTGCAGTTCCCCTGCCAGCGGCCGTTCGACCACCGGCACGGGATCGCCGAGGTGCCCGAGTACCGGGTGCTGCCGGATCGGCCCGGTGCCGAGATCACCAGTCTCTGGCAGAACCACGATGGCGGGGGGCCGCTCGGGTGGACCGGGCTGCTGCTGCGGGCCGAGACGTTGCCGACCTATCTCGCGCACGACTGGCGGCGGGACTGGGGTGAGTTGCAGCGGTTCGGCCGGATCGATCCGGGTGCTGTTCCGGCTCGGGCGCAGGTGGTGCAGGAGAGTCGGTCCGGGCTCTGGAGCCCGGGGCCAATCCTCACCGGTTACTGATCGCGCGCCCGTATGTCGCCTGCTTCGCGCTCGACTGATCTGCTCGATGAGCGGGGGGTGGCGCTGCCTGCGGATTCGGCGGGGGTGGGGTTGCCGGCGGAGCCCGCGGGGTGATCCGGCGGGGGGCTCGCGGTGCGGCGGTTGGTGCGGGCGCGGAGCAGGGCGTTGGTGCTGAAGACGAGGAGGGCGCACCAGATGAGGGCGAAGCCGGCCCAGCGGGCGGGCGGCATGGGTTCGTGCAGGACGGCGACGCCCCAGAGCAGCTGGAGCGCCGGGGTGAGATATTGCAGCAGGCCCATGGTGGAGAGCGGGACCCGCTGCGCGGCGGTGGCGAAGAGCAGCAGCGGGACCAGGGTGACCGGGCCGGTGGCGACGAGCAGGGCGGTGTGCCCGATCCCGTCGCCGAAGGAGCTCTCGCCGCGCACCGCGAGCAGCACCAGGAAGGCCAGCGCGAGCGGCGCGCCGACCACCCCCTCGGCCGCGACGCTGCGCAGCGCGTCCAGCCGGATCACCTTCTTGACCAGCCCGTAGAGCGCGAACGAGCAGGCGAGGACCAGCGCGATCCAGGGCGGGCGGCCCAGGTCCACGGTCAGGACCAGCACCGCGAGCGCCCCGAGCCCGAGCGCCACCCACTGCGCCGCCACCAGCCGCTCCCGGAAGATCAGCACCCCGAACGCCACCGTGACCAGCGGGTTCACGAAGTAGCCGAGCGCGCACTCGACCACGTGCCCGGAGAGCACCCCGAAGACGTAGACACCCCAGTTCACCGAGATGGCCAGCGACGCGGCGGCGGCCAGCCGCCAGGTGCGGGCGTCGATCCCGCGCAGCTGCCGCAACCGCCCGGTGACCGCCAGCACGATCACCACGACGACCAGCGTCCAGACGATCCGCTCGGCCAGCACCTCGACCGCGTCGGCGAAGGCCAGCAACCCGAAGAACGCGGGGAAGAGCCCCCACAGCAGATACGCCGAAGCGCCGAACGCCGCCCCGGGTACCGACCGCTTCCGCCACACCCGATCCACGGTAGTTCGCCGCGCCGCGCCGCGTTGCGGGCCGGAGGCAGTACCCCCGTAGCCTTGCGGCATGTCTGTTTCCGTCCGAGCGGATGCCGCGACCGGGCTGACCGTGGCCGAGGTCGAGCAACGCCGCAGCGACGGTCGCACCAACGACGTCCCGGCCCGCGCCTCGCGCTCGGTGCGGGAGATCGTGCGCGCCAACGTCTTCACCAGGATCAATGCCATCCTCGGCGTGCTCTTCGTGCTCGTGCTGTCCGCCGGGTCGCCGATCGACGGCATGTTCGGGCTGCTCATCGTGGCCAACAGCGCGGTCGGCATCATCCAGGAGGTGCGCGCCAAGCGCACCCTGGACGAGCTCGCCATCGTCGGCCAGGCCCGCCCCCGGGTGCGCCGCGACGGCGTCGCCGCCGAGGTGCCGCCCGGCGAGGTGGTGCAGGACGACCTGATCGAGCTCGGCCCCGGCGACCAGATCGTGGTGGACGGCGAGGTGCTCGAGGCCGAGCTGCTCGAGGTGGACGAATCGCTGCTCACCGGCGAGGCCGACCCGATCGAGAAGAAGACCGGCGCCGAGGTGCTCTCCGGCAGCTTCGTGGTCTCCGGCTCCGGGGCGTACCGGGCCACCAAGGTCGGGCGCGAGGCCTACGCCGCGCGGCTCGCCGAGGAGGCGAGCAAGTTCACCCTGGTCCACTCGGAGCTGCGCAGCGGCATCGACCGGATCCTGCGCTTCATCACCTTCCTGCTCGTCCCGGCCGGGCTGCTCAGCATCTACAACCAGCTGTTCTCCAGCCACCAGGGCTGGCAGCCCGCGGTCACCGGCATGGTGGCCGCGCTGGTGCCGATGGTGCCGGAGGGGCTGGTGCTGATGACCTCCGTCGCCTTCGCGGTCGGCGTGGTCCGGCTCGGCAGGCGGCAGTGCCTGGTGCAGGAGCTGCCCGCGATCGAGGGGCTGGCCAGGGTGGACGTGGTCTGCGCCGACAAGACCGGCACGCTCACCGAGAACGGCATGCGGCTCGCCGACGTCGAGAGCCTGACCGGCGGCGACGACGGCGCCGCGCGCACCGCGCTGGCCGCGCTCGCCGCCGACGACCCGCGCCCGAACGCCAGCGTGCAGGCGCTGGCCGAGGCGCTGCCGGAGCGCCCGCAGTGGCGCTCCACCGCGGTCGCACCCTTCTCCTCGGCCACCAAGTGGAGCGGCCACTCCTACGGCGAGCACGGGAACTGGCTGCTCGGCGCCCCCGACGTGCTGCTCGACCCGCGGTCGGCGGGAGCCCGAAGGGCCGAGGAGCTCGGCGCCGCCGGGCTGCGGGTGCTGCTGCTCGCCCGCGGCGACCGCGCGGTGGACGCGCCGGGCGCCCCCGGCGAGGTCACCCCGGAGGCGCTGGTCGTGCTGGAGCAGAAGGTGCGCCCGGACGCCCGCGAAACCCTCGACTTCTTCGCCAAGCAGGACGTCGCCATCAAGGTGATCTCCGGCGACAACGCGGTCTCGGTCGGCGCCGTCGCCACCTCGCTCGAGCTGCCCGGCGGCGACCACGCCGTCGACGCCCGCACGCTCCCCGACGGCCGCGACGAGCTGGCCGACCTGCTCGACCGGGAGACCACCTTCGGCCGGGTCCGCCCGGACCAGAAGCGCGCCATGGTCGGCGCGCTGCAATCCCGCGGCCACACCGTCGCCATGACCGGCGACGGCGTGAACGACGTGCTCGCGCTGAAGGACGCCGACATCGGCGTCGCGATGGGGTCGGGCAGCCCGGCCACCCGCGCGGTGGCGCAGATCGTGCTGCTCGACAACCGCTTCGCCACCCTGCCGTACGTGGTGGGCGAGGGCCGCCGGGTGATCGGCAATATCGAGCGGGTCTCCAACCTCTTCCTCACCAAGACCGTCTACTCGGTGCTGCTCGCCTTCCTGGTCGGGCTGGCCGGGGTCGGCTCGCAGATCTTCGGCTACGACCCGATCGCCTACCCGTTCCTGCCCAGGCACGTGACGATCGCGGCCTGGTTCACCATCGGCATCCCGGCCTTCGTGCTCTCGCTGGCGCCGAACAACGAGCGCGCCCGCACCGGCTTCGTCGCCAGGGTGATGAAGCTGGCCATCCCGTCCGGGGTGGTCATCGGTTTCGCCACCTTCGTGGCCTACCTGATCGCCTACGCCGGGCCGGACGCGAGTGAGCAGCAGAAGATCCAGGCGGGCACCACCGCGCTGATCACGCTCATCGTGATCGCGGTGTGGGTGCTGGCGATCGTGGCGCGGCCCTACGTGTGGTGGAAGGTGCTGCTGGTCGCCACCTCGGTGCTGGCCTACGTGCTGCTCTTCTCGCTGCCGCTCACCCGGGAGTTCTTCCTGCTCGACCCCTCGAACCCGCGGCTCACCGCGGCGGCCTTCGGCTGCGGCGCGGTCGGTGTGGTGCTGGTCGAGATCGCCCAGTGGCTCGGCCGCCGCAGCGCCGCGAAGTAGCCCGGAAGCGCCACCAGAAACCTTGCGGCAAGCGGGCATTCGCGCCCGGTGTACCTTCTGGAGCCATGGAGGTACTGCTGCACCAGATCGACGCGTTCGCGGAGGCGCCGTTCACCGGGAATCCGGCCGCGGTGATGCCGTTGACCGCGTGGTTGCCCGACGGGCTGCTGCAGCGGCTGGCCGAGGAGAACAACCTCTCCGAGACCGCCTTCCTCACCCCCGCGCTGCCCGCCGCCGCCGGGGCGCCGCCCGCCGGCCTGCCCGCCTTCCACCTGCGCTGGTTCACCCCGGCTGCCGAGGTGGCGCTCTGCGGGCACGCGACCCTCGCCGCCGCCGCGCAGGTGCTCGAGGACCTGCACCCCGGCCTCGACGCGGTGTCGTTCTGGACCAGGAGCGGCTGGCTGCGGGTGGAGCGCACCGACGACGACGAGTACGTGCTCGACCTGCCCGCGCAGGGGTCGGTGCCGGTGCCGGTGGACCCGGCGCTGGCGGCGGCGCTGCGGGCCGAGCCGGTGGCGGCGTTCTCCGGGGCGGACGAGGTGCTCGTCTTCGGCAGCGAGGCCGAGATCCGTTCGTTGCGGCCGAATTTCGGGGCTTTCCCGGCGGTGCCGCGCGGGGTGGTGGCGACGGCGCCCGGTGCCGCGGTGGAGTTCGTGTCGCGGATGTTCGCGCCGGGGATCGGGGTGCCGGAGGATCCGGTCACCGGCTCGGCGCATGCCCAGCTCGCGCCGATCTGGGCGGAGCGGTTGGGGCGCACGGTGTTCCGGGCCAGGCAGTTGTCGCGGCGCGGCGGGGCGCTGCGCGTCGAGCTGGCGGGGGAGCGGGTGCTGCTGGCCGGGCGGTGCAGGCGCTACCTGGACGGGGTGGTCCAGGTGCCGGACGGGTACGTCACGGCGGTGCAGGGGGATGGTGCGGGCTGAGCGGCCCCCGCGCCGCGCGGGAAGCCGACCGCGGTGCGGCCGCGGTGCGACGGGGGTGCGGCGGCGGGGCGACCGGGGTGCGGCCGCCGGGCTTCCGGCGGCGCGCGGCGGCCGGTGTACTCGGGCAGCGTCCGCGACCGCCAGCCGGGGCCAATCGGCCGGGGTTCAGCGCGGGGGAATCCGGCCGTCGTCCGGCTCCGGGCCGACCGTTCCGGTGGTGCCGGGCAGCAGCGGGGTGACCGCGAAGCGGTCGGCGACGGTGTCGGCGGGGAGCGCCTCGACGGCGCGGACATCGCTGTGCGCGGCCAGTTCCCGCAGCGCGGCCGGGGCGGCGCGCACCACGAGCCCGGCGGTGCAGGCGCAGCCGGCGCGCAGCCGGGCCACGGCCACCTCGTGAACCTGCGCGGCGCGCTGATCCAGCGGCTGGCGGTCGAGCCGGTCGCGCAGGATATCGGCGGCGGCCGCGGCGGCGCCGGTGATCGCGCTCGCGGAGTCCGGGACCGGGATCGCGACGATCGGGGTCTGCACCCGGTCGAGCGGGACGTGCTCGAGCACCCTGGCCACCCTGACCTCGCCCGCGAGCGCCGGAACCCGATCCACCGGAAGGTATTCGGTGAACGAGACCAGCGCCCAGCGCGGCGCGTCGTCGCTCCGCTCCAGGGTGGCGCGCGCCCTGGTCAGGTACTCCGAGACCGGCTCGCCCTGCTCCGGCCCCACCCGGTCGGTGGAGATGCCGGTCGAGCGCGGCGGGGTCTGCGCCCCGATCCCGACCCCGGCCAGCACCAGCAGCCCGATCGCGCCGGCGATCAGCCCCCTGCGCCAGCGCGGATCCAGGGGTTCCGAGTCCGGAACCCCCGCGCCCCCGCCGGGCTCAGGCATCCCGGAGGACGTCGAGCGCGTTCCGCAGATCGTCCGGGTACTCGCTGGTGATCTCCAGCCAGCGCCCGTCCGCCGGGTGGTGGAACCCCAGCGCCCGCGCGTGCAACCACTGCCGCTGCAGCCCGAGCCGCTCGGCGAGCCGCGGATCGGCGCCGTAGGTCAGGTCGCCGCAGCAGGGGTGCCTGATGGCCGAGAAGTGCACCCGGATCTGGTGCGTGCGCCCGGTCTCCAGGTGGATGTCGAGCAGGCTGGCCGCCTGGAACGCCTCCACCGTGTCGTAGTGCGTCACGCTCGGCCGCCCGTCCGCGGTGACCGCGAACTTCCAGTCGTTGCCCCTGGCCCGGCCGATCGGCGCGTCGATGGTGCCGCTGGACGGGTCCGGGTGCCCCTGCACCAGCGCGTGGTACCGCTTGTCCACCGTGCGCTGCTTGAACGCCCGCTTGAGCACCGTGTACGCGTGCTCGGACTGCGCGACCACCATCACCCCGGAGGTGCCGACGTCGAGCCGGTGCACGATGCCCTGCCGTTCGTGCGCGCCGGAGGTGGAGATCCGGTAGCCTGCCGCGGCCAGCCCGCCGACCACGGTCGGGCCGCTCCAGCCGACCCCGGTGTGCGCGGCGACGCCGACCGGCTTGTCCACCGCGACGATGTCGTCGTCGGCGTAGAGGATCCGCATCCCGTCCACCGGCTCGGCCTCGACGGTCAGCTCGCGGCGCGGCTCGGGGAACTCGACCTCCAGCCAGGCGCCCGCGATGAGCCGATCGGACTTGCCCGCCGCGATGCCGTCCAGCTGCACCGAGCCGTCGGCGGTGAGCGCCGCAACGGCGGTGCGGGACAGCCCGAGCAGCCGGGAGAGCCCGGCGTCCACCCGCATGCCGTCCAGCCCGTCCGGAACCGGCATGGACCTGGTCTCCCTCACGCTGCATCCTCTCGCATGATCGAGGGCCCTCCGTGGCCACGCTGCGCTACCGCCTCCGGGCCTGACTCGCTCATGCGGCAGATCCCTTCCCCGCGGCAGCCTTGCCGGTGCTCCTGGTGCCGTCCGGCTCGAAGCCGAAGACGGTCAGCGCGACCAGCAGGATCGCGCCGCACACGATGGCCGAGTCGGCGACGTTGAACACCGGCCACCAGCCCACCGCCATGAAGTCGACGACGTGCCCCTGCAGCGGGCCGGGCGCGCGGAAGAGCCGGTCGGTGAGGTTGCCGAGCGCGCCGCCGAGCACCATGCCGAGCCCGACCGCCCACCACGGCGAGCGCAGCGTGCTGCCGATCCGGATCACCGCGACCACGACGCCCGCCGCCACCAGCGTGAGCAGCCAGGTCATCCCGGTGGCCATGGAGAAGGCGGCGCCGGGGTTGCGCACCAGGGAGAACCGGACGACGTCACCGATCAGGTACACCGGGTCGCCCGGCGTCAGCTTCGCCACGGCGATGCCCTTGGTGAGCAGGTCGAGGCCGTAGAGCGCGGCGGCCAGGATCAGCAGCAGCGGCAGCCGCTTCGGCCCGAGCCCGGAGGCTGCGGGTTCGGCGCTGGCGGGGCTGTCGCCGGCGGTGGCGGGCTCGTTGTCGGCGGGGCGGTCGTCGGTCACGACCACCATCATCGCTCGAGCGGGCCCGGCGATTCGCCCCGGATGTCCCAGGCTGCGCTCAGGAACCGGTCGTACGCTGATGCACGTGACGGTGTTGTCTTCTCCCCTGGCGCCCCGGGCGACCCGCTCGGGGGTGTTTCTGATGGTGCTCGCGGTCGGGCTCTCCGCGCTCGGCATCGGGTGCGGCGACGGCGGGGAAACCGGCAGCGACCTGGAAGCCACCGAGCCGCTCGGCTACGGCAAGGAGGTGACGGTGCCGATCTCGGCGGCCGTCACCACGCTGGTCTACCCGGGCGAGGAGCCGCGCGCCCCGCTGCGCCCGCACTACGCCGTCGGCACCGTGCAGCAGGTGACGCTGCGGACCGACCACAACATCGAGCAGATCATCAACGACCAGCAGCCGCGCGACTTCTCCAACCCGGAGATCACCATCCCGATGACCGCCGAGGCGGGCTCGGACGGCATCGACCTGGTGCTCGGCAACGTCACCACCGACGACCCGGTGCTGGCCAAGGCGCTCACCGACGCGGGCGGATCGCACGCCGGCTTCGAGATGAGCGAGCTCGGCGCGATCACCGCGCTCCGCCTCGCCCCGTCCCCCGACACCTCGAACACCGCGCGCGCCGCGCTGGAACAGGCTTTCTACCAGGCGGTGTACCGCTCGGTGGCCTTCCCGGACGAGCCGGTCGGCGTCGGCGCCATGTGGACCGTGCGGCAGGAGGTGACCGGCGGCGTCCTGCTCGACCAGGTCACCACCGCGACGCTCACCGAGCGCGACGGCGACCGGCTCACCCTGCAGCTCGACGTCTCGCAGACGCCCAAGTCGGCGGTCTGGTCGCTGCCGAACGACGCGGGGACGCTGCAGATCGAGGACTACCGGATGACCGGATCCGGCACGATCACCGTCGACCTCGGGCTGCCGCTGCCGGTGGCCGGCTCGATCACCGTCGGCGGGCACCAGGCGTACCGGGACGCGCGCAGCGACAGCATGCTCCAGCAGACGATCAATACCCAGGTCTCGTGGGGCGAGTGAGGCAGGCGGGTATGCCCGCGTTCGTCCGGCGGGCGGGTCGTGCGGTGCGCGGGCCGGCCGGTGTCGTGCTCGTAGCGCTGGTCGTGGCCGGGTGCGGGGACGACGAACCGGCGGCTCCCGCACCGTCCGCCGGGCTGCCGTCGTTCGGCGCCCCCGTCACCGCGGCGCCGGTCACCGGCCCCGGCCCCGCCGGGTCGGCGGAGCTGCTGAACCGGCTGCTCTCCAGCACCGACCTGCCCGGCAGCTTCACCCCGCTCCCGGCGCGCGACTCCGGAACCGGCGCGAGCACCGACGCCACCGACCCCGCCGCCTGCGTCGCCGTGCTCACCCCCGTCGCCGCGCAGGCGCCTGGCGCCCGCGCGGACGCCGCGGTGCAGTACGCGGGCCCGGACTTCTCCAGCATCGATATCGACGCCGCCGCCTACCCGGCCGACGGGGTCGGCCCCGCGCTGGCAACGGTGCAGCGCACCCTGCGCGAATGCGTCGGCTTCACCGACGCCACCCCGCCGGAGAACGCGGACGACCCGTCGATCACCTACGAGGTGGCCCCGTTCGACCAGCCCGCCGCAGGCGACAGCAGCACCGCCTACCAGGTGCTGGTCCGCGCCGACGAGCTGACGCTGCACTCCGCCGTCGCCCTGGTGCAGGTCGGCGACACCCTGACCCAGATCGCGGTCACCGCCCCCGAATCGGTCCAGCCGGAGGTGCTGAGCGCGCTCACCGCCCAGCAGGTCCGCAGGTTGCGCGGCATCGAGGGCCCGTAGCGCCGGCCCGCGGCGTCCGCGCGGCCGGCTCGCACCCGGCCGCGGGCACGGTGCCGCGAGCGCGGCGGGTTCGCCGGTCCGGTGCCGCGCCACCCGCGGGGTCGTTCCGGGCCGGGCACCTCGCCGCGGCTCAGCCGGCGACGATGGAATCGCCCTCGACCCGCACCGCCTTCGCGGCCAGGGGCTTCTTCGCCGGTCCCGCCACCGCCGTGCCGTCCAGCGCGAACTTGCTGCCGTGGCAGACGCAGTCGATGGCGCCGTCCTGGATCTTGGTCACCTTGCAGCCCGCGTGCGTGCAGGTCGTCGAGAGCCCGACGTAGTTGCCCGGCGTGGGCTGGGTGATCACGGTGTCACCGACGATCACCCCGCCGCCGACCGGCACCTCCGCGGTCTTGGCCAGCGCCGGGGTGGGCGCGCCGGGCGCGGCGGTGCCCGGCGCGGGGGAGGCGGGCGCGGCGGTGGGCTCGTCACCGTAGGTACTGCACCCGGCGACCGCGACGGCCGCCGCCGCGACCCCGGCGCCGAGCACGACGCCGCGCCTGCTCACGGTGGGAGATGTGGTCATGGGAAGCTCCATTCGGATCAGAGGACGAGGCCGTTGTTCTGGAAGAACCACAGCGCGGAGGTGAGCCAGACGCCGACCAGCCCGGCGAAGAGCAGGCCACCCGCGACCGGGATCACCCACCCGGGCAGCCCCTTACGGGTGAGCAGCAGCATCTTGGCGACGAAGGCGCCGTAGAAGAAGCAGCCGAACAGCGAGTGCGCCAGCACCCGCGGCTCGGCGTGCTGGAAACCGAGCGCGTACAGGCAGTGCACCGCCACCGGGGTGGCGGCGAGCACCGCGAGCCGCCCGGACCAGGCGTGCGCCGCGCCGAACCAGCCCGGCGCGGTGAACCCGGGGATCCGGCCGTACATCGCGGCGGCCGAGCCGAGCTGGAAGACCGCGAGCACCGTCGCCAGCGTCGCCAGCCAGGACTTCACCGAGGTCGGGCTGGAGAACCCGGCGACGTTCACCGAGAAGAACCGGGGGTCGTGCAGGGTGCCGTACGCCCCGAGCACGACCGCGACGGCGGCGCCGATCAGCACGGCGCCCATGATGACCACGCTCGGGGAGCCGGTGCGCTGCTCAGCCCGCATTGTCGCCACCTTCGATCCGGGTCGCGGTGGCGGGCAGTGGCCCCGCGGGGGCGGTCGCGCCGTCGGCGCCGCGGCGGACGCCGGTCACGCCGCCGGAACCGTCGACGATCCAGCTCTGCCTGACCCCGCTGTCGGTGCTGGCGTAGAGCCCCGCCTTTCCGGTGACGACCGGTGCGGTGAACTCCCAGCTCTTGTCGCCGATCCAGAGCGTGCCGCGCACCGCGCCGCCGCCCGCCCTGCCCTCCAGCCGGGCGCCGTCCTTGCCTTCCAGCCTGGCGACGTCGTCGGCCACCCGGCCCTGCAGCCAGGTCTCGACGGCCGCGCCGTCGCAGGCGTACGCGGTGACCGCGCCGTCCTCGACGGTGATCGCGAGGGTGAGCGGCGGGCCTGCGGCCCTGGTGATCGTGCCGACGTAGTCGGCCTTCGCCGGGAAGGGCGCCGCGGCAGGCGTCGGCGCGGTCGCCGCCGCCGGGCTCGGCGCGGCGGTGGGCGGCGCTGTGGTGGGCGGCGTGGCGGTGGGCGGAACCACCGACGCCGCGGGCGCCGGTGCCGCGGCGGGCGCCGGCTCCTCCTTGGACATATTGACGCCGAGCAGGGCCAGGCCCAGCACGGCGGCCGCTGCGAGAGTCAGCAGCGGGCCACGACGTGTCATCGTTCGCTCCGATCAGGGTTCACGAGCGCGGAGTGAGCCGGTGCCTAGGGGCTGGGCACCGGTACCGCGTTTCGCCCCGACCACGGCGCGACCGCCCCGGACGGTTCACCGCGAACCGGAATTCGCTCCGAGACCGGCGTGTCGTCGGCGTGTCCCCGAAAAGCAGCGGCCCGGCCACCTCTCATCGGTAGCCGGGCCGTGCGCGAATCGGTCAGTCGCCCTTCGCCTCCGCGATGGCGGTGAAGACGGTGGGGTCGACCAGGGTGCTGGTGTCGCCCAGCTCCCTGCCCTCCGCGACGTCGCGCAGCAGCCTGCGCATGATCTTCCCGCTGCGGGTCTTGGGCAGCTCCGGCACGATGTGGATCTCCCGCGGCCGGGCGATCGGGCTGATCTCCCTCGACACGTGTTTGCCGAGCTCGGCGGTGAGCGCGGCCCCGGTGTTCTCGGTGGTCGCCCGCAGGATGACGAAGGCAACGATGGCCTGCCCGGTCGTCGCGTCGCTCGCGCCGACCACCGCGGCCTCGGCCACCCCGGAGTGCCCGACCAGCGCGGATTCCACCTCCGCGGTGGAGATCCGGTGTCCGGAGACGTTCATGACGTCGTCCACCCGGCCGAGCACCCAGAGGTCGCCGTCCGGGTCGAGCCGGGCGCCGTCGCCCGCGAAGTACCAGCCCCGATCGGCGTACCTGGCCCAGTAGGTCTCCCGGAAGCGCTCGTCGTCGCCCCACACCCCGCGCAGCATGGACGGCCAGGGCTGATCCAGCACCAGGTAGCCGTTGGCCTCGGTCTCGCCGAGCAGCACCGGGTTGCCCTCCTCGTCCACCACCCGCGCCGAGATCCCCGGCAGCGGGGTCATGGCCGCGCCCGGCTTGGCCGCGGTGACCCCGGGCAGCGGGGAGATCATGATGGCGCCGGTCTCGGTCTGCCACCAGGTGTCCACGATCGGGGTCCTGCCGTGCCCGAGCACCTCCCGGTACCAGCGCCACGCCTCGGGGTTGATCGGCTCGCCCACGCTGCCGAGCACGCGCAGCGAACTCAGGTCGTGCGCGTCCGGAATCTGCCTGCCCCACTTCATGAAGGTGCGGATCAGGGTCGGTGCGGTGTAGTAGATGGAGACGCCGTAGCGGTCGATGATGTCGAAGTGCCGGTGCTCGTCCGGGGAGTTCGGGGTGCCCTCGTAGACCACCTGGGTGGCGCCGTTGGCCAGCGGCCCGTACACGATGTAGGTGTGCCCGGTGACCCAGCCGATGTCGGCGGTGCACCAGTAGACGTCGCGCTCCCGGTCGAGGTCGAAGACGTAGTGGTGGGTGTAGGCGGCCTGGGTGAGGTAGCCGCCGCTGGTGTGCAGGATGCCCTTCGGCTTCCCGGTGGTGCCGGAGGTGTAGAGGATGAAGAGCGGGTGCTCGCTGTCGAAGGACTCCGGGGTGTGCTCGGCGGGCGCCTGCCCGACGGTCTCGTGCCACCACTGGTCGCGGTCCGCGGTCATCGGGGTCTCCTGGCCGGTGCGGCGCACCACCAGCACGTGCTCCACGGTGTGCCCTGGCGCCGAGAGCGCCTCGTCCACCGCGGGTTTCAGCCCGGCCGGGGCGCCGCGGCGGAACTGGCCGTCGGTGGTCACCACCAGCCTGGCCGCGGCGTCGTCCACCCGGGAGCGCAGCGCGGCGGGGGAGAAGCCGGCGAAGACCACGGAGTGGGTGAGGCCGAGGCGGGCGCAGGCCAGCATGGTGATGATCGCCTCCGGGACCATCGGCATGTAGATCGCCACCCGGTCGCCGGGCACCAGCCCCAGGGCGTTCAGGTGGTTCGCCGCGCGGGAGACCTCGGTGCGGAGGTCGGCGTAGGTGAGGTCGCGGGTGTCACCGGGTTCGCCGACGAAGTGGATCGCGACCTTGTCGCCCCTGCCCTCGTGGACGTGGCGGTCCACGCAGTTGTAGGCGACGTTCAGGCGGCCGCCGGTGAACCACCGGGCGAAGGGGGCGTTCGACCAGTCGAGGACGTCGGTCCACTTCTGCTCCCAGTGCAGCCGGTCGGCCTGCTCGGCCCAGAACGCGAGCCGATCCGCCCGCGCGCGTTCGGCCAGTTCGGGGCCCGCGTTCGCGGTGGCGGCGAACTCCGCCGTCGGCGCGTAGGTGGTGGGCAGCTCGGGTGCGCTGGTCACGAGGGTTTCCTTTCTAACGCCGCAAGCGGCTTCGTCGGTGGGGCGGGCGCGGGGATCGGCCGCTTCCGGCCGCTCGCCGCCGCCAAACGGCTTCGTTCGGCGCGGTGGGCAGGCCGCCTCGCCGTGCTGGAACGGGGCCGCGGGCCGGTGCTCGGGCGCGCCGAAACACGCGCCGCGCGAGAATGTCTCGCGCGGCGCGTGCCAGGGATCAGTGCGAGATCGCCTTCTCGGCGCCGACGCCGGTGAGCGACCGCACCTCCATCTCGGTCGCCTTGGCCGGATCCTCGTCGTCCTTGCCGAGGAAGGTGCCGACGATGCCGAGCACGAAGGCGAGCGGAATCGAGACGATGCCGGGGTTCGACAGCGGGAACCAGTCGAAGTCGGCGTCCGGCAGCATGGCCGTCGCGCTGCCGGAGACGGCGGGGGAGAAGACGATCAGCACGATCGTCGAGATCAGCCCGCCGTACATGCTGGCCAGCGCGCCGGTGGTGTTGAAGCGCCGCCAGAACAGCGAGTACAGGATGGTCGGCAGGTTCGCCGCCGCCGCGACCGCGAAGGCCAGCGCCACCAGGAAGGCGATGTTCTGCCCGTTGGCCAGGATGCCGAGCCCGATCGCGAGCACGCCGATCACCACCGCGGTGATCCGCGAGACCCGGACCTGCTTGCGCTCGTCCACCTCGCCCTTCTTGATGACGCTCGCGTAGATGTCGTGCGCGAACGAGGCCGACGCGGTGATGGTGAGCCCGGCGACCACCGCGAGGATGGTCGCGAAGGCGACCGCGGAGATGACGCCGAGCAGCACGACGCCGCCGAGTTCGAAGGCGAGCAGCGGGGCCGCCGAGTTCTGCCCGCCCGCGGCGGCCAGGATCTTGTCCGGGCCGACGATGGCCGCGGCGCCGTACCCGAGCACCAGGGTGAACAGGTAGAAGGCGCCGATCAGGGCGATGGCCCAGACCACCGAGCGCCGCGCCTCCTTGGCGGTGGGCACCGTGTAGAAGCGCATCAGCACGTGCGGCAGCCCGGCGGTGCCGAGGACCAGCGCCAGCCCGAGCGAGACGAAGTTCAGCTTGGACGTCTCGCTGCCGCCGTACTGCGCGCCCGGCGCGAGCACGTCGCGCGCGGCGACCTTCTCGTTCGCCGACCCGCTGACCGCCTGCTGCGCGCTGCCGAGGATCTCGGAGAGGTTGAAGCCGAACTTGGCGAAGACCATGACCGTCATCAGCGCGGCGCCGGTGATCAGCAGCACCGCCTTGATGATCTGCACCCACGTGGTGCCCTTCATGCCGCCGACCAGCACGTAGACGATCATCAGGAGGCCGACCACCGCGATCACGATGGACTGCCCGGTGCGATCGGAGATGTCGAGCAGCAGCGCGACCAGCCCACCGGCGCCCGCCATCTGGGCGAGCAGGTAGAACAGCGAGACGGCGAGCGTGGTGAGCGCCGCCGCGGTGCGCACCGGCCCCTGCTTCAGCCGGAAGCTGAGCACGTCGGCCATGGTGAACTTGCCGGTGTTGCGCAGCATCTCGGCGACGAGCAGCAGCGCGACCAGCCAGGCCACCAGGAAGCCGATGGAGTACAGGAAGCCGTCGTAGCCGTAGACCGCGATGGCGCCCGCGATGCCGAGGAACGACGCCGCGGAGAGGTAGTCGCCCGCGATGGCGATGCCGTTCTGCGGGCCGGAGAAGCCGCGGCCGCCGGTGAAGTAGTCGGCGGCGGTGGCGTTGTTGCGGCTGGCCCGGATCACCACCACCATCGTCACCGCGACGAAGACCGCGAAGATGGCGATATTCGCGACGGGGTTGCCGACGGTGTTCGAGGCGGCCAGCAGGGTAGCGGTGCTCACGCCCTTTCTCCTTCCAGCTCCGCGCGGATGGCGGCCGCGCGCGGGTCGAGTTCGCGGTTGGCGAACCGCACGTACAGCCCGGTGATCAGGAAGGTGGTGACGAACTGGGCGAGGCCGAGCAGCAGCCCGACGTTGATATTGCCCACCACCGTCGTCGCCATGAAGTCGTGCGCGTAGGCGCCGAGCAGCACGTAGGCGAGGTACCAGATCAGGAAGAGCGCGGAGACGGGGAACACGAAGCGCCGCAGGCGGCTTCGCAGCTCCTGGAACTGGGGGCTGGAGTGCGCCGCGGCGAACTCGGCCGGGGTCGGCGGCTGTACGCCGCCGAGGTCGGTACTGGTCATCCGGGGGGAGTCCTGTCGTGTGACGTGGCTGACAGCGGATGACCGTATCTCCGGTGCGGGGGTGTCCGGGGCGTGTGGCCCAGATCACTCCGTGAAGGGGTGGGATCGTGCGGTGAGCGGTCGGCGGCGCGCGGCGAGCGGTCAGCCTCCGGCGGGGTCGCCGGGCTCTTTTCCGACGGTTCGGCCGGAGCGCCCGCCGGGCTCGCGGTCGGGGGCGGGGGCGTCCTCCGGCCCGCCGGGCACCTGCCCCGCGCCCATGCCGTGCTCCCGGTCCGCGCCCATGCCGAGCTTCTCCGGCGCGTGCATCCGGACGAAGATCCGCCCGACGGTGCGCGGGTCCTGCCCGCGGGTCGCCAGGCTCACCAGCACCATGGCGGCGAAGGCGATCGGCACGCTGATCGCCGCGGGGTAGCCGAGGATATCCGCGGGCCAGCCGCCCGCCCACTCGGCGTCGACGCCACCGGTCACCGAGACCACCGTGGCCGCACCGGCCGTGAGCCCGCCCGCGCTCAGCCCGGCCGCCGCCCCGGCCGCGGTCAGCCCGCGCCACCAGATGCCGAGCACCAGCAGCGGGCAGAGCGTCGAGGCCGCCACCGAGAAGGCCAGCGCCACCGTCCGGGAGAGGTCGAGCGAGACGACGGTGAGCGAGAGCAGCAGCGGCACCACCCCGGCCACCACCGCCGCGAACCGGAAGTCGCGGACCCGCCCGCGCAGCACGTCGGTGCCGAGCACGCCCGCGATCCCCACCAGCAGCCCGGACGACGTCGAGAGGAACGCCGCGATCGCCCCCGCCGCCGCCAGCGCCGCGAGCAGCTGCCCGGGCAGCCCGCTCAGCACCGCGCCGGGCAGCAGCACCACCGCCGCGTCCGAGGTGCCGGTGATCAGCAGCTGCGGCACGTACAGCCGGGCGAAGACCCCGAGCAGCACCGGGAACAGGTAGAAGACGCCGAGCAGCCCGATCACCGCGAGCGCGGTGCTGCGCGCCGCCCGCCCGTCCGGGTTGGTGTAGAAGCGAACCAGCACGTGCGGCAGCCCCATCGTGCCGAGGAAGGTCGCGATGATCAGCGAATACACCTGGTACGCCGGGTGCGTGCCGCCGAACCCGCCGCCCGGCCGCAGCCAGCCCGCACCGTCCGCGGGCGCGCCTGCCACCACCGGGACCGCGCTGCCCGGCTCCAGCACCAGGTCGGTGCCGGCACCGAGTTCGTGGTCACCGGGGGTGAGTTCGACCGGGCCGTCCACCGCGGCGCCGTCCAGCGTGCCGCGCACCGTGGCCGCGGTCACCCCGGCCACCTGCACCACCACGTCGGTGCTGATGTCGACCGTGGTGCGCTCGGCGAGCACCGGCGGCGCGGGCGAGCCGAGCGGCCGCTCCTCCGCGAGGAAGTGCCCGGCCAGCACCAGCGCGGGCAGCGCGACCGCGGTGAGCTTGAGCCAGTACTGGAAGGCCTGCACCAGCGTGGCCGAGCGCATGCCGCCGCCCGCCACGTTGCCGATCACGATCACCCCGACCGCGACCGCGCCCACCCACCCCGGCCAGCCGAGCAGGATCCGCAGGGTGAGCCCGGCGCCCTGGAACTGCGGGATCAGGTACACCGCGCAGATCAGCACCACCACCACCGCGGCCAGCCTGCGCAGCCGCGCCGAGCCGAGCCGGAACTCCGCGAAGTCCGGCACCGTGTAGGCGCCGGAGCGGCGCAGCGGCGCGGCCACGAAGAGCAGCAGCCCCAGGTACCCCGCGGTGAACCCGACCGGGTACCAGAGCGCGTCCGCGCCGTACTTGGCGATCAGCCCGGCGACGCCGAGAAACGAGGCGGCGGAGAGGTACTCGCCGGAGATGGCGGCCGCGTTCCAGCGCGGGCCGACGCTGCGGCTCGCGACCAGGAAGTCGGAGGTGGTGCGCGCCAGCCGCACCCCGTACACCCCCAGCGCTACCGTGACCAGTGCCGCGAGCAGCAGCGCGGCCACCGTGAGCAGCGGGGCGGTGCCCGGCACCTCAGTCCCCGGCCAGTTCCAGGAAGTCCTGCTCGTTCCGCTCGGCCAGCCGCCGGTACAGCCGGCCGGCCCCGTAGAGCAGCGGATACGCCACCGCGCCGAGCAGCAGCCAGGGCAGCCGCACCCCGAACACGGTGAGCGTGGCCGGGGCGCCCGCCGCGAAGAGCATCGGCAGCGCGCCGAGCGCGAGCGCGACGACCAGCCCGATGCGAAGCGCCAGCCCGAGCTGCGCCCGGATCAGCCCGTTGATCAGCACCGCACCGATCTCGGTCTGCTCGGCGACCTCGCTGCGGGTGCGCACCCGGCGGGCGCCGCGCCGCTCGGCGAGCACCACCCGCTGCCGGGCGGCGGGCCGCGGCGGTCCCACCGGGTGGCGCGGCGGCTCGGGCCGGGGCCGCGGGTTCTCCGGGCCGGTCACCGGCCGGTCCAGTTCTGCCGCGGACCGTGCACGAGGCGGTTCTTGAGTTCGCGCAGCTGCCTGCGGCTGACCGGCAGCTCCACCGCGGCCGCCGCGCCCTCGGCGCGCAGGCAGACCAGCGTGGCCCCGCTCGCGGTGCGCAGCCCGGTCACCAGCCGCAGCGCGATCAGGTAGGAGCGGTGCACGCGCAGGAAACCGGCGTCCCGCCAGCGGGTCTCGAGGGCGGAGAGCGGAATCCGGACCAGGTGCGAGCCCGCGCTGGTGTGCAGCCTGGCGTAGTCGCCGTCGGCCTCGACCCAGTTCACGCTGCTCCGGTGCACCAGCGTGGTCACCCCGCCCAGCTCCACCGGGATCACCTCGGCCGGGTCGGCGCGCTGCGCGGCGGCCCGGGGAGCGGCGGCCGAGCGGGCTGTGGTGATCCGGCGCACCGCCTCCGCCAGCCGCTCGGTGCGCAGCGGTTTGAGCAGGTAGTCCACGGCGCCGAGGTCGAAGGCGGCGACCGCGCGGTCGTCGTGCGCCGTCACGAAGACCACCGCGGGCGGGTGCGCGAACTCGCGCAGGATGCCCGCCAGCTCCATCCCGTCCAGCCCCGGCATGTTGATGTCGAGGAAGACCGCGTCCACCGGGTGCTGCCGCAGCAGCCGCAGCGCCGCCGTCGACTCCCTGGCCGCGTGGATCTCGCCCACCTCCGGCTGCGCCCGCAGCAGGTAGACCAGCTCGTCCAGAGCCGGTTTCTCGTCATCGACGGCGAGCACGCGCAGGGCGGCGCCGGGTGGGGTGGTGGCGGTCACAGCGGTCCCATCGTAGAAGGCGACGGGTCGGAACCGCCCGGTACTCCCGGCATCAGGCCCGCACGCCCGGCCGGAACTTCGGCACCCGCAGGCTCACCTTCGTTCCCGCGCCCGGCGCGGTCTCCACGATCAGCCCGTAGTCGTTGCCGAAGGCCGCGCGCAGCCGGTCGTCCACGTTGGCCAGCCCGACGTGCGCCGACTCGCCGGTGGTGACGGCGTCCAGCTCGCCGGAGCGGAGCAGCTCCGGGTCCATCCCGGCGCCGTCGTCCTCTACGCTGATCAGGCACTCGGTGCCCGCGTCGGCCGCCACGATGCTCACCGTCCCGCCGTGCCCGGCCCCGGCCAGGCCGTGCCGCACCGCGTTCTCCACCAGCGGCTGCAGCGCGAGGAACGGCAGCACCACGCCGAGCACCTCCGGCGCCACCCGCAACCGCACCTGCAGCGCGTCCCCGAACCGGGCCCGCTCCAGCGCCAGGTAGCGCTCGATATTGCGCAACTCGTCGGCGAGCACGGTGAACTCGCCCGCCGCCCGGAACGAGTAGCGGGTGAAATCGGCGAACTCCAGGATCAGCTCGCGCGCCCGATCCGGGTCGGTGCGCACGAACGAGGCGATGGTGTTCAGCGCGTTATAGATGAAGTGCGGGCTGATCTGCGCG
Organism: Nocardia asteroides; assembly: GCF_021183625.1. Classification (NCBI taxonomy): domain Bacteria; kingdom Bacillati; phylum Actinomycetota; class Actinomycetes; order Mycobacteriales; family Nocardiaceae; genus Nocardia; species Nocardia asteroides. The sequence goes on from NZ_CP089214.1 coordinate 5,817,328, forward strand.
CGCAGCGCCCGCACCTCGGCCCGGTCCAGCCGGGCCCGCGAGGCGTCCAGCTCCGCCAGCTGCAACTGGCCGCAGGCGTACCGCGCCACCTCCGCCAGCGCGCCGAGCATCCCCGGCCCCGGCGGCTCCTCGGTGACCACCCCGAGCACCCCGGTGACCTCGTTGTCCGGCAGCAGCATCGGCTGCGCCACCAGCGTCCGCCCCGCCTGCTCGCCCGGCCCCGCCACCAGCACCGCCCGCCCGCCCGCCGCCGCCCGCGCCGCCGCCTCCCCGAACGTCGCCCCGAGCGCCGCGTGCGGGCCGTCCCACGCCAGCACCGTTCCCCCCGGGTCCGCCACCCCCAGCGCCGCGCCACCGGTCAGCGCCCGCAGGTGCGGCGCCGCCTCGGCCGCCGACTCCTCGGTCAGGCCACGGCGCAGCGGGACCGCGGCCAGCGCCGCGGTGTGCAGGGCGGAGTGCACCGCGCGCTCGGCGGGGGTGGTGACCACGCGGCGGGTTCGCGGCCACAGCAGCAGGGCGCCGGCAAGGAGGGCCGCCGCCACCACGATCGCCACCGCGGTGGGGTTCATCGGGTGGGTTCCATGGGGTCGATTATGCGGGTGGGCTTGGGCGCACACTGTTCGGTGACGCCCAGGGACACTCCGAAGGACTTGCGCCGCACCTGGAGACCTGTGCGCCGTTTCCGCTTCCTGCCGTCCCAGGGCCGAGCAGTGAGCCCGGTTTACTCCGACCCCGCCCGGGGCAATCTTTGGCAGCCCCTCCCGCCGACCCGAGAAGGACCCATGAGATCAGCCAGACCCGTGCTCGCTGTACTGGCCACCGCCGTGCTCGCGACGGCCGCGCTGGTCGTGTTCGCCACCCCCGCCGTGGCCAACCCCGCCACCACCGGCGGCCCGTTCACCCCGGTGGTCTCGCTCACCGACGGCCCGTGCGTGGCCTACGTGGACACCGCGGTCACCGGGGACGCCTACCCGGAGCATGCCGCCTTCACCGTGGCGGCGACGCTGGTCGGCGTCGGCCCCTGCTCGCTGCCGGTCACGCTGACCTGGCGCAATGTCGATACCGGGGAGACCGGGGTGGTGACGAAGACGGCCAGGGGGCCGGGGTACTGGAGCACCAGCGGGCGGGACGCGCTGTTCCACGCCGGGATCGGCCGCTTCGACGGCACCGTGACGATCGGCCCCGCGCACCTGCCGGAGCCGGGCACCGTCGACTTCACCGTCACCCGCTACCAGGGCTGACCGAGCCGGACCGCCGGGCACGCCGAATTTCCGTCGGCGGACGGTGCCGGATTCGAGCCCCGGCATCGCCCGCCGCTCGAAATCGGGATGCGCCCGGCCCCGCTGCGGCGCTACCGCCCGCGGGTGATCGATTACTTCGGGGAGGCGGTCGCGCGACCTACGACCGGAATGTGGCGGAGCAGTTCGCGCCGGAACCGGTGACGTCGACCGTCGACGTGCTGGCCGAATTGGTCGGCGAGGGTGGGCTTTGGAACTCGGAATCGGGACGGGGCGGATCGCGCTGCCGCTGGCCGCGCGCGGAGTTCCGGTGCACGGCATCGAACTCTCCACCGCCATGGCCGCCCGGCTGCGGACGAAACCGGGGCGGCGCCGAGATCGGCGTCACCATCGGGGATTTCGCGACCACCAGGGTGGGCGGCGACTTCACCCTCGCCTACCTGGTCTTCAACACCATCATGAACCTGACCACGCAGGACGCCCAGGTCGCCAGCTTCCGCACCGTCGCCGAGCAGCTCGCGCCCGGCGGCTGCTTCGTCGTCTGCCACTACCTCGACATCGCGGGCGGCACGCACCGCAGCATCCCGTTCCGCTACGTCTGGCCCGCCGAACTCGACCTCATGGCGCGGCTGGCCGGGCTCGAGCTCCGGCACCGCTGGGCGGACTGGGAGCGGCGGCCGTTCACCGCGGAGAGTGGGCAGCACGTCTCGGTCTGGGCGAAGGCCGGCTCAGGACAGGGCCCGGGCCGGTAGCGGCTCGGTCCGCGCCGACTACTCGGCGGGCAGGCCGCGTCGCTCGTTCCGGCTCAGTTCTGGCAGACCGGGTAGACGGCCGCGGGGTGGCAGTGCGCGGGGCAGGCGAGCAGGTAGACCATGTTGCCGAGCAGGAATCCGTCGTCGAGGGCGATGGCCTCGGCCGCCTGGGCGGTGTCGTTCCGGAAACCGCCGAAGTCGTAGTTCTCCGCGACCTGGCCGAGGAACACCAGCTCTGCGCCGCAGGGGCAGCGCAGGTGCTCGGCGCCCTGGAACCAGTGCGGGGAGCCGCCGACCTTGAAGTCCTGCAGCGGGCCCTCGTAGCCCGGGGTGTCGTCGTCGTCCACCGCGCGCTCCAGCGTCAGCCGGTGCGGGCGCAGGTGCGGGTCGAGCTCGGCGACCTCGGTGGCGTTGCGCTGCAGCAGGATTCGCCAGTGCGCGTGGTCGTTGGCCGGTGGGTGGTCCCAGAACTCGGGCGGTAGCTGTCCGGTGGCCTGGAAGCAGGCGTCGCTCTCGACGGGGCACTGGAAGGCCAGCAACTGGTCGCCGGCGAAGTGCGCGACGTCGGCGGGGACCAGGAGCTGGAAGTAGAGCGCCATCCGGGCGCCGCACGGGCACACCGGCCACGGCTGCCCGGCGTCGAGAACGGGCCACCCGCCGACGGTGTCGCGATCGCCCGCGGCGGCGGGGTCGCCACCCGCTCGGATGAGGTAGGTGTGCGCGTCCACCGTCTGCTTCCCCTCCGCTGTCAGTGTCCGGCCTCGGTCTCCCTGCCGAACGATGCCATGGCGTCGAGCGCGGCGCTCAGCTCGGCGAGCGCCGGCGCCATCGCGTGAACCTCCACCCGCCCGGGGAGCGCTCAGTTGTCGAGGGTCAGCACGACCAGCGGAATCGGCCGGGAGACCTTGGACTGGAAGTCCGCGAGCAGCGGGTTGTTCGCCAGGACCCAGCTGGCGAACTCGTCGTACTCCGCGCCCTCGAGCACCCGGCCGGTCGCGCGGTGGGTCTGGTCCCGGTGCTCGACGGTGACTTGCGAATTCGCCCTGATGTTGTGCCACCAGGCGGGGTACTTGTCCTCGATGAACGAGCTGACGTACAGGGTGTCGCCGCGGTAGAGGGGGCCGAGCGGGGTCGTGTGCGGCTTGCCGCTCCTGGCGCCGGTGGTGGTGAGCAGGATGAGGTCCCCGCCCGCGTAGGCGCCACCCACCCTGCCGGAGTTCTCCCTGAACTCGGTGATCACGTCGTCGTTCCAGCCGGTGATGCCGCCCTCCTGATCCCACGCCTGGTTCCACGGCGCGTTCGGGTCGTCGTAGTCGGTGATGTCGGCCGGATCCGTGTCGTTCATGATTCGAGTATCTCGGGCGGTTAGGACAGCTAGCGTCCTAACTGGGAACGGCGCGCACGGTCGTTCCCTCTAGCACGAGGGTATGACAGACTCGAAAGTATGTTCGAGTGGAGCCGTCGATGAGCGCTCGCGACCGGCTGGACCCGGAGCGCCTCGCCGCGATGTCGAAGGCCGAGCGGGTGGCCGCGCTGCGCGACGTCATCGACCGGGTCCCCGGCCCCGCGCTCGCGCGCACCCCGGTGCTCGCGGTGCCCACGGCGCTCGGGCCGATCTTTCCGGACGGCGGGCTGACGAAGGGGTCGACGGTGACCTACGCCGGGACCAGCACGGTGCTGCTCGGGTTGCTGGCCGCCGTCACGGCGGAGGGGTCGTGGGCCGCGCTGGTCGGCGGCGGGCGGCGCGGGCTGCTCGCCTTCCACGAGATGGGCGGTGACCTGGAGCGGCTTGCCGTCATCCGGGACCCAGGGCAGGACCCGCTCGGCGTGGTGGCGGCGCTGACCGACGGGATCGACCTGATCGTGCTGGATCACCGGGTCGGCGTCCCGCCCGCCCGGGCCCGCACTCTGGAGGGGCGGGTGCGCGGTCAGAAGGCGGTGCTGCTGGTCGCGGGGCAGGACTGGCCGCACCCGGACCTGCGGATTCGCAGCCACCTGGCCGGGGCGCACGGCCTCGGCGCCGGGCGCGGGCGGCTGCGGGGGCTGGAGGTGGAGGTGGCGACCCAGGACCGGACGGGCCGGGTGCGTGCGGTGACCGCGGTGCTGGACGGGGTGGGCGGGCGCACCGGCTGGACCGCCGCGGAGGAGGGGCGCGACGCCGCGGCGGCGGCTCCCCCGATCGGTGATCAACGGACCGGGTGAGCGGTGTGTCGCCGCCGGCGCCGCCCGGGTCCGGGAGCGCCTCTGCCGGGAATTCGCTGGTACCGATGGGTGCGGCGCCGCCAGGCCGGAGAAGCGGCGGATCGCGACGCGCCCGAGCGACTTTCCGAGGCTTCGCCGATCCGAACTTCGGGCCTAAACTCGACCGTCTCGGGGCCGGAAAACCGGCGAGGCGGGTGGGCCGTCTCGCTGAAACAAACGCGTCCCGATCCCGTCGCCACCCTGGGAGGTAGGACCGTTTTGGCCGAGTCCGGTTTCGTTCACCTGCACAACCACACCGAGTACTCGATGCTCGACGGCGCGGCCAAGATCTCGCCGCTCTTCGCCGAGGCGAACCGGCTCGGGATGACCGCGGTTGGCATGACGGACCACGGCAACATGTACGGCGCCTCCGAGTTCTACAACTCGGCGAAGAAGGCCGGGATCACCCCGATCATCGGGATCGAGGCGTACATCGCGCCCGGTTCCCGGTTCAACACCAAGCGGGTGCAGTGGGGTGATCCGAGCCAGAAGGGCGACGACGTCTCCGGCTCCGGCGCCTACACGCACATGACGATGGTCGCGGAGAACGCGACCGGGCTGCGCAACCTGTTCAAACTCTCCAGCCTGGCCTCGATCGAGGGCCAGCTGGGCAAGTGGGCGCGGATGGACGAGGAGATCATCGCCGCGCACGCCGATGGCATCATCGCCACCACAGGCTGCCCGTCGGGCGAGGTGCAGACCAGGCTCCGGCTCGGCCACGAGCGCGAGGCGCTGGAGGCGGCGGCGAAGTGGCAGGAGATCTTCGGCCCGGAGAACTTCTTCCTCGAGGTGATGGACCACGGCCTCTCCATCGAGCGCCGGGTGCGCGAGGGGCTGCTGATGATCAGCAAGCAGCTCGACATCCCGCCGATCGCCACCAACGACTGCCACTACGTCACCAAGGACCAGTCGACCAACCACGAGGCGCTGCTCTGCATCCAGACCGGCAAGACGCTCTCGGATCCGACCCGGTTCAAGTTCGACGGCGACGGCTACTACCTCAAGTCGGCCGCCGAGATGCGCGCCATCTGGGACGCCGAGGTGCCGGGCGCCTGTGACAACACGGTCCGCATCGGCGAGCGGGTGCAGCCCTACGACGAGGTCTGGCAGCACCGCGACCGGATGCCGGTCTTCCCGGTGCCCGAGGGCGAGACCGAGGCCAGCTGGCTGCGGCGGGAGGTCCTGCGCGGCCTGGACCAGCGCTTTCCCGGCGGCCCCCCGCGCGATTACGTGGAGCGCGCCGAGTACGAACTGTCGGTTATCAACCAGATGGGCTTCCCGGCCTACTTCCTGGTCGTCGGCGACCTGATCAAGCACGCGCGCGAGGTCGGCATCCGGGTCGGCCCGGGCCGCGGCTCGGCGGCCGGTTCGCTGGTGGCCTACGCCCTGCACATCACGAACATCGACCCGATCCCGCACGGCCTGCTCTTCGAGCGCTTCCTGAACCCCGAGCGCGTGTCGATGCCCGATATCGACATCGACTTCGACGATCGCCGCCGCGGCGAGATGGTGCGCTACGCCACCGAGCAGTGGGGCACCGACAAGGTCGCCCAGGTGATCACCTTCGGCACCATCAAGACCAAGGCCGCGATCAAGGACTCGGCGCGGGTGCTCTTCGGCCAGCCCGGCTTCGCCATCGCCGACCAGATCACCAAGGCGCTGCCGCCGCCGATCATGGCCAAGGACATCTCGGTCTCCGGGATCACCGACCCGAACCACGAGCGGTACAAGGAGGCCGCCGAGGTTCGCGAGCTGATCAACACCAACCCGGACATCGCCAAGATCTACGAGACGGCGCGCGGCCTGGAGGGGCTGATCCGCAACGCGGGCGTGCACGCCTGCGCGGTGATCATGTCCTCGGAGCCGCTCACCGACGCCATCCCGGTGTGGCGGCGGGCCCAGGACGGCGCCATCATCACCGGCTGGGACTACCCGTCGTGCGAGGCCATCGGCCTGCTCAAGATGGACTTCCTCGGGCTGCGCAACCTCACCGTGCTCGGCGACGCCATCGACAACGCCAGGCTCAACCGCGGCATCGAGATCGACCTGGACGCGCTGCCGCTGGACGACAAGCTCACCTACGAGCTGCTGCAGCGCGGCGACACGCTCGGCGTCTTCCAGCTGGACGGCGGCCCCATGCGCGACCTGCTGCGCCGCATGCAGCCCACCGCCTTCGAGGACATCGTCGCCGTCGGCGCGCTCTACCGCCCCGGCCCGATGGGCATGAACGCGCACAACGACTACGCGGACCGGAAGAACAAGCGGCAGGACGTCAAGCCGATCCACCCGGAGCTGGCCGAGCCGCTGAAGGAGATCCTTGGCGAGACCTACGGCCTGATCGTGTATCAGGAGCAGATCATGCACGTCGCGCAGAAGGTCGCCGGGTACTCGCTCGGCCGCGCCGACATCCTGCGCCGCGCCATGGGCAAGAAGAAGGCCGAGGTGCTGGCCGCGGAGTTCGAGGGCTTCGAGGCGGGCATGCAGGCCAACGGCTATTCCAAGGCCGCGATCAAGGCGCTCTGGGACACCATCCTCCCGTTCGCCGGCTACGCCTTCAACAAGTCGCACGCCGCCGCCTACGGCCTGGTCTCCTACTGGACCGCCTACTTCAAGGCGAACTACCCGGCCGAGTACATGGCGGCGCTGCTCACCAGCGTCGGCGACGACAAGGACAAGGCCGCCGTCTACCTCTCGGACTGCCGCAGGCTCGGCGTGCACGTGCTGCCCCCGGATGTGAACGAGTCCGAGCTGAACTTCGCCTCGGTCGGCACCGACGTGCGGTTCGGGCTCGGCGCGGTGCGCAATGTCGGCACGAACGTGGTGGCCTCGATCCTGCAGGCGCGCAAGGAGAAGTCGAAGTACACCGACTTCTCCGACTACCTGAACAAGATCGATACCGTGGCCTGCACCAAGAAGGTCACCGAGTCGCTGATCAAGGCGGGCGCCTTCGATTCGCTCGGGCACCCGCGCAAGGGGCTGCTGCTGATCCACTCGGACGCCATCGACGCGGTGATGACCACCAAGAAGGCCGAGGCGATCGGGCAGTTCGACCTCTTCGGCGGGGTCGACGCGGACGAGTCGATCACCTCGATCTTCAACGTCGCGGTGCCGGACGACGAGTGGGAGTCCAAGCACCGGCTGGCGCTGGAGCGGGAGATGCTCGGGCTCTACGTCTCCGGGCATCCGCTGAACGGCGTCGAGCACGTGCTGGCCGCGCAGGCCGACACCCAGATCCCGGCCATCCTGGAGGGCGACCTCAAGGACGGCACCCAGGTGACCGTCGGCGGCATCCTGGCCTCGGTGAACCGCCGGGTCAACAAGAACGGCCTGGCCTGGGCCTCGGCCCAGCTGGAGGATCTGACCGGCGGCATCGAGGTGCTCTTCTTCCCGCAGTCGTACCAGCTCTACGGCATGGACGTGGTCGAGGACGCCATCGTGCTGGTGAAGGCGAGGGTCAGCGTGCGCGACGACCGGATCTCGCTGATCGCCAACGACCTCGCGGTGCCGGATCTCTCCACCATCGGCGTCGCCAAGCCGCTCGCCGTCACGGTGACCACCCGGATGTGCACGCCGGACAAGATCGGCGAGCTCAAGCGGGTGCTCATCAGGCACCCGGGCACCGCCGACGTGCACGTGCGGCACGTCGGGGCCAGGGACAAGACCACCGTGCTCAAGCTCTCCGACAGCTTCCGGGTCTCGCCGTCGTCGGCGCTCATGGGCGACCTCAAGGCGCTGCTCGGCCCCGGCTGCCTGGCGGGCTGAGCGACACCGGGACGCGCTGCGCCGCACGCTCTCCACGCGGCGGTGCGGCGCCCGCGCCGGCGCACCGCCGAGCCCGGTGCCGGAGACACGCACCGCTGATACCGAGGTGACCAGGACTTTCGGCCCTATGGTTGGGGTCGTTCGTCCTGATCTCGGCTCGTGTGGTGGAGGTGTGGGCATGACAATCGCCGGTTCGATCCGGTCCGGTATCGCGCGCTGCGCGGCGGCCGGGGCGGCGGTGCTGGTGCTGGCCGCGCCCGCCGCGGCGGTGCCGCTGCGGCAGGACGCGCAGTTCCCGCTCCCCGCGCTCGGGTTGACCGCCGTGCAGCCCTTCGACGGCCGCGACGACGTGGTCGCGCTGGTCGTCCCGGTGCCGCCGGGGATGGCGCCCGCCGCGCTGCGCGGCACCCTGCAGGTCGCGCCGGACGCCGGGACCGGACGGATCGACGTCGAGGTGCAGGGGCGGGTGGTCGGCTCGGTCGAGGTGCCGCCGGGCAGCGCCACGCTGCCGGTCAGCCTGCCGCTGGCCGGGGTTCCGGTGCTGAACGGCGCCGCCACCGTCACGCTGCACTCGCACCTGACCGCGATGGGCGCGGGCTGGTGCGCCGCCGAGAGCGGCACGCTCGCCCTCGTGGACGCCACCGTCGACTACACCGGCGAGGAGACGCAGCCCGCGGTGATCGCGGACTTCCTGCCACCGGTGCTGAACCGGCTCACCCTGTACCTGCCCGCCACCCCGTCGGCGGACGAGACCGCCACCGCGCTCGAGCTCGGCACCGCCATCGTCGCCAGGTACGCCAACCAGACCGTCGCGGTTGAGCTGCGCCCGCTCGGGCCCGGCGGTGCGATTCCGGCGGAGCCGCCTGGGCTCCTGGAGCGCCGCGTGGTGATCACCGAGGCGGACACCGCGGGCACCACCCTGCGGACGACGGCACCGGGCGGCCCGGTGCTCGCGGTCACCGGCCGCGGCGCGGAGCTGCGCACCCAGGCCAGGCTGATCACCAGCGACATGGCCTGGATCGCCGCGGACACCGCCGCCGTCGCCGGGTCGCTGGCCCCGGCGCCGCAGCTCGCGCCGGACAGCGTCACGCTGCGCGAGCTGGGCGTCACCACGCTGAGCGGGACCGGCCAGGGCCGGGTCCGGATTCCGATCGCGGTGGACCAGACCCGGCTCGGCCGCCCCTCCGGGACCGTGCGGATCCACCTGCGCGGCAACTACACGCCGCTGCCGGACGGGACGAACGGCCAGCTCACGGCCACCGTCGGGGACAGCACGGTCGACCACTGGCCGGTGGACGGCTCCGGGAGCATCGACCGCTGGATCGACGTCCCGGATCGGCTGCTCGGCCGCTTCACCGAGGTCGCGGTGGCGCTGCAGGTCGCGGGGGCCGCGAGCTGCGAGGCGGCGCAGCCGGTCACGCTCACCCTCGACCCGGAGAGCACGGTGGAGAGCGTGCGGCGGGTGCCGCCGGTGCCGGGCGGGTTCGAGGCGCTGCCGCAGGCGCTCATGCCCGCCGTGCAGGTCGGGCTGAGCGCGGGCACGCTGGCCGACGCCGGGCGCGCGCTCGGGCTGCTCACCGGATTGCAGCGGATGACGCTCGCGCCGCTGCGCCCGGAGCTGGTCCCGCTCGACGCCGCGCTGAACTCGGACCGCCCCGCCGTCCTGATCGCGGCCGACGGCGGGCTGCCCGACTCGCTGGAGCTCCCGCTCACCGTGGTCGGGCCGAGCGTCACCGTCGCCGACGCCGACGGTGGCCCCGCGCAGAGCGTGGAGCTGCCCGGGCAGCGGCTCGGCTCGCTGCAGGCGGCCTGGAGCGGCGACCGGATGCTGCTGGTCGCCACCTCCACCGGCGACCCCGCCGCCACCGATCGGCTGCTCGACTGGTTGCGCGCCGAGCCGGACCGCTGGTACGGGCTGCGCGGCGGGGTGCTGGCGCAGACCGGCGACCGGGAGCCGATCCTGCTGCAGGCGCCGGCCACGCTGCCGGCCGAGCAGCCGAGCGACGACCACACCACCCTCCTGCTCGCGGGCGCGGTGCTGCTCGGAATCGGGCTGATCGGCGCCGTCCTCGTCCTGCTCACCCGAGCCCGCCGCGGCCCCGGCCGCCGGGCGTGAGCACCGCCACCGCGCAGCGCCCGCTCTGGCTGCGCCACCCGCTCCTCGCGGTGAGCCTGCGCTGGGCGCCCATCGTCGGCGGCGGCGCGATCGCCTTCCACGAGTCGCTGAGCCGCCTGCAGCCCAGCGCCGAGAACGGCCAGCGGGTCGGCTACCTGGTGATGCTGCCGCTGGTGGCGCTGGTTGCCGCGGTCGGCGTCGCCCGGCGCCGGTACCGGGAGCTGCCGATCCACGACCGGCAGGTCGACTACATCGTCGGCGGCATGGCGCTGGTGCTCGCGGTCGTGATCGTCGGGCTGATGGTCCCGCGCTACCCGGACACCTTCGACCTGCTCCGGCTGGACATGTACGCGGGCGTCGCCTACTACTTCGGCGGCTGCGTGCTGATGTTCGGGCTGCGCGCGACCGGCCGGTTCTGGCCGGTCTGGCTGGTGGTGCTGCTCTTCGGGCCGCTGCCGTACCGCGCGCTCGCGGTGCTGCTCGGCGGCGACTGGAAGGCATCGGCGCTGGTGTTGGTGCTCTTCGTCGGGTTCTGCGCGGGCATCGCGGTGGCCCGCAGCTGGCGGCGCGGGCTGCTCGGCGCGCTGGCCGGGCTGCTCGTCGGGCTGGTGCTGGTCGGGCTGCTCGACCTGGCGACGACCGGCATCCCGAGCCCGCTGGTGCAGCAGCTGCCCGCCGCCGTCGCGGTGGCCGGGGTCGGGCTCTACTTCATCGGGCACACCATGCGGCACCGGGAGCCGAACGCGCACCTGGTGCCGCGCCGCGAGCCGACCGTCGCGCGGCCATGGCCCGCGCTGATCGTGCTGGCCGCCGCCACCGTCGCGCTCTCCCTGCTGCCGCTGCCGCCGCCGATCGATCAGCGGATCGGCACCGGCCCGCCGCTCGCCGACGGGCCGGGGCTGAGCGTGCCGGACGGCTGGAACCAGACCGGGTTCGCCCGGCTGGACTGGGCGCCGCAGTACTTCGGCGCCGATGCCACCCTGGTCCGCCAGGTGGTGACCGCCGACCGCGTGGTCGACGCCTGGGATGTCAGGGGCCGCAGGCGAACCCTGGTTGTCGACACGCTGAACACCGACGACGTCTTCAATCTCCAGGTGTACCCGGGCCAGACGCTGTACTCCACCATCTACGCCCGCCGCTCCGACCCGCTCACCATCGAGCTGGCCCCCGGCCAGACCGGCCGGATCTACACCATCGTGGACGAGAACCTCTTCCTCACCTGGACCTACCTGAGCTTCATCTGGCACCGCGGCCCGGTGGTGGAGTCGGTGCGGGTGATCGCGGTCGACAACCACGAGCCGGGCGCGCCGTTCCCCGAGCCGTCGCCGAACATGGGCTCGATCGCCGCGCAGACCTTCACGATCATGATGCGCGGCAACGCCGTCGCGGTGGACGACAAACCCGAGTACAAGGACGTCGACCTGCTCACCACCTTCGGCAGGGCACTGGTCGCCCGGCAGTGGGAGGCGCCGTGACCGATCCCGAGTTCCGCGCCGCCGCGCTGCACGACGCCGTCTCCGGGCTGCGCGAGCGCACCCCGAGCGCCTCGGCGGCCGTCCCCTTCACGCCGTGGCAGCGCGTCATCGGCTTCGCCCTGCTCGCGCTGCTGATCGCGGGCGGGATCTTCGCGCCGATCCCGACGCTCACCACGCTCACCGCGGTGAGCACGCTGGCCTACGTCGCCGCGCTGATCGACCGGCTGGTGATCTTCCGGCGCGGGCTGCCCGCGGACGCCATCGTCCAGATCGACGACGACGAGGCGCGTGCCATCCCGGACGCCGAGCTCCCGCCCTACACCGTGCTCATGCCCGCCTACGACGAGACCGAGGTGATCGGCCAGCTCATCGCCGCCATGGCCGCGCTCGACTACCCGAAGGACAAACTGCAGATCCTGCTGCTGCTGGAGGAGGACGACGACACCACCATCGCCGCCGCGGCCGCCGCCGGGGTGGAGCAGGTGGCCACCGTGGTCCTGGTCCCCGCCGCCGACCCGCGCACCAAACCCAAGGCCTGCAACTACGGCCTGCACTTCGCCACCGGCGAGATCCTCACCATCTACGACGCCGAGGACATCCCGGACCCGCTGCAGCTGCGCAAGGTGGTCGCCACCTTCGCCCGCTCCGACCCGAGGACCGCCTGCGTGCAGGCCAAGCTGGCCTTCCGCAACGGCAGGCAGAACCTGCTCACCGGCTGGTTCACCGTGGAGTACGACGTCTGGTTCAGCTACCTGCTGCCCGGCGTCATGCGGGTGAACGCGCCGATCCCGCTCGGCGGCACCTCCAACCACCTGCTCCGCCGGGTGCTGGACGACGTCGGCGCCTGGGACCCGTACAACGTCACCGAGGACGCCGACCTCGGGGTCCGGCTGGCGATCAACGGCTACCGCACCGCGGTGCTGAACTCGGTCACCTGGGAGGAGGCGAACAGCGACCCGATCAACTGGCTGCGCCAGCGTTCCCGCTGGTACAAGGGGTATCTACAGTCCTGGCTTGTGCACACCAGGCACCCGGTGCGGCTCTGCCGCGCGATCGGCACCGCCGCCTTCCTCCGCTTCACCCTGCTGCTCGCGGGCACCCCGCTGATCGCCTGCGTGAACGCGCTCTTCTGGCTGGTGCTGCTGCTCTGGCTGCTCGGCCAGCCGCGCGCGGTGGCCTGGGTCTTCCCGCCCGCGGTCTACTACCCGGCGCTGATCAGCCTGGTCCTCGGCAACGCGCTGACCATCTACATGAACCTGATCGGCTGCCGCGAGGGCCGCGACCCCCGGCTGCTCGTCGCCTGCCTGACCGTGCCGATCTACTGGTTCATGATGAGCATCGCCGCCATCAAGGGGGTGTGGCAGCTGCTGCGCAACCCGTCGTACTGGGAGAAGACCGCGCACGGGCTGGAGGTCACCACCGACGAGCCCGCGCCGTGAGGGCCCGCGCGGTCCCGCTGCTCTTCGCCGGGACCACCCTGGTCTACCTGGCGCTCGGCTGGTGGCTCGCGGTGCACCACGGCTACCTCATGGGCGACGCGCTGAGCCGGGTGCAGGCGGTGCAGGCCGTGCTCTTCAGCCGCGACCCGCACCTGGCCGCGATCGGCTTCGTCTTCACCCCGCTCACCGCGCTGCTGGAGCTGCCGCTGGTGGCGCTGAGCCCGTGGCTGCCCGCGCTCACCAGGTACGGCGTGGCCGGGGTTGTGGTCTCCGCGCTCTTCATGGCGGGCGCGGTGGTGCAGGTGTACGGGATCGGCGTCGACCGCGGCGCACCCCGGTGGCTGATCGTGCCGGTGACGGCGGTCTTCGCGGTGAACCCGATGATCCTCTGCTACGCGCTCACCGGAATGAGCGAGGCGCCGTTCGTCTTCTGCGGCTGCTGGGCGGTGCGCAGGCTGATCCGCTGGGTCCGCACCGACGACGTCCACGACCTGATCACCGCCGGCGCCGCGCTCGGGCTCGGCTACCTGGCCAGGTACGACGCGGTGGTGCCGATCGCGGTCACCGCGGCCTTCGTCGCGCTGCGCAGCTACCTGGCCGCCCGCGGCCGCAAACGCGGCGACCGGGTGGCGGCCGGGGTGCTGGACGCGCTGCTGCTGATCGGGCCGGGGGTGCTGGCGGTGCTCACCTGGTTCGTCACCAGCTGGCTGCTCACCGGCGAGGGGCTGGCCCAGTTCAGCTCGGCCTACGGCAATGCCGCCATCATCGAGCAGTCCGGCGGCGCGGCGCAGCAGGGGCTCGCCGCGATCGGCTTCTCCGCGGCCGGGCTGCTGGTGCTGGCTCCCGCGCTGCCGCTGATCGCGCCGGTCGCGCTGGCGCTCGGGCTGCGCCGCCGGGACATCGAGGTGCTGGTGCCCACGCTGATCCTCGGCTCGGTGCTGGCCTTCCAGGCGTACGCCTACTTCCGCGGCGCCACCTTCCCGCTGCTCCGCTTCTACATCGCGGGCATCCCGCTGGTCTGCGTCTACACCCTGCAGCTCGCCCCGCCGGTCGGCGCGCCCCCCGCCCGGCGGCCGGGCCGCAACGCCGGGCCGCGCGGCGCCGCCGTCCCGCGGGCGCGCGCCGCCGCCGCGCTCGGGGCCGTCCTGCTGGTGCTGAGCCTGCCGATCACGGCGATCGGCCTCGCCGAACCCACCATCTCGGTGCAGCAGTACGCGCTGCGCAGCCTCTTCGCAGGCCCCGGCGACACCGCGCCGACGGTCGACACCGAGCACCGCATCCTCGCCTCCTTCCGCACCGAGCGCGCCATCGCCGACTACCTCGACGCCCAGCACCTGCCGGACGGCTCGGTGCTCACCGACTCCGTCTCCGGCTTCGGCATCGTGGTCGCCTCGGAGCGCCCGGAGCAGTTCGTCATCCCCTCCGACGAGGACTTCATCACCGTCCTCAGCGACCCAGCCGCGCACGGCGTGCGCTACATCCTCGCCGTCCCGCCGGTCGGCCGCGGCACCGCCGACGCGGTCAACCGCCGCTATCCGACCATCTACGAGAACGGCGGCGAGGTCGCGGTCCTGGAGCTGGAGGCGCCGAACGACGGCAAGGACCAGCCGGACTGGCGGCTCTACCGGGTCATCCCGCCGCGTTCCGGAGAGCAAGGACGGTGAAGAGCGGGTCACCCGGGCCGATGTCGTAGGTCTGCTCGCCGGGGCGCGGGTCGGGGACGAAGGCCCAGAGCAGGGCGCCCGCGGTGCCCGCTACGCGCTGGCCGTCGATTTTCTGCGTGATGTCGGCGGCGCGCCGGGCCAGGGAGGCGGGGGACTGGTCGCTGTGCTGCCCGATCTCGGCCACCAGCAACGGTTTTCCGGCGGCACCGGCCTGCTCGATGCGGCGGGCGAGGCCGTTCCACTGATCGCCCGGCAGCGGGACGCCGTCGGCGCCGTAGTCGTGGTACTGGACGATGTCGACGTTCGGCGACTCCGCGATGAGCCCGTATTCGTCTCCGGCCGAGCCGCATTGGCCGCCGCCGAGCAGCCCGGCGGTGATCGGGGTGCCCGGCGCGGCCGCGCGGACGATCGCGCCCGCCTCGTCCATGAAGGCGCGCAGGACGGCGGCGGCGTCCGGCGGGCAGGTGCGGGCGTTCCAGGCGCAGTCGCCGCCGGGACAGATCCCCGGCTCGGGTTCGCCGACGAGTTCCCAGGCGGCGAGCGCGGGGGAGCCGTGCCAGCGGGCGGTGGCGGCCGCGGTCCAGGCGGCGAAGGGGCCGCGCCAGCCGTCGGTGTACCAGTCGTACTGCTTGAACTTCTCGTCCTCGCAGGCGCCGTCCTGCGCGGTCAGCACCGGGATCAGGAGCTGCCCGTACTGCTGCGCGGCGGCGAAGACCGCGTCGATCGGGCCCCAGTCCCGCGCGCCGGTGACCCGGTGCGTGGCCAGCGCCTCGAAGGCGTTGAACCGGGTGAGTGAATTCGGTGGCAGTGCGGCGAAATACGCGTCGAGGTCGACCTGGGCGCCGCAGCCCCGGTTCACCTCCCAGTCGGTGGCGAGCTGGTAGGCGTTCAGCCCGGCCGGCCACCACGGCTCGCCGTCCAACCGCAGTTCCCCCTGCTGTACCTGCACCCTCGCCATCACCCCAGTGTGGCGTTGACCGAACGTTAAGGGCGCCGAAAGCGCCGAACCGCATTCTTTTCCCGACACCACCGAGACACAGGAGAAAGCAATGAACATCCTTCGCGCCCAGTTCCGGCTGCTCGCCCTCGCGTTCACCGCGCTGGCGGCCGCTGCCGCGCTGACCATCGCGGGTGCGTCGGGATCGGCCACCGCCGGCGTCTTCGCCGAGCTGAAGCTGCAGCCGGGCACCAGCAGCGGCGGCGTCGGCGGCAGCGTGGTCAGGGGTGACTCGGACACCTACATCCTGGAGGCCCGCTCCGGCCAGCTGTTCACCGCCGGGCTCGGCTCGGTCGAGGACAACGCCGCCTTCACCCTGATCGCCCCGGACGGCACCATCCTCGCCATCGAGGAGAACTACACCGAGGTGTGGCTGCCGCTCTCCGGCGACTATGTCCTCGATATCGCGCCGACCCGCGGCAACACCGAGTACTACCTGCAGTTCGAGATTCTCTGAGGCTCCCGGCGGTGGGGGCGAGGGGTGCTCACCGCACGGGTGGAAAAGGCCGCCGGTCCATGAGGACCGGCGGCCTTCCCGTTCCCGGCACACCGCCCGCGAACGTGGAATCCTGGGCTGGTGACTCTCTTCGAGGTGTGGGCGCCCCGGCCGGATCTGGTCCGTCTCGATCTCGACGGCGAGGTGCACCCCCTGCACCGGGACGATGCAGGCTGGTGGCGAGCCGACATCCCGGCCGCCCCCGGCGCCCGCTACGGCTTCCTGCTCGACGACGACCCCACCGTGCTCCCCGACCCGCGCTCGCCCTGGCAGCCGGACGGCGTGCACGGCCGCTCCGCGCTCTGGAGCCCGGACCCCGAGCTCTGGACCGACGCCGGCTGGCCCGGCCGCGGGCTGCCCGGCGCGGTCTTCTACGAGCTGCACATCGGCGCCTTCACCCCGGATGGCACCTTCGACGCCGCGATCGGCAAACTCGACCACCTCGTCGACCTCGGCGTCACCGTGGTCGAGCTGATGCCGGTGAACGCCTTCGACGGCACGCACAACTGGGGCTACGACGGCGTGCTCTGGTACGCGGTGCAGGACTCCTACGGCGGCCCGGCCGGGCTGCAGCGCTTCGTCGACGCCTGCCACGCGCGCGGGCTCGCGGTGGCGCTCGACGTCGTCTACAACCACCTCGGCCCCTCCGGCAACTACCTGCCGAAGTACGGCCCCTACCTCACCGACGGCCGCAACACCTGGGGGCAGAGCCTCAACCTGGACGGCCCCGGCTCGGACCACGTGCGCAGGCACGTCCTGGACAACGCGCTGCGCTGGCTGCGCGACTTCCACCTCGACGCGCTGCGCCTGGACGCGGTGCACGCCCTGGTCGACCGCACCGCCGCGCACCTGCTGGAGGAGCTCGCCACCGAGGTCGCGGTGCTCTCCGCCCGGGTCGGGCGCCCGCTCACCCTGGTCGCCGAGAGCGACCTCAACGACCCGCGGCTGATCACCCCGCGCGCGGCGGGTGGCTACGGCCTCACCGCGCAGTGGAACGACGATCTGCACCACGCCGTGCACACCGCCGTCTCCGGCGAGCGGCAGGGCTACTACGCCGACTTCGGCAGCCTGGAGTGCCTGGCCACCACGCTGACCCGCGGTTTCTACCACGCGGGCAGCTACTCCAGCTTCCGCGAGCGCAGGCACGGCCGCCCGGTGGACCGCGCGACGACGCCGCCGTCCGCGCTCTTCGGCTACACCTGCGACCACGACCAGATCGGCAACCGGGCCATCGGCGACCGGCCGTCGATGAACCTCACCGACGGCCAGCTGGCGATCAAGGCGGCGCTGGTGCTGCTCGCGCCGTTCACCCCGATGCTGTTCATGGGGGAGGAGTGGGGCGCGCGCACGCCGTTCCTCTTCTTCACCTCGCACACCGACCCGGAGATCGGCGCCGCCACCGCGACCGGGCGCAAGGCGGAGTTCGCCGAGCACGGCTGGGCCACCGCGGACGTCCCCGACCCGCAGGACCCCGAGACCTTCGCCCGCAGCAAGCTGGACTGGACCGAATCCGCCGACCCGTCCCGGGCCAGGCTGCTCGAGCTGTACCGGGATCTGCTCGCGGTGCGCCGGCTGCGGCCGGAGTTCACCGGCACCTGGATTCCCGACCACGCGGTCCGCTACGACCAGGACGAGAACTGGATCGTGATCGCCCGCGGCGGCCTCGAGCTGGCCTGCAACCTCGGCACCGAGCCGGTGGTAGTACCGGTGACCGGCATCACAGTACTGGCCTCCGCCGAGCCGGACAGTGCGCCCGAAGGTGCCGGTACGGTGCTCCCCGGTCACTCCTTCGCGCTGCTGGCCTGCGAGAACGATTGAATCACCGTCTCGGACGGATGATTGCCGGAGCCGAATCGCGCGTCTACCTTTGGTTCATGAGCACCGTTGCTTCCGCCGGCGATTGCGCCGAGCTACCGGACGGTGTCGGCGGCAGCGCCGGCACCGAGTTCGCCCCGCTGATCCGCACCTTCGCGCGGGTCTTCGGCCACCGGAGGGACGCGGGGGCCGCGCTCGCGGTGTACCGGCACGGACAACCGCTCGCCCACATCTGGACCGGCTACGGCGGTGACCGGCCCTGGACCGCCGACACCGGCACCGTGGTCTTCTCCGCCACCAAGGGCATCACCGCGACGGTGATCCACCGGCTCGCCGACCGCGGGCTGATCGACTACTACGCGCCGATGGCCGAGTACTGGCCGGAGTTCGGGGCCAACGGCAAGGCCGGAATCACGGTCGAGCAGGTCATGACGCACCGGGCCGGGCTCTCCGCGCTGCGGCAGGTCGCGCAGAACACCAGCGAGGTGCTCGACCACGAGCTCATGGAGCAGCGGCTGGCCGCCGCCGCGCCGGACCACCTGCTCGGCACCCCGACCTACCATGCGCTCACCTACGGCTGGCTGATGAGCGGGCTGGCCCGCGCGGTCACCGGCAAGAGCATGGGGCAGCTCTTCCGCGAGGAGGTCACCGAGCCGCTCGGCATCCGCGACGGGCTGCACCTCGGCTACCCGGGCCCCGGCTCGGCCACCCGCTACGCGCCGATGGCCGGCACCCAGCTGAGCGCCGCCCGCAACCCCATCGCCTCGCTGGTGCTCGGCCGCGGCCACGGCCTCCCCGGCGTGGTCGGGGCGGCGGTGCGCTGCCTCTTCGTGCCGGGGCTCGAGGCCATTCTGGAGGGCGCGCAGCCCTCGCTGCTGCAGACCGAGCAGGGCGCCGCGAACGGCGTCTGCACCGCCTCCGCGCTGGCGACCGTGTACGGGGCGCTGGCGGGCGACGGCGTGGTGAACGGCGCGCGCTACCTCTCCGGGCACACCCTGCACGAGATGCGCAAGGTGCGCAGCTACCAGCTGGACCACGCGCTGTTCTACCTGCCGATGATGTGGCACCTCGGGTACCACTCCATCCCGGTGCCAGGCGGGCACACCGGCTTCGGCCACATCGGGCTGAACGGCTCGTTCGGCTGGGTCGACCCGCGCTCCGGGATCTCGGTCGGCTTCGTGCACAACCGCTTTACCCTGCCGCTCTTCGGCCTCGACATCTCCACCGTCGCCTGGCTGCTCCCGCTGATCGTCGGCTGCCTGCGCGGCAACCAGGCCGAGCTCACGCCCGCCGCCCGCTCCGCGGCGTGAGCGGAGGGCGGGCGGGCTCGGTCAGGTGAGGTAGCGGTAGGCCGGGGAGCCGGGGTCGAGCCGCTCGCAGTTGATCGGCGAGTCGGCGATCCGGCGCAGCAGCGCGTCCAGGCAGTCGGCGGCGCCGAGTTCGATGCCGACCAGCGCGGCGCCGGTCTCCCGGTTGTTGCGCTTGACGTACTCGAAGACGGTGATGTCGTCGTCCGGGCCGAGCACCTCGTCCAGGAAGCGGCGCAGCGCCCCCGGCTCCTGCGGGAAGTCCACCAGGAAGTAGTGCTTGAGCCCCTGGTGCACCAGCGAGCGCTCGATGATCTCGTTGTACCGGGAGACGTCGTTGTTGCCGCCGGAGACCAGCACCACCACCGTCGAGCCGGGCGGCACCGAGATCTCGGCGAGCGCGGCGGTGGCGAGCGCCCCGGCCGGCTCGGCGATGATGCCCTCGTTCTGGTACAGCTCCAGCATGGCGGTGCAGATCGCGCCCTCGTCGATCTGCATGAGCCCGAAGTCGCCCTGGCCGGTGCCGCCGGCCGGGGCCGCGAGCAGCGGCAGCGAGCCGTGCGAGACCACCCGCCCGCCGAACTCGGTGACCGCCGCGAACGGCACCGCGCCGATCCGCCGGACGGCGGCGCCGTCCACGAACGGATCGATCTCCGGCAGCGTCACCGGGCCGCCCGCCACCAGCGCCGCCGTCATCGAGGCCGCGCCCGCGGGCTCGACGCCGAGGATGCCGGTGCGCGGGGAGCGGTCGCGCAGGTAGGTGCCGATCCCGGCCAGGCAGCCGCCGCCGCCGACCGGAACGATCACCAGGTCGGGCGCGGTGTCGAGCTGGGTCAGGAATTCGGCGGCGATGGTGCCCTGCCCGGCGGCGGTGCGCGGGTCGTCGAAGGGCGGGACCATGGTGGCCCCGGTGCTCGCCACGTCGTCGGCGGCGGCCGCCGCGGCCGCGTCGAAGTTCTCGCCGACCGCGATGAGCTCGACGAACTCGCCGCCGTGCACCCGGATCCGGTCGAGCTTCTGCTTCGGCGTCGTGGTCGGCACGTAGATCCGGCCGCGCACCCGCATGGCCTGGCAGGCGTAGGCGACGCCCTGCGCGTGGTTGCCCGCGCTCGCGGCGACCACGCCCGCGGCGCGCTCGGCAGCGGTGAGCTGGACCATCAGGTTGTAGGCGCCGCGCAGCTTGTAGGAGCGGACCGCGGTGAGATCCTCGCGCTTGAGGTAGACCGTCGCACCGGTGAGCGCCGATAGCCGCGGGCTGTGCTGCAGCGGCGTCGGCTCGATGATGTGCCGAATGCGTTCCGCGGCGCTGTCGATCTCGGCAGCGGTCAGTGCCGGATGCGCGATGGACGTGGGCTCGAGTACCGGAAGCGGATTGGACACCCGGTCCATGGTGCCACCAGGCGCGCGTACCGCGCGCGCCGGGTGGCGGCCGTCCGGGCTGGTCAGCGCGGTTCGAGTACGAAAACCGGAATTTCCCGGCTGGTCTTCGTCTGGTAGTCGGCGTAGTCCGGCCAGACCGCGACGGCGCGCTCCCACCAGGCGGCCTTCTCGTCGCCGGTCACCTCGCGCGCGGTGTAGTCCTTGGTCTCGGTGCCGTCGCGCAGTTCGACGTGCGGGTCGGCCTTGATGTTGAAGTACCAGACCGGGTGTTTGGGGGCGCCGCCGAGCGAGGCCACCACCGCGTACTCGCCGCCGTGCTCGACCCGCATGAGCGGGGTCTTGCGCAGCTTGCCGGATTTGGCGCCGCGGGTGGTCAGCAGGATGACCGGGACCCCGCGCAGCGTGGTGGCCTCGGTGCCGCCGGAGTTCTCGTACTGCTCCGCCTGCTCCCGGGCCCAGTCGGACGTGCTCGGTTCGTACTCTCCTGTAAGAGGCATGCAACCAGTAACTCGCACAACGGGCCGCACTGTTCCCGTGACACACGGAACAGAAAAGTTCGGTGGACCGAAAACTTTCGCGCGGTTATGGTGAAGACATGACAGCGGTGCACCCCGATTCGTCCCTTGCCGAGCGGCCGACGGTCCTGCTCGCCGGGGTACCGTGGCCGGTCTTCAAGCTGGAGGCCCTCGCGCTCGGCCTGGTCACAATGCTGATCCTGCTGCTGGTCACCGGCTCGCCCGCGGTCGCGGTGCTCGGCGGCGCCGGGCTCGCCGCGGGCCGCTGGGCGCTCGCCGCGGTGTCACCCCGCCTCCAGCGGTAGCCCCGCCAGCTCACCGCGCGCCGCCACCCCCAATTTCGGATACGCCTTGTACAGGTGGTGCCCCACCGTGCGCGGGCTCAGGAAGAGCTGCGCCGCGATCTCCCGGTTGGAGAGCCCGCGGGCGGCCAGCCGGACGATCTGCAGCTCCTGCGGGGTGAGCCGGGCGACCGGCCCCGGACCGGCCGCCGGTGCCGCGCCGCCGCCGAGCGCCGCGAGCTCGGTGCGCGCCCGAGCCGCCCAGTGCGTCGCGCCCGCCCGTTCGAAAGCCGCCGCCGCCGGTTCGAGCTGGGCCCGCGCCTCGGTCTTGCGCTTGGCCCTGCGCAGCCACTCGCCGTAGAGCAGCCGGGTGCGGGCCTGCTCCAGCGGGCGCGCCCCGAGCTCCAGCGCGGCGCGGAAGTGCTGCTCGTCGCCGGTGCGCAGGGCGCGGCAGCGCTGCTCCAGCGCCGCCACCCACGGCTGCCCGCCGCGCCGGGCCCACTCGGCCAGCCGCTCGACGGCGTCCCCGGCCCGCTCCGGCTCGCCGAGCCGCACCGCCGCCTCCACCACGTCGGGCAGCGCGCGCACCGCCGCCACGTGGTGCCGCGTCGGGCCCGCGGTGAGCGCACTGAGCCGGTGCAGGGCGCTCGCCACCCGGCCGAGGCCGAGCTCGAGCATCCCGAGCGCGGCATCGGCCCAGGTGGCGCCCGGTGCCATGGCCCCGCCGACCGCCGCGACCGCCGCCAGGCACTCCGCCTCGTCGCCGGTGAGCGCGGCGAGGTAGGCGCGGAAGGCGTGGTGCTGGCTCACCCACTGGCCCAGCCCGGCGTCCCTGGCGATCCGCAGCCCCTCGGCCCCGGCCACCGCCGCCTCGGCAGGGTTGCCACCGAAGAGCTCGGCCTCGGCCAGGAAGAAGAGCAGCGGCGGGAGCAGCGCGATCCGGCCCTGCTCCCTGCACTCGGCGATCAGCTCGGCGGCCAGCTCGCCGACCTGTTCGTCCTGCCCGACCACCAGCCCGGCCCCGCACAGCTGCACCAGGTCGCGCGCGCTGTCCGCGCCGAGCCGCCGCGCCGCGGCTGCCGCGTCCCGCAGGTCGACGGTGTAGGCGGTGCGCAGCGCGGGCAGGACGTAGCCCGCGATCGGCGCGACCGGGTCGCCCTCCGGCAGCGTGAGCTCGGCGAAAGCCGCTGCCACCGCCGTGATCTCGGGGTCGCCGAGGTACCAGGCCGGATGTGCCGCCTGGATCAGGATGCGGGCGGCGCGGGCGGGTTCGCTGCTCGCCGCGGCGCCGAGCAGCAGCCGGTGCGCGGCCGCCGGACGCCCCGCGCCGAACTCGGCCAGCCCGCGCACCACGTCCAGCCGGGCCAGCGTGGCCGGGTCCGGCGCGGCCACCGCCGCCGCGCGCTCGGCGCAGCGGCGGGCGAGGTCGAGCAGCCCGGCCTCGGCGGCGGTCTCCGCGGCGGGCAGCAGCCTGCGTGCCCGCGCCGCGTCGTCGACGCTGAGCGCGGCCGCACGCTCGTAGGCGGCGACCGCGCCGTGGTAGCCGCTGCGGCGGCGGGCCCGCTCCGCGGTGTCCGCCAGGGCCGCGGCGACCGCCTCGTCCGGGCCGGTGGCCGCGGCGGCCAGGTGCCAGGCCCTGATGTCGGCGTTCTCCGGGCCGGTGGCGGCGGCGGCCAGCGCCCGGTGCGCGGCGAGCCGCTCCGGCAGCGGCGCGCCCCGGTACACCGCCGAGCGCAGCAGCGGGTGCCGGAACACCACGCCCGCGGTGCCGGTGCGGATCAGCCCGGCCCGCTCGGCCGGGGTCAGGTCCTCCGGCCCCGCCCCCAGCGCCGCCCCGGCGCGCAGCACCGTGCCCAGGTCGGCGGCGTCGGCCGCGGCGGCGACCAGCAGCAGGGTGCGGGTGGCCGCGGGGAGCGGGGCGACCTGGCCGTGGAAGGCCTGCCGGAGCCGCTGCGGCAGCGGCTGGTCCGGCGCGGCGCCCGGCGTCTCGGCGGCGAGCAGCGCCGGAAGCTCCAGCAGGGCAAGTGGATTGCCCGCCGACTCGACCAGCGCGCGGTAGCGGACGGCCGGTGCGAGCCCGGAGTGGCCTGCGTCGAGCAGCGCGGCGGCGACCTCGGGCGGCAGCGCGCCGACCGGGAGCTCGGGCAGCCCCGGCGCGGGGAAGTCGTCGTCGCCCGCCCTGGTGGCGAAGATCAGGGCGACGCCGTCGGCGTCGAGGCGGCGGGCCGCGAAGAGCAGCGTCTCCGCGGTCGCCCGGTCCAGCCAGTGCGCGTCGTCGACCAGGCAGAGCAGCGGGCCGTCGGCCGCCTCCTCGGCGAGCAGCGAGAGCACCGCGAGGCCGATCAGCATGCGGTCGGCCGGGTCGTGCTCGGCCAGGCCGAAGGCGCCGTCCAGCGCCGCGCGCTGGCGTGCCGGGAGCGCGCCGAGGTCGGCGCCGCGGACCAGCAGATGCAGTGCGGCGAAGGGCAGCTCGGCCTCGGACTCGATTCCGGCGCCGCGCACCGTCGGCAGCCCGGCCGCGGCCGCGTACTCCAGCAGCGCGGTCTTGCCGATGCCCGCCTCGCCGCGCAGCACCAGCGCGCCGCTGCGGCCCGCCCGCGCCGCGGCGAGCAGGGCGTCGATGCGGGCCAGCTCGGCCGCGCGGCCCAGAAGTGCGGTCGGCATCCTCGAAAAGTACCTATAGGCGACCGATTCGGTGCACCCCCCGCCCGCCATACCGTGGTCCACACACCGAGAAACAGCAGGTAGAGGAGAAATCATGAACGAGATCGCGACGCAGTACCTGGCGGCCTGGAACACCACCGACCCGGCCGCCCGCCGGGCGGCGATCGCCAGGGTCTTCACCGCCGACGCCGAATACACCGACCCGCTCATGGCCGTGCGCGGCCACGACGAGATCGACGCGGGCATCGCCGCCGCCCAGGCGCAGTTCCCCGGCTGGGAGTTCCGGCTGGCAGGCGAGCCGGACGGCCACCACGACCAGGTGCGCTTCACCTGGGAGCTGGGCCCGGCCGGCGCCGCGCCGGTGGTGATCGGCTTCGACGTCGCCGTGCTGGAGCAGGGCCGGATCGGCGCCGTCTACGGCTTCCTGGACCAGGTGCCCGCGTAGCTCCCCGTCGAACCCCGAGGAGGTTCCGTCCTGCCCCGCAGTACCCGGGGCTGCGCCGGGCCTCAGCGCACCAGTAGCGCCACCGGCAACCGGTCGAAGATCTTCTCGAGGTGGGCCCGCCCCTGGAAGGTCTCGCCGGTGAGCCGGTCGGTCCAGACCCCGGGCGGCAGGTCGAGCACCGTGTCCGCCCAGCCGGTCTCCTTCAGCTTCACGCTGTGCCTGGTGGCGGCGACCAGCACCTCGGGCAGCCTCCCCGGCTTGCCGCGGCCGTAGCAGATGAGGTGCCCGGCCTGCTCGCCGATGGCGTGCATCGGCAGGTAGCTGCCGCCGACAAAGCACTCCGGGCGCTCCCGGCGCAGCCACAGCGCGTAGGCGACCACCCACATCTTGGCCGCGCCGGTGGGGTCGAGCGGCGGGGTGGTCTCCAGCATCTGCAGCATCCCGGCGCGCACCATGAAATCGACCGGACGCCGGTTGTCCGGGTCGACCAGCGAGTCCTCCCAGAGCTCGCAGCCCTGGTAGATGTCGGGGACGCCGGGGCCGCAGAGCTGCAGCAGCTTCTGCGCCAGCGCGTCCGACCAGGCGTGCGGGGCCAGCTCGTGCACCAGGTCGTTCAGCCCGGAGCCGACCGGCCCGTCGATCACCGCGTCCAGCCAGCGGTGCACCGCCGTCTCGAACTCGGTGTCCGGGTCCTCCCACGAGGTGCGGGTGCCCGCCTCCCGGATCGCCTTCTCCGCGTACTGGTGGATGCGCTCGCGCAGCCCGGGCACCGACGAGGCCGGGCGGCCGTCCGCAGGCCAGACCCCGAACATGTTCTGCAGCAGGAAGAGCGCGGTCGCGCCGTCCGGGCTCGGGGTCGCCTCCTGCCAGGCCCGCACCCGGCGCGCCCAGGTGTTGCCGACCTGCGAGAGCACCCCGATCCGGGCCCTGACGTCCTCGCCGCGCTTGGTGTCGTGGGTGGAGAGCGTGGTCATCGAGGAGGGCCAGCGCGTGGCCCGCTCGCTGTTGGCCAGGTGGAACTCGTTCACCGAGCGGGCGAACCGCGCCGGGCTGCCGCCCACCTCCTGCAGCGAGATCAGCCGCACCGCGCGGTAGAACATGGCGTCCTCCACCGCCTTCGCGGTCATCGCCCCGCACACCTGGTCGAACCGGATCTGCGCCTCTCCGTCCCTGGCCAGCGCGGTGACCAGCACCTGGAGCGGCGCGGTGAGCTCGGCATTGCGCCGCTCCACCTCCGCGACGACGGCGCCGGTCATCCCGGCCAGCGGGCTGTAGTCGGCCCGGTAGACCGGCATGAAGGCGAGCACCTCGATGGTGGCGTTGGTCAGCGCCATGGTGTCGAAGCCCGGCGCGTCGGCGTCGTGCTTGATCGCGGCGACCAGCCTGCGCACCTCGGGGGAGAGGATGGTCTCGGCCACCGCGCGCTTGATCCGGTGCTCGGTCTCGCCGATCCAGGAGCGGTCGCTGCCGTGCCCGGTGAAGCGGCGGGAGAGCTCGGTGAGCGCGGGCTCGCCCGCCGGGTCGATGAGCACCCCGCCCAGGTCGGCGAGGGCGTCGTAGCCGGTGGTGCCGTCGATCGGCAGCGTCGGGTCCAGCGGCTCCCGGTTCGCCAGGATCTTCTCGATCAGCAGCAGCCGGTCCGGGCCGAGCAGTTTCCGCAGCCGGTGCAGGTAGCCGATCGGGTCGGCGAGGCCGTCCGGGTGGTCGATCCGCACGCCGTCGATCAGGTCGTGCTCGCACCACGCCGCCAGCTCCCGGTGCGTGGCCTCGAAGACCTCAGGATCCTCCTGCCGCACCGCGGCCAGCTCGCTGACCGCGAAGAACCGCCGGTAGGTGCAGACCCCGGACTTCCAGCTCACC
The DNA here is from genome assembly GCF_021183625.1 of Nocardia asteroides. Lineage (NCBI taxonomy): Bacteria > Bacillati > Actinomycetota > Actinomycetes > Mycobacteriales > Nocardiaceae > Nocardia > Nocardia asteroides. The sequence goes on from NZ_CP089214.1 coordinate 5,843,775, forward strand.
AGCCGGTAGTGCTGCTTGTCGTGGATGCGCAGCGCGTTGTCGCCGTCGGTGCCGGGCGCGATCGGGAACCGCATGTCGTGCAGGCTGAGCATCGGCTCCGGGCCGGAGCGGTCGACGCCGAGCGCGGCCGGGTCGTTCTCGCCCTGCAGGACGGGGAGCGCGAGCCGCCCGCCCGCGCCGTTGCCCTGGCTCCAGTCGATGTCGAACCAGTGCGCGTACTGCGACTCCTTCCCGTGCCGCAGCACGTCCCACCACCACTTGTTCTGCCTCGGGTCGCCGACCCCGACGTGGTTCGGCACCAGGTCGACGATCAGCCCCATGCCCCTGGTGCGCACCTCGTCGGCGAGCGCCTTGAGCCCGGCCGGGCCGCCGAGCGCCGCCGAGACCGTGGTCGGGTCGGTGACGTCGTAGCCGTGCGTCGAGCCGCGCACCGCGGTCAGGATGGGCGAGAGGTAGAGGTGCGAGATCCCCAGCTGCTGCAGGTACTCCGCGATGGACCTGGCGTCGGCGAAGGTCAGCGCGTCCGGCCGGAGTTGCAGCCGGTAGGTGCTGCGCACCGGCCGCCGGGCGGGTTCCCGGCGGCGCGGGGTGGGGTCGGTGGTGTGCGTCGCGGACTCGGTCATGAGCGTCGGTGCCTCAGGAGGGGTCGGTGTGGCGCAGGACGAGCAGGCAGCGAGCGGGGACGGCGAGGGCGTCGCCCGCCTCGAGGACGGCCGCCGACTCACCGGTGGGCGTGGAGCAGTCGAGCACCACGCTCCAGCCCAGCCCGTAGTCCGGGCCGGGCAGGGCGAATTCGATCTCTTCATCGTGTGCGTTGAAGCAGAGCAGGAACGAATCGTCGGTGATCCGCTCGCCGCGCGGCCCCGGCTCCGGGATGCCCGCACCGTTGAGATACACCGAGAGCGACTTGCCGAAACCGCTGTCCCAGTCCGCCGGGGTCATCTCCTCGCCCGCCGGGGTGAGCCAGGCGATGTCGCGGGCGTCGTCCCTGTTGCGGATCGGGCGCCCGGCCAGGAACCGGCGGCGCCGGAAGATCGGGTGCTCGGTGCGCAGCGCGATCACCCGCCGGGTGAAATCGAGCAGCTCGGCATTGGTCTCCGCCAGCGACCAGTCCATCCAGGAGAGCTCGGAGTCCTGGCAGTAGACATTGTTGTTGCCGTGCTGGGTGCGGCCCATCTCGTCGCCGTGCGCCAGCATCGGGGTGCCCTGGCTGAGGACCAGGGTGGCCAGCAGATTGCGCCGCTGCCTGGCCCGCAGCGCGAGAATCTCGGGGTCATCGGTCGGCCCCTCGACGCCGCAGTTCCAGGAGCGGTTGTGGCTCTCCCCGTCGCGGTTGCCCTCGCCGTTCGCCTCGTTGTGCTTCTCGTTGTAGGAGACCAGGTCGTTCAGCGTGAAGCCGTCGTGCGCGGTGATGAAGTTGATGCTCGCGCTCGGCCTGCGGCCGGTGGCCTCGTAGAGATCCGACGAGCCGGTGAGCCGGGAGGCGAACTCGCCGAGCGTGGCGGGCTCGCCGCGCCAGTAGTCGCGCACGGTGTCGCGGTACTTGCCGTTCCACTCGGTCCAGAGCCCGGGGAAGTTGCCCACCTGGTAGCCGCCCTCGCCGACGTCCCACGGCTCGGCGATCAGCTTCACCTGGCTCACCACCGGGTCCTGCTGCACCAGGTCGAAGAAGGTGGAGAGCCGGTCGACATCGTGCAGCTCCCTGGCCAGGGTGGCGGCCAGGTCGAAGCGGAAGCCGTCCACGTGCATCTCCAGCACCCAGTAGCGCAGCGAGTCCATGATCAACTGCAGGGTGTGCGGGTGCCGGACGTTCAGGCTGTTGCCGGTGCCGGTGTAGTCCATGTACTTCGACGGGTCCTCGTCGACCAGCCGGTAGTAGGCGGCGTTGTCGATGCCGCGGAAGGCGATGGTCGGGCCCCTGTGGTTGCCCTCGGCGGTGTGGTTGTAGACCACGTCGAGGATCACCTCGATGCCCTCCTCGTGCAGCGCCCGCACCATCGCCTTGAACTCGGTGACGGCGGCGCCCGCGCGCGGCATGGCGGCGTAGTCGGCGTGCGGGGCCAGGTAGCCGAAGCTGTTGTACCCCCAGTAGTTGCGCAGCCCCTGGTCCAGCAGCACGGTGTCCTGCAGGAACTGGTGTACCGGCATGAGCTCGATCGCGGTCACGCCGAGGCTCTTCAGGTGCTCGATGACGGCCGGGTGCGCGATGCCGGCGTAGGTGCCGCGCAGCTCCTCCGGCACCGCCGGGTGCGTCATGGTCATGCCCTTGACGTGTGCCTCGTACAGCACCGTCTCGTGGTACGGGGTCTTCGGGGCGCGGTCGTTGCCCCAGTCGAAGAAGGGGTTGATCACGACGCAGGTCATGGTGTGGCCGAGCGAGTCGAGGCCGTGCGTGTGCAGCGAGGGGTCGCCGTCGAACTCGCCGTCGAACGCTTTGCCGTACGGGTCGAGCAGCAGTTTGCTCGCGTCGCAGCGCAGGCCGCGCTCGGGATCCCACGGGCCGTGCACCCGGTAGCCGTAGCGCTGGCCCGGGCCGAGGCCGGGCAGGTAGGTGTGCCAGACGTAGCCGTCGACCTCGTCCAGCGGAAGCCGGGTCTCCAGCCCGTCCCGGTTGATCAGGCACAGCTCGACCCGCTCCGCGACCTCGGAGAAGACCGAGAAATTCACCCCGGCGCCGTCGTAGGTGGCGCCGAGCGGGTACGCCGTGCCCGGCCACACCCCCAGCGGCGCCACCTCGGCCAGGGCGGGAGCGGGGGGACTGTCGCCGGCCGGCGCTGAGTCGAGCATGGCACCGACAGTAGTGGCACCGGGCGGGTCCGGGATGCCAGGTCGTGACCATCACAGGGGCCGCGGACTTGAACAGCGTTCAAGGTACCGTGCCGCTATGGACCTCGACCGGCTGATCACGCTCGACGCCGCCCACGTCTGGCATCCCTACGGTGGCTTTCCGGCGAGTACCGAGCCGCTGCCGGTGGCGTCGGCGTCCGGGGTGCGGCTGCGGCTCGGCGACGGGCGCGAGCTGGTCGACGGCATGAGTTCGTGGTGGGCCGCCATCCACGGGTACCGGCATCCGGTGCTGGACGCCGCGCTGCTGGCGCAGGCCGGGAAGATGAGCCACGTCATGTTCGGCGGCCTCACCAACGAACCGGCCGTTCGCCTGGCCGAGCTGCTGGTTTCGCTGACGCCGGCCGGGCTGGAGAAGGTGTTCCTCTGCGACTCCGGGTCGGTGTCGGTGGAGGTCGCGGTGAAGATGTGCCTGCAGTACTGGCGGGCCGTCGGCCGCCAGGAGAAGCGGCGCCTGCTCACCTGGCGCGGGGGGTACCACGGCGACACCTTCACCCCCATGAGCGTCTGCGACCCGGACGGCGGGATGCACTCGCTGTGGACCGACGTGCTGGCCGCGCAGGTGTTCGTCGGGCCGCCGCCGCGCGAGTACGACCCGGCGTACGTGGCCGCGCTGGACCGGGCGCTCGGCGCGCACGCTCACGAACTCGCCGCTGTCATCGTGGAGCCCGTCGTCCAGGGCGCGGGCGGCATGCGCTGGCACCATCCCCGCTACCTGAGCGACCTGCGCGCGCTCTGCGACCACCACGGGGTGCTGCTGATCTTCGACGAGATCGCCACCGGCTTCGGGCGCACCGGGACGCTCTTCGCCGCCGACCGGGCGGGGGTCGCGCCGGATGTGCTGTGCCTCGGCAAAGCGCTGACCGGCGGGTACCTCACCCTCGCCGCCGCCCTGTGCACCACGCGGATCGCCGAGACGGTGAGTGCCGCGCACGGTGGGCTCATGCACGGGCCGACGTTCATGGGGAACCCGCTGGCCTGTGCCGTCGCCGTCGCGTCGGTGGAGTTGCTGCTCTCCCGGGATTGGGCGGGCGAGGTCTCCGCGATCTCCGCCGGGTTGCTGGCCGGGCTCGCGCCGCTGGCGTCGCTGCCGGGGGTGGTGGATGTGCGGGTGCTCGGGGCCATCGGGGTGGTGGAGCTGGAACGTCCGGTGGATATGGCCGCCGCCACCGATGCCGCTGTGCGCGAGGGGGTTTGGCTGCGGCCGTTCCGGAACCTGGTTTACACGATGCCGCCGTTCATCAGTGCTCCGGAGGAGGTGGCGGCGATCGCGCGGGGGATCGGCGCGGCGGTGCGGGCGTCCCTGCCGTGAATCTGTAACATGCTTCCCGGCAGTTGATTTCGTGTGCAGTACGGTTCGCCGGATCTGCCTCCGGTGTTCCGGAGTTGCACGGACTGCGCGAGCTCCATTGCTCCGCCGCTTCACCGCACAGCCGACGCTCGCGGTCGGCCCTTGCTGGTTCTCTGCGTAGTTCGACAAGATTGGAGTAGCCGGACCATTGCCGTCGCCACCCAGGATCGGCACCCCGCCGCGGTGGAACGAGCCGCAACCACCCCTCCTGCCGGATGCGCCTCTCGCCGAGCATCAGGTCCTCAGCCAGTACGGCCGCGTGCATCGCCGAACAGGCCAGTACGAGTTCCGGGAGATGCCTCGATTCGACAATCGGCTTCCTGCCGAATTCGAGATCTCGATGCAGATGGGACAGCTCTCTCCGGACGAGATCGGAATTATTGTTCGCGGTCTGACCCCGCCGAAGCGGATCAGGGAACTGGAACGGGTCCGCTGGTTCCGGGTCGGGGACCTTCGCTCCGCGGGATACGTGGTCGTACGGAGTCCGGGTCGCGGGGTCCACGTCAGCGTCTGGGGTGGTGTCGAAAAGCCGGATCGTGGCGATCTCTCGGTGAACAAGTCGTGGTGGTACGACAGCGGTCGTGCCAAACTGAGAGCGTTGGCTATCGGGATCGGAGGTGATCCGAAGTGAGAGAAACGTACACGTGGCTGCGGGAAGTGCCGCTCCGCGCGCCTACCGTGCTCGGCGAGTGGGACGGCGTCGCGAACATTCTGCTGTTCCCCATCCCGAGCGGTGCGCTGCTGTGGTGGATGTTCGAGGACCACGCCGGCGCCTCGCTCGGGGCATTCGTGCACCTCACCGATCACGAGGCCCAAGTGGTCTTCGAGCACTCCGGCGCGGATGCCGGGCTGCTGGAGCCGGTCCGGGAGACCCTGACCGACCCCAATGCCGTGGTCTGGTCGATCACCGAGGGCACGCGCCCGAAGGTGGCGCCCTTCCGCGTCGTGCCCTACGCGGACGAGGAGGCGTTCACGGAGATGCTGTGGAACGCCGCGGAGGCGACGATGGAGCCACTGGCGGAGTTCGCCGAGCAGGCGTACGCGCTGCATCTCACCGCCTGCTGATCCGTCTCACGCGGTCCAGGGCGGGACGATGCCCTGCGTCTCGCCCGCGCGGTAGGCCTGCGCGCCGGCCGGAGCCGTCGCCACGGCCGTGAGCCCCCACGCCCCCGCCGTGATCTGTCGCGGGACGTCGGCCGGGAGGACGGCGGTGTCGCCGGGGGCGAGCGTCACCTTCTCGGTGCCGAGGGTGATCTCCGCGCCGCCGTCGAGGACGGTCCAGATCTGCTCGACGTCGATGCGGTGCTCGGGGCCGGCGGCGTGCGGGGCCATGCGGACGCGCCAGAGCGCGGAGGCGGCGTTGCCGAGGGTGGGGGAGGCGAGGGTGGTCATGGCGCCCGCCGGGGTTTCGGTGTGGCGGGCCTGGTCGCGGGTGATGACGGGCATCGGGTGCTCCTGCAGGTAGTCAATGTGGTTGTCTTGTTGGGCAATGGTCAACCATGTTGTCTATCCTGTCAAGGTGAACTCCTTCGAGCTGCCGCTGCGCATGCTGCTCGCCTTCCGCTCGGCCGTGGACGAGGTGCACGCGGAGCTGGCCGCGCACGGGCACCCGGAGATCCGGCCCATGCACGGCTTCCTGTTCCAGGCGGTGCTGCGGACCGAGGGGTGTACGGCGGCGGAGCTGGGGCGGGTGCTCGGGATCTCCAAGCAGGCGGCGGGGAAGCAGGCGGAGGCGCTGGAGCGGCTCGGGTATCTGCGGCGGGAGGACGATCCGGCGGACGCGCGGCGCAAGGTGTACCGGTTGACGGCGCGGGCGGACGAGGTGCTCGCCCGGTCCGAGGCGGTGTTCGACCGGGTGCGGCGGGAGTGGGCGCGAGAGCTGGGAGCGGGGCGGATCGGTGAGCTGGAGCGGGACCTACGGGTGCTCGCGCCCGGCGAGCTGTTCCGGCTCGACGTGCCGGGGTGGTTCGCCCGCTGAACAGCCGGGCGGCGGGCGTCTGCTCGCCCCGGTTTCCCCCGAGCGCGCCTTGAACGGCGTTCAAGTATGCTCCCGAGCTGTGAATACCGATCCGCTGAGCTGGCTGGACGACCGTGCCTCCGAGCGGGTCGCCGCCGGGTTGCGCCGGGAGCTGCGGCCGCGCGCCGCGCGGGCCGCGGCCATCGACCTGGCCTCCAACGACTACCTGGGGCTCACCCGGCACCCCGAGGTGATCGCGGGCGCGGTCGCGGCGGTGCGGCGCTGGGGAGCGGGGTCGACCGGGTCGCGGCTGGTCACCGGGACCACCGACGAGCACATCGCGCTGGAGCGCGAGCTCGCGGGATTCACCGGGGTGGAGAGCGGGCTGGTCTTCGCCTCCGGGTACGCCGCGAACCTCGGGGTGGTGACGGCGCTCGCCGGGCGGGACGCGCTGGTGGTCTCGGACGCGGCGAGCCACGCCTCGCTGGTCGACGCCTGCCGGCTCTCCCGGGCCCGGGTCGCGGTCGCGCCGCACGGGGATGTGGACGCGGTGGCGCGAATCCTGGCGGCGCGCACCGAGCGCCGGGCGCTCGTGGTCACCGATTCGGTGTTCAGCGCGGACGGCGATCTCGCACCGCTCGCCGCGCTGCACCGGGTGACCAGGGCCGCGGGGGCGGTGCTGGTGGTGGACGAGGCGCACGGGCTCGGGGTGCGGGGGCGCGGCGGGCGCGGGCTGGTGCACGAGGCGGGGCTGGCCGGGGAGCCGGATCTGATCGTCACCGCGACGCTCTCCAAGGCACTCGGGGCGCAGGGCGGGGCGGTCCTCGGGCCCCGGCGGGTGCGGGACCACCTGGTCGATGCCGCGCGGACCTTCATTTTCGACACCGGGCTCGCCCCGACCGCCGTCGGCGCGGCGCGGGCGGCGCTCGGCGTGCTGCGCCGCGAGCCGGAGCGGGCCGCCGCGGTGCTGGAACGGGCGGGGGAGATCGCGCGGATCGCCGGGGTGCCGGAGCCGCCGTCGGCCGTCGTGTCGGTGGTGCTCGGGGAGGCATCGGTGGCGTACGAAGCAGCGCTGGCCTGCCGGGAGCGCGGGCTGGATGTCGGGTGCTTCCGGCCGCCGACGGTGCCGGAGGGCACCTCGCGGTTGCGGCTCACCGCGCGGGCCGATCTCACCGACGCCGAGCTGGGCGTGATTCGCGAGGTGCTCGCGGACGTGCTGGCAGCGCGGCGACCGCGGGAAGAGGTGCCCGCGTGAGTGGCGCGGAGCCGGTGCGGCGCGCCGGAGAGACCGAGGCGAGCACCCGCGAGCCGGGTGCCGGGCCGACGAAGATCGTGCGGGCTGCCGGGGCGGAGACCACCCCGAGCCTCGAGTCGGAGGGCGCCGCCCGGGCGGTTGACAGGCGCGCCGCGCAGGAACCGGCGAACCGGAGCCGGGCACCGTACGCGCACAACGGGATTCTGCTGGTCACCGGCACCTCCACCGAGGTCGGCAAGACCGTAGTCACCGCCGCGCTGGCGGCAGCGGCGCTGGCGGCGGGACGCACCGTCGCGGTCTGCAAACCCGCGCAGACCGGCGTCACGGCGGGCGAACCCGGCGACCTGGCCGAGATCACCCGGCTCAGCGGTGCCACCCGAACCCTCGAGCTGGCCCGCTACCCCGACCCGCTCGCCCCCGACACCGCCGCTCGCCGCTGCGGCGCACCCCTGCTCACCCTCGGCGAAACCGCCGCCGCCGTCGGAGAACTCGACGCCGACCTGGTCCTGGTCGAGGGCGCGGGCGGACTGCTGGTCCGGCTCGGCGACTTCACCCTGCTCGACCTGGCGCTCCGGCTCGACGCACCGGTACTGGTCGTCGCCGCGGCCGGCCTCGGCACCCTCAACCACAGTGAACTCACCGTGCGCACGTTGCGCGCGGCGAACGTCCCCTGCGCCGGGCTGGTGATCGGATCCTGGCCGGAGCAGCCGGATCTCGCGGCGCGGTGCAATCGTCACGACCTGCCCCGCGTCACCGAGGCGGGGCTCGTCGGCGCCGTTCCCGCCGGAGCGGGAAACTGGGACCGCGCCCGCTTCACCGCGGCCGCAGCCGGCTGGTTCGGCTGAGCGGCCGCCCGCCTGCCGCAGGCGACCGAACCCCTACAACCCCAGCTCCCGCCCGATCAGCTCCTTCATGATCTCGTTCGTCCCCGCCCAGATCTTGGTCACCCGAGCATCCCGCCAGGCCCGCGCCACCCGGTACTCGTTCATGTACCCGTACCCGCCGTACAGCTGCACGCAGTGGTCGAGGACCTCGTTCTGGATCTCCGACGTCCACCACTTCGCCTTCGCGGCATCCGTCGCCGAGAGCGCGCCCTCCGCGTGCGCGGCGACGTAGCGCTCGACGAACGCCCGCGTCACGTCGATCTTCGTCGCCAGCTCCGCGAGCAGGAACTTGTTGTGCTGGAACGACCCGATCTGCTGCCCGAACGCCTTGCGCTCCTGCACGTACTCGACCGTCTCGGCCAGGATCTGCTCCGCGTGCGCGAGGTTCGAGACCGAGCAGCCGAGCCGCTCATGCGGCAGGTTCCGCATCATGTGGATGAAGCCGCCGTCGACCTCGCCGACCACCTCGGCATCGCTCACCCGGACCCCGTCGAAGAAGAGCTCGGCGGTGTCGGATTCGGGCTGTCCCACCTTGTCCAGCTTGCGGCCGCGGGAGAAGCCGGGCCGGTCCGCCTCGACGGCGAAGAGCGTGATGCCGCGGGCCTTCTTCTCCGGGCTGGTCCGCGCCGCGACGATGATCAGGTCGGCGGAGTAGCCGTTGGTGATGAAGGTCTTGGAGCCGTCGAGCACCCAGTCGGCGCCGTCGCGCACGGCGGTGGTCTTCAGGGCGGCCAGGTCGGAGCCGCCGGAGGGCTCGGTCATGGCGATGGCGGTGAGGAGCTCGCCGCTCACCATGCCCGGCAGCCAGCGTTTGCGCTGCTCCTCGGTGGCCAGCGTGGTCAGGTAGGGCGGCACGATGTCGGCGTGGATGCCCATGCAGGAGGCGAGCGAGGCGTTCACCTTCGCGAACTCCTCCAGCAGGATCGCGTTGAACCGGTAGTCGCCCGCCGCGCCGCCGCCGTACTCCTCCGGCACCTCGAGGCCGAGCAGCCCCTGGCTCCCCGCGTCCAGCCAGAACTGCCTCGGCAGCGCCTTCTGCTCGATGTGCTCCTCCAGGTGCGGGCGCACCGAGCGCTCGACGAACTGCCGGACACTGTCCCGGAACGCCTCGTGGTCCGCGCCGTACACGGTGGGTGGGGGGAGCGCCATTGCCGATCCTTCGTTGCCGGAGAACTCTGGTCCGCCTTCCAGTATCGTCGGCCCGTGACATCGACCCGCATCGGCAGGCACATCGCGGCCCCGCGCGGCGCCGTCTACCGGCTGCTGCTCGACGCCGGCGCGGTCGCCACCTGGATGGTCCCGGACGGCATGAGCAGCGAGGTGCTGACCTTCGAGCCGCGCGAGGGCGGCGCGGTGCACATCGCGCTCACCTACGACGACCCGGACGCCACCACCGGCAAGACCGACGCCCGCACCGACTCCTACCGCGGCCGGTTCGTCGCGCTGGTGCCGGACGAGCAGGTCGTCCAGGTGGTCGAGTTCGACACCGACGACCCGGAGATCCGCGGCGAGATGCGGATCGTGTTCACCCTCGCCGACACCGACGACGGCGGCACCGACCTGGTCGCGCTGCACGACGGGGTGCCGCCGGGCGTCGCGCCGGAGGACAACGAACTGGGCTGGCGGCTCTCGCTCGGCAAACTCGCGGCACTCGCCGAGGGTGGCGCCGCCCGGTCGTAGCCCGGGTGCCCGTCGTGCGGCACCCGTCCGGCGAGATCACCCGACGGGCGCCCGCACCTGCCCGGCCACCGCCCCCGACCCGACCGTCCGCCCCGCTTTTCGTGGCACCCCCGCCGGGGCGTGCTTACAGTGGGATGGGTGTCGCCGATGGAGAATCGGCACCCGTCCACCGTCTCGGATTGGAGCGATTCACGACGTCGCGCCCGCCTGCGGGAGACCAGCCCCGGGCACCGCGGGACGTCGTGGCGCAACCCCCGAACGGCCCTGCTGCGGGTGACCGCGCTACTGCTCGCGGGATTCGTCGTGTTCGCCCAGTACTGGCAGCACGACGTCGCCCCGGAGCGTGACCGCCTCGCCCGCACCGAACCCGCGCTGCTCCCGGTCGCCACGCCCGCCGACGGCGCGCCATGGGACACCGTTGTGGTCGACCTGGTCGGCCTCGGCAACCTCAACGCCACCGACACCGCCGCCGCGCTCCCCGCGCTGAGCGAGCTCGGCGTGGTGTGGGCGGTCCGCTACGACCAGAACGGCATCGACACCAGGGTCATCGCGGAGCTGATCGTGCGCGCCGCGCGGATGTCGGGGCTGCGGAACGTGATCCTGGTCGGGCACAGCATGGGCGGCGTGATCGCGCTGGAGGTGGCCAGGCACATCCACATCGGCAGCGACCGCAGGCTGCTCTCGGTGATCCTGGACTGCACCCCGCTCGACCTGGACTCGGTGCGCCAGGAGAGCAGGGGCCGCGGCGAGGACCTGGTGCGCTGGATGGGCTGGCTGCCCGGGGTCAGGGAGAGCCGCACCCTGCGCACCGCCGCCGAGCTGTACGCGCGCCGGGACCGCTTCGTCACGCACCACGGCGCGCTGCCCACCGTGGACTGGCCGCGCTTCGGCACCGCGCTGGACGAGGTGCTGCGGCAGAAGACCTTCTCCGCCGACGCCGCCAGCAACGGGCTGATCGAGGCGCAGTTCCTCGCCATCGTGGCCAGCGGCGCGGGTAACGACCTGCGCGCGCTGCGCGAGCCGCGCCCCGGCCGCGCCCGTCCCGCCATCGTGCTGCTCCGCCCGCTCGACCCGGCCGACGACCACGTCGTGCTGGTCGACCGCACCCAGGCGACGCTCTCCGCGGAGGCGGGTGCCCGCGAGGGCGCGCTGCTCGTGGTGAGCGGCCGGATCGGGCACGCGAACCCGAGGCAGCGGCCGGAGGCGTACGCGGCCATGTTCACCGAGCGGGTGCTCCCCTTCCTGGCCCGGTACCAGCAGACCGCGCGCGGCGGCGCCGCGCTGCCTCAGCCCAGGTGAGCGACGGCGGCGCTGCGGTACTTCGCGGCGTGCCGGAAGAATTCGCTCAGCCCGCCGTAGTGGTGGTTCAGGTAGTGCAGCCCCTCGGCGCCGCCGTCGCGCAGCCAGATGTTGGGGTAGATCTCCGCCCGGTCGAAGAGGGCCGGGTCGTAGTGCGCGGCCAGGGCGTCGAAGGGGAGCGCGCGCAGCCGCTCGTCGGTGGCGCGCACCAGCTCGACGGGCCAGACCGAGTAGTTCTCGTCTGCCAGCGAATTCCCGGCGTCGGTCAGCTCGACCCCGCTCTCCGCGGCCCGCAGCAGGTAGGCGAGCCCGCTCCACGCCTTGTCCAGGTAGCCGCTCGGGCCCGGGTTCTCCGCCGCGAACACCAGCTCCCCGACCTCGTCCGCCCCGGCGAACCCCAGCTCCTCGACCTGATCCGGGCGCACCCGGACGAACGACATGATGATGCCCATAGCGCGCACGGTAGCGGGATGGGGTGACACCACCGAGTTGCAATCGCGATGAAAACAACCGTTCTCGCAGCTCGCCGCTGCTGCTTGACTACTGCACCATGTCTCGAACCCGTCTGTTCCACACCGGCCTTCGCGGCCGCATGACCGCCGCACTGCTCGCCGTGGCGACCGTCGCGACCCTCGGCACCGCCGGTTGTGCGAAGAGCGACGAGCCGGTCGCGGCGGCCAGTGGCCCGCTGCCCACCGACATCCAGCCCGGCACCAAGCTCGTCATCGCCGACCAGTCCGAGCGGCTGCAGTCGGCGCTGCGCTTCTCCGGCGAGCTGGACAAACTCCCCTTCCAGGTGGAGTTCGCCAACTTCGTCGGCGGCCCCGCCATCCTGGAGGCCTTCCGGGCGGGCGCCGCGGATATCGCGCCGGTCGGCGACGTCCCGCCGATCCACGCCCTCGCCGCGGGCCAGGACGTCCCGATCATCGCCTCCTACCGCACCAGCCCGCAGTCCATGAAGCTCGCGGTGGCGCCGGGTGTCCCGGTGCGCACGCTCGCCGACCTGAAGGGCCGCAAGATCGCCTACGCCGAGGGCACCGCGCAGCAGGCCGCGGTTCTCCGCGCGCTGGACAAGGCCGGGCTCGACACCGGCGACGTCGAGCTGGTCCGGCTGCAGCTGGCCGAGTTCCTGGACGCCGTGCGCACCGGCCAGGTCGACGTGGCGCCGCTGATCGAGCCGAACGTCACCCGCTTCCTGCGCACCCAGGGCGCGAGCCTCGTCCCTGACTCCGAGACCGCGGGCATCTACCCCGGCCTCGCCTACCTCTACGCGCGCCGCGACGTGGTGAACGACCCGGCCAAGGCGGGCGCGGCCCGCGCGCTCGTCGCGGCCTTCATCCGCGCCTTCCAGTGGGCCAACACCCACGGCGAGGAGTGGGAGCGGCGCTACTACGTCGAGAACCAGAAGGTCAGCCCGGAGGACGCGAAGCGCATCGTGAACTCGCTCGGCCAGTGGACCTTCCCGCACCTGGACCAGAAGGTCGTCGACGTGCAGCAGCAGACCATCGACGCCATCGACGCCGCCGGTCAGCTGCCCAGGAAGGTGCGCGCGGCGGACGGCTTCGACCTGCGCTTCGACGACATGATCACGCAGACGGTCACCGAGTCCGGCGCCTCCTTCGGACCGGAGGTCGGCTGATGGCCACCATCACCAGGAAAATCAGCGCCCCGGCCGGGCTGTTCGGCCGCACCGGCGGCCGGGCGCAGGACGCGCGGCGGGTCACCCGCAAGCGCAGGCTCGGCCCGGGCAAGGCGATCCCGTTCGGGATCGGGATCGGCCCGGCCATCCTGATCGCCGTCTGGGTGCTCGGCTCGGCCGCGGGCACCATCGACCCGGAGACGCTGCCCGCCCCCTGGACCGTCGCGCAGACCGCCGGTGACCTGATCGCCGACGGCCGGTTGCAGTCCAACCTGCTCACCTCGCTGCAACGCGCGGTGATCGGGCTGGTCCTCGGCGTCTCGATCGGGCTGGTGCTCGCGCTGATCTCCGGGCTGAGCCGGATCGGCGAGGCGGTGGTCGACGGCCCGGTGCAGATCAAGCGCTCGATCCCGACGCTGGCGCTGATCCCGCTCTTCATCGTGTGGTTCGGCATCGGCGAGGAGATGAAGCTGGTGGTGATCACCACCAGCGTGCTCATCCCGGTCTACATCAACACGCACGCGCACCTGCGCAGCGTCGACGCCAGGCACGTCGAGCTCGCGGAGACCGTCGGGCTCTCCCGCTCGGCCTTCGTCCGCCGGATCGCGCTGCCCGGTTCGCTGCCCGGCTTCTTCACCGGGCTGCGGCTCGCGGTGACCATCTCCTGGCTCGCCCTCGTGGTGGTGGAGCAGGTCAACGCGACCAGCGGCATCGGCTACCTGATGACCCAGGCCCGCACCTACGGCCAGATCGACGTGATCGTGGTCGGACTGGTGATCTACGGCCTGCTCGGCCTGTTCGGCGATATCGCCGTGCGCACCATCGAGAGGAGGGCGCTGTCGTGGCGACAGACACTCGGGGACTGAACGTGGTCCGCACCCGCGGGCTGACCAGGAGCTTCGGCGACCGGGATGTCCTCACCGGGATCGATCTGGAGATCGCGCGCGGCGAGTTCGTCGCGCTGCTCGGCCGCAGCGGCTCCGGCAAGAGCACGCTGCTGCGCGCGCTGGCCGAGCTGGACGGCGAGGTCACCGGGCGCGGCGAACTCACCGTCCCGGCCGAACGCGCCGTGGTGTTCCAGGATTCGCGGCTGCTGCCGTGGAGCCGGGTGCTCGACAACGTGATCCTCGGCCTGACCGGCTCGGACGCCAGGGCCCGCGGCACCGCCGCGCTGGCCGAGGTCGGGCTGGCCGGGCGGGAGCGGGCGTGGCCGCGCGAGCTCTCCGGCGGCGAGCAGCAGCGCGTCGCGCTGGCCCGCTCGCTGGTCAGGGAGCCCGAGTTGCTCCTGGCCGACGAGCCGTTCGGTGCGCTGGACGCGCTCACCCGGCTCCGCATGCACGCCCTGCTGGAGGCGCTCTGCGCCAAGCACCGCCCCGCGGTCCTGCTGGTGACGCACGACGTGGACGAGGCGGTCGCGCTGGCCGACCGGGTGCTGGTCCTGGACGAGGGCCGGATCGCGCTCGACGAGCCGGTCGACCTGGAACGCCCGCGGCGCCACGGCGACCCGCGTTTCGCCCGGCTGCGCGAGCGGCTGCTCGGCGCGCTCGGCGTCGAGACCCCCGATTCGACCGAGAGACGAGCCTCATGAGCACCGCGCCCCGTCAGCTCAGCCTGAACGCCTTCATCTACCCGTCCGGGCACCACGAGGCGGCCTGGCGGCACCCGGCCAGCTCCCCGGACCGGCTCTACGACGTGAAGTACTACCAGGAGATCGGCCGCACCGCCGAGGCCGCGAAGCTGGACGCGGTGTTCTTCGCCGACGGCCCGGCGCTGCGGGTGAACGTCAAGCACAACGCCGCCTCCGGGCTCGAGCCGATCACGCTGCTCACCGCGATCGCCACCGCCACCACCCATCTCGGGCTGATCGCGACCGCCTCCACCACCTACTACGAGCCCTACAACCTGGCCCGGCTCTTCTCCACGCTGGACCACATCTCCGGTGGCCGCGCGGGCTGGAACATCGTCACCACCGCGACCGACCAGGCCGCCGCCAACTTCGGGCTGGACCGCCACCCCGACCACGAGGAGCGGTACGCCCGCGCCCGCGAGTTCGTCGACGCCGTCGTCGCGCTGTGGGATTCCTGGGAGGACGACGCCATCGTGCTCGACCCGGCGGCGGGCATCTACGCCGACCCGGAGCGGATCCACCGGATCGACTTCGAGGGCGAGCACATCAGGGTGCGCGGGCCGTTCAACGCGCCGCGCACCCCGCAGGGGCACCCGGTGCTGGTGCAGGCGGGCGCCTCGAACGAGGGCCGCGCCTTCGCCGGGCGGTACGCCGAGGCCATCTTCACCGCGCACCAGCAGCTGAGCGACGGGCAGACCTTCTACCGCGACATCAAGCGGCAGGCGGCCGAGTTCGGGCGCAACCCCGAGCACGTCAAGATCCTGCCCGGGCTGAGCCCCTTCATCGCCGACACCGAGGCGGGCGCCAAGCAGCTGGAGCGCGAGTTCAACGAGCTCACCGTGGCCGAGTACGGGCTGCACCAGCTGGAGAACCTGGTCGGCACCAGCCTGCGGCACCTGCCGCTGGACGAGCCGGTGCCGCTCGCGCTCTTCGAGCAGGCGGGCGACGTCACCGACAACAGCCGCAGCAGGCTGCAGGTGATCGCGGGCATCGTGCAGCGCGAGCGCCCGACCGTGCGCGGGCTGCTGCACCGGCTGGCAGGCGCGCGCGGGCACCGGGTCTTCGCCGGAACGCCGGAGCAGGTGGCCGACACCATCGAGGAGTGGTTCACCCAGGGCGCGGCCGACGGCTTCAACGTCATGCCGCCGTACTACCCGGGCGGGCTGGAGGTCTTCGCCGAGCAGGTGGTGCCGATCCTGCAGCACCGCGGGCTCTTCCGCACCGAGTACAGCGGAACCACGCTGCGCGACCACTTCGGGCTGCCGCGCCCGGAGAGCCAGTTCGCCCGCCGCGCGGCGCTGGCCGGGTGACCGCCGAGGCGGCACCCGACACCGGCTGTCCGACGCCGGGCCCGCCACCGCGGGCCCGGCTGGCGCCGCTCGTCCTCCCGGTCTTCCTGCCGTCGGCCGTCTACGGCCTCGGCAACGGCGCGGCCGCGCCCATGTTCCCGCTGCGCGCCCTGGAACTCGGCGCCTCGCCGGGGCTCGCGGGGCTGGTCGTCGCGCTCTCCGGGTTCGGCATGATCCTGATGGATCTGCCCGCCGGGTCGATCGTGGCCCGGCTCGGCGAGCGGGTCGCGATCGCGCTCGGCTCCGCGGCGGGCGCGCTCGGCATGCTGGCCGCCATCTTCGCGCCGAATATCGCGGTCTTCGGCGCAGGCATGCTGCTCACCGGCGCCGCCACCGCGGTGTGGGGGCTGGCGCGGCAGTCGTACGTGGTGGCGGTGGTGCCCGCGGCCGACCGGGGCCGGGTGCTCTCGGTCTTCGCCGGGAGCATGCGGCTCGGGTTCTTCGCCGGGCCGTTCCTCGGCGCGGCCATCGTGCACGGCGCCGGACCGGTCGGCGCGCTCTGGGTGCAGCTCGGCGCGGTGGTGCTGGCCGGGGGGCTGGTCGCGGTCATGCCGGAGCCGGAGGACGGCGCCGCCGCCAAGGGCGTCACCGGGCTCGGCACCGTGCTGCGCGAGCAGCGCGGGCTGCTCACCACGCTCGGCTCCGGCGCGCTGCTCATGGGCGCCGCGCGCGCCTCCCGCCAGGTGCTGCTCCCGCTCTGGGCCGCGCACATCGGCGCCGACGCCGCGGTGGTCGCGCTGCTCTTCGGCATCGCGGGCGCCGTGGACGTCCTGATGAGCTACCCGGCCGGGCTCTGGATGGACCGCTTCGGGCGTCGGGCCATCGGCGTGCCCTCCATGCTCTGCTTCGCTGCCGGGTACGCCGTACTCCCGTTCGCCGGGTCGGTGCCGTGGCTCGGTGTCGTCGCCATGCTGCTCGGGCTCGCCAACGGGCTCAGCAACGGGGTCATCATGACGGTCGGCGCGGATATCGCCCCGCCGGACCGGCGCGCCGAATTCCTCGGGGCCTGGCGGTTGACGCACGATTTCGGCATGTTCGCCGGGCCGATCACCATCGGCGTGATCGGTGCCGTCTCGATGCTCGGGGGAGCGGCGGTCGTTCTGGCCGCCGCGGCGGGTGCGGGCGCAATCGCGATGTACCGGTGGTTCCCGGGGCCGGGTGGAGTGCTGCGTGATTCAGCCCGGTGAGCGGCGCGCCGGGTCTGATTGACTGTGCCCGTGCCAAGTACCAGCACCACTTGCATTCGCACCCTCGATGGTCTCCGCCTCGGTGCCACCGTCGTCACTCCGGAGAGTCACGCGACCCGAGCCGTCGTCCTGGTCCACGGTGGTGGGGTCACCAGGGAGGAGGGCGGGTTCTTCACCCGATTGGCAGATGGTCTCGCCGACGCGGGCGTAGCCTCGCTCCGATTCGATCTCCGCGGTCACGGCGAGAGCGAGGGGCGGCAGGAGGAGCTGACGCTTTCCACGATCCTCAACGACATTCGAGTTGCCGTTGCCGAACTGCGCCAGGTGACCGGTGCCTCCGAGATCAGTGTGCTCGGTGCCAGTTTCGGTGGTGGTGTCTGTGCCTACTACGCGGCAAAGGGGCGGGACGAACTGACGCGGCTGGTGCTGCTCAATCCACAGTTCGATTACAAGAAGCGCACCATCGACAGCCGTGACTACTGGCACGACGACTTCATCGGCGACGAGCGGGCGAAGGAGCTGGACGAGACCGGCGCGGTCCGGTTCACGCCGACCCTGAAACATGGCCGACCGCTGCTGAACGAGGTGTTCTGGCTGAAGCCGAACGAAGTCCTCGGCGAGATCCGCACCCCGACCCTGGTCGTCCACGGCAACGCCGACACCCTTGTTCCGATCGACGGTTCCCGTGCGGCTGTCGCCGAGTTCACCGCGCCCGTCGAGCTGGTGGAGATCGAAGGATCGCAGCACGGCTTTGCCGTTCACGACGATCCGCAGTACCTGAACCCGAAGAGCCGGGCGTATCAGGCCGAGGTCATCGGGATTGTCGCCAACTGGCTGACGACCGGATCGGCGTCAGGGCTGTAGTACGTCCTGCAGTCGGCGCACCATCGGTCGGTGCCGCCAGGAGTCGAGCGCCCGCGCGACCTCCACCACGACGTTCATCGTTCGCGCCGAGCGGGTCGCACGGGCAACAGCGACAGATCGCACGGCGACCCGTGCAGCTTCGTCCGGCTCGCCGCTCAATGCCAGGGCTTTGGCTTGGCGCGCGCCGAAGAATCCGGCGTCGCGACGGGACAACGATCCGCTTGTCAGCACATGACCGAACAGCTGTGCGGCGATCTGCGGTCTTCCCGCTTCGAAATGGCAGACAGCAGCACGAAGACAGAAGGTGTTCCGGTCGAAGGAGCTGATCAGCGGTTCACCGCGGTAAACGGCTCGCCCAGCATCGCCTTGCCGAGCGCTTCCTGTTGCACCACTTCGGCTTTGATCCGAGCCGGAAGCTGCCATGGTCCCTCGTCGGCCGCCTGAGCGAGTGTCAGAAGTGCTCCGGTGTCTCCTGTCTCGTAGGCCATTTGCGACTTCTCGAGCAGTACGTACCCCTGCATGGGCAGACTGCACGCGGCTTGTGCCCACTCCATCGACCGGTCGTAGAGGAAGGTGGCGGTAACCGGATCGTGCAGATCGCGGTAGAGCCAACCGGCGAATTCCGCACCGTCGGCGCCGAGCGCGAGCAGTTGCCGCCGGACCGCGGGATCAACATCCCTGACATGCTGACGAATCGCTCCGATCAGCGCCAGAGTGAGTGGCAGTGCTTCCGAGGGACCGAGAGATCCATCGGTTGCCTTGCAGCGGGTGAGCTGCCGGCGAAAGAACTCGACGACGGTGCCGTCGAAGTAACGGCGAGCGTCCGTCAACGCCCGGCCGACTCGCTGGAGGTCACCGGGGCAGCCGCCGGGCGGCACCGGTCCGGAACCGTCCGCGATGAGCCACCGCGCCAATGCGACCGCATCGTGAAGTCCGCCCGTTACGACGCCGCTGTGTTCGTTCCGATGTCCCGGCAGTTCGAACCAGAGCAGTTCTATCGGGATGTCGAGGACCTCCGCCCACCGGATCAACTTGGACAGCTGTTCGGGGGCCGTCCCCTTTTCGATGCGACTGAGTTGCGCCTGGGTGAGACCGAGCCGGTTCGCCATCGACTCCTGGGACAACTGCCGCCCATGAAATGGGTGGGTGCGGTAAGCGTGGAATACGCGACCCATATGCCAGGTGGCGCAGGCATCCCGCATTCGATCGGTCTGCCAGAACTCTGGCGGCACTTCCGGCGGACGATGGTGGTCGCGATGGGTCCCGCCTTCGCAGGGGCTGCACAGCGTTCCGGCGTTGTAGCTGTTCAGCCGAGCGCCGCAGTGGGCGCAGTAGCGCTGCGGCTTCGGCGCCCGTGTCATTGCTGTCCCCCGAACGGTCCCTCCCGCCGTTCGGGGTGAGCGTAATCGCCTGGGCGGTACCGCGATATGCGCCGGACGCATAGCGATCCGCGATGATTCGGCATAGCCCCTGAACAGGGCAAACGCGAAAGTGGTCATCGGTAGCCGGTGCCGGGGTGACGCCGCGAACCTCTCAGCGGCGCACCGGACGACTCAACGGCGGGCGTAACGGTGGCTTCGACCGGAGCCCCCGGTGCCGGTTACCACCGTTTCGGCCCGGTCGGTCGAGTGCGCTCGAACCAGGGGGATTTATGCCGACAACAACGCCCGCTGAGGCCACACCATGAGCGTGAATCGCCGGATTCGAATCGAATCCGGGCCCTTGCGACTGGCCTACCGAGCCACTGCGGAGCAGGCCGGGGACGTCGCCGACGAACTGGCGCAGAGCTGCCCTGAATTCGCCGTCCGTGTGGACGACGAAGTGTCTGACGACCTTCCGCCGCTTCCTTGCGCCGGTCTCTGGGACTGACCCGCCCCGGGTCGAATACGACCTACTCGCTCTCGGGGACGTACTCCGGATCGTGAGCGCGCTCGAGGCTGTTCCTGACCCCGCCCACGAACAACCGCAGCCCGAAGTCGAAGCGCGCGGTGGGGTCGGCGTCCACCTCGGCGAGCGGTGAATCCGGCTCGGCCAAGGCGCCCGCCGAGTCCATCTGCATGCGCGACTGCTCGTCGACGGTCTGCCCGAGTACGTAGTAGAGCAGCGCGAAAGCCGCGAGATCGGCGTCCCCCCGCGGTATTCCGGCACGCAGCGCGGCGGCGGCGAAACGTTCCCGCCCGCGGCTGGTGGTGAGCCGGGAGGCGTAGGTGGCGGAGACCAGCTCGGCCCCGTCGCGGTAGGCGAGCAGGCAGTCGCGCAGCCGGTGCGCCAGCTCGGCCAGCTGCCCGGCCCAGTCCGCGGCCGCCACCGGCTGTTCCATGGGGGCGAGGATGCGGTCGGCGACGGCGCCGAGCAGCGCCTGCTTGTTCGGGAAGTGCCAGTAGAGCGCGCCCGGCTGGACGCTCAGCGAGCTCGCCAGCCTGCGCATGGTCAGGTCGGCGAGGCCGAACTCGTCCAGGATGGCGATCGCGCCGTCCACCACGTCGCCCCTGCGCAACTGCACCCGTCGACCTCCCGTCTCGCCCCGGCCCCGACCGTACTCTATCCTGAACGCCGTTCAAGTAGTCCTGAACGGCGTTCAAGTCGGTGGGCTACCTCGGCGAAGAAGGGATTCACATGACCCAGGCACCCGTGCTCACCGACATTCTGGCGCGCGCCCGCGAGCAGGTGCTCGAGCGCGGCACCGGGCTGGACCGGGAGCAGACGCTGGAGGTGCTCGAGCTCGGCGACGACCGGCTGGAGGAGCTGCTGGCGCTGGCGCACGAGGTGCGGCTGCGCTGGTGCGGCCCCGAGGTCGAGGTCGAGGGCATCATCAGCCTGAAGACCGGCGGCTGCCCGGAGGACTGCCACTTCTGCTCACAGTCCGGGCTCTTCCAGTCGCCGGTGCGCGCGGCCTGGCTGGACATCCCGAGCCTGGTCGAGGCGGCCAGGCAGACCGCGAAGACCGGCGCCACCGAGTTCTGCATCGTGGCGGCGGTGCGCGGCCCGGACGAGCGGCTGATGGCGCAGGTGGCGGCCGGGGTGGAGGCGATCCGCAACGAGGTCGACATCCAGGTGGCCTGCTCGCTCGGCATGCTCACCCAGGAGCAGGTGGACCAGCTCGCCGCCATGGGCGTGCACCGGTACAACCACAACCTGGAGACCGCGCGCTCACACTTCCCGAACGTCGTCACCACGCACAGCTGGGAGGAGCGCTTCGAGACCCTGCGCATGGTGCGCGCGGCGGGCATGGAGGTGTGCTGCGGCGGCATCCTCGGCATGGGCGAGACCCTGGCGCAGCGCGCCGAGTTCGCCGCCGACCTGGCCGCGCTCGACCCCGACGAGGTGCCGCTGAACTTCCTCAACCCGCGGCCGGGCACCCCCTTCGGCGACCTCGAGGTGCTGCCGGCGGCCGACGCGCTGCGCGCGGTGGCCGCCTTCCGGCTGGCGCTGCCGCGCACCATGCTGCGCTTCGCCGGCGGCCGGGAGATCACGCTCGGCGACCTCGGGGCGAAGCAGGGCATCCTCGGCGGCATCAACGCGGTGATCGTCGGCAACTACCTGACCACCCTCGGCCGCCCGGCCGAGCGCGATCTGGATCTGCTCGGCGAGCTGAAGATGCCGATCAAGGCACTGAACGAAACGCTCTGACCGGTGCGATGAGCGAGAGACCACTGGGTACTGTCATGGCCATGGAGGAGCGCTACAACCCGTTCACCGGCGCACCGATCGTGCCCGGCGCCGAGGCCGCGTTGCCCGCGGCGGCCGCGCTCGGGCTGGAGCCGCCGCGGTACTGCGAGCGGTGCGGCCGCCGCATGGTGGTGCAGGTGAGCCCGGACGGCTGGTGGGCGCGCTGCTCCCGGCACGGGATGCTGGATTCCGCCGCGCTGGAACGCCGCTAGTGGCCGGCCGGATGCGCCGCGAGCTGCGCGGTGCGCTCGCGATCGCGGTCGGGGTGCTGGTGGCCGGTGCGCTGCTCGGCGTCGCCTGGGGCTTCCTCGCCCCCGCCGAGCGCCTCGTCGTGGTCACCGACGGCCGCGGCGCGCCACTCACCGGCGAGAGCCTGCACCGCTTCGACGCGCTGGCGATCTTCGTCTGTTTCGGCGCCGGGCTCGGGCTGGTCTCGGCCGTCGCGGCCTGGCGGGCGCGCTCGGTGCGCGGGCCGCTGGTGCTGCTCGCGCTGCTGCTCGGCTCGGCCGCGGGCGCCTACGCCATGGCCGATATCGGCGAGCTGGTGGCCGAGGTGCGCAATCCGCGCCCGGACGATCCCGTCGTCGGGCAGATCGTCACGCTGCCCGCCGAGGTGGAGGCGTGGCAGGCGCTGCTGATCCAGCCGCTGCTGGCCGGGCTGGTCGTCCTCTTCCTCGCCGCGCTGAGCACCGCCGAGGATCTCGGCACCGGGTTCACCGGGCCGTTCGGGGAGAGCGAGCCGGTGCTGAAGGCGGGCGCCGACCCGGACCGTCCGGCGGCCGAGGCGTACTCGCTCGGTTCGGAGCACCCGGTACGAACGGCTCAGCCGGATTCCGGCTGGTCCCGCCCCGGCTCGCCGGAGCGCTGACGCTGCGGAGAATCCGTTCGCGCGCACGTCATTCACCGTTTCCGCCCCGATTCGCGGCCAGGACATCCGCGTGTCCGCCCGGATGTCCGGTGCGAAACCCGCTGCGCCTGCTCGATCCTGGGGAGATGACGGAGACCGAGCTCGACCTCTTGCCGGTGCCCGACGAGCTACGCCGCGCGCTGGCGGGCGACTACGCCGACCGCGCCCTGATGGTCACCGGCCAGCGGGTGCGGGTGGACCTGGACTGGTGGAACACCTCCCTGGTGAAGCTGGGCGCGCCCGGCGGCTGCCTCTGGGTGGACGGCACCGACACCGGCCAGGTCGACGTGACCCGCGCGCACGTCTTCGCCGCCGCCGACCAGGGCGTCTGGCCGCTGCTGTGGCTCTCCATGGCCTGGGGCACCGGCTCCCGGCGCAGGCTGGTGCACAGGCGGATGCGCGCGGCCGCCGCCGACCCGGAGCGCTACGCCGCCGCGCTCACCGCCGCCGCGCGGGCCGCCGCCGACGCCCCCGAGCACGCCTACGCCCTGCTCTACCCCGGTGACCGCAGCCTGGTCCCCACCCTCGGCCCCTCCTTCTTCACCAAGTTCCTCTACTTCGCGGGCGCCGGGAACCCGGTGCACCGCAGCCGGATCCTGGACAGCCGGGTGGCCCGCAGCCTGCACCGCGCGGGCTGGCGCTCGCTGAAGACCGGCGGCGCCTGGCCCGCCCGCACCTACGGCCGCTACACCGGCCTGCTCGACGCCTGGACCGCCACGCTGAGCGCCGAGCTCGGCCACCAGGTCGCGGCCGACACCGTCGAGCGCTGGCTCTTCGACCAGGGCGCGGGCGCGCAGCTCCGGCCGGTCAGCTCCGTGGCCTGAGCGCCGCGAACTCGTCGGTGACCCGCAGCTCGGAGTCGGTGAAGCGGTAGAGCGCCGCCGGGCGCCCGCCGCTGCGGCCCGGGGCGGCGGTGGCGCCGGTCGGCGTGATCACCGTGCGGCGGCTCAGCACCCGCTGCAGGTTCGTGGTGTCCACGTCGTAGCCGAGTGCGGCGCAGTAGATCTCGCGCAGGGTGGACATGGCGAAGCGCTCGGGGGCGAGGCCGAAGGCGATATTGGTGTAGGAGAGCTTGGCGGCCAGCCGGTTCCGCGCGTGCTCCAGCACCGTGCCGTGGTCGAACGAGGTCACCGGGAGCGCGGAGAGCGGGTGCCAGGCGGTGTCGTCCGGGAGCCGCGGGTCGGCGGTCATCGGGACGAGCCCGAGGTAGGCCGAGGCGATCCGGCGCGGGCCGGGCACCCGGTCCGGTGCGCTGAAGACCGAGAGCTGCTCCAGGTGGCTGAGCTCGCGCACGTCCACCTTCTCGGCCAGCTGCCTGGCGGCCGAGGCGTCCAGATCCTCGTCCGCGCGCAGTTTTCCGCCCGGCAGCGACCAGGTGCCCCGCTGCGGGTCGAGCGCGCGCTCCCAGAGCAGGACGGCGAGCTCGGGTCGGCGACCTGCGGAAACGTCGCGAACCTGGAACACCGCGGTGAGCGATTCGTGGATGGTGCTACTATGGGTCACGTTTTCGATTGTAAGTCGAAAACCTGGTTCGGTGCGAATCCGGCGACGAGGGCCGGCGCACGAGGAAGGAGCCGTCATGGCGATGCCAGCACTGATGGAACAGGTCGTGGACGGGCCCGAGGGGTACGAGGGCGTGCAGGCGGGGCCGGAGTGGGCCGCCGAGGTGCGGCGGCTGGCGAAGGCGCGCAACGCCACCATCCTGGCGCACAACTACCAGCTGCCGGAGATCCAGGACATCGCCGATCACGTCGGCGATTCGCTCGCGCTCTCCCGGCTGGCGGCGGAGGTGCCGGAGGAGACCATCATCTTCTGCGGCGTGCACTTCATGGCCGAGACCGCCAAGATCCTCAGCCCGGAGAAGACCGTGCTGATCCCGGATCAGCGCGCGGGCTGTTCGCTGGCCGACTCGATCAAGGGCGACGAGCTGCGCGCGTGGCGCGCCGAGTTCCCGGACGCCGTCGTCGTCTCCTACGTGAACACCACCGCCGAGGTGAAGGCGCTCACCGACATCTGCTGCACCTCGTCGAACGCGGTCGACGTGGTCGCCTCCATCGACCCGGAGCGCGAGGTGCTCTTCCTGCCGGACCAGTTCCTCGGCGCGCACGTCAAGCGGGTCACCGGCCGGGCGAACATGCACATCTGGGCCGGGGAGTGCCACGTGCACGCCGGCATCAACGGCGACGAGCTCGCCGAGCAGGCGCGCACGCACCCCGACGCCGAGCTGTTCGTGCACCCGGAGTGCGGCTGCGCGACGTCGGCGCTGTACCTCGCGGGCGAGGGATCGTTCCCGGCCGACCGGGTGCACATCCTCTCCACCGGCGGGATGATCGAGCAGGCGAAGGCGGCGAAGTCGTCGCAGGTGCTGGTCGCGACCGAGATCGGCATGCTGCACCAGCTGCGCAAGGCCGCGCCCGGCATCGACTTCCAGGCCGTGAACGACCGCGCCTCCTGCCGCTACATGAAGATGATCACCCCGGCCGCGCTGCTGCGCTGCCTGGTCGAGGGCGCCGACGAGGTGCACGTCGACGCCGAGGTGGCCGCGCTCGGCCGCGGCTCGGTGCAGCGCATGATCGCGATCGGCAACCCCGGCGGCGGGGAGTGACCGGGTTCGTCCCGCGCACGGTTCCGGTCGCCGTCGACTGGGAGGCCGCCGCCGATCTGGTGGTGATCGGCGGCGGCGTCGCCGGGCTCACCGCGGCCCGCACCGCCTCGCTGCGCGGGCTGCGGGTGCTGACGCTGAGCAAGGGCGGCCCCGCCGACACCGCCACCCAGTACGCGCAGGGCGGCATCGCGGTGGTCGCGCCGGAGGGCGACTCGGTCGACGCGCACGTGCGGGACACCGTCGCGGCGGGCGCCGGGCTCTGCGACGCCGCGGCGGTGCGCTCGATCGTGGCCGGTGGGCAGGTTGCCGTCGCGGCGCTCACCGACCTCGGCGCCGTCTTCGACCTGGGCCGGGACGGCCGGGTGGCGCGCACCAGGGAGGGCGGGCACAGCATCCGCCGGATCATCCACGCGGGCGGCGACGCCACCGGCGCCGAGGTGCAGCGGGCGCTGCGCGCCGCCGGGCTGCCGGTGCTCTTCGGCGCGGCGGCGGGCGAGGTCCTGCTCGGTGCCGACGGGGTGCGCGGCGTGCTGGTGATCTCCGAGCGCGGCACCGGCGTGGTGCACGCGCCCGCGGTGCTGCTCGCCACCGGCGGGCTCGGGCAGCTGTACGCGCTGAGTACGAACCCGGACGGCGCCACCGCCGACGGGGTCGCGCTGGCGCTGCGGGCCGGGGCGGCCGTCGCCGACCTGGAGTTCGTGCAGTTCCACCCGACCGTGCTCTACACCCCCGGCGGGCTCGGGCGCAGGCCGCTGATCAGCGAGGCGGTCCGGGGCGAGGGTGGCGTGCTCGTCGACCTCGCGGGGCGCTCGGTGACCGCGGGGGTGCACCCGCGCGGGGACCTGGCGCCGCGCGACGTGGTCTCGCTGGCCATCGCCGCGCGGATGCGCGAGACCGGCGCCGACCACGTCCTGCTCGACGCCACCGGCATCGCCGGGTTCGCCGCGCGGTTCCCGACCATCACCGCCTCCTGCCTGGCCGCCGGGATCGACCCGCGCACCGACCCGATCCCGGTCGCGCCGGCCGCGCACTACCAGTGCGGCGGGGTCGTCACCGACACCGAGGGCCGGACCGGGGTTCCCGGGCTGTACGCGGCGGGCGAGGTGGCGCGCACCGGGCTGCACGGCGCCAACCGGCTGGCCTCGAACAGTCTGCTAGAGGGGCTGGTCGTCGGCGAGCGGGCCGGTGCGGCGGCGGTCGAGCGGCGCGGTGCCGCGGCCGAGGTGACCGAGGTCGGGCGGGGCGCCGCCGAGGTCGCGCCGCGCGCCGCCGTGCAGCGGCTGGCCACCGCGCACGCGTCGGTCGTCCGCGACGCCGACGGACTGGACCGGGCGCGGCGCCGGCTGGCCGAGCTGAGCCGTCCGGTGGCTCCGGACGACCGGCACCCGTCGGGCGTCGACGCCGCCGCGGCCCGCCGGATCACGGCGGTGGAGGACGCCGCGCTCACGCTGACCGCGAAGGCCCTGCTCGCCGCGGCCGCGCTGCGCACCGAGAGCCGCGGCTGCCACACCCGCTCCGACCACCCCGGCACCGTCGCGGCGCAGGCACACAGCACCCGCTTCGTGCTCGGCCCGGACGGCACGCCGGTCCCGGCCGGCGCCGCCGACCCGGCCGTCCCGACCGCCTCCTGACCCTCCCGACCCCGACTCCCCGAGGAAGACCGATGACCCTCGACCCCGCACTCGACCGCGACGATCTGCTCGCCCTCGTCCGCACCGCCCTGCACGAGGACCTGCGCTACGGCCCCGACGTCACCACCACCGCCACCGTCCCCGCCGACGCCACCGTGAAGGCCCGCGTGGTCTCCAGGCAACCGGGCACCGTGGCCGGGCTCGACGTCGGGCTCCTGGTCCTGGACGAGGTGCTCGGCGCGGACGGCTACGAGGTGACCGCCCGGCTCGCCGACGGCGCCCGCGTCGCCCCCGGCGACGCCGCGCTGGAGCTCGTCGCCCCCACCCGCGCCCTGCTCACCGCCGAGCGCACCCTGCTCAACCTGCTCTGCCACCTCTCCGGCATCGCCACCGCGACCGCCGCCTGGGTGGACGCCGTCGACGGCACCGGCTGCCGGATCAGGGACAGCCGCAAGACCCTGCCCGGGCTGCGCGCGCTACAGAAGTACGCGGTGCGGGTCGGCGGCGGCGTGAACCACCGCATGGGGCTCGGCGACGCCGCGCTGATCAAGGACAACCACGTCGCCGCCGCGGGCTCGGTCGTCGCCGCGCTGCGCGCGGTCCGCGCCGCCGCGCCCGGCCTGCCCTGCGAGGTCGAGGTGGACAGCCTGGAGCAGCTGGACGCGGTGCTCGCCGAGCACCCGGAGCTGGTCCTGCTGGACAACTTCCCGCTCTGGCAGACCCAGGCCGCGGTGCAGCGCCGCAACGCCGTCGCCCCCGGCACCGAGCTGGAGTCCTCCGGCGGCCTCACCATCGACGTCGCCGCCGACTACGCCCGCACCGGCGTCGACTACCTCGCCGTCGGCGCGCTCACCCACTCGGTGACCGTGCTCGACCTCGGGCTCGACATCTAGCCCGACAGCTCCTTCTCCAGCGGGGTGCGGAACCGCGGGATGGCCCGCACCTCGCCGTAGAAGGCGCGCATGCGCTCCGCCTCGGCGGTGATCGCGGTGTCGGCGTCGGCGCCGACCTCCTCCAGCAGCCGCCAGGCGAGCTCGCCGTCCCGGCGCTGGGCCCAGCCGCCGACGATCCGGCCGTTCCACCAGACGGTGGGGCCGATATTGCCGAAGCGGTCGAAGAGCGCGGGGCCGTGCGGGCCCAGGTACCAGTCGCGCGATTTCCAGCCCATCGGGGTCGGGTCCAGGTGCGGGAGCAGGGCGGCCCACGGCTCCGGCTCCGCGACCGGCTCGAGGTCGTCGGCGAGGAGCAGCCCCGGCACGCCGTCCAGGTCGACTTCGACGGTCTGCACCCCGGTCAGCGCCGCGGTGACGTCGCGCTGGGACCAGCCGGTCCACCACACCAGGTCCGAGAAGGGGGCGGGGCCGAAGGCGCGCAGCCACGCTCGGAGCAGGGTCGCGCGCGCCTCAACCAGGGGGATCGCGGGAACGCCCGCCGGAAGCCAGGATTCGATGGGTTCCCAGCGGTACTGGCTGCCCGCCCAGGTGCCGCCGGGGCGGCCGCGCACGATCCGGCCCTGCGCGCCGAGCAGGACCAGCACCCAGGTGGTGATCGCGCCCGGCTTGGAGTACGCCTTCTCCGGGGTCGGGTCGACCTTGGTCGCCAGCCGCGGCACCAGCTTGCCGAGCTGCGCGCCGGTCGCCGAACCGGCCTCGAGCAGGGCGCGGTGCGTCTCTTCGGCGACCTCGTCCAGCCACGCCGCGGTATCGCCGTCGCCGACCCCGGCCTTGCTCAGGAGGCGCGTGTAGTTGCGGTGCTGGGTGACGGCGAGCGCGTCCGCGCAGGCCGCCTGCAGCACCGGGACCAGCTCGGTCGGGACGACGAACATGGTGCGCCGCATGCCGAGCAGCCGCACCAGCTCGCGCCGGTCGTAGAGCGCCGCCTCCAGGTCCCCGGGGGTGAGCCCGTGGCCGCGCGCGGCGGTGGAGAGGAAGACGGTCGCCGGGTCGGTGGCGTGCAGCGCCACCATCGAACGCACCACCCGCACCACGTCCGCGGTGCGGGCCTCGTGCGCCAGCCGGTGCCGCACGGCGAGCCGCGCCCGCCGCTGAGCCGTATCCATCGCGTGCATGCGCGCAGCGTAACCAGGGGCGGTGACAGGGCGGGAACACCTGTGCGAGTTTCGCGGTTGTCGCGAACGAGGCGCGCACCCGGGCGCCGCACCGCGGCGAGGAGGCCCGATGACGTCACCGACACCCTGGCAGGGCGATGCTCTCGACCTGGACGCCTACCTCGCCCGCATCGGCTACGACGGTGCGCGCGAACCCACGGAAACCGCCCTGCACGCCCTGATCCGCGCGCACACCACCGCCATCCCGTTCGAGAACCTGGAGACCCTGCTCGGCCGCCCGGTACCGCTCGACCCGGAGTCGTTGCAGCGCAAGCTCGTCCGGAGCCCGCGCGGCGGCTGGTGCTACGAGAACGCCGTGCTGTTCGCCGCGGCACTGGAGCGCTTCGGTTTCGACTTCACCGCGCTCGCCGGCCGGGTCACCATGGGCGCGGCTGGCCCGGTGGAGGTGCCGACCAGACCGGCAACGCACGCCTTGCTCGCCGTCCGGGTGCCGGAGTCGGAGCACCCGCTGATCGCCGACGTCGGCTTCGGCGCAGGCCCGCTCGCCGCCTACCCGCTGACCGAGCGCGGCGAACTCGCGCTCGGCGACTGGCGCTTCCGCCTGGAGCGGTTGCCCGAGCTCTGGGTGCTGCACCAGTTCGCCAAAGACGGCTGGGTCGACCGCTACACCTTCACCGAGGCGGCGCAGTACCCGATCGACTACGAGGTGGCGAACCACTTCGTCGCGACCTCGCCGCGCTCGCCCTTCACCCGCCGCGTCTTCGCGCAGCGCTTCCACCCGGAGGTGCACCACATCCTGGACAGCAAGACCTGGACCGCCGAGTACCCGGACGGTCGAGCGGAATCCCGCGAACTCGAGCCGGACGAGCTGCCGAAGGTGCTGGCCGAGGTCTTCGAGATCGAGCTGAACGCCGCGGATTCGGCGCGGCTCGTCGCGACTGTCCGGGACTGAGTGGGCTTCGTCCCGCATACCGGGGCCTTCCGGCGTTACTCTCCCCGCGTGCGCTCTCCTCTCCGCCGACCGCTGGTCGTGCTCGCCGTGCTCGGTCTCGGGCTGGCCGGCTGCTCCGGGCCGTCCCAGCCGGACACCGTGGCCGGTGAGTTCGCCGACGCGCTGCAGCGCGACGACGTCGCCGCCGCGGCCCGGCTGACCACCGACCAGAACGCCGCGATTCCGGTGCTCGAGGGGCTGTACCGGGCACTCGGCACCGAGAACGAGGTCACCGTGCGCTCCGCGGAGGGCAGCGACTTCACCCTCGACGTCACCTGGAGACTCGGCCCGGGCGGCCGAAACCTGTGGCAGTACACCACCTCCGGGCTCGCCGCCGACTCCGACGACGGCTGGCGGGTGAAGTGGAGCCCGGCGACCGTCGCGCCCGGCCTGGACACCGGCCCGCTGGAGTACTCGACGGCCTACGGCGACCCGGTCCCGGTGCTGGACGCCGCCGGCGGCGAGCTGATGACCGAGCAGACCGTCACCCTGGTGAACCTGGCCCCCGACGCCGACACCGCGGGCGTCGCCGCGCTGCTCGGCCCGGCCGCCCCCGGCATCACCGCGCAGACCCTCGACACCGAGCTGGCCGCGGCGCAGGGCCGAGCCGTCACCGCGGTGTCGCTGCGCGCCGCCGACATCGCGCCGATCCAGGACCGGCTGAGCGCGCTGCGCGGCGTCACCCTCGCCCCGCAGACCCGGTTGCTCACCGTGGACCGGGCACTGTCCGGGCCACCCCTGAACGGGCTCGCCGAACTCTGGCAGCAGGAGGCCGACGACGCCGCGGGCTGGTGGATCCAGGCGGAGACCGCGCAGGGCCCCCGCCGGGTCGCGGGCCGCCCGCCGCGCGCCGCCGCCGCCCTCGCGAGCACCCTGGAACCGGCGCTGCACCTGGCGGCGGAGGCCGCGCTCGCCCCGATCCGCACCCCGGCGGCGATCGTCGCGCTGCGGCCCTCCACCGGCTCCGTCGTCGCGGTGGCGCAGAACGCGGCGGCCGACGCGCAGGGCGCGCTCGCGCTCACCGGCCTCTACCCGCCCGGCTCCACCTTCAAGACGGTGACCGCATCGGCCGCGCTGCAGGCGGGCGCCGCCACCCCGGACACCGTGCTGCCCTGCCCGGGCAGCGCGGACATCGAGGGCAGGCGGATCCCCAACGACGACAACTTCGACCTGGGCCGGGTGCCGCTGCACACCGCTTTCGCCCGCTCCTGCAACACCACCATGGCCGCGCTCGCCGTCGGGCTGCCCGCCACCGCGCTCGCCGACGCCGCCGCCCAGCTCGGGCTCGGCATCGACTACGTCACCCCCGGGCTGACCACCGTCACCGGCTCGGTGCCCGCCGCCGAGACCCCGGCGCAGCGGGTGGAGGCGTCGATCGGGCAGGGGCAGGTCACCGCCTCGCCCTTCGGCATGGCGCTGGTCGCCGCCGCGCTCGCGCAGGGCTCGGTGCCTGCCCCCGCGCTCGTGCAGGGCCGCCCCGGCACCCCTGACCGCACCCCGCCCGCGCTGCCCGCCGGGGTCGCCGACGAGGTGCGATCGATGATGCGGGAGACGGTCACCGCGGGCACCGCGACCGCGCTGCGTGACATTCCCGGCCTGCTCGGCAAGACCGGTACCGCCGAGTACGGCGACAACTCCGCGGCGCACGGCTGGTTCGTCGGCATCGACGGGGATCTGGCGTTCGCCGTGTTCGTCGCGGACGCGGGCAGTTCCGAGCCCGCGGTGGCGGCGGCCGGGCGCATGCTCCGGGCAGTGCGATAGCGAAAACGTATGGGAACACGGTATCGTGACCGGCGCGAGATAAACCACCGCTGACGCCGACTCGGGATCACATGCCCGCTACACTTGGCGTCGAACGCGCGGATGTCGAGCCGCGCGCTGTCACGATTTCGAGAAGGTTCGGAGTAGAAGCCATCGATACCGGTCAGTTGATCGCGGAACACTACCGCCTGGTCGAGCGGATTGGTAGCGGCGGCACGGGCGTGGTCTGGCGTGCCCTCGACGAGCGGTTGCAGCGCTCGGTCGCGGTCAAGCAGATCCACATCAAGCCGAGCCTTCCGCAGGCCGACCGGGAAGTGGTCCGCCAGCGCGCATTCCGTGAGGCGCGCAACGCCGCCCGTTTCCAGCACCCGAACGCCATCGTGGTGTTCGACATCACCGAGCACAACGGTGACCCGTGCCTCGTCATGGAGTACCTGAAGTCGCGCAGCCTGGCCGCGGTCATCTCCGCCCAGGGCACGCTGCCGCTGACCCAGGTGGCCAGGATCGGCGAGCAGGTCGCCGCCGCGCTGATCGCGGCGCACCAGGCGGGCATCGTGCACCGCGACGTCAAGCCGGGCAACATCCTGCTCGACGACCACGGCACGGTGAAGATCACCGACTTCGGCATCTCCCGCGCCACCGGTGACGTCACGCTCACCGAGACCGGGCTGATCTGCGGCACCGCCGCCTACCTCGCCCCCGAGGTGGCCCGCGGCGCCGACCCCACCCCCTCCGCGGACGTCTTCGCGCTCGGCGCAACGCTTTTCCACGCGCTGGAGGGCGAGCCGCCCTACGGCGCGAGCGCCAATCCGCTCGCCGTGCTCTACGCGGCGGCCAACGGCCAGGTCAGCGAGCCGCGGAATGCCGGGCCCGCCACCGATTTCCTGCTCCAGCTGCTCGATCCGGATCCGGAGCGGCGGCCGACCATGCGCACCTCCCGCGCCCGGCTGGCCGCGCTCGCCGAGGCCGGTGCCGAGCCGGTGCCCGCCGGGTTCGTGCCCGCCTCCGAGGCGTACGGCGGCCGTGAGCAGCAGCGCGGCGGCGCCGGGGTGCGCACCGCGACCCCGCCTCCGCCGCAACGGCATTCGCGCCCGACCTCGCCGCGCAACGGCGGCCAGGGCGGCCCCGGCAACCCCGGCGGCCAGCGCAACGGCACCGGCTCGCGCGGCCCGGGGCATCCGAAGACGGCGTCCCATCCGCGCACGGCCGCGCACCCGCAGCCCGCGCCGGATGCCGGCTCCGGCTCCGGTAAGCGCACCGCCGTGCTGATCGGCGCCGGGCTCGGCGCGATCGCCGCCGTCGCCGCGGTCCTCTTCACCACCATGGGCGGTGACGACTCCTCCGGGAACCAGGCGCAGGCGAGCACCTCGTCGATCAGCGCCCCCGCGGGCCCCGCCACCAGCTCGGCCGCGCCGGCCGCCATCGGCCAGACGCCGAGCGCCGCCACCGTCGACCTCGGCTCCGCCGCCCAGCTGGTGGTCGACTTCTACAGCAGCCCCGCGAGCAACTGGTCGCTGCTCACCCCGGCCGCGCAGAAGGTCTACGGCTCCGAGTCGGAGTTCCGGCAGTACTGGCGCTCCCGCACCATCGACACCTTCGCCAATATCGACGCCCCGTCCCGGGCCAACAACGACGACGGCTCCATCGACATGCGCGTCGCCAGCCTCACCATCAGCGGGCAGACCGAGGCGGTCACGCTGCGGGTGATCGGCTCCGGCAGCGGCAAGCTGCTGATCGACAGCGACACCCGCTAGGTCCGCGCGCGCCGCCGGGTGACGGCGGCCACTCGGCGCGCCTGCCGCAGGCGGCCAGGGAAAAAGCGCGTGCGCGGGACGGATAGGCTGGTAGCCGGACGCACGCTGCCGATCCGCCCCCTCGAGACAGGACCGCACCCCGAGATGACCACACCCATCGAGCTCGCCCGCGTGGATCTGCGCGGTCGCACTCCCGCCGTGGCCGAGCTGCGCTCCGCGCTGCCGCGCGGGGGAGTCGACGTGGACTCGGTGCTGCCGCGGGTGCGGCCGGTGGTGGAGGCGGTGCGGGATCGCGGCGCCGCCGCCGCGCTGGAGTACGGCGAGCAGTTCGACGGGGTCGCCCCCGCCGCGGTCCGGGTGCCCGCGAAGGCGCTCGCCGAGGCGCTGGCGGGGCTCGATTCGAAGGTCAGGGTCGCGCTGGAGGTCGCGATCGAGCGGACGCGGAGGGTGCACGCGGATCAGCGCCGCACCGACACGGTCACCGAGGTGGTGCCGGGCGGGATCGTCACCGAGCGCTGGGTTCCGGTCGAGCGGGTCGGGCTGTACGTGCCGGGCGGCAACGCCGTCTACCCGTCCAGCGTGGTGATGAACGTGGTGCCCGCACAGGCCGCCGGGGTGGAATCGCTGGTGGTGGCCTCGCCGCCGCAGAAACAGTTCGGCGGCTCGCCGCACCCGACGGTGCTGGCCGCGGCCGCGCTGCTCGGCGTCGACGAGGTGTGGGCGGTCGGCGGCGCGCAGGCCGTCGCGCTGCTCGCCTACGGCGGCACCGACACCGACGGGCAGCCGCTGGCCCCGGTCGACCTGATCACCGGGCCTGGCAACATCTACGTCACCGCCGCCAAGCGGCTCTGCCGCGGGCTGGTCGGGATCGACGCCGAGGCGGGCCCCACCGAGATCGCCATCCTGGCCGACGCCACCGCCGACCCGGTGCACGTGGCCGCCGACCTGATCAGCCAGGCCGAGCACGACGTGCTCGCCGCCAGCGTCCTGGTCACCGACAGCCCGGCGCTGGCCGACGCGGTGGACGCCGCGCTCACCGCGCAGCTGCCGGTGGTCGAGCACGCCGAGCGGGTGCGCACCGCGCTCACCGGCACCCAGTCCGGCACCGTGCTGGTCGACGACATCACCCAGGGGCTGCGCGTGGTGAACGCCTACGCCGCCGAGCACCTGGAGATCCAGACCGCCGACGCCGCCGCCGTCGCCGCCCGGGTGCGCAGCGCGGGCGCGATCTTCGTCGGCGCGTACGCCCCGGTCAGCCTGGGCGACTACTGCGCGGGCTCGAACCACGTGCTGCCCACCGCGGGCTGCGCGCGGCACTCCTCCGGGCTCAGCGTGCAGACCTTCCTGCGCGGCATCCACGTGGTCGAGTACACCGAGGCCGCGCTGAAGGACGTCGCCGGGCACGTCGTCGCGCTGGCCGACGCCGAGCACCTGCCCGCGCACGGCCAGGCCGTGCGGGCCCGCTTCGAGGCGCTGTCGTGACCGTTACCCCGGACGACCAGCGCCTTCACGCCGCCGCGGTCCCCGGCTCGGGCATCGGGCTGGACGACCTGCCGCTGCGGGACAACTTGCGCGGCAAGCAGCCCTACGGCGCCCCGCAGCTCAGCGTCCCGGTGCAGCTCAACACCAACGAGAACCCGCACCCGCCGACCCGCGCGCTGGTCGACGACGTGGCCGAGGCGGTCCGCACCGCCGCCGCCGAGCTGCACCGCTACCCGGACCGCGACGCGGTCGCGCTGCGCACCGATCTCGCCGCGTACCTGACGAAGCAGACCGGCATCGCGGTCGACACCGCCAATGTGTGGGCCGCGAACGGCTCCAACGAGATCCTGCAGCAGCTGCTCCAGGCGTTCGGCGGCCCCGGCCGCACCGCGCTCGGCTTCGTGCCCTCGTACTCGATGCACCCGATCATCTCCGAGGGCATCGACACCGCGTGGATCGAGGCGAAGCGGGCGGGCGACTTCTCGCTCGACGTGGACCACGCGCTCGCCGCCATCGCCGAGCGCCGCCCCGACGTCGTCTTCGTGACCAGCCCGAACAACCCCACCGGGCACAGCGTCCCCGCCCCCGAGCTGGAGCGCATCCTGGCCGCCGCGCCCGGCATCGTCGTGGTCGACGAGGCATACGCCGAGTTCTCCGCGCAGCCGAGCGCCATCG
The DNA here is from genome assembly GCF_021183625.1 of Nocardia asteroides. Classification (NCBI taxonomy): domain Bacteria; kingdom Bacillati; phylum Actinomycetota; class Actinomycetes; order Mycobacteriales; family Nocardiaceae; genus Nocardia; species Nocardia asteroides. The sequence continues at coordinate 5,879,254 of NZ_CP089214.1, forward strand.
GGCTGATCGACCGGTACCCGGCCAAGCTCGTGGTCAGCCGCACCATGAGCAAGGCCTTCGCCTTCGCGGGCGGCAGGCTCGGCTACCTGGTCGCCGCGCCCGCCGTCGTCGACGCGCTGCTGCTGGTCCGGCTGCCGTACCACCTCTCGGTGGTCACCCAGGCCGCCGCCCGCGCGGCGCTGCGGCACGCCGGAGAAACCCTCGGCAGCGTCGCCGAGCTCGCCGCGCAGCGCGACCGGGTGGCGGCCGAGCTCGCCGCGCTCGGCTTCGACGTGGTGCCGAGCGATGCCAACTTCCTGCTCTTCGGCCGGTTCGCCGACGCACCGGCCACCTGGCGGCGGTACCTGGACCGCGGCGTGCTGATCCGGGACGTCGGCATCCCCGGCCACCTGCGCGCCACCATCGGCCTCGCCGCCGAGAACGACGAATTCCTGCGAGTGAGCGCCGGACTCACCGGCGACCTCGTGCCGCGATGACACCGGAGGGAGCCCGATGAGCAGAACCGCGCGGGTGGAGCGCGTCACCAGGGAATCGAACATCCTGGTCGAGCTCGACCTCGACGGCACCGGCCGCACCGAGATCAGCACCGGCGTGCCGTTCTACGACCACATGCTGACCGCGCTCGGCGCGCACGCGGGCTTCGACCTGACCGTGCGGGCACAGGGCGACATCGACATCGAGGCGCACCACACCGTCGAGGACACCGCCATCGTGCTCGGCCAGGCGCTCGGGCAGGCACTCGGCGACAAGGCCGGGATCCGCCGCTTCGGCGACGCCTGGATCCCCATGGACGAGACGCTCGCGCACGCCGCGGTCGACGTCTCCGGCCGCGCCTACTGCGTGCACACCGGCGAGCCCGAGCACCTGCTGCACGCGGTGATCCCCGGTTCCGGCCCCGGTGCGCCGTACTCGACCGTGCTCAACCGGCACGTCTTCGAATCGCTGGCCTCGCACGCGCGGATCGCGCTGCACGTCCGGGTGCTCTACGGCCGCGACCAGCACCACGTCACCGAGGCGGAGTTCAAGGCGGTGGCCCGCGCGCTGCGCGCCGCCGTCGAGCCGGACCCGCGGATCACCGGGGTCCCCTCCACCAAGGGCGTGCTGTGACCTCCGTCGCGCTGCTGGACTACGGCTCCGGCAACCTGCACTCCGCCGAGCGCGCGCTCGTCCGCGCGGGCGCCGAGGTGACCGTCACCGCCGACCCGGACACCGTGCTCGCCGCCGACGGGCTCGTGGTCCCCGGCGTCGGCGCCTTCGCCGCCTGCATGACCGGGCTGCGCGCGGTGCGCGGCGAGCGGCTGATCGGGCAGCGGCTGGCCGGTGGCCGCCCGGTGCTCGGCATCTGCGTCGGCATGCAGATCCTCTTCGACCGCGGCGTCGAGTTCGGCGTCGAGGCCGACGGCTGCGGCGAGTGGCCGGGCACCGTCGACCGGCTCGAGGCCCCCGTCCTCCCGCACATGGGCTGGAACACCGTCGACGCCCCCTCGGACAGCGTCCTCTTCGACGGCCTCGACCCCGAGACCCGCTTCTACTTCGTGCACTCCTACGCCGCCCGCACCTGGGACCTCCCCCCCGCCGATCACATCGCCGCGCCCCGGCTCACCTGGGCGGACCACGGCGGCCGCTTCCTCGCCGCCGTCGAGAACGGCCCGCTCTCCGCCACCCAGTTCCACCCGGAGAAGTCCGGCGACGCCGGCGCCGCGCTGCTCCGCAACTGGATCCGCGCCCTCTGAATCCCGGTGCCAAACCCCCAGGCCGGGCCGCTCCGCACGCCCGACTAAGCTGCCTCGAGTGAGTCTCGTACTACTGCCCGCGGTCGATGTCGCCAATGGTGAGGCCGTGCGCCTCGTGCAGGGAGAGGCCGGTAGCGAAACGAGCTACGGCTCCCCGAGGGAGGCGGCGCTGGCATGGCAGGAGGCGGGGGCCGAGTGGGTGCACCTGGTCGACCTGGACGCCGCGTTCGGGCGCGGGTCGAATCGCGAGCTGCTGGCCGGGGTCGTCGGTGAGCTGGACGTCAAGGTGGAGCTCTCCGGTGGCATCAGGGACGACGATTCGCTGCGCGCGGCGCTCGCCACCGGGTGCGCGCGGGTGAACCTGGGCACCGCCGCGCTGGAGGATCCGGTCTGGTGCGCCAAGGCCATCGCCGAGTACGGGGAGCGGGTCGCGGTCGGGCTGGACGTGCGGATCGTGGACGGCGAGCACCGGCTGCGCGGCCGCGGTTGGGTGAGCGACGGCGGCGACCTCTGGGAGGTGCTGGAGCGGCTGGAGCGCGACGGCTGCACCCGCTACGTCGTCACCGACGTCACCAAGGACGGCACCCTGACCGGCCCCAACCTGGACCTGCTCCGCGATGTCGCCGGCGCGACCGACGCCCCGGTGATCGCCTCCGGCGGCGTCTCCACCCTGGACGACCTGGTCGCCATCGCCGAGCTGGTCGGCGACGGGGTCGAGGGCGCGATCGTCGGCAAGGCGCTGTACGCGGGGCGCTTCACGCTGCCCGAGGCGCTGGCGGCGGTGCGCTGAGCAGTGGTCTCGACCTCGAAGGCCGCGGCGCGCCAGGCACCTCCGCGCGAACTCGCCGACCCGCGCGAACCCGCGGCCCCGCGCGCGAGTGCGGAGCCCCGTCGATGAGCCCGCGCGAGCAGGCCACCGTGGCCGACGCCGATCTCGGCACGCTGCTCGACACTGCCGCCACCATCCTGGACGAGGTGGCGCCGCGGTTCGTCGAGGGGATCGGCGCGCCGAGCGCGGTCACCAAGGGCCGCAACGACTTCGCGACCGAACTCGACCTGGAACTCGAGCGCACGGTGAGCGCCGCGCTGCGCGAGCGCACCGGCATCGAGGTGCACGGCGAGGAGTACGGCGGGCCGCAGCTCACCTCCGGCGCCGCCTGGGTGCTGGACCCGATCGACGGCACCTTCAACTACTCCGCCGGGCACCCGCTCTCCGGCATGCTGCTCGCCCTGGTCCGGGACGGCGAACCGGTGCTCGGGCTCACCTGGCTGCCGCTGCTGAACCGCCGCTACGCCGCGGCGGCGGGCGGCCCGCTGCTGGTCGACGGCGTCCCGCTGCCCCCGCTGGCGCAGGCCGCGCTCGGCGAATCCATGATCGGCTTCGGCGCCTTCAACGTCGACTCCCGCGGCCGCATCCCCGGACAGTTCCGCTTCGACCTGCTCGGCCCGCTGAGCAGGCTCTCCTCCCGGGTCCGGATGCACGGCTCCACCGGGATCGACCTCGCCTTCACCGCGCACGGCGTACTCGGCGGCGCGATCGTCTTCGGCCACCACCCGTGGGACAACGCGGCGGGCGTCGCGCTGGTCAGGGCCGCGGGCGGGGTGGTCACCGATATCGCGGGCGAGCCGTGGACCATCACCTCCGGCTCGGTGCTCGCCGCCGCGCCCGGCGTGCACGCCGAGCTGCTCGCGATGATCTGCACGGTCGCCGAGGACGGATGAGAAGGGTGCCGACATGACGCTGGCCGTGCGGGTCATCCCGTGCCTGGACGTGGACGCCGGCCGGGTGGTCAAGGGCGTGAACTTCCAGAACCTGCGGGACGCGGGCGACCCGGTCGCGCTCGCCGCGACCTACGACGCGCAGGGCGCCGACGAGCTCACCTTCCTCGACGTCACCGCCTCCACCGGTGACCGCGGCACCATGATCGACGTGGTCACCAGGACCGCCGAGCAGATCTTCATCCCGCTCACCGTCGGCGGCGGCGTGCGCACCGTCGAGGACGTGGACCGGCTGCTGCGGGCAGGCGCGGACAAGGTCTCGGTGAACACCGCCGCCATCGCGCGCCCCGAGGTGCTGCGCGAGATGTCCGAGCGGTTCGGCTCGCAGTGCATCGTGCTCTCGGTGGACGCCCGCACGGTCCCGGACGGGCAGCCGGACACCCCGTCCGGCTGGGAGGTCACCACGCACGGCGGCAAGCGCGGCACCGGGATCGACGCGGTCGAGTGGGCCGAGCGCGGCGCCGAGCTCGGCGTCGGCGAGATCCTGCTCAACTCCATGGACGCGGACGGCACCAAGGCCGGGTTCGACCTGCTGATGATCCGCGCGGTGCGGGCCGCGGTGGCGGTGCCGGTGATCGCCAGCGGCGGGGCGGGCGCGGTCGGGCACTTCGCCCCCGCGGTGCACGCCGGGGCGGACGCGGTGCTCGCGGCCAGCGTCTTCCACTTCGGCGAGCTGACCATCGGGAACGTCAAGGATTCGCTGCGGGACCAGAACATCGTGGTGCGCTGAATAAGAATCACCCCCTGCCGAAGCCGGGGAATTCGATTGCGGCGGAACGCCGTTGCAGCCTGATGTGAGTATCGGAATCGCACTGTCCCCCGTCGCGCTCGGCGCCGCCGCCAATGCCGTCGACGCCGCCGTCTCGCTGGGCCGGGAGGCGGAGGCCGTCGGGCTCGCCTCGCTCTGGCTCGGCCAGACCTTCAGCCACGACGCGATCGCGGTCGCCGGGATCGTCGGCCGCGAGGTGCCCGGCCTCGAGGTCGGCACCTCGGTGGTGCCGATCATCGGCAGGCACCCGCTGCTGGTCGCGAGCCAGGCGCAGACCGCGCAGGCCGCGGCGCGCGGCCGCTTCACGCTCGGCATCGGGCTCGGCGCGGCCGCCATCTCGGGCCCGGCCTACGGGGCTCCGGACGAGCGCCCGATCACCCGGCTGCGCGAGTTCATCACCGCGCTGCGCTCGGTGATCGGCACCGGCGTCGCCGAGCTGCGCGGCGAGACCATCACCGCCGTCACCCCGATGCCGGGCGCGGTGGCAGGCGCGCGCACCGACACCGCGATCCTGGTGGCCGCGATGGGCCCGCAGGCGCTGCGGGTCACCGGCGAACTGGCCGACGGCACGCTGCCCTTCCTGATCGGGCCAGCCGCGCTGGCCGAGCACGTGATCGCGCCGCTGCACGCCGCCGCCGAGCGGGCGGGCAGGCCGCGGCCGCGGGTCGCGATCGCGGTGCCGGGGGTGGTCACCGCCGACCTCGGGGCGGCGCGGGCGGCGGCGGCCGCGCAGACCGCGTTCTACGACACCATCCCCTCCTACCGGCGCACCGTCGAGCTCTCCGGCGCGCGGGCCGCCGCCGAGCTGGTGGTGCTCGGCGACGAGGAGACGGTGGCCGCCCGGATCGCGGAGTACTTCGACGCGGGCGCCACCGACGTGATCTTCACCCAGACCGACCTCACCACCCAGGCCGACCGGCGCCGCACCTGGCGGCTGCTCGGCGAGCTGAACCGGTCCCGTATAAAGACAGCATGAGCCTGGACCCGACGATCGCCGCCCGCCTCAAGCGCAACGAGGCGGGGCTGGTGTCCGCGGTGGCCCAGGAGAAGGCCACCGGGGCGGTGCTCATGGTGGCCTGGATGGACGACGAGGCGCTGGCCCGCACCCTGGCGACGCGCAAGGCCACCTACTACTCGCGCTCCAGGCAGCAGTACTGGGTGAAGGGCGAGACCTCGGGGCACACCCAGTACGTGCACGAGGTGCGGCTGGACTGCGACGGCGACACCGTGCTGCTGGTCGTGGATCAGGAGGGCGCCGCCTGCCACACCGGCACGCACACCTGCTTCGACGGCGACCGGCTGCTCGCCGAGCGCTGACTCAGTCCTGGTTCTCCGGGTCGAGCACGTCGGTGAGGTGCCGGGAGAGCGTGTCGACCACCCGGGCCAGCTCGCGGGTGGTCTCCGAGTCCAGCGCGTCGAAGACCAGCCTGCGCACCGCCTCCAGGTAGCCCGGCGCCACCTCGACCACCTTGACATACCCGGCATCGGTCAGGACGGCCTGCACGCCGCGCTTCCCCGAGGTCGCGGAGCGCTGCACCCAGCCGAGCCGCTCCAGTTTCGAGATCACGTGCGAGAGCCGGGATAACGACGCATTTGCCTTGTGCGCCAGCTCGCTCATCTGCAGCCGGTGCCCGGGTTCCTCGGAGAGCAGGGTCAGCACCCAGTACTCGAAATGCGTGATCCCGAATTCGCGCTGCAGCCGGGTGTCGAGCGCACCGGGCAGCCGGGTGGTCACGGTGACCATCGCGCGCCAGGCGCGCTCTTCGACCGGGTCGAGCCATTTCGTCACTGTCTGCCTACTTTCGGAGCCAAGTGACGTGGGGCGAAATTCAGCCGGGCTGATTAGGCGCGGAATTCACTGCAACGTGTATTCACAGTCACTCGCGTGAGCGAGTTTGCCACGGTGATGCTCGAGCGTCATGAAGATGCTCGGTTCCGTGAAAACACTCACAAACCGCCGGAATCGGTCGCCGGCTTTCCGGCGGCCGGTTCGACCACCCGTCCGGCGCCCCTGCGACGGCGGATGCCGCGCCGGGCCAGCAGCGCGGCGACGGCGGCGAAGAGCACCGCGGCGAGGATCGCGCCGGTCAGGGCGGCGCCGCGGAAGGCGGGGGCGTCGACGTCGAGGATGCGCTCGCCCGCGTGCGCGGCGTCGCTGGTGCCGAGTACGACGGTGAGCGTGAGCAGGTTCGGGATCGCGGCCAGCAGCGCGAGCAGCGCGGCCGCGCCCGCCAGGAAGCGTCCGCCCCTGCGCCGCCAGCCGAGCCCGGCGGCGAGCAGCAGGAAGAGCGTGAGCGCGGTGCCGACGCCGCCGTAGAGCAGACCCCAGCCGATGCCCTTGGCGAAGCTGCCGTCCACCGCGGCGGCCAGGCGCTGGGCCCACCAGCGCGGCAGGAACGCGGCCAGGATCAGGTAGGCGACGACCAGCACCGCGAGCAGCGCCACCGCCGCGATCGCGCGGTTGCGCCACACCACCGCGGCGGGCTTGCGCCGATCGACCGGGACCTCGCTCGCTGTCATGGATCCAGGGTAGGCCGGTGTGCCCGCCGGACGGGCGCGGCCGGGCCCTTCCCCCTACTTCGCGCGGTCGCGCAGGAACCGCAGCGCGTCGTCGGCGTGCACGTTGGCGCGCAGCTCGCCGGTGATCACGGAGAGCACGGTGCGGTCGGTGTCGATCACGAAGGTCTGCCGCTTCACCGGGGCCAGCTTCCCGAGCAGCCCGCGCTTGACGCCGAACTCCTTCGCCACCGCGCCGTCGGCGTCGGAGAGCAGCGGGTAGCGGAGGCTCTGCTTACCCGCGAAGCCGGACTGCGTCTCCACCGAATCGGTGCTGATCCCGGCGCAGCTCGCGCCGAGCGCGGCGAACTCGCCGACCAGGTCGCGGAAGTGGCACGCCTCCGCGGTGCACACCGGGGTGTTGGCGGCGGGGTAGAAGAACAACACCAGCGGTCCGTCGGCGAGCAGCGCGTCGAGCGAACGGGGTGTACCGGACTGATCGGGGAGCTCGAACCGCGGAGCGAGCTGGCCTGTCTGCATGAACCCCGACCCTACCTGCCGTGCGGCCGGTCGGGCCCGGGCGCGCGGGGGCCCGATATTCGCTCGCGGCCACCTGGGATGATGGCCCGATGCACGCCGCGTCGACCCCAGCCACCACGTCCCGCGAACGCTTCCACCAGCTGGCCGCGGAGCACCGCGTGGTCCCGGTGACCCGGAAGGTGCTCGCGGATTCCGAGACCCCGCTCTCGGCCTACCGCAAGCTGGCCGCGAGCAGGCCGGGCACCTTCCTCTTCGAGTCGGCGGAGAACGGGCGCTCCTGGTCGCGCTGGTCGTTCATCGGCGCGGGCAGCCCGTCGGCGCTCACCGTCGCCGACGGCGAGGCCGCGTGGCTCGGCGCCACGCCCGCCGACGCCCCGGTCGGCGGCGACCCGCTGACCGCGCTGCACGACACCCTCGAACTGCTGCGCACCGAGCGGATCCCCGGGCTGCCCCCGCTCACCGGCGGCATGGTCGGCTACCTCGGCTACGACGCGGTGCGCCGGATGGAGCGGCTGCCGACGCTCGCCGCCGACGACCTGCACCTGCCCGAGATGGTGCTGATGCTCGCCACCGACCTGGCCGCCTTCGACCATCACGAGGGTGCCATCACGCTGATCGCCAACGCGGTGAACTGGAACGGCACCGCCGACCGGGTGGACGAGGCCTACGACGACGCCGTCGCCAGGCTGGACCGGATGACCGCCGCGCTCGCCGCCCCCGCCGCCTCGACGGTCTCGGTCTTCGACCAGCCCGAGCCGGACTACCGCCGGGCGCGCAGCAGCGACGAGTTCGGCGCCGACGTGCGCAGGCTGATCGGTGAGATCGAGGCGGGCGAGGCGTTCCAGGTGGTGATCTCGCAGCGCTTCGAGATGGACTTCGACGGCGAGCCGATCGATCTCTACCGGATGCTGCGCGCCGCCAACCCGAGCCCGTACATGTACCTGCTGCAGATCCCGGACAGCGCGGGCGGCACCGCCTTCTCCATCGTCGGCTCCAGCCCGGAATCGCTGGTCACCGTGGTGGACGGGGTGGCGACGACGCACCCGATCGCGGGCACCAGGTGGCGCGGGGCCACCGAGGAGGACGACCTGCTGCTGGAGAAGGGGCTGCTGGCGGACGAGAAGGAGAACGCCGAGCACCTCATGCTCGTCGACCTGGGCCGCAACGACCTGGGGCGGGTGTGCAGGCCGGGGACGGTGCGGGTCACCGAGTATCGGCACATCGAGCGGTACAGCCACGTCATGCACCTGGTCTCCACGGTCTCCGGGCAGCTCGCGGCCGGGAAGGTCGCGCTGGACGCGGTGCGCGCCTGCTTCCCGGCGGGCACGCTCTCCGGGGCGCCCAAGGTGCGGGCCATGCAGCTCATCGAGGAGCTGGAGCCGACCCGGCGCGGGATCTACGGCGGCGTCGTCGGGTACCTGGACTTCGCCGGCGACGCCGACACCGCCATCGCCATCCGGACCGCGCTGGTCAAGGACGGGATCGCCTACGTGCAGGCGGGGGCGGGGGTGGTCGCCGACTCGGTGCCGGAGTACGAGGACGACGAGGCGCGGAACAAGGCGATGGCGGTGTTGCGCGCGGTCGCCGCCGCGCGGACGGTGCGGCCGTTCGGGGCCGAGGCCCCGGTGCGCGAAGGCGCGCTGTGAGCGGGGGAGAGCCGGGTGCGCGGCGGTATCCGGTGGGGCCGGTGGTCCTGCTCGCCGTGGCGGCCGGGCTCATGTGGGTGGCCTCGCGGATGACCTGGGTGACCGTGACCTCGTCGGACGGGCTCACCGAGCCGCGCACCGACGAGCTGAACGGCGGCACCTGGTTCGGTGCGCTCACCCCGCTGGCGCTGGTGCTGCTCGCCGCCATCGCGGCGGTCTTCGCGACGCGCGGGTGGCTGCGGCGGTTCCTCGGGGTGCTGGTCACCCTGGTCGCCGCGGTCACCGCGGTGCCGCCGTTCGCGCTGCTCACCGGCTCCGGCGACCCGGGGCAGCGCGGGGCAACGCTGGCCGAGCTGCCCGGGCGGGCCGTGGTCACCGGCGCGCAGACCGCCGTCCTCCCGGCGCTGATCGCCGTCGCCGCCGCGCTCGCCGCCTTCACCGCGGGGGTGCTGCTCGCCCGCATGCCACGCGAGTCCGCCGAGCTCTCCGGGCGCTACGACGCCCCCGCCGTCCGCCGCGCCGCGGCCGGGGCCGAACTCGACAAGGCCCGATCGGGCGCGGACGCCGACCTCTCCGAGCGCGTCCTCTGGGACGCCATCGACGCGGGCGACGACCCCACCGCCGACCCGGGAACGGCGGGTACCACGGGTGACCGGCCTCGCAGCGCGGGCGCGGAGTGACGCGGCGCGCAGTCCTGCCCCACGGCTCCGCGCGCACCCCGGGTGCGCAGGTCCGGCCCGGTGGGAGCGGTGCCGGGGGAGGCAACCCCCGACCCGGCTCGGACTCCCGGTTCCCGGGCATTTATTCTTGGTCGGCATCGGTGAGACAGCGCCTGGAGGGATTTTCAGGCAGCAAGTCCGTCTCCCCAGAAAGGATTCGAGCCAGATGACGGTACTCGACTCGATTCTCGACGGGGTCCGTGCAGACGTGGCCGCCCGCGAAGCGGTCACGGATTTCGCCGCGATCAAGGCGGCGGGAGCCGCGGCACGCCCCGCCCTGGACGCCAGGGCAGCGCTGCTCGAGGACGGTATCGGAGTGATCGCGGAAGTCAAGCGCGCCAGCCCGTCCAAGGGCTCGCTGGCGACGATCACCGACCCGGCCGCGCTCGCCAAGGCCTACGAGGACGGCGGCGCGCGGGTGATCAGCGTGCTCACCGAGGAGCGCCGCTTCCACGGCTCGCTGGACGACCTGGACGCCGTCCGCGCCGCCGTCTCCATCCCGGTGCTGCGCAAGGACTTCGTCGTCGGCCCGTACCAGATCCACGAGGCGCGGGCGCACGGCGCCGACGTCATCCTGCTGATCGTGGCCGCGCTGCCGCAGGACGTGCTCTCCTCGCTCATCGACCGCACCGAATCGCTCGGCATGACCGCGCTGGTCGAGGTGCACACCGAGGAGGAGGCGGACCGGGCGCTGGAGGCGGGCGCCTCGGTGATCGGGGTGAACGCCCGCAACCTCAAGACGCTCGAGGTGGACCGCGACGTCTTCTCCCGGATCGCGCCGGGGCTGCCGACCGAGGTCATCCGGATCGCCGAGTCCGGCGTCCGCGGCACCGCCGACCTGCTCGCCTACGCGGGTGCGGGCGCGGACGCCGTCCTGGTCGGCGAGGGGCTGGTGACCAGCGGCGACCCGCGGGCCGCGGTGCTCAAGCTGGTCACCGCCGGCACCCACCCGTCCTGCCCGAAGCCGGCCAGGCGGGGCCGGTGACGGCCGGTCTGCCCCAGGCCAGCGCCGGCGTCGCCGAACACAGCGCGCACGAGCCGGACGCGGGCGGCCACTTCGGCGTCTACGGCGGCAGGCACGTGCCGGAGGCGCTGATGGCGGTGATCGAGGAGGTCACCGCCGAGTACGAGAAGTGCCGCGCCGACCGCACCTTCCTGGACGAGCTGGACCGGCTGCAGCGCGATTACACCGGGCGGCCGTCGCCGGTCTTCGAGTGCACCCGGCTCGCCGAGCACGCGGGCGGCGCCCGCATCCTGCTCAAGCGCGAGGACCTGAACCACACCGGCTCGCACAAGATCAACAACGTGCTCGGGCAGGTGCTGCTCGCCCAGCGCATGGGCAAGAAGCGGGTGATCGCCGAGACCGGCGCCGGCCAGCACGGCGTCGCCACCGCCACCGCCTGCGCGCTGCTCGGCCTGGAGTGCGTGATCTACATGGGCGCGGTCGACACCGCGCGGCAGGCGCTGAACGTCGCCAGGATGCGGCTGCTCGGCGCGGGCGTGGTCTCGGTGGAGACCGGCTCCCGCACGCTCAAAGACGCCATCAACGAGGCGCTGCGCGACTGGGTCTCGCACGCCGACGACACCTACTACTGCTTCGGCACCGCCGCGGGCCCGCACCCGTTCCCGCTGCTGGTCCGCGATTTCCAGCGGATCGTCGGGCTGGAGGCGCGCGCGCAGGTGCAGGCGCTCACCGGCAGGCTGCCGGACGCGGTGGCGGCCTGCGTCGGCGGCGGCTCCAACGCCATCGGCATCTTCCACCCGTTCCTCGACGACGCCGGGGTCCGGCTGGTCGGCTACGAAGCCGCGGGCGACGGCGTCGAGACCGGGCGGCACGCGGCCACCTTCACCGGCGGCACCCCCGGCGCCTTCCAGGGCGCCTACTCGTACCTGCTGCAGGACGAGGACGGCCAGACCATCGAGTCGCACTCGATCTCCGCCGGGCTCGACTACCCCGGCGTCGGCCCCGAGCACGCCTACCTCAAGGACATCGGCCGCGCCGAGTACCAGCCGGTCACCGACGCCGAGGCGATGGACGCCCTGCTGCTGCTCAGCCGCACCGAGGGGATCATCCCGGCGATCGAGTCGGCGCACGCCGTCGCCGGTGCGCTGCGGCTCGGCAGGGAGCTGGGGCCGGGCGCGATCATCCTGGTGAACCTCTCCGGTCGCGGAGACAAGGACATGGACACCGCCGCCCGCTGGTTCGGGCTCTTCGACGAGGGGCAGGAAGCGTGACTTCGCGTCTCGCGGCCACGTTCGCGGCCGCCCGCGGCGAGGGCAGGGCCGCGCTGATCGGCTACCTGCCCGCCGGGTACCCGGACCTGGACGGGTCGATCGCGGCCTGCCGCGCGCTGGTCGAGGCCGGGTGCGACATCGTCGAGGTCGGGGTCGCGTACTCCGATCCGGTGATGGACGGGCCGACCATCCAGGTCGCCGCCGAGCAGGCGCTGCGCAACGGGGTGCGGGTGCGCGACGTGTTCCGGGTGGTCGAGGCGATCACCGGGGCCGGCGGCCAGGCCGTGGTCATGAGCTACTGGAATCCGGTGCTGCGCTACGGGATCGACGCCTTCTCGCGCGATCTCGCGGCGGCGGGCGGGTCCGGGATCATCACGCCGAACCTCATCCCGGACGAGGCGGGGGAGTGGATCGCCGCCGCCGACGCGCACGGGCTGGATCGGATCTTCCTGGTCGCGCCGTCCTCCACCGAGGAGCGGCTGGTCATGACGCTGGAGGCGAGCAGCGGGTTCGTCTACGCCGCGTCGACCATGGGCGTGACCGGTGCCCGGGATGCCGTCTCCTCGGCGGCGCCGGAGTTGTGCGCGCGGATCCGGGCGCACAGTGACATTCCGATCGGGGTCGGGCTCGGGGTGCGCTCCGGGGCGCAGGCCGCGGAGATCGCCGCCTACGCCGACGGTGTCATCGTCGGGTCGGCGCTGGTCACCGCCGCGGGTGAAAGTCTGGAGGCGGTGCGTGCCCTGACCGCCGAGCTCGCCGAAGGTGTTCGCTCCGCGACGGTCACTTCCTGAGCGCAGCTCCGCCGGAGGTGCGCCCTTCGCCCCTGCCCGGGCGGTCGGCCCGGCGGCTCGGATACGGTGGCGTCCGTGACCTCACGAGTCCTGGCAGACAGTCTTTCCGGCGCCGCCGACGTGCTGGCCTACATTCCGAGTCCCGCGCAGGGTGTCTGGCAGCTGGGGCCGTTCCCGTTGCGCGCCTATGCCCTCTGCATCATCGCGGGCATCATCGTCGCCATCTGGTGGGGTGAGCGGCGCTGGCGGGAGCGCGGCGGGCAGCCGGGGGCGGTGCTCGACGTCGCCATGTTCGCGGTGCCGTTCGGGCTGATCGGCGGCAGGCTCTACCACGTCGCCACCGACTGGCAGAAGTACTTCGGGCCGGACGGGAACGCGGTCGACGCGCTCAAGATCTACCAGGGCGGGCTCGGCATCTGGGGCGCGGTCGCGCTCGGCGCCGTCGGCGCCTGGATCGGCTGCCGGATCTACAAGATCCCGCTGCCCGCCCTCGGTGACGCCGTCGCCCCCGGCATTCTGCTCGCGCAGGCCATCGGCAGGCTCGGCAACTGGTTCAACCAGGAGCTGTACGGCCGGGAGACCGAGGTGCCGTGGGGGCTGGAGATCTACCGCCGGGTCGGCGACGACGGCAGGCTGGACATGATGGGCGGGGTCTCCACCGGCGTGGTGGACAAGGTCGTGCACCCGACCTTCCTCTACGAACTGCTCTGGAACGTGCTCATCGTGCTCGCCCTGGTCTGGGTGGACCGGCGCTACCGGATCGGGCACGGGCGGCTCTTCGCGCTCTACGTCGCCGGGTACAGCTTCGGCCGCTTCTTCGTCGAGCTCATGCGCGACGACGAGGCGACGCACATCGCCGGGATCCGGATCAACTCGTTCACCGCGGCGGTCGTGTTCCTGCTCGCCATCGCGTACTTCGTCTTCGCCACCAAGGGGCGGGAGCGGGCGGAGCAGCTGCAGCCGGCCACCGGGCGGCCGTGGCCGTGGCAGTTCGGCGCGTTGCGCACCTACGGTGCGGCGGAGGCTGTTCCGGGCGACCCGGACGGGGTCGACGCATCGGCGGATGCGAAGGACGAGGGTGAGCAAGCGGAGGCGAAGGCGGCGAATGCCGCGAACGCGAAGGACGAGGGTGCTTCCGTCGACGTGAAGAATGCGACCGCCGCGACGGGGGAGAAGCCCGAACCGCCTGCCGCGGGTGCGGCGGAGACGCCGGAGACCGAGACTTCGCCCGGGGCGAAGGCCACCGAAACCACTCCCGATCCGGATCTGGCGAAGACGTCAGAGGATTCCGGCAACGCCGACGCGGGTGCCGGCGATAACGGAACCGAGAGCGAAGCGGGGTCCACCGCGACGAAACCGAGTGGTTCACGCCAGAATGACTCGTGACCGTCGCGGCTCCTCGCCGCTCGGATCAGCACACGGGGCCTGAGCAAGGCGCCCGCACGACGGAGGAGGACGTGTGACCGACCCCTATCAGAACAACCCGGGTGGCCCCCAGTACGGGCCGCCCGGCACCGGCCCTGACCTGAACAAGTCCGGCGAGCAGCCGCAGCAGCCGTACGCCCAGTCCGACCCGTACGCCCAGCAGCCGCAGTACGGCCAGCCCCAGCAGCAGTACGGCCAGCCGCCGCAGCAGTACGGGCAGCCGCAGTACGGCCAGCCCGGCGACCCGTACGCGAACCAGGGCGCCTACCCGGCCCCGCCGCCCCAGGGGTACAACCCGAACGACCCGGAGGCCCCGTACGGCCGCGACATCTACGGCGCCCCGTTCTCCGACAAGCAGAAGCTGGTCGCCGGTCTGCTGCAGATCTTCGTCGGCACCTTCGGGGTCGGCCGGTTCTACCTCGGCTACACCACGATCGGTGTGCTCCAGCTCGTTGTCAGCATCGTGACCTGCGGCATCGGTGCGATCTGGCCGCTGATCGACGGAATCATGATCCTGATGGGCAAGGTGCCCGACGTCCAGGGCCGCCCGCTGCGGGACTGACTCCGCGCCGCCCCGAGACGTCACCGCCTCCCGCGGTGGCGTCTCGGTCCGTTCCCGGCGGGGGAGCGATAGGCTGAGCCTCTCCGTCGAAAGGGGTCAGCCGTGCGCCGCAGGCTGTTCGCCGCCGTTCTGCTCGCCGTTCTCGCCGCCACCGGCCTGACGGCGTGTAGCAGCTCGAGCGACCCCGACGTGCTCCGCGTCGGCACCGAGGGCACCTACGCGCCCTTCAGCTTCCAGGGCACCGACGGCGCGCTCACCGGCTACGACGTCGAGATCGCGCGGGCCGTCGGCGAGAAGCTGGGCAAGCGGGTCGAGTTCGTGCAGACGCCGTGGGACGCCATCTTCGCCGGGCTGGAGTCGCGCCGCTTCGACGTGGTCGCCAACCAGGTGACGGTGACCCCGGAGCGCAGCGAGAAGTACGGCATCTCCACCCCGTACACCCTCTCCGATGGCGTCGTCGTGACCCGCTCCGACGACAACTCGATCACCTCGCTCGCCGACCTGCGCGGCAAGACCAGCGCCCAGTCGGTCACCAGCAACTGGAACCAGGTCGCCACCGACGCCGGTGCGAAGGTCGAGGCCGTCGAGGGCTTCGTGCAGGCCGTGCAGCTGCTGAAGAACGGCCGGGTGGACGCCACCGTCAACGACAACCTCGCGGTCGCCGAGTACACCACCCGCACCGGCGACAGCGGCGTCAAGGTGGCCGCCGAGACCGGCTCCACCACCGAGCAGGCCTTCGCCACCCGCTCCGGCGACGCCCTGCTCGCCGAGCTGAACCGCGCCCTGGACGAGCTGCGCGCCGACGGCACCCTGAAGCGGATCTCGGAGAAGTACTTCGGCACCGACGTCAGCGCCCCCGCGGGCAACTGACCCCGGATGGATCCCGCCACCAGGGAGCTGATCCTGCACAACCTGGCGCCGATGCTGCGCGCCACGGTGACCATGACGCTCCCGCTCACCGCCGTCAGCTTCGTCATCGGGCTGGCGCTGGCGCTGCTGCTCGCGCTGGCCAGGTTGTCGCCGCTGTGGGTGCTCTCGGTGCCCGCCCGGGTCTACATCTCGATCATCCGCGGCACGCCGCTGCTGGTGCAGCTCTTCATCGTCTTCTACGCGCTGCCGCAGTTCGGCGTCGTCATCGACCCGTTCCCGGCCGCGGTGATCGCCTTCAGCCTCAATGTCGGCGGCTACGCGGCCGAGGTGGTGCGGGCGGCGATCCTCTCGGTGGCGCACGGGCAGTGGGAGGCGGCCTGGGCGGTGGGGCTGCGCTACCCGCAGATCCTGCGGCTGGTGATCCTGCCGCAGGCCGCCAGGATCGCCGTCCCGCCGCTGAGCAACACGCTGATCTCGCTGGTCAAGGACACCTCGCTGGCCTCGACGATCCTGGTCACCGAGCTGCTCAGGACCGCCCAGCTGGCGGCCGCGCCGACCTTCGACTTCTTCGCGCTGTACGGCGTGGCCGCGGTGTACTACTGGGTCATCTGCCTGGTGCTCGGCTTCGGCCAGACCCGGCTGGAGACGCGGCTCTCCCGGCACGTCGCGCGGTGAGCACCCGTTCACGAGAGCTTCATCCGCGCCGAGGAGGGCGAAAGGCCCGGGCAGGACTAGTCTCGACGCCGTGATGCGACGGACGAAGATTGTGTGCACTCTCGGACCGGCCACTGCCTCCGAGGACCGTATTCGCGAACTCGTCGAGAGCGGTATGGACGTTGCCCGGCTGAACTTCAGCCACGGTGAGCACGCGGACCACGCCGAGAACTACAAGAAGGTGCGGCAGGCCTCCGACCATGCCGGTCGCGCCGTCGGCATTCTCGCCGACCTACAGGGGCCCAAGATCCGGCTCGGGCGCTTCAAAGAGGGCCGTACCACCTGGGCCACCGGGGAAGAGGTGCGGATCACCGTCGACGAGGTCGACGGCACGCACGACCGGGTCTCCACCACGTACAAGGAGCTCGCCGCCGACGCCAAGGCGGGCGACCGGCTGCTGGTCGACGACGGCAAGGTCGGGCTCACCGTCACCGGGGTCGACGGCAACGACGTGATCTGCCGGGTCACCGAGGGCGGCCCGGTCTCCAACAACAAGGGCGTCTCGCTGCCCGGCATGAACGTCTCGGTGCCCGCGCTGTCGGAGAAGGACATCGAGGACCTGGAGTTCGCGCTCGCGCTCGGCGTCGACTTCATCGCGCTCTCCTTCGTGCGCTCGCCGTCGGACGTCGAGCTGGTGCACGACATCATGGACCGGGTCGGGCGCCGGGTGCCGGTGATCGGCAAGCTGGAGAAGCCGGAGGCCATCGACAACCTGGAGGCCGTCGTGCTGGCCTTCGACGCCGTCATGGTGGCCCGCGGCGACCTCGGCGTCGAGCTGCCGCTGGAGCAGGTGCCGCTGGTGCAGAAGCGGGCCATCCAGATGGCGCGGGAGAACGCCAAGCCGGTGATCGTGGCGACCCAGATGCTGGAGTCCATGATCGAGAACTCCCGCCCGACCAGGGCCGAGGCCTCGGACGTCGCCAACGCGGTGCTGGACGGCGCGGACGCGGTCATGCTCTCCGGCGAGACCTCGGTCGGCGCCTACCCGATCGAGACCGTGCGCACCATGGCGCGCATCGTGAACGCGGTGGAGTCCGAGTCGACGACGGTGCCGCCGCTGACCCACGTGCCGCGCACCAAGCGCGGCGTCATCTCCTACGCCGCGCGCGACATCGGCGAGCGGCTGAACGCCAAGGCGCTGGTCGCCTTCACCCAGTCGGGTGACACCGTGCGCCGTCTCGCGCGGCTGCACACCCCGCTGCCGCTGCTCGCCTTCACCCCGCTCCCGGAGGTGCGCAGCCAGCTCTCGCTCACCTGGGGAACGGAAACGTTCCTGGTCCCGACGGTGCACAGCACCGACGCCATGATCAAGCAGGTGGACACCGCGCTGCTCACCCTCGGCCGCTACCAGCGGGGTGACCTCGTGGTCATCGTGGCCGGGTCCCCGCCCGGAACCGTCGGTTCCACTAACCTGATCCACGTACACCGGATCGGTGAGGAGGACCATTAGTGAGTGACCTATCCGCTGCCATGTCCGTCCCGGCGACGGGCGGTGCGCACCCGTGACCCCGGCGGTTCCCGGCGCTGTCGGGGCCGGGACCGATCTCGACGTGCTGCTCGGCCTCCTCGACCTCGAGGAGGTCGGGGGGGACGTGTTCATCGGGCAGCACCCGGCGAAGGTCTGGAGCCGGACCTTCGGCGGCCAGCTGGTCTCGCAGGCCATCATCGCCGCGGGCCGCACCGTCGGCGACCGGCCGGTGCACGCGGTGAACGCGCACTTCGTGCGCGGTGGCGACGTCAAGAAGCCGATCGAGTACCACGTCGAACGGCACCGTGACGGGCGCGCCTTCGCCAACCGCACGGTCACCGCGAGCCAGGACGGACAGGAGCTGTTCGTCATGCTCGCGGCCTTCCAGGAGTGGGGCCGCGGGCTGGAGCACGCGCACGAGCGCCCCGACGTGCCCGACCCGGAGAGCCTGCCGCGCATCGAGCAGAGCTTCGCTGGGTTCGAGGACAAGCTGGAGATGTTCGTGAACGCCCCGCGGCCGATCGACCTCCGCTATACCAACGACCCGTCCTGGATCCTCAAGGGCACCGGGGAGAAGCTCAACCACAACCGGGTCTGGATGAAGGCCGACGGCACGCTGCCGGACGATCCGCTGCTGCACAACGCGACGCTCGGCTACTCGTCGGACACCACCGTGCTGGATTCGATCATCACCACGCACGGCCTCTCCTGGGGGCTGGACCGGATCGTCGCGGCGACGGTGAACCACTCGATCTGGTTCCATCGGCCGTTCCGCTTCGACGAGTGGACGCTGTACGCCACCGAGTCGCCGGTGGCGGCGGGGTCGCGCGGGCTCGCCACCGGGCGGTTCTACGCGCGCACCGGTGAACTGCTCGCCACCACCGTGCAGGAGGGCGTGATCCGGCACTTCCCGCCGCGTCGGCCGAAGAGTTAGCTGCCGCTGCCGCTGTCGCGGCGGTGGACTGCTGTCCGCTGTCGCGGCGGTGGACTAGATCCGCTCGCGGTCGGTGTCGAGGTCGAGGTCGGTGCGCTGTGAGGCGGAGAGCGTGAACGGGATCTCCGGCTCGTCGCCCGGGGTCGCGTAGAGCGCGAGCAGCAGCTTGTGCTCCAGCTCGGCGATATCGGCGTCGGTCAGCTCGGCCGGGGCGCCGACGAGGCTCAGCGCGATCTCGTAGCAGCCGCGCGCCCCCGGGGCCCGGTCCGGATTGTCGGTCCGCCACCGGGTTTCCAGGGCCGCGTGGCGGGGGTCGTCGGGGTCGACCGGCAGCGTGAAGCGCCAGGCGAAGACCTCCCGGTCCGCCAGGTGCGCGTCGACCTCGTCGCGCACCGCGCGCACTACGTGGTCGAGGGTCTCGGGGGTGAGGTAGACGTGGAGCGAAACATCCGAAATCCGCTTCGGCATGCCTGATTCCTGTCCTCGGGTCGCGCCGGAATCGGCGCAGGGCTCGTCCGCGGGGAGTGTAGCGCCGAGGTCCGCCGCGGGAACCGGCACCACGCCGCGCGGTCGATCACCGGGTGCGGTTGGCGGCGAGGAACGCCGAGAGCGGGGCCTGCGGCTGCGGGCGGATCACCAGCCCCAGCTGGACCTCCTCCACCGGCCGCGCCTGCTCGTACGGCGCGAGCGCGAGCAGCAGCGGCACCACCGCCTCCGCGATCCGATCACCCACCTCGCAGTAGGACTGCGCCGAGAGCCCGACCGGGTCGGCGATGTTCTCCCGGTGCACATACGCCAGATCGTTACGCGCGGCATGCAATTCGCCGATCGTCCGCGCCCCCGTCAGCTTCGCGATCCGCCGCGCCTCCAGCAGCGTGAAGGCCCGCGCCTGCGCCCCGAACCCCATCCCGCCCGCCTGGTCCCGGAGCTGATCGGTCATCGCCAGGATCAGATCCGCCCGATCCACCATCTCCGGCGTCAACCTGCGTGCCCTGAACCCATCCGGATCACCCCCGAGCCCGGAGATCGTCTGCGCCGCCAGCGGTTCCACCGGAAACCCGACCAGCGCGCGGGTCCCCGCGCTCTCCGCGGTGAGCCGGGGCAACTCGTAGTCGACCGCGAGGGCGCGCGTGAGCCGCTCGGCGATCGCCGAACGGCAGACGTTGCCATTGCAGACGAACAGGACGTGCATACGACAACGGTATGCAGGTCACAGCGCTGTCACGACCCCGCGCAGCGGGAAATCACACCCCGCCCGGCAAGTGTTCACCCGCAGGTCGGATACCGTACACGCCCCCCGGGGAACCCATCTCGGGTCTCTGCACCCGGTGCGTGAATTCTCGGAGTTCACCTCACTCCGAGCGGCCGCACCGGGACAACGGTTCACCGCACCCGGACCACCGCCGCCGGGCTCCGGTCCGTCCGGTTGTCCACCACCCGCACACCGCGCCACGGACAAACTTCCCGCCGAGACCCGCCGAACTGATGCAGAACGATCATTCCGCCCTCGACCGGTGCCGGGTGCGGCCCCGCCGGACACGCCACCCGCGCGATCTCGCTCCCCCGATACAGCACCGCCCCACACAGCGAGACCGGAATCCACGGTCCGTGTTCGCACCCCTGCTCACTCCTGCTCCCCACCGATATCCCCTGTTCGTCGTGGTTGTCGAGCGTGCTGACCGACAGCTTCGCGCCCGAGTCGGAGAAGCGGTGCCAAGTTTTCTGTCAGTTTCGAGCGGGACAACCGAGTCCAATCGGATCATGAGCGGTATGAGCGGTATGAGCGGAATTACGGACAACGGTGTGGGACAGCGAGTTCGGGGAACCCGCAAACTTCGCGGCTGGACCCAGGAACGCCTTGCGCAAGAAGTCGCCCGGTACTCCGACAGCGTCTCTCTGTCCCTCATCCGACAGGTCGAGCAGGGCCGCCTGCCCGCATCCCCCTCTTTCACCGCCGCGTGCGCACGAGCCCTCGAAGTGGCACCGGGTGACCTCTACGAAGAGACCTACCCGCGCACTACTCCGGACGAGCAGAAGATGCACGCCGGCATTCCCGAGATCCGGCGCGAACTCGCCGCTTATCACCTCCCGCCCGGCGATGTACCCATTCGGCCGTTCGCCGATCTCGCACGCGATGTCGCTCGCGCCTCACAACTGCGTCACCTGGTGAAACTCGGCGACCTGGGCCGACTACTCCCGCCATTGCTGCACGACCTCCGAGCGGCCAGGCACTCCACCACGGGCCCGGACGAAGAGCGCATCTTCGGCCTGCTCGCCGAGACGTTCGCCGCCACCTCCCAGGCCGTCTACAAACTCGGCTATACCGATCTGTCCTCGCTCGCGGTCGACCGTTACGAATGGGCAGCCGCCCGCTCCGGCGATGAACTCGCCGTCCTCGTCGGCGACTACCAGCGAGCCGGCGAACTCATCTGCGTAGCCGATTTCGCCGCCGCCGAACGCCTCCTGGCAACAAGCCGCTCCCGGCTCGAAGACGAACTGCACCGAGGCGACCAGGCCATCCTGGCCACCTACGGCAATCTGCACCTCAAATCCGCCCTCGCCGCCGCCCGATGGGGCAAACGCGACGCCGCCGACGTTCACTTGGAGGAGGCGAGGCAAATCGCGGCCCGCATCGGCACCGACCGCGACGACTACCGCCTCTGCTTCGGCCCCGCCAACGTCGCCATCTGGTCGGTAGGCCTCGCGGTCGAGTCGATGGACGGCACCGAAGCCGTCAAGCGCTCCGAGAACCTCCGCCTGCCACCCGAAACCCCCCGCGAACGAGTCGGACACCACTACATCGACCTCGCCCGCGGCCACCTCCTGAACGGCGACAGACAGCGTGCCTTCGCCGCCCTGCAAACCGCCAAGAAAATCACGCCAACCCAGACCCGCTACCATCCCATGGTCCGCGAAACCGTACGCACCCTCGCGCGTCAGGAAGCCCGTGCGACGGATACCGTCCGAGGCTTCGCCGCCTGGTGCGGAATCACCCACCTCGACTGAATTCGGGTACCCCGCCGATTCGGCGATCAGTTATGGCATTGCGCCGCCACCGCAGCCCGTACGCTCTCGCCATGGGATTCCTGTCGCGAATGCTCGTTCCCCGTAGCGTCCGACGCGCGATGCACCCCGTTCGCACTGTCAAGCGGAAAGCGACGCCGAAAAGCATAAAGAGGGCGCGGCGTGCACTGCACCCCATCGACAACGCTGTGTACGGTCTCGAGCGCAGTCTGAACACCGGACGTCGTCCCGCTCGCAGTGCGCAGGCGTACAACCATGGCAACTGCCCGGTGAACCACAGAACGGCTGCGGCCATGCAGAAATGCCGCCAACCGATAGCGCCGGAGCACCGGCCGTTCTCGTCATCCTCTGGCCCGAGTTTTCAGGGGATTTGAACCCCTGAGGCTGTGTCCGGTATTCCCTGCCGGTGGACAGCCTTGGTGCCGAGTGTGGGACTCGAACCCACACGCCCTTTCGGGCAACGGTTTTTGAGACCGTCGCGTCTGCCAGTTCCGCCAACCCGGCGCACCGGAAGCGACTATAGCCGCTCGGCGCCCCCGGCCGCGAAACGGCGGGGCGCGGCGGGTTCGCGCAGGGTATATGGGTTGTTCGGCGGGCTGAACGGTACTCTCTACAGCACTCGCATGCGGAACCAGAGGGGTCTACCAATGAGCAGTACAGCAGGGGGCGCCGGCCCGACGCGGGACACCGGTGCGAAGCGTGTCGTCGTCGCCGAGGACGAGACGCTCATCAGGATGGACCTGGTCGAGATGCTCACCGAAGAGGGCTACGAGGTGGTCGGCGAGGCCGGTGACGGGCAGCAGGCGGTCGACCTCGCGGTGGAGCAGAAACCCGATCTGGTGATCATGGACGTCAAGATGCCGCGCCGGGACGGGATCGACGCCGCCGCCGAGATCGCGTCGAAACGCGTTGCGCCGGTGGTGATCCTGACCGCCTTCAGCCAGCGCGACCTGGTGGAGCGGGCGCGCGACGCGGGGGCGATGGCCTACCTGGTGAAGCCGTTCACGAAGTCCGACCTGGTTCCGGCCATCGAGCTGGCGGCGAGCCGGTTCCACGAGATCACCGCGCTGGAGAGCGAGGTGGCGAACCTCTCCGAGCGGCTGGAGACCCGGAAACTCGTCGAGCGCGCCAAGGGCGTGCTGATGCAGACCCAGGGGCTCTCCGAGCCGCAGGCGTTCAAGTGGATCCAGCGCACCGCGATGGATCGGCGCACCACCATGAAGGCGGTCGCGGAGGTCGTGCTGGAGAATCTCGCGCCGCAGTGATCTGCGCGGCATTTTCGATACCCGCGGAACGCGTGTCAGGGGGTTGAGCGACGCCTCCGCGGAATCGTGGCGGGGAAATGCCGCCGTCGCGGCCGGAAATTTTACCTGCCGGAAACGTGAACTGCGCGAACAATTCGACACGAAGTCGTCTTCATGGAGCGATTGTGATGCGGATCCATCGTACCGACGCTATGTTTCTGA
Organism: Nocardia asteroides; assembly: GCF_021183625.1. NCBI lineage: Bacteria > Bacillati > Actinomycetota > Actinomycetes > Mycobacteriales > Nocardiaceae > Nocardia > Nocardia asteroides. The sequence continues at coordinate 5,902,425 of NZ_CP089214.1, forward strand.
CCGGGCTGGCGCGGTCGGCCTCCCCGGTCCGACCGGGGGAACACAGGAACGTAGAGGTGAGACGCGTGCTGAGTTCGACATGGCGAAGGCGCTCCACGCGCGGCGTGCTGGCACTCGGTGCCGTCGCCGCGCTGGTGCTGACCGGATGTGGCGACAAGTCGACGAGCGACGGTGCGGATTCGTCCGGCACCGCGGGTGCGGGCGGGTTGTCGATCCAGCCCGTGCTGCAGGTCGACGAGCAGGGCAAGGAGATCCCGAAGGTGGACGCCGCCGCGGCGGCCGATCCGGCGGGTGCCGGCGGCGCGACCTGCCCGGCGGGCACCTCGATCGCCATGGCCGGCGCGCTCACCGGCCCGGACGCGGCGCTCGGCATCAATATCGTCAACGGCGTGAAGCTGGCGCTGGACAAGCACAACAAGGCCAATCCGGGCTGCCAGATCGCGCTGAAGCAGTTCGACACCGAGGGTGACCCGCAGAAGGCGTCCCAGGTGATCCCGCAGATCGTCAACGATCCGACGGTGATCGGCCTGGTCGGCCCGGCCTTCTCCGGCGAGACCAAGGCGACCGGCCAGATCCTCAGCGACGCCGGGCTGGTCTCGGTCACCTCCTCGGCGACCAATGCCACGCTCACCGCGAACGGCTGGCAGACCTTCTTCCGCGGTCTGGCCAACGACGACGTGCAGGGCCCCTCGGTGGCGAACTACCTGGTGAACACCGCCGGGTACAAGAAGGTCTGCGTCGTGCAGGACAACACCGACTACGGCACCGGCCTGGCCAAGAGCATCACCGCAGGCCTCGGCGCCGCGGCCGACCCGGCCTGCGCCGCCAGCATCAAGAAGGGCGACAAGGACTTCTCGGCCACCGTCACCCAGATCTCGGCCGCGAAGCCGGACGCCATCTTCTACTCGGGCTACTACTCCGAGGGCGCCCCGCTGGCCCAGCAGCTGAAGTCGGGCGGCGTGGACGCGGTCTTCGTCTCCGCGGACGGCACCAACGACCCGCAGTTCGTCGCGCAGGCGGGCAGCTCGGCCAAGGGCGCGGTGCTCTCCTGCCCGTGCGGCCCGGCGCCGGAGACCTTCGCCAAGGAGTACGAGGCGCTGAACGGCCAGGCGCCCGGCGTGTACTCGGTCGAGGCCTACGACCTGACCACGATCCTGGCCAAGGGCATCGACGGCGGCGCGGTCACCAGGCCCGCCCTGCTCGACTACGTGAAGACCTACGACGGCGCCGGTCTGGCCCGCCAGTACAAGTGGAATCCGAACGGTGAACTGTCCAACGCGCTGATCTGGATCTACGAGGTCAAGTAGCCGGACGACCGGCGAAACGGCACGTGCGAACCCTGCCGGGGGGCGTACGTGCCGTTTCGTCCGGGGCCGAATCCGTGCGGGTGAAGATGAGGGCGAACTACGAATGACGACATCAACTCTGCTCGGCGCCGCCTACCTCGCCGACGGGTCGATCGACTTCAACTACGAGGGCGTAATCGACCAGTTCTGGCGGCTGACCGTCGACGGGCTGTCCTACGGCGCGATCTACGCGCTGGTCGCCGTCGGCTACACGCTGGTCTACGGCGTGCTGCGGCTGATCAACTTCGCCCACTCCGAGGTCTTCATGCTCGGGCTGTTCGGGCAGTACATCGGGCTCATGCTGCTCGGCTTCTCGCCGAGCGGCGACGTCTACTCCGAGGGCATCCTGCTCACCGTCACCTACCTGGGGCTGGCGATGCTCTTCGGGATGGCGGTCTCCGGCGCCGCCGCGGTGGGGCTGGAGCGGGTGGCCTACCGGCCGCTGCGCAAACGCGGAGCCAAGCCGCTGATCTTCCTGATCACCGCGATCGGCATGTCGTTCGTGCTGCAGGAGTTCGTGCACTTCGTGCTCCCGGAGATCTGGCCGGGGCTGGGCGGCACCAATGCCCAGCAGCCGATCATGCTGGTCGAGCCGAAGGTGCAGTTCAGCTTCGGCGGCGCCGACGTCACCAACGTGACGCTGGTGATCATCGCCGCCGCGGTGATCCTGGCGATCGCGACCGAGATCGTGATCAACCGGACCAAGTTCGGCCGCGGCATCCGCGCGGTCGCGCAGGACCCGGACACCGCGACCCTGATGGGCGTCTCCCGCGAGCGCGTCATCATGCTGACCTTCCTGATCGGCGGCGTCCTCGCCGGCGCCGCCGCGCTGCTCTACGCGCTCAAGATCCCGAACGGCATCATCTACTCCGGCGGTTTCGTGCTCGGCATCAAGGCGTTCAGCGCCGCGGTGCTCGGCGGCATCGGCAACCTGCGCGGCGCCCTGCTCGGCGGGTTGCTGCTCGGCCTCGCGGAGAACTACGGCCAGATCCTCTTCGGCACCGAGTGGCGCGACGTGGTCGCCTTCGTGGTGCTGGTACTGGTGCTGATGTTCCGGCCGACCGGCATCCTCGGTGAGAGTCTCGGGAAGGCACGCGTATGACCGACCACGACCCGGTGACGCAGCGCCTGCCGATCCAGCAGGCCGCGCCGCCGAAGGACCGCTCACCCGCGCCCGCACCGCCCGCGCGGCAGATGCACGGCGTCGGCGACGCGCTGCGCTCCTGGTGGGCGGGGCTCTCCCGGCCCGCCCAGTGGGCCGTCGGCGTGCCCGCGCTGATCGTGCTCGCGCTGCTCCCGCTCTTCCCGCCGCCCTTCCTGAACACGCCGGGCACCAGCTTCGGCGGGGTCATGGCGCAGTTCGCCATGTACGCGCTGATCGCCATCGGGCTCAACGTGGTGGTCGGCCAGGCCGGGCTGCTCGACCTCGGCTACGTCGGCTTCTACGCCGTCGGCGCCTACACCGTCGGGCTGCTGACCAGCCCGAACAGCCCGTGGAACCAGACCGACGGCGGCTGGCTGAACGAGGACTGGGCCTGGCTGGCCTGCGTGCCGATCGCGGTCGCGGTGACCGCGCTCTCCGGGCTGATCCTCGGCTCGCCCACGCTCCGGCTGCGCGGCGACTACCTGGCCATCGTGACGCTCGGCTTCGGCGAGATCGTCCGGCTGCTCGCCGACAACCTCGGCGACGTCACCAACGGCAGCCTCGGCCTCTCCGGGATCGCCTACCCGCGGGTCGGCGAGTCGGCGGAGAAGCCGAACGGCTACTTCTCCTCCGGCAATGTCGGCGACTCGAACTCGTCGAACCTGCTGGACAAGGCGAACTCCGGGGTCTGGTGGTTCTGGATCGGCATGATCTTGGTGATCATCGTGCTGCTGATCGTCGGCAACCTGGAGCGCAGCCGGGTCGGCCGCGCCTGGGTGGCGATCCGCGAGGACGAGGACGCCGCCGAGGTCATGGGGGTGCCCGCCTTCAAGTTCAAGCTCTGGGCCTTCATGATCGGCGCCGCCATCGGCGGGCTCTCCGGCGCGCTCTACGCGGGCCAGGTGCAGTTCATCAACCCGACCGGCTTCAACATCATCAACTCGATGCTCTTCCTCTGCGCGGTGGTGATCGGCGGGCAGGGCAACAAGCTCGGCGTGATCGTCGGCGCCTTCATCATCGTCTGGCTGCCGAACCGGCTGATGTCGGTGCAGCTGGTGGAGCAGAGCGCCACCGGCTACACGCTGCTCGCGGTCACGATCGTCGTGCTGATCGCGGCCGTCGTCGGGTGGCGGAAGTGGGCGCGGCACCAGGACCAGGCGGGGGTGCGGTACGGCTACGTTCTCGGGTCGATCGTTGTGCTGATCGGGCTGTTCGTCGTGCTCGACAACACGCTGGTGCTCCAGCAGCAGGGCGCGCAGTCGCTCGGCGACTTCAAGTACCTCTTCTTCGGCATCACGCTGGTGGTGCTGATGATCTTCCGGCCGCAGGGGCTCTTCCCGGCGCGGCAGAAGCTGCTCACCTACGGCCGCCAGATCTACCAGGCGGTCCGCAGACCGGCCGCCGGACCGAACGGAGAACGGGCATGACCGGGCCCGGTGCGGGTGACGCGCTGTTCGACAACGAGGACATGTCCGCGGGGTACCGCAGGCCGCCGGAGCCGGTGGAGTACGCGGGCGACGTCGAGGTGACGGCGGTGCTTCCGGTGCTCGCCGACCCCGACGCGGTCGCCGAGGTGGTGGCGCCGAGCCGGACGATCGACACCCCGGTCGGCGCCGCGCTGCTGCGCACCGACGGGCTGACCGTGAAGTTCGGCGGGCTGACCGCGCTGGACAGCGTCGACTTCGAGATCCGCCGCGGCGAGATCCTCGGGTTGATCGGGCCGAACGGCGCGGGCAAGACTACCTGCTTCAACGCCATCAGCGGGGTGTACCGGCCGACCTCGGGCACGGTGTACTTCGACGGCAAGCCGCTCACCAAGACCAAGCGCAACGCCATCACCAGGCTCGGCATCGCGCGCACCTTCCAGAACATCCGGCTCTTCGGCGAGATGACCGCGCTGGAGAACGTGGTGGTCGGCACCGACGCCAGGCACAAGACCTCGGTGCCCGGCGCGATCTTCCGCACCCCGCGGCACCGCCGCGAGGAGCGCGACGCCATCGAGCGCGGCATGGCGCTGCTGGAGTTCGTCGGCATCGCGCCGCGGGCGGTGGAGAAGGCGCGCAACCTCTCCTACGGTGACCAGCGCAGGCTCGAGATCGCCCGCGCGCTCGCCACCGAGCCGAAGCTGCTCTGCCTGGACGAGCCGGCCGCTGGGTTCAATCCCAGCGAGAAATCCGCGCTCATGGAGCTGATCCGCAAGATCCGCGACGACGGCTTCACGGTGCTGCTCATCGAGCACGACATGCGGCTGGTCATGGGCGTGACCGACCGGATCGTGGTGCTGGAGTTCGGCCGCAAGATCGCCGACGGGCTGCCCGCCGAGATCCGGGAGAACCCGGACGTGATCGCCGCCTACCTCGGCGTGCCCGACGACGAAGAACAGGGGCAGTGATGGCTGACACCGAGGTGCTGCTCGACGTCACCGACATGGTGGTGAACTATGGCCGGATCCAGGCGCTGCACGGGGTCTCGTTGCAGGTCAGGCAGGGTGAACTGGTGACACTGCTCGGCGCCAACGGCGCGGGCAAGACCACCACCATGCGCGCGCTCTCCGGGCTGCTGCCGCTCACCGGCGGCCGGGTGGTCTTCGACGGCGAGGACATCACGCACGTCAAGGCGCACGAGCGGGTGGGCCGCGGGCTCATCCAGGCGCCAGAGGGCCGCGGCGTCTTCCCCGGCATGACCGTGCTGGAGAACCTGGAGATGGGCTGCTACGCCCGGCCGTTCGAGGAGAAGGCGGGGTACGCGAAGACCCTGGACTGGGTCTTCGAGCTCTTCCCGCGGCTGGCCGAGCGGCGCAAGCAGGTCGGCGGCACGCTCTCCGGCGGCGAGCAGCAGATGCTCGCCATCGGCCGCTCGCTGATGGCGCGGCCGCGGCTGCTGCTGCTGGACGAGCCGTCGATGGGGCTGGCGCCCATGGTGATCCAGCAGATCTTCCGGATCATCGGGCAGATCAACGCCGAGGGGACGACGGTGCTGCTGGTCGAGCAGAACGCGCAGCAGGCGCTGGCGCGCAGCACCCGCGCCTACATCCTGGAGACCGGTGAGGTGACCAAGACCGGTGGCGGCCGCGAGCTGCTCACCGATCCCGCCGTGAAATCGGCGTACCTCGGCGTCGGCTGAGCCGGGGCCGCCGCGGCCGCGCGGTGGAAGTGCCTGCTCCGCGGGGGTTTCCGCCGTGCCGGGCGGCGGTGCGCTGGCCGCGGGGCCGCGGTGGCCGCTCCGGACGGGCTTGCGGTGCGCACGGCGCTCCGCTTCCATGGAGCCGGTGGTGCGGGCAACGGCGCCGGTGCCACCGCGGAGCGAGGGGGAACGATGAGCGGGCCGTGGTGGAGCCGGCCGCGCCGGTTGATCGCCCTCGCGGCGGGTGCGGCGGTGATCGGGCTGGTGCTGGCCGCCGGGGTCTCCGGGCCCGCGCACCGGACCGTCGAGCCGCCGACCGAGCTGCGCGCGGCGCGCGGCGTCGCGGCCGGCCCCGGCTTCGCGGGCGTGCTCGACGAGGCAGCCCGCCCGGCCGGTGACGACGCGCCGCCGGTGGCCGAGCTGCCGCTGGCCGGGGTGCCGCTGCGCGCGGGGCCCGGCGCGCCCGACCCGCGCCCGGTCTTCGCGCTCGCCGACCACCCGCTGCTGGCCAGGCACGCCGGGCTGGCCAGGATCAGCTGCGAGCTGCCGCCCTGGCACGACGAGCCGCGCGGCGCCGACGCGTTCCTGCGCGCGACGCTGGACTGCCTGGACGACAGCTGGTCGGTGACGCTGCGCAACGCCGGGCTCCCCTTCCGCCCGCCGCGGCTGGAGCTGCCCGCCGCCGGGGCCCGCAGCGCGTGCCCGGACCGGCTGCCCGGCCCGGCGGACCGGCCGTTCTACTGTCCGGCCGAGGAGAGCATCGTCGTCCCCGCCGCTGCGCTGCGGCCGCTCGGCGCCGGGTCGAGGCGCGGCACCCAGCTCGCCGCGCTCGGGCACGAGTACGGCCACCACGTGCAGCAGCTCGTCGGCGTGCTGCGCGCCTACACCGACGCGCGCACCGCCGCGGGCTGGAGCTCCGAGCGCGGCCAGGAGCAGAGCCGCAGGCTCGACCTGCAGGCGTGGTGCTTGTCCGGCATGTTCCTCGGCACCAACCACGGCCGCGGCGACATCGACCGGCGCACCTGGGAGGAGGCCGCGAGCGCGGTTCGGGCCGGCGGCGACCGGCCGGGCGAGCCGCGGCTGCTCGGCAGCCCGGAGTCGGTGTGGGGCTGGTGGCGCTGGGGTTCGGACACCGGCGACACCTGGGAGTGCAACAGCTGGTACGCGGCCGCGTCGCACGTCGGCTGAGCCGCGCGGGTCCCGGCCCGGATGTCGGAGCCGGTCCCTAGACTCACGGTGTGACTTCACCGACCACGCAGCCAGCCACCTCCGCCGCCGCCCCGACCGCGGGCGGTGACCGGCCGACGTTGCTGCTGCTGGACGGGCACTCGATCGCCTACCGCGCCTTCTTCGCACTGCCCGCGGAGAACTTCAAGACCGTCACCGGGCAGACCACGAACGCCGTCTACGGCTTCACCGCCATGCTGATCAACCTGCTCAGGGACGAGAAGCCGACGCACGTGGCGGCCGCCTTCGACGTCTCCCGCGCGACCTTCCGCACCGAGGCGTACCCCGCGTACAAGGCGAACCGCAGCGCCACCCCGGACGAGTTCCGCGGCCAGGTCGAGCTGACCAAGGACGTGCTCGCCGCGCTCGGCATCCCGGTGATGGCGATCGAGGGCTACGAGGCCGACGACGTGATCGCCACCATCACCACCCAGGCGCTGCGCGACGGCTTCCGGATCCTGGTCGTCACCGGCGACCGCGACGCCATCCAGCTGGTGAACGACGACGTCACCGTGCTCTACCCGCGCAAGGGCGTCTCCGACCTGACCCGCTTCACCCCCGGGGAGGTGCAGGCCAAGTACGGCCTCACCCCCGCCCAGTACCCGGATTACGCGGCGCTGCGCGGCGACCCGAGCGACAACCTGCCCGGCATCCCCGGCGTCGGGGAGAAGACCGCGGCCAAGTGGATCCGCGAGTACGGCGACCTGGCCGCGCTGGTCGACCGGGTGGACGAGGTCAAGGGCAAGGTCGGCGACGCACTGCGCGCCAACCTGAGCAGCGTGGTGCTGAACCGGCAGCTCACCGAGATGGTGAAGGACGTCCCGCTGCCGTACACCCCGGAGCAGCTGGCCAAGGCGCCGTGGGACCGGAACAGGATCCACCAGCTCTTCGACGACCTGGAGTTCCGGGTGCTGCGCGACCGGATCTTCGAGACGCTGGCCCCGCCGGAGCCGGAGGCCGAGTCCGGCTTCGAGATCAGCGGCGGCGCGCTGGAGGTCGGTGCGGTCGGCGAGTGGCTCACCGCACACGCGAAAGCCGGTGCGCGGCACGGCCTCTCGGTGGTCGGCAGCGGCAGCCCGGCCGCCGGTGACGTACGCGCGCTCGCCATCGCCGCGGCGGACGGCGAGGGCGGCTACATCGACACGACGGTGCTCACCCCGGAGGACGAGGCCGCGCTCGGCGCCTGGCTGGCCGACCCGGCGGTGCCGAAGGCGCTGCACGAGGCGAAGGCCGCCATCCACGCGCTGCGCGGCCGCGGCTGGAGCCTCGGCGGCCTCGCCACCGACACCGCGCTCGCCGCCTACCTGGTGCGCCCGGGCCAGCGCAGCTTCAACCTGGACGACCTCTCGCTGCGCTACCTGCGCCGCGAGCTGCGCGCCGAGGTGGACGAGACCCCGCAGCTCTCGCTCCTGGACGAGGAGGACGCCGCCGACGTCGAGCTGGCCACCGCCGAGATGCTGCGCGCCCGCGCCGTCGCCGACCTGGCCGACGCGCTCGACGAAGAGCTGGCGAAGATCGAGTCGGTGCCGCTGCTCACCGAGATGGAGCTGCCGCTGCTCGGCGTGCTCGCGGGTCTGGAGGAGTCCGGCATCGCGGTCGACACCGACCAGCTCGGCACGCTGCAGCGCACCTTCGCGGAGAAGGTGAACGACGCCGCCGAGGCGGCCTACGGCGTGATCGGCAAGCAGATCAACCTGGGCTCGCCCAAGCAGCTGCAGGTGGTGCTCTTCGACGAGCTGGACATGCCGAAGACCAAGCGCACCAAGACCGGCTACACCACCGACGCCGACGCGCTGGAATCGCTCTTCGAGAAGACCGAGCACCCCTTCCTCGAGCACCTGCTCGCGCACCGCGACGCCACCCGGCTCAAGGTCACGGTGGACGGGCTGCTCAAGTCGGTCGCCGACGACGGCCGCATCCACACCACCTTCAACCAGACCATCGCCGCCACCGGCCGGCTGTCATCGACCGAGCCGAACCTGCAGAACATCCCGATCCGCACCGACACCGGCAGGCAGATCCGCGACACCTTCGTCGTCGGCGCGGGCTACGCCGAGCTGATGACCGCCGACTACAGCCAGATCGAGATGCGGATCATGGCGCACCTCTCCGGCGACGAGGGGCTGATCGAGGCCTTCAACTCCGGCGAGGACCTGCACACCTTCGTGGCGTCGAAGGCCTTCGACATCCCGATCTCCGAGGTGCACCCGGAGATGCGGCGGCGGATCAAGGCCATGTCCTACGGCCTGGCCTACGGGCTCAGCGCCTTCGGCCTCTCCGCTCAGCTCAAGATCAGCACCGCCGAGGCGAAGGAGCAGATGGAGACCTACTTCGCCCGCTTCGGCCGGATCCGCGACTACCTGTACGAGGTGGTGGAGCAGGCCCGCAAGGTCGGCTACACGCAGACGCTCTTCGGCCGCCGCCGCTACCTGCCCGACCTGGACACCAGCAACCGGCAGCGCCGCGAGGCCGCCGAGCGGATGGCGCTGAACGCGCCGATCCAGGGCACCGCCGCCGACATCATCAAGGTCGCCATGATCAACGTGCACAACGCCATCGCGGCCGCCGGGCTGCGCTCCCGGATGCTGCTGCAGATCCACGACGAGCTGGTCTTCGAGGTCGCCGACGGCGAGCGGGCCGAGCTGGAGCGGCTGGCCCGCGAGGAGATGTCGGCGGTGCTCGAGATGTCGGTGCCGCTGGACGTCTCGGTGGGCACCGGGCGCAGCTGGAACGCCGCCGCGCACTGACCCCCTTCGCTGCCTGCGAACCCAGGTTTGCGATCAGGGTGAGTTGTACCGGGGTCTTCGCTGGGGGGTAGCTCTACGGTGGCGTGTCATATGAGCGTTCCCGCATACGAGTGCGAAGGATACTTCCGCATGACCGTCACCGATCAGCTGCTCGAGAACAACGCCGCCTACGCCGCGACCTTCAGCGGCCCGCTGCCGCTGCCCCCTTCGAAGGGCGTGGCCGTGCTGGCCTGCATGGATGCCAGGATCAACGTCTACGGCGTGCTCGGCCTGAACGAGGGTGAGGCGCACGTCATCCGCAACGCGGGCGGCGTCGTCACCGCGGACGAGATCAGGTCGCTGGCGATCAGCCAGCGGCTGCTCGGCACCCGGGAGATCATCCTCATCCACCACACCGACTGCGGGATGCTGACCTTCACCGACGACGACTTCAAGAAGTCGATCCAGGACGAGGTCGGAATCAAGCCGGAGTGGTCGGCGGAGGCATTCGGCGACCTGGACACCGACGTGCGGCAGTCCATCGCGCGGATCGAGGCCAGCCCGTACATCCCGCACAAGGACGCCATCCGCGGCTTCGTCTTCGACGTCGCCACCGGCAAGCTGAACGAGGTCGTCTGAACCTTCTCGCCCGCGGCGACCGGCCCGCGTGAGCCCCCGGCTCGCGCGGGCCGCTCCGCGTCAGAACTCCAGCGCGCCCCGCGCGGGCCAGACACCGTCGGCGCGGTGCTGCTGCACCACCCGGACCCAGACCTGCCAGGCCGCCGTCCCGGCCGGCCGGTAGCGGTTGGTGTCCAGGTCGAGGGTCAGCTCGAAATCCTCGTCCGGCTCGGGGGAGCGGCCGGTGCAGCGGGCCGCGACCAGGTAGCGGGCGGAGCGATCGTCACCGTTGCCCAGCTCGTACTCGACCCGCCAGCGCACCGGGTGGATGCGGACCCCGCGCGGCTCCCGGCCGCCCTCGCCCGCCGCACTGTAATCGGCGGCCACCTCGTACTCGCCGAGCGCGGTGTACTCGTAGACCTCCCCGCTGGCCGAGTCGACCACGAAGCGCACCGGCGCCGCCTCCTCGGGCAGCGGCGTGCAGACCCAGCCGCGCTCGAAGGGCACCGAGCGGAACGTCAGCCCCGGCCCGAGGAGCTCCGTCAGATGGTGTTCGGCGCGCACTGTGTCGTCGGTCGGCTGGATCATGCTCGCTCTTCTCTCCCCCGCGGCCTTGCCCGCGAAAGCGATTCGCGGACTTCTTGTTTCGGCACGACGTCGGCTACGCCGTCCGACACTGGGTTGGACGCGCGGTGTGAACCAGCGGTTCCGCATTGTGACCGGGGCGACGTTCGCCCGGGTGGCGCATGAGTTGCGGAGCTCCGGGCCGCCGGATCCGGCCGCGCGGTCCTCATGCGCGCCGCGCACTGCCGCGCCGTGCCCGTGACCCGGCGCACAGCACCCGTTGTGAGCTGCGCGAACACTACTTGCCGGTATCGGTGAAACCGGGTGTTAACGCGGTTGCCATACCCGGACGACATCCCTATTGTGAAAGCCGTGCCGTACCCCGCCCGCCACCGCGCCGCAGCGCTCGATATCGCAGACCGCGATCGCGCCGCGCGCATTCCGCTCACCGCGATGGTGGCGCGGCGACTTCTCGTAGTAGCTCGCCGTAGCGAGGTCTGATCCGGACCAGCCCCCTCGCTGCGGGCTTCCTCGAACGTTACTGCTGGTCACCCCTGTTTCATTCGGACATACTCTCCGGGAAGACCGAACCTGCCATGACCATGTTGACTCTCGACATCGATACGTTCCGGACCGCCGCCCCCGCCGCCCTGCGGGCCGAGTGCGCCGGTCTCACCGACTCCGACTTCCAAGCCCGCTACTGCGCTGAGCAGGGCCCGATCCGGCTCGGCGACTGGTCGCCCGCGGACAGCCGCAGCGCCTGCTTCACCGCGACCATCGAATTCGCCGACCGGCTGCGCAGCGTGGTCGCCACCGGCAGCCCGGTGGCCGCGCTGACCTCGGCGCTCTACAGCGAGGGGTACCCGGTCGAGCTGCTGCAGTTCCACCAGCGCAGCACCGCCGCCGGGACCGCGACCTTCGTCCGCTGCGAGCTGAACGGCCGCAGGGGCTGGGGCGCCGCGCTCGCCGACGACGGCCTGGAATCCACCGTCCGCGCCATGATCGCGGGCGTGAACGGGCTCGGTGCCTGACCGGCACCTCCCGGACGAACCGAGGGCCGCTCACGGATCGTGAGCGGCCCTCGTCGTCGGTGCGCGCTACTCGGCGGGCTGCTGCTCCGCGAGCTGCTTGCGCACGTCGTCCATGTCCAGCGCCTTCACCTGGGAGACCAGGTCCTCCAGCGCGGCCGGGGGCAGCGCGCCGGGCTGCGCGAAGACGAGCACGCCCTCGCGGAAGGCCATGATCGTCGGGATGGAGCGGATGTTGGCGGCGGCGGCGAGGCTCTGCTCGGCCTCGGTGTCCACCTTGCCGTGCACCACGTCGGGGTGCTTGTCCGCGGACGCCTCGAAGGTGGGCGCGAAGCTCTTGCACGGACCGCACCACGAGGCCCAGAAATCGACGAGTACCACGTCGTTCCCGGTCACAACCTCGTCGAAGTTCTGCTGGGTCAGCGTCTGGGTGGCCATGTCGTCCTCTCGTTGCGTGTGCCTGCTGTAACGCGGGCCTACCGTTCTATGTTCCACGGACAGTCCACTCGCGGCGCCGATCGCCGTCCCATCGGCGAATACCCGCGACCGTCGCCGGGGAATCACCATCGGCCGCGATCAGCTCGATCGCCGCGCCGAGCCGCTCCGGCGGCAGCCGCCTTGCCAGCGTCACGTGCGGGGTCCAGGCGTCCGGTTCCGAGTTCTCCGGAATGTCGGGCGCGCCACCGACGGCGACGTGTATCCGGCGGTGCAGCGCGAGCAGCGCGCGGGTCGGGATCACCAGCCGCACCAGGACGAACCGTCCCCTGCCGAAGACCACCGGGCTGCCCAGCGTGATCGGGAACGGCTCGAACTCCAGCTCGCACAGCGCGGCCTCGGCCTCGGGGGCCAGCTCGGCGGCGACCGCGGCGGTGACGTGCGGCCGGTTCGACGCCCCGGTGTGCGCGGCCTGGCTCGGCAGCCCGGCCGCGGCGAGCGCCCGCCACTGCGCCCGCACCGCGGACTCGGCCGCCGCGTCCAGCAGCAGTTCGACGGACTGCACCATGATCGTCCGACGGTAACCGACCCCGCGAAGCCGCGCGCCGGAACCGCGCGCCACGATGAGCGGGTGAGCGGAAGCACGGAGTGCGGGCTGCGGCTCGGCGTACTGGACGGCGACGGCATCGGGCCGGAGGTGGTCGCGGCCACCACGACGGTGGTCGACGCGGCGCTGGCCGCGGCGGGGGCGTCGCCGGTGGAGTGGGTGCCGCTGCCGTTCGGGCGCGCCGCGCTGGACGAGTTCGGCGACGCGGTGCCGGAGCGGACGCTGCGCGAGCTGGAGCGGCTGGACGCCTGGATCCTCGGCCCGCACGACAATGCCTCCTACCCCGGCGGGCACGCCGACCCGCCGAGCGGCCGGATTCGCAGGCACTTCCGGCTCTTCGCCAATATCCGCCCGGCCAGGGCGTTTCCCGGCGTGCGTGCGGCGGCGCCCGAGATCGACCTGGTGATCGTGCGGGAGAACACCGAGGGCTTCTACGCCGACCGGAACATGGCGATCGGGTCGGGGGAGTTCGCCCCGACCCCGGACGTCGCGCTCTCCGTCGGGCTGATCACCAGGGCGGGCAGCACCGCCATCGCGCACGAGGCGTTCCGGCTGGCCGGGGCGCGGCGCGGGCACCTCACCATCGTGCACAAGGCCAATGTGCTGCCGCTGACCATGGGGCTGTTCCGGTCGGTCTGCTACGAGATCGCCGCGGAGTACCCGGACGTCGCGGTGACCGACGAGCACGTCGACGCCGCCGCCGCGCACCTGGTGCGCGCCCCCGCCGACTACGACGTGCTGGTGACCGAGAACCTGTTCGGCGACATCCTCTCCGATCTCGCCGGTGAGCTGAGCGGATCGCTCGGCATCGCGCCGTCGGTGAACTGCTCGGCGCGCAAGGCCATGGCGCAGGCGGTGCACGGCGCCGCGCCGGACATCGCGGGCCGCGGCATCGCGAATCCGGTTGCTCTGCAGGGCAGTGCTGCGCTGTTGCTGCGGCGGCTGGGGGAGCGCGGCGGCGATCCACGGGTGCTGACGGCGGCCGGTGCGCTGGAGGCCGCGCTCGGTGCCGTGCTCGCCGCGGGGGTGGCCACCCCCGACCTCGGCGGCACCGCCACCACCAGCGAATTCACCGGGGCGGTCGAGCGCGCGCTCGGCACGCCGTAATGCCACCGGCGGGAACCGTCCAGCATTAATGTTCGGTTACTGTGCCCACACGGACGGTGCCGGTCGCCTAGATTTGCCGGACGGGCGATGCCGCCCGGGTTGTGCGATTCCGACGTGCGTGGAGGTCTGCTGTGGCTGTTCGATCGGTGCTCGGCAGGGGTGCCCTGCGGGTGATGTGCGTCATCACCGGGGGCGCGCTGGTCCTGACCGGGTGTACCAGCAATACCGAGGACGCGGGCTCCGGGAACGAGGCGGAGAAGGTGCAGGTCGACAAGGTCGACGCCATCGCCGCGCAGCTGCCGGACAAGCAGAAGCAGTACGGCAAGCTGGTGATCGGGGTGAACGTCCCCTACCAGCCCAACGAGTACAAGGACGCCTCCGGCAAGATCGTCGGCTTCGACGTCGACCTGATGAACGCGGTGACGGCGGTGCTCGGGTTGCAGCCCGAGTACGTGGAGTCCGCGTTCGAGAAGATCATCCCGGCCATCCAGGCAGGCACCTACGACGTCGGCATGTCCTCGATCACCGACTCCAAGGAGCGCGAGGAGCAGGTCGACTTCACCACCTACTTCAACGCGGGCATCCAGTGGGCGCAGCAGGCGGGTAAGCCGGTCGACCCGGAGAACGCCTGCGGCAAGCGGGTCGCGGTGCAGGCCACCACCGTCGAGCACACCGACGAGGTGCCTGCCAAGAGCGCGGCCTGCGTGGCGGCGGGCAAGCCCGCCATCGACATCCAGGCCTTCGACGAGCAGAGCCAGGCCACCAACGCGCTGGTACTCGGGCAGGTGGACGCCATGTCCGCCGACTCGCCGGTGACCGCGTACGCGATCAAGCAGGGCGGCGGCAAGATCGAATCCGCCGGGTCGGTCTTCGATTCCGCGCCGTACGGCTGGGCCGTGCCGAAGGGCTCGCCGCTGGCGGCCGCGCTGCAGAAGGCGGTGCAGCACCTGATCGACAACGGGCAGTACAAGACGATCACCGACAACTGGGGTGTGCAGGACGGCGCGATCACCACCTCGGTGATCAACGGCGCGACGAACTGAGATGACGGTCGACACCACCAAGCCGGCGAGCGCCGAGCCGGAGCCGATCAAGGCGGTTCCGCTGCGCAGACCGGGCCGCTGGCTCGCGGCCGCGCTGATCCTGGCGCTGGTCGGGCTCTTCCTCTACGGCGCCGCCACCAACGAGGCATACCGCTGGGACACCTACTGGGCCTACCTGCGCGACGAGCGCATCGTCGCGGGCGCGTTGGTGACCCTCGAGCTCACCGTGCTGGCCATGGTGATCGCGGTCCTGCTCGGCACCGTCCTCGCGGTCATGCGGCTCTCGCCGAACCCGGTGCTGCGCGCCAGCGCCTGGGTGTACCTGTGGATCTTCCGCGGCACCCCGGTCTTCGTGCAGCTGGTGTTCTGGGGGCTCTTCCCCTCGCTGTACCGGCAGATCCAGCTCGGGGTGCCGTTCGGGCCCAGCTTCTTCGAGCTGGACGTGCAGGGGTTGCAGGCCGCGTTCACCTTCGCGGTGATCGGGCTCGGGCTGAACGAGGCCGCGTACATGGCCGAGATCGTGCGCGCCGGGATCAACTCGGTGGGCGAGGGGCAGCGCGAGGCGTCGGTGGCGCTCGGCATGTCCTGGGGCCAGACCATGCGCCGCACGGTGCTGCCGCAGGCCATGCGGGTGATCATCCCGCCGACCGGCAACGAGCTGATCGGCATGCTCAAGACCACCTCGCTGGTGACCGCGATCCCGCTCAGCACCGACCTCTACGGCCGGGCCCGCGACATCTACGGGGTGAACTTCCAGCCGATCCCGCTGCTCCTGGTCACCGCGACCTGGTACCTGGCCATCACCAGCGTGCTCATGGTCGGGCAGTACTACCTGGAGCGGTACTACTCGCGCGGGGCCTCCCGCCAGCTCACCGCCAAGCAGCTGCGCGAGCTGGCCGAGGCGCAGAAGGTGGTGGAGCCGCGGTGACCGAACCGATGATCCGGGCGGACCGGGTCTGCAAGAACTTCGGTGCGCTCCGGGTGCTGCGCGGGATCTCGCTGGAGGTGTCGCGCGGGGAGGTGCTCTGCCTGATCGGGCCGTCCGGCTCCGGCAAGTCCACCTTCCTGCGCTGCATCAACCACCTGGAGGTGGTGAACGCGGGCAGGCTCTACGTGGAGGGCGAGCTGGTCGGCTACCGGGAGAAGAACGGCAAGCTCTACGAGCTGCACCCGCGGGTCGCGGCCAGGCAGCGGCGCGAGATCGGCATGGTGTTCCAGCACTTCAACCTGTTCCCGCACCGCACCGCGCTGGAGAACCTGATCGAGGCGCCGACCCAGGTGAAGCGGGTCCGCAAGGCGGACGCGGTGACCCGGGCCAAGGAGCTGCTCGACCGGGTCGGCATGGTGGAGAAGGCGAACGCCTACCCCGCGCAGCTCTCCGGTGGGCAGCAGCAGCGGGTCGCCATCGCCAGGGCGCTGGCCATGGACCCCAAGCTCATGCTCTTCGACGAGCCGACCTCCGCGCTCGACCCGGAGCTGGTCGGCGAGGTGCTCACCGTCATGCGCGAGCTGGCCGCCTCCGGGATGACCATGGTGGTGGTGACGCACGAGATGGGGTTCGCCCGCGAGGTCGCCGACCAGCTGGTGTTCATGGACGGCGGGGTCGTGGTGGAGTCGGGGAAGCCGAAGGAGGTGCTCGCGGCGCCGAAACAGGAGCGCACGCAGGCATTCCTGTCCCGGCTGCTCTAGCCGAAGGCCGCGCGGAGTGCGGTGATCAGGGCCGCCGCGGCGGGGCCGCGGGGTTGCCCGGCGTTCCAGGCCAGGGCGAGGCGGCCGCGGATCTCGGGAACCAGTGGGATGGCGCGGACGCCGAAGCTCTCCGCCTCCGCCGGACCGAGCCCGGGCACGACGGCGATCCCGAACCCGCGCGCGGCGAGCCGGAGCAGCAGCGGGGGAGCCGCCGCCTCGAACGCCACCTCGGCGCGGAATCCCGCCGCCGCGCACGCCCGCTCCAGCTCGGCCCTGACCCCGGTGCCGGTCGGCAGGCAGATCAGCGGCCGGTCGCGCAGCGCGCGCACGCGCAGCGTCGGCCCGTACCCGTCGGCATCGGCGGCGACCGCCGCGACCACCGGGGTGTCCAGGATGACCTGCAACCCGAGCCGGGGGTCGGGCGGCTCGCTGGTGAGCGAGACCAGCGCCGCGTCCAGCTCGCCGCGCAGCACCGCCGCCAGCATCGCGGCGGAGATGTCCTCGGTGAGGCGGATCGAGATCCCCGGGTGCGCGGCGTGGAACCCGGCGAGCGCACCGGCGACGTCGAACTCGTCCGCGGTGGCGCCGGAGATGAGCCCGACCCGCACCTGCCCGCGCAGCAGCCCGGTGAACTCGTCCGCCACCTGCCCGGCCCGCTCCGCCGCGGCCAGCGCCGCCCTGGCGTGCGGCAGCACGGCCGCCCCCGCCTCGGTGAGCGTGACCCGCCTGCCGCCCCGGTGCAGCAGCGGCAGCCCGAGCTCCTTCTCCAGCTGCGCGATCTGCGCGCTGAGCCCCGGCTGGGTGATGTGCAGTCGCTCGGCGGCCCGGGTGAAGCCGCCCTCCTCGGCGATCGCGGCGAAGTAGCGCAGGTGGCGCAGTTCCATAACTGGCACTTATCCGATCCATCAGAACTATCTGTTTCACTTCTAGCTTACCGCGCGCCAGGGTGGATCCATGGACAGTTTCCAGACCGCTTACGCCCACCACCCCGACCTGACCGTCGAGGTACGCACCGCCGACGAGGTCGCCACCGCCGTCCGGCACGCCGCCGAGCGGGACCTGCCGATCGGTGTGCACGCCACCGGCCACGGCCTCTCCGTTCCGCTGGACGGCGGCGTCCTGATCGGCACCGCCCGGCTGGACGGCCTGCGGATCGACCCGGAGACCCGGATCGCCCGGGTCGAGGCCGGCGTCCGCGCCGGCGCGCTGCTCGAGGCCGCCGCCGAGCACGGCCTGGCCCCGCTCTCCGGCTCCTCGCCCTCGGTGAGCGTCGTCGGCTACCTGCTCGGCAGCGGCCTCGGGCTGCTCGCCAGGAACTACGGCTACGCCGCCGACCGGGTGCGCGCGTCGAGCTGGTCACCGCCGACGGCGAGCGGCGCCGGCTCGAGCCGGGCGACGCGCTGTTCGGCGCGGTATTCGGCACCGTCGGCAACTTCGGTGTCGTCACCGCCGTCGAGCTGGAGCTGCTCCCGGTGGCCGAGATCTACGGCGGCCAGCTGGTCTTCGACGCCGGACTCACCGAGCCGCTGCTCGACGCCTGGCGCGCCTGGGCCGCGACCGCGCCGGCGACCGTGACCACCTCCGCCGGGCTGCTCACCTACCCCGACCTCGAACCCCTGCCGCCGTTCCTGCGCGGCCGCTCGGTGGTGAGCCTGCGGATCGCGGTCGACGGCAGCGCGGCCGAGGGGGAGCGGCTGGTCGCGCCGCTGCGCGCGGTCGGCGAGCCGATCGCCGACGACCTGCGGATCATGCCGTACGCGGAGTCCGGCAGCATCCACCGCGAGCCGCCGGAGCCGCACGGCTACGCCGCCACCAACGCCCTCCTCTCCCGCTTCGACGCCGAGGCCCAGCGCGCGCTGCTCGCCGCCACCGGCCCCGACACCGTGGTCGACATCAGGCAGCTCGGCGGCGCGCTGCGCGAGCCGGGCAGCTCCGGCGCGGCCATCGACTTCCGGGAGGCGGAGTTCCTGGTCCGGGTGATCACCGCCGCCGACGGCCCGGGCCGGGTCCCCGCGCTCGACGCGGTGCGCACCGCGCTGGAGCCGTGGACCCTCGGCCACCAGCTCGGCTTCCTCTACGGCGCGGGCGACATCGCCGACGAGGCGCAGACCAGGGCCGCCTTCACCCCGGAGACCTACCGCCGGCTGGCCGCGCTCAAGGCCGAGTACGACCCCGCCGCCCGCTTCCGCGCCACCCGCGCCATCGGGCCCGCGCGCTGAAACACCCTTCCGGCGAACCGGGCACCCTGCTATCGTTGTGATATCACTTTGATACTGGAGGATGTCATGAAGTTTCGACCCGCATGGCACGTCAACGGGTTCGCGGTCCTGGTGGCGTGGTTCGTGCTCACGCTCGGGTTCGGCACGGCGGCGGCCTACGGCTTCGTGGTCGCGAGCCGCGACGGCAGCAGCCCGGCGCTGGTCGCTGCCATCGCCGCGGTCGTCCTGGCGGTCGTGGTGCTGATCCTGGCCAGCGGCCTGATCGTGGTGAACCCGAACGAGGCCAAGATCGTCCAGTTCTTCGGCCGCTACATCGGCTCGGTCAGCGAGCCCGGGTTCTTCGCGGTGCTCCCGCTCACCGACCGCAAGAGCATCTCGCTGCGGGTGCGCAACTTCGAGACGCAGAAGCTGAAGGTCAACGACGCCGACGGCAGCCCGGTCGAGATCGCCGCGGTCGTGGTCTACCGGGTGGTGGACAGCTTCAAGGCGGCCTTCGCGGTGGACGACTACGAGGAGTACGTGGCGACCCAGTCCGAGGCGGCGGTCCGGCACCTGGCCACCACGCACCCGTACGACGCGCACGAGGCGGGCACCAGCCTGCGGGACGGCGCCGAGGTCGCCCAGGAGCTGACCGTCGAGCTGGGCGAGCGCACCGAGCTGGCGGGCATCGAGGTGCTGGAGGCCAGGATCACCCACCTCGCCTACGCGCCGGAGATCGCCCAGGCGATGCTGGTGCGGCAGCAGGCCGCGCAGATCGTCGCGGCGCGCACCCGGATCGTGGAGGGCGCGGTCGGCATGGTCGGGCTCGCGCTGGACCGGCTCAGCGAGCAGGGCGTGGTCGAGCTGGACGAGGAGCGCCGCGCCGCGATGGTCTCCAACCTGCTGGTGGTGCTCTGCGGCGACCGGGCGGCGCAGCCCGTGGTCAACGCGGGCTCGCTCTACAGCTGAGCGGCGCCCGGATGGCCGACCGCAAGAAACTCCTGCTCCGCCTCGACCCGGCGGTGTACGACGCGATCGCCAGGTGGGCCGCCGACGACCTGCGCAGCGTGAACGCCCAGATCGAATTCGCCCTCCGGCTCGCGCTCGACCAGGCGGGCCGGAATCCGAAAAGCGGTCGGGTCGGACCGGATTCGGGCACCGCGGACGAATCGGAGCCCTGACGGTCGCCGGTAGTGGAGCGCGTGCCATCGGCACCCGCTCCGCTACCGTGTCCGCGTGCCGCTCTCCTTCGACCTCACCGGAATGCACGCGCTGGACGACAGCACCTGGGGGGATCCGGTCACCCGCGACGTGGTCGCCGTGCACTACTTCGACATCGCGCCGGAGCTGCCCGCCGGGCTGGACGACGCCGAGACGCTGCGGCGCAGGCTCGCCGAGCACCACGCCGCCTCCGGCTGCCTGATCGAGGCGCTCGTCATCTGGGTGGACTCGCTGCCCGCGCTGCTCCGGGTGGAGAAGGTGCCGATGCCCTTCGCACCGGGCAAGTTGGCCTATTCCGCCTCGATCCTGGTGCCGCGGGCGCGGTGCAGCGCCGTGCTGCAGATCATCTGCCCCGAGGTGGGGAATCCGATCGCCCGCGAGGTGGTGGTCACCCAGCAGGCCGAGACCAGGAACCGCAGGCGCGGGCACCCGTACGCGCCGGGGCTGCAGGGCAGGCTGCCGTTCACCTCCGCGGACGACGTGCGCTGGGACGAGAGCTTCCCCGACCACCCGCTCAGCCGGGCCAGGCGCTGGGTGGTGCGGACCGTGCCGACGGTCGAGGTGGACCCGGAGTTCGCCGCGCTGGAGCCGTACCCGGGTTGAGCCGTCAGGGCTTGCGGGTCACGAAGATGGCGGTGCCGGGGAAGATCTCGCCGCGCAGCGGGCTCCACTGCCCCCACTCCCGATCCAGCCACTCCGGCCACTCCGGCTCGACGATGTCCTCCAGCAGCAGCCCGGCCCCGACGATCTCGCGCACCCGGTCGCCGACCGTGCGGTGGTGCTCCACGTAGACCGGGGTGCCGTCGGCGCCGGTCTCGACGTACGGGCTGCGGTCGAAGTAGGACTGCCGCGCGACCAGCCCCACCGGGCCGGGATCGTCCGGGAAGATCCAGCGCATCGGGTGGTTCACCGCGAACACCCAGCGCCCGCCCGGCCGCAGCACCCTGGCCACCTCGCGCATGACCCCCGCCGAGTCGGCCACGAAGGGCACCGCGCCGAAGGCCGAGCAGGCCAGGTCGAAGCTCGAGTCCGGGAACGGCAGCGCCTCGGCGTCGGCCTGCACCAGCGGCACCACCGGCCCGCCGCGCGCCATCACCGCGGTGCCGCGGCGCAGCATGCCCGCCGAGATGTCCAGCCCGACCGGGCGCGCGCCGTTGCTCGCCAGCCAGCGCGCGCAGGGCGCCGAGCCGCAGCCGATCTCCAGCACGTCGCGCCCGGCGACCGGGCCGAGCAGGTGCCAGTCGCCCTCGTGCAGCCCCTCCGGGCACCAGACGAACTCGCCGCCGGGGGTGTCGACGCCGAGGAAGTTCGCGTGCTCGCGGTGGTAGTCGGCGGCATCGGCGTCCCACCAGCGCCGATTGGCCGTGCTACTGGCGGCCGAGCCGGCCGGGATACGGGCGACGGCGGTCACCCCGAGGTCGGCCTCGGCGGTGGCGTGGCGGTGGTCGGACACCCGGGTGAGCCTAGTCTTGCTGCGGATTTCGTCGCTTCCGGCCCGGTTTGCCCGGGCGTGATCGGGTGCCGTAGGGTGATTCGCGAGTGACGACTGTACTGGCGTACCGATCACCGGGGTTCTCGAATGCGGGGTTTCCGGGGTGAGCCGGTCATAGCACAGGGTATCGGGCCGGGTACACTCGGCGCGCCTCCCGAAACACTCCGCGCTCGGAATATCCGGCGGCCACGCCGGGTTTCGTCAGGCGAAGCGTGCGGTACGTTCATTGTGTCCGTCGTCGCATCGTCGCGGTGATTTCGCAGCGTACCGAAAGTTCCAATGTCCGCAACCGACCACAATCCGTCCGGAGCACACCGACACATGCCCACCACCGTCACCTCGCCGCAGGTAGCCGTCAACGACATCGGCTCCGCCGAGGACTTCCTCGCCGCCATCGACGCCACGATCAAGTACTTCAACGATGGCGACATCGTCGAGGGAACCATCGTCAAGGTCGATCGCGACGAGGTCCTGCTCGACATCGGTTACAAGACCGAAGGCGTCATCCCTTCCCGCGAGCTCTCCATCAAACACGATGTCGACCCGAACGAGGTCGTTTCCGTTGGCGATGAGGTGGAAGCCCTGGTCCTCACCAAGGAGGACAAGGAAGGCCGCCTGATCCTGTCGAAGAAGCGGGCGCAGTACGAGCGTGCGTGGGGCACCATCGAGGAGCTCAAGGAGAAGGACGAGGCCGTCAAGGGCACCGTCATCGAGGTCGTCAAGGGCGGCCTGATCCTCGATATCGGGCTCCGTGGCTTCCTCCCGGCCTCGCTGGTCGAGATGCGCCGGGTCCGCGATCTGCAGCCGTACGTCGGCAAGGAGATCGAGGCCAAGATCATCGAGCTGGACAAGAACCGCAACAACGTGGTGCTGTCGCGCCGTGCCTGGCTGGAGCAGACCCAGTCCGAGGTGCGCAGCGAGTTCCTGCACCAGCTGCAGAAGGGCCAGGTCCGCAAGGGTGTGGTCTCCTCCATCGTCAACTTCGGCGCCTTCGTCGATCTCGGCGGTGTCGACGGCCTGGTGCACGTCTCCGAGCTGTCCTGGAAGCACATCGACCACCCGTCCGAGGTCGTCGAGGTCGGCAACGAGGTCACCGTCGAGGTGCTCGACGTCGATCTGGATCGCGAGCGCGTCTCGCTGTCGCTGAAGGCGACCCAGGAGGATCCGTGGCGGCAGTTCGCCCGGACCCACGCCATCGGGCAGATCGTGCCGGGCAAGGTCACCAAGCTGGTTCCCTTCGGCGCCTTCGTGCGCGTCGAAGAGGGCATCGAGGGCCTGGTGCACATCTCCGAGCTGGCCGAGCGCCACGTCGAGGTGCCGGACCAGGTCGTCGCGGTCGGCGACGACGCCATGGTCAAGGTCATCGACATCGACCTGGAGCGGCGCCGGATCTCGCTGTCGCTGAAGCAGGCGAACGAGGACTACAACTCCGAGTTCGACCCGTCGAAGTACGGCATGGCCGACAGCTACGACGAGCAGGGCAACTACATCTTCCCCGAGGGCTTCGACTCCGAGACCAACGAATGGCTCGACGGTTTCGAGAAGCAGCGCGAGGAGTGGGAGGGCCGCTACGCCGAGGCGGAGCGTCGCCACAAGATGCACACCGCGCAGATCGAGAAGATGGCGGCCGACGCCGCGGCCGAGGCCGCGAACGGTGGCGGCTCGTCGAACTACTCGTCGGAGTCCGGCGGCGGTTCGCAGGCCTCCTCGTCCAGCTCCGTGCCGGAGTCGTCGGGTGGCTCGCTCGCCAGCGACGCGCAGCTCGCCGCGCTGCGCGAGAAGCTGTCGGGCAACGCCTGATCCGCTCAGCAGGACACCGAAGGCCCCGATCCACGCGGATCGGGGCCTTCGGGCTTTTCCGGGGCCGGCCCGCGAGGGGCACGGAGACGACTGTGGCCCGGCCGCATCGGCCGGGCCACAGTCGTGGACGGGATCAGTTGGCGGTGGCCGGAATCCAGCGGGCGACCGCGAACAGCGGGCGTCGTCGCGACGACACGAAGCTGTGCCTCGACGGGCTGAGCAGCGCGGTCAACCACGGCCTGCGGTATTCGGCGATCGCCGCCGCCACGGCGGGGTAGCGGACACAGTGCACTCCCCCCGGCATTCCGAGGCGGTGGCGACCCGCTCGGTTGAGTTCGGTGCGCAATGAATGTCCTTTGCCTCGATGCGGGAGCGGCCGGAATTCGCCAGGCCGAACAGTATCGGAAATCTTCCGATCGGCCCAGTACTTCATCCTGGAAAACGCCGCCGCGTGTCGGAAAGTTATCGTTGCCGACGCGGGTCGCACGGAAATTGTTGCGAAATGATCTCGGCATCGTCACGGATCGGGCAGCGGCGGCAATTCAGGTGAATTCGGTGCGCCCGATGGGTACCAAGACTGATCGGCACCTCGTGCGAGACTGTCTCCCATGTTGCGGATCGGCCTCACCGGAGGCATGGGAGCGGGCAAGTCGACGGTGGCGCGGATCCTGACCGAGCTCGGCGGCGTCCTCATCGACTCCGACGCCATCGCCCGCGAGGTGGTCGCCCCCGGCACCGAGGGGCTGGCCGCCCTGGTCGAGCGGTTCGGCGATGCCATCCTGGCCGCCGACGGCAGCCTGGACCGCCCCGCGCTGGCCGCCATCGCCTTCGCGAGCGACGAATCCAGGACCGCGCTGAACGGCATCGTGCACCCGCTGGTCGGCAAGCGCACCGCGGAGCTCTTCGCCGCCGCGCCCGCCGACGCCGTCGTGGTGCAGGACGTGCCGCTGCTCGTGGAGAACAACCTCGCGCCCATGACGAACCTGGTGCTCGTCGTGCACGCCCCCGCCGAGCTGCGGCTCCGCAGGCTGGTCGAGTTCCGCGGCGTGGACGAGGCCGACGCGCGGGCGCGGATCGCCAGCCAGGCCACGGACGAGCAGCGCCGCGCCGCCGCCGACGTCTGGCTGGACAACAGCGGCGAGCCGGAGGCGCTCGAGCCGGTGGTGCGCGCGCTCTGGTCCGAGCGGCTGCTGCCCTTCGAGCGCAATCTGCGCACGGGTACCGCGGCCGCGACCGACGCCGTCCGGCTGGCCGAGCCGGACCCGGAGTGGCCTGCCCAGGCGCAGCGGCTGATCGCCCGGCTCCGGCTGGCCTGCGGCGGCGCCGCGCTGAGCATCGAGCACACCGGCGCCACCTCGGTGCCGGGCCTCCCGGCCAAGGACGTGCTCGACATCCAGATCACGGTGCCGAGCCTCGAGGTCGCGGACGGGCTGCGCGACGGGCTCACCGCAGCCGGGTTCCCGGTCGGCGAGCACCGCTTCGACAACCCCGAGCCGGCCGACGGCGACCCGGCCCGATGGGAGAAGCGGCTGCACAACAGCGCCGACCCGGGCCGCCCGGCCGATATCAGCCTGCGGGTGGCCGATTCGCCCGGCGCCCGCTTCGCCATCGCCTTCCGGGACGCGCTGCGCGCCGATCCCGAGCTGCGCGCCGAGTACCTGGCGGTCGAGCGCAAGGCCGAGGCCGAGGCGGAGGGGTTGACCGGCCGCGCGGCGATGGACGCCTACCTGGCCGTCGAGGAGCCCTGGTTCGACGAGGTGTACGCGCGGCTCAGCGCCAGCTGAGCGGCATGCCGAGCGAACCGGCCCAGGCGTCTACCGAGTAGCCGTGCGCGGCCAGCCCCTCGATGGCGTAGGTCGCGTTCAGCACGGCTGCCTCGGCGGCGGCGGCGTCGATCAGCCCGGCCTCCAGCGCGGCGAGCAGCTCGTCGGTGTCGAGCAACTCGGCCTCCCTGCCGTTCTGCACCGCGATGTCGAGGTAGTGGTCGAGCGCGCGCCAGCGCAGCGGGGCGACCGGGCGGAACACCCCGATGTCCAGGTAGACGTCCTGGTCGCGGAGCTCGCCCGCCCGGAAGTGGAAGATCGTCGCGCGCACGCCGAGGTCGGGGAGCAGCCAGGACTCCATGTGCTCGAACCGGGGGTGGTCGGCGGTGCGCGACATGTACAGCCCCCACGGCTCCTCCCGGTACGCCTGCACCGGCCGCACGAACCCCTTGTTGTCGGTGTTGGTGCGCGCCGCCAGATCGAAGTGCTCGACCTTGGGCCGATGCACCGATACCCCCTGCGCGTCTGTCATGCCCGGAAATGTACCGCCCTCCGGTCGCCGCGCCGGAGTGTGTCGGTGGCTCCGCCTACCCTGGTGAGCATGGCATTCGCAACCGAGATCCCCGAGGGGACGCCGCTGGCCCACTCGGAGTTCCGTCCGGTGGGCGAGATCGAGCGTGCCGAGGGCGAGTTCCGGGTCGTCAGCGACCACGAACCCGCTGGTGACCAGCCCGCCGCGATCGCCGAGCTGGAGCGCCGGGTGCGCGCGGGGGAGCGCGATGTCGTGCTGCTCGGCGCCACCGGCACCGGCAAGTCGGCGACGACGGCGTGGCTGATCGAGAAGCTGCAGCGGCCGACGCTGGTGATGGCCCCGAACAAGACGCTCGCCGCCCAGCTGGCGAACGAGCTGCGGGAGATGTTCCCGCACAACGCCGTCGAGTACTTCGTCTCGTACTACGACTACTACCAGCCCGAGGCGTACATCGCGCAGACCGACACCTACATCGAGAAGGACAGCTCGATCAACGACGACGTGGAGCGGCTGCGCCACTCGGCGACCTCGAGCCTGCTCTCCCGGCGCGACGTGATCGTGGTCGCCTCGGTCTCCTGCATCTACGGCCTCGGCACCCCGCAGTCCTACCTGGACCGCTCGGTGCAGCTGGAGATCGGCGGCCAGGTCGACCGGGACGCGCTGCTCCGGCTGCTGGTCGATGTGCAGTACACCCGCAACGACATGTCCTTCACCCGCGGCTCGTTCCGGGTGCGCGGCGACACCGTGGAGATCATCCCGTCCTACGAGGAGCTCGCGATCCGCATCGAGTTCTTCGGCGACGAGATCGAGGCGCTGTACTACCTGCACCCGCTCACCGGCGACGTGGTGCGCAAGGTCGACACCGTGCGCATCTTCCCGGCCACGCACTACGTCGCGGGGCCGGAGCGGATGGAGCGCGCGGTCGGCGACATCGAGGCCGAGCTGGAGGGGCGGCTGGCCGAGCTGGAGCGGCAGGGCAAGCTGCTGGAGGCGCAGCGGCTGCGCATGCGCACCCAGTACGACCTGGAGATGATCCGCCAGGTCGGCTTCTGCTCCGGCATCGAGAACTACTCACGGCACATCGACGGCAGGCCGGCGGGTTCGGCCCCGGCCACCCTGATCGACTACTTCCCGGAGGACTTCCTCCTGGTGATCGACGAATCGCACGTCACCGTGCCGCAGATCGGCGGCATGTACGAGGGCGACATGTCGCGCAAGCGGAACCTGGTGGAGTTCGGCTTCCGGCTGCCCTCCGCGGTGGACAACCGCCCGCTCACCTGGGAGGAGTTCGCCGACCGGATCGGCCAGGCGGTGTACCTCTCGGCCACGCCGGGCCCGTACGAGCTGGGGCAGACCGGCGGCGAGGTGGTCGAGCAGGTCATCCGCCCGACCGGGCTGGTCGATCCCGAGGTGGTGGTCAAGCCGACCAAGGGCCAGATCGACGACCTGGTGCACGAGATCCGGCTGCGCACCGAGAAGGACGAGCGGGTGCTGGTCACCACGCTGACCAAGAAGATGTCCGAGGATCTCACCGACTACCTGCTCGGCCTCGGGATCCGGGTGCGCTACCTGCACTCGGAGATCGACACGCTGCGCCGGGTCGAGCTGCTGCGCCAGCTCCGGCTCGGCGAGTTCGACGTGCTGGTCGGCATCAACCTGCTGCGCGAGGGGCTCGACCTGCCCGAGGTCTCCCTGGTGGCGATCCTGGACGCCGACAAGGAGGGCTTCCTGCGCAGCAGCACCAGCCTGATCCAGACCATCGGCCGCGCCGCCCGCAACGTCTCCGGGCAGGTGCACATGTACGCGGACAAGGTCACCGACTCCATGCGGCACGCCATCGAGGAGACCGATCGGCGCCGGGCCAAGCAGGTGGCCTACAACACCGAGCGGGGCATCGACCCGATGCCGCTGCGCAAGAAGATCGCCGACATCCTGGATCAGGTGTACCAGGAGGCCGAGGACACGGTGCAGGTCGGCGGCTCCGGCCGCAATGCCAGCCGCGGCAGGCGGGCCCAGGGCGAGCCGGGCCGCGCGGTGAGCGCGGGGGTGTACGAGGGCCGCGACACCTCGTCCATGCCGCGCGCCGAGCTCGCCGACCTGGTCGCCGAGCTCACCGCGCAGATGATGAACGCCGCCCGCGAGCTGCAGTTCGAGCTCGCGGGGCGGCTCAGGGACGAGATCTCCGACCTGAAGAAGGAGCTGCGCGGCATGGACGCGGCAGGGCTGTCGTGAGCGGGGTGCCCCCGCGCCCCCGCCCCGCGAGCCTGCCGCAGGCGGGAGCGCCCGCCGGGCTCACGGGAACGGGTCGGCTCCCGTGAGCCTGCCGCGGGCAGTTCGAGTTGCCCGGCCTTCGTGAGCGGTTCAGCCCTGCTGGGCCATCCACTCGTTCACCCGGCGCTCGGCCTCGGCGGGGGAGACGTCCTCGACCCGGGTCATGGTCACCCAGCGGTGCCCGAACGGGTCGAGGAAGACGCCGAAGCGGTCGCCGGTGACGAAGGTGGCGGGCTGCTCCAGCACCGTCGCGCCGTGCGCGGCGGCCCGCTCGACCACGCCGTCCACGTCCGGGCAGTAGTGCACGATCGAGGTGTGCACCCAGCCCTGTTCGGGCGCGCGCACGCCGTTCTCCGGCATCGGCAGCCCGACCTGGAAGGTCGAATCGCCGACCTTCACCTCGGCGTGCGCGGGCTGGCCGTCCGGCAGGTCGTTGCGGCTGACGACCTCGGCGCCGAGGACAGCCGTGTAGAAATCCAGCGCGGCGTTGCCGTCCGGCACCGCGAGGAAGCAGGTGAGCGAGTGGTAGCCGGCCGGGATGGGATTCACGGTGTTCGTCATGGGAACCACCCTGCCCCGCCCGGGCGCGCCGATCTTGGAAGAAAGCGACACGGTGGCTGACGAGCGCGCCGCGCCCATTCGCGGCGGGGTCGGCGGCGGGGAGAGCCTGAAGGGCATCCTGCACCCCGGCGAGCAGGCCAGGCACCGCTCGCTGAGCCGGCTGCCGGTCGGCCCGGCGCTGCGCCGCTACGTGGCCTGGTACTGGGCGGTGCACTGGGACCTGCGCGAGCCGTACCGGGCCGAGGTGCTGTCGCACCCCTGCGTGAACGTCACCTTCGAGGCGAGCGAGCAGGACCGCGGCGGCTTCGTCAACGGCGTCTGCACCACCCGCTTCGAGCGCGAGCTCACCGGCCGCGGCCACACCTTCGGGCTGCGCTTCCACCCCGGCGGCTTCGGCGCCTTCACCGGGCTCGACATCGGCGCGCTGCGCGACCGGCGGCTGCCGCTCGGCGAGGTGCTGCCCGGCGCCGACCGGCTGACCGGCCCGGTGCTGGCCGCGGCCGACGACGACGCGCGTGCCGCACTGGTCGAGGAGTACTTCACCGGCCGGGTCGCCGCCGCCGACCCGCAGTACGACCTGGTGCTCACCGTCGTCGCGGCCATGGAGCGGGAGCGCGAGCTCACCCGGGTCGACCAGGTCACCGAGCGGTTCGACATCCCGGTGCGCACCCTGCAGCGGCTGTTCCGCCGCTACGTCGGCGCGGGGCCGAAGTGGGTGCTGCGCCGCTACCGGCTGCAGGACGGCGCGCACCTGCTCGCCTGCGGCCGCACCGCCGACCTGGCCGCGCTCGCGCTCGAGCTCGGCTATTTCGACCAGGCGCATTTCTGCCGGGAATTCACCGCCGAAATCGGGATGCCGCCGCTGGAATACGCGCGCAATTCCGCCCGCAGCCCGATCCCCGGACACGATTCGGCCGATTCTTCGGGTCGATAGGGGATATCCGGCGGCCGCGGCGGGACAATTGTCCCGGTCGGATTCCGATGTCTCGAAGGAGCGGGTCATGGATGTCGTTGTGCTGATCGGGCGGATCTTGTTCGCGCTGCTGTTCCTCGGCTCCGCCGCGGGTCACCTGACCCAGGCGGACGGGATGGCCGGGTACGCGGCGAGCCGGGGGATACCCGCGCCGAAGCTCGCCGTAATCGGCTCGGGGGTGCTCATCCTGGTCGGCGCGCTGAGCGTGCTGCTCGGCGTCTGGGCCGACCTCGGATCGCTGCTGCTCGTGCTGTTCCTGCTGCCGACCGCGGTGCTCATGCACCCGTTCTGGAAGGAGACCGACGCCGAGACCAAGCAGATGGAGCTGATCGGCTTCAACAAGGACGTCGCGCTCGGCGGCGCCGCGCTGGCGCTCTTCGCCTTCTTCGCGCACACGCCCGAGCTCGGGCTGACGATCACCGGGCCGCTCTTCCACCTGAACTGACCACGGCGCGGTACGCTTTTCCGGCCGGAAACCGGCGGGGTATCGGTGTTGTGACGAATGTCTTACCGGGGCAAGGCGCTTCGATTCGCCTGTGACACTTCACAGATCGGCCCCCGTCCGCACCGCGTCGGCGCAGGTTGGCGCGGGCCGGTCAGCGAACTCGCGGTGCGGCGGATCACCGGAATGCCGCGGGGGCGCGGATGTGATGTGTTGCGATTTCTTAAATTCTGCGGGGTTTTGCCGCTATGGTCGGTCGCAGTCACCGCCCGGTGCGTGTCTCAGCCAGGCACCGGACCGGCACCCGCCCTGAGTCGTTGGAGGAGAGATGACCGCCTACCGGACCATTGTCGTCGGTACCGATGGATCGGACTCGTCGTACGTGGCCGTGGAGAAGGCCGCGGCGCTGGCAGGCGTTTCCGACGCCGCCCTGATCGTGGCCTGCGCGTTCTACCCGACGGACGACCGTGATGTCGCCGCCGCGGCGGACGTGCTCAAGGACGAGGCCTACCAGGTGCGCGGCTCCGCGCCGACCACCGAGATCCTGCGCGTCGCGCGGGACAGAGCCACGGCCGCGGGCGCCAAGAACATCATCGAGCGGCCCGTCGTCGGCGAGCCGGTCGACTCGCTGCTGAACCTGGTGCGCGAGGTCGACGCCGATCTGCTCGTCGTCGGCAACCGGGGGCTGAACACCCTGGCCGGGCGGTTGCTCGGCTCGGTGCCGTCGGATGTCGCGCGCAAGTCCCGCTCGGACGTGCTGATCGTGCACACCGTGCGCTGAGAACTCCCGCTCGACGAACCCCGCCCGGCCCGATCGGGCGGGGTTCGTCGCGTCCGGGCAGCGCTCAGGGCGCGAGCGTGGACAGCTCGGCCGGGAGATCGGTGCTGTGCAGCACGGTGAGCCGCTGGGTGGCGCGGGTGAGCGCGACGTACAGGTCGTTCCGCCCGCGCGGTGACTCGTCGAGGATCGCGGCCGGCTCGACCAGGAGCACCGCGTCGAACTCCAGCCCCTTCACCTCGGCGACGGTGAGCACCCGCACCGACTCGCTCGGCGGCTCGGGCAGCGCGCCCGCCAGCGCGTGCGGCACTATCACCGCCGTGGTCCCCGGCCCGGTCTCGGCCGCCACCGCCTTGCCCACCGCGTCGGCCAGCTCGCCGGAGGCCACCCGCACCGCCTTCGGCTCCACCCCGGTGGCCCGGATCGAACGCGGCACCTCGGCCGCCGGATCGATCGCCGCCAGCACCCCCGCCGCCACCGCCATGATCTCGGCAGGCGTCCGGTAGTTGACGGTCAGCTCGGCCAGCTTCCAGCGCCGCGCCACGTACGGCTCCAGGATCTCCTGCCAGGACGAGGCGCCCGCCGGGTCGCCGGTCTGCGCCACGTCGCCGACCGCGGTGATCCAGCGGTTCGGGATCCGCCGCATGACCATGCGCCAGGCCATGGCCGAGAGCTCCTGCGCCTCGTCCACGATGACGTGGCCGTAGGTCCAGGTGCGGTCGCCGGCGGCGCGCTCGGCGGTGGTCTGGCTGGTGCGCACGTTCTGCCGCTCGGCCAGCTGCCCGGCGTCGATCAGGTCGTAGGCCATGAGGATCTCCGGGTCGAGCTCGTCCTCCAGATCCTGCGGCGCCGAGCCGGTGAGGATGTCCAGCGCGTCCTGCGCCTCCTCCAGCCTGGCCCGGTAGCGCCGCCGCGAGCGCTCCCGCTCCTCGGCGTCGTCCACCCCGAGCAGCTCGGCCAGCTCGTCCAGCAGCGGGGCGTCGGCGGCGCTGAACTCGCCGGTGGCCCGCCGGTGCAGCTCGGCCCGGTCGGCCTCCGGCATGGTCCGCGCCACCCGGGCCAGCCGCTCCGGCTGGGCCAGCAGGTCGGCGAGCACCTCCTGCGGCGAGAGGATCGGCCAGAGCCGGGTGATGGCGGCCTGCACCTCGGGGTCGGAGCGCATCTCGTCCCTGATGTCGTTCAGCTCGGCGGGGGCGAGCAGGCTCTCCGCGCCGACCAGGTTGGCGCCCATGGTGGCGGCGAGCTGCTCGGTGAGCGCGTCGATCACCGAGGCGGCGAAGATCGGCCGCGCCAGGTTGTGCGGGCGCCGGGAGGAGCGGGCCCGGCCGCGCGCCTTCGTCGCGATGCCGCGGTCCAGCGTCACCGGGTAGCCGTCGAAGCGCAGCCGGATCGGCTGGGCGGGCACCTCCTGCCGGTCCCGGACGGCCTGCTTGAGCACGTCGAGGATGGCGAGCGAGCCCTTGAGCTCGCCCGCGCGCAGGCTGTCCTCCCTGGTGGCCTTCACCCCGGGGTAGAGGTCGCCGATGGTGGAGAGCAGCACGCCGGTCTCGCCGAGCGAGGGGAGCACCTGCCCGATGTAGTCGAGGAAGGTCGCGTTCGGGCCGATGATCAGCACGCCGCTCTTGGCCAGCTGCTGCCGGTAGGTGTAGAGCAGGTAGGCGGCGCGGTGCAGCGCCACCGCGGTCTTGCCGGTGCCCGGCCCGCCCTGCACGACGAGCACGCTCTTGTGCTCGGAGCGGATGATCGCGTCCTGCTCGGTCTGGATGGTCTCGACGATGTCGTTCATGTGCCCGGTGCGGGCGGCGTTCAGCGCGGCGAGCAGCGCGCTCTCGCCGCCGACCCCCTCGTCCGGCTGCGCGGCGCCCGCCGCCTCCAGCGCCTCGACCGCGAGGTACTCGTCGTTCAGCGCGGTCACCCTGCGGTTGCGCGAGCGGATGTGCCTGCGCCGCCGCACCCCCTCCGGCATGGCGGTGGTGGCCAGGTAGAACGGCCGGGCCAGGGGAGCGCGCCAGTCCAGCAGCAGCGGCTCGTAGTCGTGCTCCTCGTCCAGGATGCCGAGCCTGCCGACGTAGCGGCTGGCGTCCTCGGACTGCTCCGGGTCGAGGTCGATCCGGCCGAAGCAGAGGCCGTGCTCGGCGGCGTCGTACTTGGCCAGGTCCTCGCTGTAGAGCTGAGTGAACGATTCCCGCTCGCTGCGCGCCTGCGGGGTGCCGCCCGCCTCGAGCAGGACGGTGCGCAGCCGGGTGCGCGCGTACTCGCGCATGGCGTCCAGCCGCTCGTACAGCGCGGTCAGGTACTCCTGCTCGGTTACCAGGTCGTCGTCGCGGCCTTCGGGCACACTGAACTCCTTCTCGGCCGGGTGGGAGTCCGCTGCGCGCGGAGTGCGCAGCCGGAGAACGGAACGATCGAGTCTACTCCGGCCGGTGCCGGTCAGGAGGCGTGCGTGCTGGTCGGGTGGTTCCGGTCACCGCCGGACTTGGCCTGGTACATCGCTACGTCGGCGTCGTGCAGCACCGCCTCCGGGGTGCGGTCGTCGCCGGGCAGCAGATCGGTGGCGCCGACCGAGGCGTCCACCTCGATCCGGTGCCCGCGCGCGATGATCGGCTCCGCCATGGCGGTGCGCAGCCGCTGCGCCAGCGCGTCCCGGTCGGCGGCGCGGGTGCGCCCGGCGACCAGGACCAGGAACTCGTCGCCGCCGAGCCTGCCGACCACGTCGTCGGCGCGCAGCGCCCGCTGCAACCGTTGCGCCACGATCTGCAGCACGGTGTCGCCGATGGCGTGCCCGAGCGTGTCGTTGATCGCCTTGAAGCCGTCCAGGTCGATGAAGAGCACCAGCGAGACCGGCTGCTCGTCACCGGCGGCCAGCGCCTCGGCCAGCCGGGCCAGCACCAGCGACCGGTTGGCCAGCCCGGTCAGCGAGTCGTGCGTCGCCTGGTACTCCAGCTGCCTGCGGCTGGCGCGGACCTCGGTGATGTCGGAGAACGAGGAGACCGCGGAGGAGTCCGGGTCGTCCGGGTTCAGCAGCCTGCTGCTGCCGGAGAGCCAGCGGCGCTGCCCGTCGTGCCGGTCGACCCCGAAGACGTAGCCGGTGATGGTCTCGCCGGTGGCCAGCGTGCGCGCCACCTGGTGCCTGGCCGGGGCCAGCGGGCGGGCGGCGGCGTCCAGCAGGGTGATCGGCAGCTCCTCGATCCGGCAGCCGATCGGCTCGAGCCCGGTGTGCACGCCGAAGATGCGCCGCGCGGCCGGGTTGATGGACTCGATCCGGCCGTCCCGGTCGATGCAGACCACGCCCTCCTCCAGCTGCTCCACCACCGTGGTGAAGTGCTGCTCGGCGCGGCGCTGCGCGGCCTCCGCGGTGCGCTGCGCGGTGAGGTCGTGCAGCACCACCTGGTAGGCGAGGCGGCCGTGCCAGGGGGTGAGCACGGCGACGGTCTGCACGTCCACGGTGCTGCCGTCCACCCGGAGCAGCGTCATCGCGGCGGGCGGCGAGCCCGAGCCCTCCTCGGTGAGCCCCGCGATCCGGTTCAGCATGGCTGGCACGAAGCGGGGGTGCACGAAGTCGGTGAGCGGCCTGCCGACCACCTCGGCGGCGGACGCGGCGCCGACCAGCCGGACGGCGGCGGGATTCACGTAGACGACGGTGCCGCGCTCGTGCACGCAGACGCCGTCCGGGATGTGCTCGACCAGCGAGCGGTAGCGCTGGGCGACCAGCTCGGCGCCGGCGACGCGCGCGTCATCGGCCGGTGTGCCGGCAGCATCGACGGTGCCGTCCTCACCCACGTCGCTCCCCGATCGCTCGTCCCGCGCCACACCCGGAACGGCAGCCACCCGCACCCTGGCCACGGGGGTAACCGGTTCGCCCGCCGGGGAGCCGGCGGAGGAGCACAGATATTGCCCGGTGCCGCAGAAGCCGTCCAGAGCAGTACTCGATCATATGTCGATCGCGCGCACCGTTCCCGTTACCGCACGGTACGCACGGGCTCGATCAGAGCGGCACCGACCAGCGCAGCCTGGTGCCGGGGAAGGTGCTCGGATCGGCGTCCGGCCCCGCGGTCACCACCGCGAGCGAACCGCCCGCCGACTCGGCGCGCTGCTCCAGATTGCGCAGCCCGGAGCGGGCGACGTGGTGCGGCATGCCCCAGCCGTTGTCGGTGACCACCACGGTGAGCGCGCTGCCCGCGGCCACCTCGACCAGCACGGTGTCGGCGCCGGAGTGCCGCACGGCATTGCTGACCGCTTCGCGCACCACCGCCTCGGTGTGGTCGGCCAGCTCCGGCGCGAGCCCGTCCACCGGGCCGCTGATCCGCAGGTCGGCGTGGAGCGCGGTCTCCGCGGTCTGCTGGCGCACCGCGTCGGCCAGCCGCTGCGGCAGCCCGACCCCGCCGTGCAGGTCAAAGATCGAGGTCCGGATCTCCTGCACCACCTCGTGCAGGTCGTCGATGGTGGCGCCGAGCCGCTCCCGCACCTCCGGCCCCCGCACCTGTGGCAGCGTGCTCTGCAGCGAAAGGCCGATGGCGAAGAGCCGCTGGATGACGTGGTCGTGCAGGTCGCGGGCGATCCGGTCGCGGTCGGCGACCAGGTCCAGTTCGCGCACCCGCTGCTGGGCGTCGGCGAGCTGCATGGCCAGCGCGGCCTGGTCGGTGAAGGCGGCCGTCAGCTCGACCAGCTCGTCGTCGAACGGCGCGAACCCGGCGGGGCGGATGGTGACCAGCACGCCGAGCGTGCTGTCCGGGGTGCAGAGCGGAAGCACCAGCACCGGCCCGGCATTGCGCAGCGGCACCCCGAGCTCGGCGTCGCCGAGCTCGTCCCAGCGCAGCGGGGTGCGCCGGGTGAAGGCCTCGCCGAGCGCGGTGCCCGCCACCCGCACCGGCTGCCAGTCGGCGCCCGCGTCCGGCCCGACCCACTGCGTCACCACCAGCTCCCGCACCGGGGTGCCGCCCGCGACCCGCATCGGGGCGCTGGCCAGGAAGGCCTGGTGCGAGCCGCTCAGCGTGCGGGCGTGGTCGACCACGTGCGCCAGCACCCGGTCGGAGTCGGTGCCGGCCAGGAACTCGGTGGCGATGTCGCGGGTGGCCTCGATCCAGGCCTGCCTGGTCCGCGCCGACTCGTAGAGCCTGGCGTTGTCCACCGCGGTGCCCGCGGCCGCGGCCAGCGCCTGCACCAGCACGTCGTCGTCCTCGGTGAAGGGCTGGCCGCCTGCCTTCTCGGTGAGGTAGAGGCTGCCGAACACCTCGTCCCTGATCCGCACCGCGACCCCGAGGAAGGTGCGCATGGGCGGATGGCCGGACGGGAAGCCGACCGAGTCCGGGTGCGTGGTGAGGTCGTCCAGCCGCACCGGCCGGGTGTGCCCGAAGACCGTGCCGAGCACCCCGTGCCCGGCGGGCTGGGCCGCGATCTTCGCCCTGGTGGCGTCGTCGATGCCCTCGTCGAGGAACTGCACCACCTGCTCGTCGTGGCCGCGCACCGCGAGCGCGCCGTAGCGCGCGTCGACCAGCTGGGTGGCGGCGCGCACGATGGCCCGGAGCGTGTCGTCCAGGTCCAGCCCCCTGGTGACCGTGAGCATCGCCTCGACCAGGCCGTCCATCCGGTCCCTGGAGTCGATGATGAGCTCGACCCGCTCCTTCACCTCGCCGAGCAGCTCGCGCAACCGCAGCTGGGAGAGGGTGTCGCGCACCGAGTAGGGATCGCTGCCGTTCTCGTCGGTCATCCGCGCATTCCCCTGCTGCCGGGCGTCGGCGCCCGAACTCGAAAACCCCTGGCGCGCGGCACCGGCCGCGCGGGTCCAGTTTAGAACGCCGGGGTGGTGCGCAGGCCGCGCGCGGGGCCGTGTCGCACGCCCGGGCCGGTGACAGAGGACTTTCGACCCTGGTCCGGTGCGGTGGGCGGCTGTTCCATGGTCAGCGGGAACGAATCGGAAGTGGGGTGTGGCAGATGGATTCGTCGAAGCGAGTGGGCCGGTCGTCCGCGCCGCGGTCGGTGGCGATGCGCCGCCGTCCGGTGGCGGCGGGCCGGATCCGCGGCACGCCCGCGCCGGAGCGGGCCGTGCAGCAGTGGACGACCGCCGGTGATCCGGTGCTCGCGGTGACCACCTCGGGCGAGGTGGAGCCCGCCGAGGTGACCAGGGCGGTGCGCGCCATCGGGCGGGTGCTGCGCAGGCACCGGCTCGACGCCACCACCAGGGTCAGGGTGACGGCGCCCGCCCGCCCCGGCGAGCCGACGCTGGTGCAGGCCAACCTGTGCCTGCGCGACCTGCCGACCCGGGTGCAGGTCACCGGCCCGCGCGGCTTCGCGGTGACCTTCGCCGCCGAGCGGCTGGACCGCAGGTTGGCCCGTGCCGCCTCCGGGGAGGCGCGGGCCTGGCCGGATCCGGCCAGGCCGCCGCTCACCGCGGTCACCGCGGTCCGGCCGATCGTGCGCGGCAAGCAGTGCCTGCTGCTGGACGGCACCGTCGCCGAGGCGGCGGCCATCCTGGACGCCATGGATTACGAGGCGTATCTCTTCGTGGACGCCGAGACCGGGGAGGACGCGGTCGTGCACTGGGTGGACGGGGTCGGGGCCGGGCTCATCCGGCAGCGCTGCACCCGCCCCGCGCCGTCCCCGATGACCGGGCCGCTGCAGGTCGGGGCGCTCACCGTGCGCACGAGCACCGAGCCGGCGCCGGTGCTGACCAAGGCCGCCGCCGCGCATCGGCTCTGCCGCGCCGGCCTGCCGTTCCTGTTCTTCACCGACACCGCCACCGGCCGCGGCGCCCTGCTCTACCGCCGCTACGACGGTGACCTGACGCTGGTCACGCCCGCCACCGCGGGTTGATCGCGCAGGGTTCGGATGGCCGGTCCGCGGGCCGGGTGGCGTCGCCGCGCCGCCCGGCCACGCGGGACCTGGCTCAGGCGCCGGAGTCCAGCTTGCTGGCGAGCACAGCCGCCTGGGTGCGGCGCTCCATGCCGAGTTTGGCGAGCAGCCGGGAGACGTAGTTCTTCACCGTCTTCTCGGCGAGGAACATGCGCGCGGCGATCTGCCGGTTCGTGAGCCCCTCGCCGAGCAGCGCGAGCAGCCGCCGCTCCTGTTCGGTGAGGCGCTCCAGGGTGGCGGCCCCGCTGGTGTGCCGCAGCCGCGCCTCCAGCGTCTCCGCCGAGCGCGCGCCGAGCAGCGAGCGCCCGGCGCCGACCTGCTTGATCGCCTCGGCCAGCTCCATCCCCTTGATGTTCTTCACCACATACCCGCCCGCCCCGGCCAGCACCGCGTCCAGCATGGCGTGCTCGTCGCTGAACGAGGTGAGGATGAGGCAGCGCAGCCCGTCGTGCTCGGCGAGCAGGTCGCGGCAGAGCTCGATGCCGTTGCCGTCCGGCAGCCGCACATCCAGCACCGCGACGTCGGGGTGCACCGCGCGCACCCCGGACAGCGCGGCCGCGACGGTACCGGCCTGACCGACGACGGTCAGCTCCGGATCGCTCTGCAGTAGATCCACCAGCCCCCGCCGGACGATCTCGTGGTCGTCGACCAGGAACACCCCGAGCATCCCGCCCTCCGCTCCGCCCGCCGCCGACGCGGCGCCGCGTCCGTATGCTGGACGACGAATACGTGCGGCGCCTGCACCCCGGCGGCCGCGGTCGTCGTGTTCTGCGACCCCACCTTAGCCCCCGCCCCGACCTCGCGGCCGCTACTTGTCGGTGGTCGCCTCTAGCATCGCCGCCGGGGACAGCTGTGCACGTCGGAACACGATCGAGAAGGGACTTCTGGTGGCGGAACGCCTCACCGTTCGCGGAGCTCGGGAGCACAACCTGAAGGGGGTCGACCTCGATCTGCCCAGGGACAGCTTGATCGTGTTCACCGGGCTCTCCGGCTCCGGCAAGTCCAGCCTCGCCTTCGACACCATCTTCGCCGAGGGCCAGCGGCGCTACGTGGAGTCGCTGTCGGCGTACGCGCGGCAGTTCCTCGGCCAGATGGACAAGCCGGACGTGGACTTCATCGAGGGGCTCTCCCCCGCGGTGTCGATCGATCAGAAGTCGACGAACCGCAACCCCCGCTCGACCGTCGGCACCATCACCGAGGTCTACGACTACCTGCGGCTGCTCTACGCGCGGGCGGGCACCCCGCACTGCCCGGTCTGCCACGAGCTGATCGCCAAGCAGTCCCCGCAGCAGATCGTCGACCAGGTGCTCGCCATGGACGCGGGGCTGCGCTTCCAGGTGCTCGCCCCGGTGGTGCGCACTCGCAAGGGCGAGTTCGTCGACCTCTTCGACCAGCTGAACAGCCAGGGCTACTCGCGGGTCCGGGTGGACGGCGTCGTGTATCCGCTCACCGACCCGCCGAAGCTGAAGAAGCAGGAGAAGCACGACGTCGAGGTGGTGATCGACCGGCTCGCGGTCAAGGGCAACGCCAAGCAGCGGCTCACCGACTCGATCGAGACCGCGCTGCGGCTGGCCGACGGCATCGTCGTGCTCGATTTCGTCGACCGCGACGAGCACGCGCACGACCGCGAGCGCCGCTTCTCCGAGCGGCTGGCCTGCCCGAACGGCCACCCGCTCGACATCGAGGACCTGGAGCCGCGCTCCTTCTCCTTCAACTCGCCGTACGGCGCCTGCCCGGACTGCACCGGCCTCGGCATTCGCAAGGAGGTCGACCCGGAGCTGGTGGTCCCCGACCCGGAGCTGAGCCTGGCCGACGGCGCCATCGCGCCGTGGTCGCGCGGGCAGTCGGCGGAGTACTTCACCCGGTTGCTCGCCGGCCTCGCCGAGGCGAACGGCTTCTCCATCCGGACGCCGTGGAAGAACCTGCCGGTCAAGGCGCGCAAGGCCGTGCTGGAGGGCAGCACCGACCAGGTGCACGTCTCCTACACCAACCGCTACGGCCGCAAGCGCTCCTACTACGCCGACTTCGAGGGTGTCATGCCCTTCCTGCAGCGGCGCATGGAGAACACCGAGTCCGAGCAGATGAAGGAGCACTACGAGGGGTACATGCGGGACATCCCGTGCCCGGTGTGCCGCGGCAGCAGGCTGCGCCCGGAGATCCTCGCGGTGACCATCGCCTCCGGCTCGGAGCGGCGCTCGATCGCCGAGGTCAGCGACCTGTCGATCGGCGACTGCGCGGCCTTCCTGAACGGGCTCACCCTCGGCGAGCGGCAGGCCGCCATCGCCGGGCAGATCGTCAAGGAGGTGCAGGCCAGGCTCGGGTTCCTGCTCGACGTCGGGCTGGAGTACCTGAGCCTCTCCCGCGCCGCGGCCACGCTCTCCGGTGGCGAGGCGCAGCGCATCCGGCTCGCCACCCAGATCGGCTCCGGGCTGGTCGGCGTGTTGTACGTGCTGGACGAGCCATCGATCGGGCTGCACCAGCGGGACAACCGCAAGCTGATCGAGACGCTCACCCGGCTGCGCGACCTCGGCAACACCCTGATCGTGGTGGAGCACGACGAGGACACCATCCGAGCCTCGGACTGGGTGGTCGACATCGGCCCGATGGCGGGCGAGCACGGCGGCCGGGTGGTGCACAGCGGCACCTACAGGGAGCTGCTGAGCAACGAGACCTCGCTCACCGGCGCCTACCTCGCCGGCCGGGAGAGCATCGCGCTGCCGCTGGTGCGCAGGCCGATCGACCGCAAGCGCAGGCTCACCGTGGTCGGCGCGACCGAGCACAACCTGCGCGGGATCGACGTGCACTTCCCGCTCGGCGTGCTCACCGCCGTCACCGGCGTCTCCGGCTCCGGCAAGTCCACCCTGGTGAACGACATCCTGGCCACCGTGCTGCAGAACAAGCTGAACGGCGCGCGCCAGGTGCCCGGCAGGCACACCAGGATCACCGGGCTCGACCACCTGGACAAGCTGGTGCAGGTCGACCAGTCGCCGATCGGCCGCACCCCGCGCTCCAACCCGGCCACCTACACCGGCGTCTTCGACAAGATCCGCACGCTCTTCGCGGCCACCACCGAGGCGAAGGTGCGCGGCTACCAGCCGGGGCGGTTCTCCTTCAACGTCAAGGGCGGGCGCTGCGAGGCCTGCTCCGGTGACGGCACGCTCAAGATCGAGATGAACTTCCTGCCCGACGTCTACGTCCCGTGCGAGGTGTGCCACGGCGCCCGGTACAACCGGGAGACGCTGGAGGTGCACTACAAGGGCAAGACCATCGCCGAGGTGCTCGACATGCCGATCGAGGTCGCGGCCGAGTTCTTCGAGCCGGTCACCTCGATCCACCGGTACCTGAAGACGCTGGTCGACGTCGGGCTCGGGTACGTCCGGCTGGGGCAGAGCGCGCCGACGCTCTCCGGCGGCGAGGCGCAGCGCGTCAAGCTCGCCGCCGAGCTGCAGAAGCGCTCGAACGGGCGCACCGCCTACATCCTCGACGAGCCGACCACCGGGCTGCACTTCGAGGACATCCGCAAGCTGCTCATCGTGATCAACGGGCTGGTGGACAAGGGAAACACGGTCATCGTCATCGAGCACAACCTGGACGTGGTCAAGACCGCCGACTGGGTCATCGACATGGGGCCGGAGGGCGGCTCCGGGGGCGGCATGGTCGTCGCCGAGGGCACGCCGGAGGAGGTGGCCGGGGTCGACGGCAGTTACACCGGCGGGTTCCTGCGGGAGGCGCTGGCCGCCGCCGCGCGGCGCGGGGCCGGCGCGGCGCCGGTGCGCAAGTCGCGGGCGCGCAAGGCGGTTGCCGCCGCGCCGGAGGTCGTAGCGGCGGAGGCGGCCACGGCGGCCGCGCCCGCCGGCGAGCGTGGTGCGAAGGCTGCTCCGGCGAAGGCGGCTCGAGGTGATGCTGCTCCGGCGAAGGCGGCTCGCGGTGACGCTGCTCCGGCGGAGGCGACCGCGCGGAAGGCAACTGCGCGGAAGGCGACTCCGCGGAAGGCGCCCGCCGAGAAGACGGCGGCGGAATCCGAGCCGGCGCAGCGGGCGGCGGCCACCGCCAAGCGGCTCTCCCGCAAGGCGGCCGCCCTGCGCTGACCGAGCCGGAAAAGCGGGCCGTCCGATCTCGGGCGGCCCGCTTTTCGCGCCGTTGTCGACGCTATTCGGTCGAACGTCCAGATTCCGGCCCGATCTGAAACGGTCGTATGTAAGATCGGCGGCGCCGCGTCCGGAACGTGTCCAGGACAGCAGCGGCACTCGTTCGATCCGAGTCGTTCCCGATCGCCGGCGCGGCGGCGGCACGACTCGGAACAGCTTCCGCCAGAGAGGAATTCACATGGAAGGCGTCGATATCGCGGCGCTGGTCGCTGCGGTGCTAGCGGCCCTGAGCACCGGCTCATCGCTCAACTACAACCCCGGCACCGGCGCCTGAGCGCGTCCGTCGAAAGGACTACGAATACATGGATACCGGAAGTGCCGGGATCGCGGGCATCTTCGCTGCCCTCGCCCAGGTCATCGCCACGGGCTCGTCCATCTCGGTAACCCCGCCGGGGCTGTGAACCGCACCGGGCGGAGCCGCCCATCGGCCGCTCCGCCCGGTCGCGCACTGCCCGCGGTGCTCAGTGCACCGGCCCGGTGTACTTCTCGCCCGGCCCGGTGCCCGGCGCGTCCGGGTGCGCCGAGCTCTCCCGGAAGGCCCGCTGCAGCGACTGCAGCCCGTCCCTGATCGGCCCCGCGTGCGGCCCCAGGTACTCGATCGAGGCCGTGACCAGCCCGGCCAGCGCGGTGATCACCCGCCGCGCCTCGTCCAGATCGCGCCGCGGGCTGGCATCCGGATCCTCGTCGGCCAGCCCCAGCTTCTCCGCGGCCGAGCTCATCAGCATCACGGCGGCCCGGCTGATCACCTCCACCGCCGGAATATCGGCCAGCTCGCGCACATCCGGTTCGGGGGGCGCGGCGGTCTCGGTGACGGCGGCGAATTCGGGCTGGTCGGTCATGGCGTTCAGGCTAGCGATCCCCGCCGGAGCAGCCGGAGCTGCCCGAGCTCCGCGACGTTCTTCATGAGTTCGGCGTTCACCCAGGCCACCAGGTGGGCCACCGAGGGCCACGCGCCCGCGGGTTTTGCCAGCTCGTCCGGGCTGAGCGTCTCCAGCAGGGCGAGCCACTCGGTGCGCAGGGTGCGCAGCCGGGCCACCGCGGCGGCGGCGCTGCCCGCCCACGGGACGTCGCCCGGCCCCGGCGCCGCCGTGCCGCGCGCGGTGGCCAGCGCGCCCGACCACCACCAGTCGATGTGCCAGGTGAGCCAGCCGATGGTCGGCACCGGGATCGGGGACGGCTCGGTCTCCGCCCAGTCCGGGCGCCACGCGCCGGAGGCGTCCGGGCGCACGGTCCAGACCAGCGGACCAGGCTCCCACAGCGCGTCGTCGGCGGTGAGATCGTCGAGGTGGATGGTGGCGAGCGACCAGGTGAGGTCGAATTGCCAGCGCAGCAGGTCGGTCACGGGCGGAACGGTCCCAGCGCGGAGCCGTCGCCCGCAAGCGAATAAGGGGCGATTGGGAGCCGGGGCGCATAACTGCTAGAGTTGTTCGCGACGACCGCCCTGGTCGGTGGTAAGCATGCCATCCGCATGCTCACTCTCCGTCCGGGGTCGCAAGTGGAGCCCGACTCCCACCGCCGCCGACCTCGTGTCCGGTACGCGGTCCGGTCACCCGCCCGCCAGGGCCGGATTCCTGTGTGCTCAGTGGCACCCGGGTTTCGTGGTGATCGGTCGACTCGGGCCTCGGCCGGTGAAATACCGGGCCGGGGCTTTCGCGTTGATATCGGGGTTACCTGCACGCGGTCGTCGACGACACCGCTTGACCTAGGAGGCCCCATCAGCACTGAGACCCGCATCAACGATCGCATCCGAGTTCCCGAAGTCCGGCTCATCGGGCCCAGCGGCGAGCAGGTTGGGATCGTGCGTGTTGAAGATGCGCTACGCGTCGCTCTCGAAGCCGATCTCGACCTGGTCGAGGTGGCCCCGGATGCCCGTCCGCCGGTCTGCAAGATCATGGACTACGGCAAGTTCAAGTACGAGACGGCGCAGAAGGCGCGCGAGTCCCGGAAGAACCAGGTCCAGACCGTCATCAAGGAGCAGAAGCTCCGCCCCAAGATCGACGACCACGACTACGAGACCAAGAAGCGCAACGTTGTCCGCTTCCTCGAGGCCGGGTCCAAGGTCAAGGTGACGATCATGTTCCGCGGCCGCGAGCAGTCCAGGCCCGAACTCGGCTTCCGATTGCTGCAGCGGCTCGGATCCGACGTCGCCGAGCTGGGTTTCGTGGAGACCTCGGCCAAGCAGGACGGCCGCAACATGACGATGGTTCTCGCCCCGCACAAGGGCGCGAAGACCCGGGTGAAGGCGCAGCAGGACGCGGCGCCGCGCCCCCGGTCCGGCCCCGCACCGGAACCGGCCCCCGCGCCGGCGTCGGCCGAAACGACCGCGCCGCAGTAGGACGAACAAGCACTCGGCGGCCCACGGGCCGCCGGCACACAGATTGAGGACACTCATGCCGAAGATGAAGAGCCACAGCGGCGCCTCGAAGCGATTCAAGGTGTCCGGCCGGGGCAAGCTGCTGCGCCAGCAGGCGAACCGTCGCCACCTGCTCGAGCACAAGTCGAGCCGCCGGACTCGTCGTCTGGACGGCGTCGAGTCGGTCTCCGTGGCCGATGTCCCCCGCGTCAAGCGGCTGCTCGGTATCTGACGTGCTCCGGCGCGGGTGCGAGCCCGCGCGACCCCGCGTCCGCTGACCCGGACGCCAGAATCTATCGAACCAGGGTGCCTCGCCGCGCCCACGAACCTCGAACAGGAATCGATCAGTGGCACGCGTCAAGAGGGCCGTCAACGCTCAGAAGAAGCGCCGTTCCATCCTCGAGGCCTCCAAGGGCTACCGGGGCCAGCGGTCCCGGCTGTACCGCAAGGCCAAGGAACAGCAGCTGCACTCGCTCGCCTACGCCTACCGGGACCGCCGGGCGCGCAAGGGTGACTTCCGCAAGCTGTGGATCGCGCGCATCAATGCCGCCGCCCGGCTCAACGACATCACCTACAACCGGTTCATCCAGGGCCTGAAGGCCGCCGGTATCGAGGTGGACCGCAAGATCCTGGCCGAGCTCGCGGTGTCGGACGCCGAGGCGTTCGCCGGTCTGGTCGTGCTCGCCAAGGCGGCGCTGCCCGAGGATGTCAACGCCCCCGCCGCCTGACGGCACGCGTTGAACCACGTACTTCCGGAACGACCCGCGGGACGCATCCCGCGGGTCGTTTCCGCGTCGGGCCGCGCCCGTGGCTGAGCCGCTGGAGCCGCGGAACCCGCGCGTCGTCGCGGCCGCCAAACTGCACCGTTCGGCGCAGCGCCGCA
The DNA here is from genome assembly GCF_021183625.1 of Nocardia asteroides. Lineage (NCBI taxonomy): Bacteria > Bacillati > Actinomycetota > Actinomycetes > Mycobacteriales > Nocardiaceae > Nocardia > Nocardia asteroides. The sequence continues at coordinate 5,947,346 of NZ_CP089214.1, forward strand.
AGACCGGTTCGTTCCTCGCCGAGGGGGCCAATGCGGTGGCCGCCGCGCTGGAGACCGGGCGGGTGCGCGAGCTGTTCTACTCGGCGGGCGCCGCCGAGCGCGAGCACGCGCTGGTCGCCGGGGCGGCGGCGGACGGCGTCCGCACCACGCCGGTGAGCGAGCGGGCGGCGCAGCATCTCGGGGAGACGGTCACCGCGCCGGGGCTGGTCGCGGTCTGCGACCTGCTCGACATCCCGCTCGACGAATTGCTGACCCGCGCCGCCGCGCCCGCGTTGTTCGCGGTGCCGGTCGAGATCGCCGAGCCGGGCAACGCGGGCACGCTGATCCGGGTGGCCGACGCGGTCGGGGTGGACGGCGTCGTGCTCGCCGGCGACACCGTCGACCCGCACAACGGCAAGTGCGTGCGGGCCAGCGCGGGCAGCCTGTTCCACGTCCCGGTGGCTCGGGAGCGCGCCGCCGCCGCCGCGCTGGACGCGCTGAGCGCCGCGGGCGTCACCCTGCTCGCCACCACCGCCCGCGGCGAACTCGACCTGGACGACGCCGACCCGGTGCTGGCAGGCCCGGTCGCCTGGCTCTTCGGCAACGAGGCGCACGGGCTGGCGCCGGAGCTCGCCGAGCGCGCCGACCACCGGGTGCGCATCCCGATCCGCGGCCGCGCCGAGAGCCTGAACCTGGCCGCCGCCGCGGCGATCTGCCTGTACGCGAGCTCGCGGGTCAGGCACGCCGGGTAATGCGGGTGAAGCCCGCACGGCCCATCGAATACGATTCGACCGGGACAATTCCGCACCCGACCGCAGGGAGAGACGAGCTACCGTGGCCGACGACACCGCCGCCGAGCAGGGCACCGCGCTGACCGAGGAGGCACTGGCCGCGGCCGCGGCTGCCGCCGAGAAGGCGTTCGCCGCCGCGGCGGATCTGGACGCTCTGGCCGTCGCCAAGACCGAGCACCTCGGTGGCAAGGCGCCGCTGGCGCTGGCCCAGCGCGCGCTCGGCACCATCCCCCGCGAGGAGAAGAAGGAGGCGGGCAAGCGGGTCAACGCCGCCCGCACCCGGGTCTCCGACGCCTTCGACGCCCGCCGCGCCGCGCTGCTCGCCGAGCGCGATGCCGCCGTGCTGGTCGCCGAGGCCATCGACGTCACGCTGCCCGCCCGGCGCGCGGCCGCGGGCGCCAGGCACCCGATCACCGTGATCTCCGAGCAGATCGCCGACGTCTTCGTCGCCATGGGCTGGGAGGTCGCCGAGGGGCCGGAGGTGGAGACCGAGCACTTCAACTTCGACGCGCTGAACTTCCTGCCCGACCACCCCGCGCGCACCATGCAGGACACCTTCCACATCGCCCCTGAGGGGTCGCGCCAGGTGCTGCGCACGCACACCTCGCCGGTGCAGGTGCGCTCGCTGCTGGAGCGCGAGCTGCCGATCTACGTGGTCTGCCCGGGCCGCACCTTCCGCACCGACGAGCTGGACGCCACGCACACCCCGGTCTTCTCCCAGGTGGAGGGGCTGGCGGTGGACCGGGGGCTGACCATGGGGCACCTGCGCGGCACCCTCGACGCCTTCGCCCGCGCGCTCTTCGGCCCGGAGACGCGCACCCGCATGCGCCCCAACTACTTCCCCTTCACCGAGCCCTCTGCCGAGGTCGACGTCTGGTTCCCGGACAAGAAGGGCGGCGCGGGCTGGGTCGAGTGGGGCGGCTGCGGCATGGTGAACCCGAAGGTGCTGATCGCGAGCGGGATCGACCCGGAGGAGTACAGCGGCTTCGCCTTCGGCATGGGGCTGGAGCGAACCCTGCAGTTCCGCAACGGGATTCCCGACATGCGCGACATCGTCGAGGGCGACGTGCGGTTCACCCTGCCCTTCGGCGTCCGGTCCTGACCCTTCCGATACGAGAGAGCGACACGTCACGTGCGAGTAGCGCAGTCCTGGCTGACCGAGATCATCGCCCGCACCGTCCCGGAGTGGTCGGTGACGCCGGAGGAGCTCGACGCGGGATTCGTCCGGGTGGGGCTGGAGGTCGAGGAGGTCGACCGGCTCCAGCGGGTGACCGGTGACATCGAGCATCCGCTCGTGGTCGGCCGGGTGCTGGAGATCACCGAGCTCACCGAGTTCAAGAAGCCGATCCGGTTCTGCCGGGTCGACGTCGGCAACCCGGAGCCGCAGGAGATCATCTGCGGCGCGCGGAATTTCGCCGTCGGCGACCTGGTCGTCGTCGTGCTGCCGGGCGCGACGCTGCCCGGCGGGTTCCGGATCAGCTCGCGCAAGACCTACGGCCACACCTCGCACGGCATGATCTGCTCGGTCGCCGAGCTCGGGATCGGCAAGGACCACTCCGGCATCCTGGTGCTGGAGCCCGGCACCGCCGCCCCCGGCACCGACGCCAACGAACTGCTCGGGCTGGACGACACCGTCATCGAGCTGAACATCACCCCGGACCGCGGCTACTGCTTCTCGGTGCGCGGCCTCTCCCGCGAGCTGGCCTGCGGCTTCGACCTGGAGTACGCCGACCCGGCGGTCCGCACACTGCCGGATTCGGCCGCGCCCGCGTGGCCGATCACGCTGCAGCCGGAGTCGAAGTGCACCCGCTTCGCGGCCCGCCGGGTCACCGGGATCGACCCGAAGGCGGTGTCGCCCTGGTGGCTGCAGCGCAGGCTGCTGCTCTCCGGCGTGCGGCCGATCTCGCCCGCGGTGGACGTCACCAACTACGTCATGCTCGAGCTCGGCCAGCCGCTGCACGCCTTCGACGCCGCCGCGGTCAGCGGCGAGCTGGTGGTGCGGCAGGCGCGGCCGGGGGAGCGGCTGCGCACCCTGGACGACGTCGAGCGCACCCTCGACCCGGAGGACGTGGTGATCGCCGACGAGTCCGGCGTGGTCTCGCTGGCCGGCGTCATGGGCGGCGCGAGCACCGAGGTGAACGACGGCACCACCGACGTGCTGCTGGAGGCCGCCACCTGGAACCCGCTGCTCATCTACCGGACCGCGCGCAGGCACAAGCTGGTCTCCGAGGCGGGCAAGCGGTACGAGCGGGTGGTCGACCCGGAGCTCAACGTGGTCGCGCTGGACCGTGCCGCCGCGCTGCTCGCCGAGATCGCGGGCGGCGTCGTCGGGGACGTGCTCAGCGACATCCGGGTGCCGGTCGAGCCCGCGCCCGCCATCGCCATGGACATCGACCTGCCCGATCGCGTCGCCGGCGTCACCTACCCGACCGGCACCGCCGCGCGCAGGCTGGCGCAGATCGGCTGCACCGTCGAGGTCGCGGTGAGCGAGGTCGGGCACGGCCAGCTGCTGGTCACCCCGCCGAGCTGGCGGCCGGACCTGGCCCAGCCCGCCGACCTGGTCGAGGAGGTGCTGCGACTGGAGGGGCTCGAGCAGATCCCGTCGGTCGTGCCGACCGCGCCTGCCGGGCGCGGGCTGACCCCCGCGCAGCGCCGCCGCCGCGCGGTGAGCCGGGCGCTCGCCTTCGCCGGCTGCGTCGAGGTGCCGCCGCCGGTCTTCCTGCCCGCCGGGGTGTTCGACGTGTGGGGGCTGGACGACGACGACCCGCGGCGGACCACCACCCGGGTGCTGAACCCGCTCGACGCCGAGCGCCCCGAACTCGCCAGCACGCTGCTGCCCGGGCTGCTCGAGGTGGCCGCGCGCAATATCTCCCGGGGCGCGCGGGACCTCGCGCTCTACGGCATCGCCCAGGTGGTGCTGCCCGGGCCGAACGTCCGTCCGGTCGCGGCGCTTCCGGTCGACCGCAGGCCCTCGTCGGAGCAGATCGCCGAGCTGCTCGACTCGCTGCCCGCGCAGCCGGTGCACGTCGGCGCGGTGCTCAGCGGCCGTCGCGAGCCGCGCGGGCCGTGGGGGCCGGGCAGGCAGGCCGAGGCCGCCGATGCCTTCGCGCTGGCCGACGCGGTCGGCGACGCGGCTGGGGTCCGGATCGAGCGGCGCCCGGCCGCGCAGCTGCCCTGGCACCCGGGGCGCTGCGCCGAGCTGGTCGTCGACGGCGCCGTCGTCGGGTACGCGGGCGAGCTGCACCCGGCGGTGCTGGAGCGGGCCGGGCTGCCCGCCCGCACCTGCGCGCTCGAGCTCGACCTGGACGCCATCCCGCTGCGCGACACCCGCCCGGTGCCCGTGGTCTCGCCGTTCCCCGCGGTCCTGCAGGACGTTTCGGTGACAGTCGCCCGCTCGGTGCCTGCCGCCACCGTCGAGGCGGCGCTGCGCGACGGCGGCGGCACGCTGCTGGAGGAGATCGCGCTCTTCGACGTCTACGAGGGCGCGCAGGCAGGCGCCGACCGCCGCTCGCTCACCTACGCGCTCCGCTTCCGCGCGCCGGACCGCACCCTCACCGAGGACGAGGCGAGCGCCGCCCGCGATGCCGCGGTGGCCGCCGCGGCGAGCGCCGTCGGCGCGGAGCTGCGCGGGTAACGTCGGGGGAGTCCCCGGCGAAAGGCGCATCATGCGAGCGGAATGGAACGGCGCGGTCCTGGCCGAGAGCGACGAGACCGTCGTGGTGGAGGGCAACCACTACTTCCCGGCGTCGTCGCTGAACCGGGCCTACTTCGGCGACAGCGACAAGCACAGCGTGTGCCCGTGGAAGGGCACCGCGTCGTACTACACGGTGACCGTCGACGGCGCGCGCAACCCCGACGCCGCCTGGTACTACCCGGACCCGAAGCCGAAGGCCGAGGAGATCAGGGACCGGGTGGCCTTCTGGCGCGGCGTCGAGATCACCGGATGACGCTCGCGGTGCGCGCGGCGCGGCACCCGGCGAACGCGGTGATGCACGCGCTCACCTACCACCCGACCAGGGAGATCGCCTGGACCCCCGACCTGCTCGGGCTCGACTTCACCGAGCTCGCGCCGCGCACCGCGGACGGGGAGACGCTGCACGCCTGGTGGCTGCCTGCCCGCGAGCCGATCGGGCACATCCTCTTCGCGCACGGCAACGCCGGCAACATCGGTGATCGGCTGCCGATCTTCGCGCTGCTCACCGCGGCCGGGTTCGACGTGCTCTCCTTCGACTACCGCGGGTACGGCCGCAGTACCGGGCGGCCCAGTGAGCGCGGCACCTACCTGGACGCCCGCGCCGCCCGCGCGGCGCTGCTCGCCCGCCCGGGGGTCGATCCGGAGCGCGTCGTCTACCTGGGGAAATCGCTCGGCGGGGCGGTGGTCACCGAGCTCGCGGCGGCGCACCCGCCCGCCGGTGCGGTGCTCATGTCCACCTTCACCGGGCTGCGCGCCGCGGCCCGCTCGGTCTTCCCGGTGATCCCGGCCCCGCTGGTGCCGGACGCCTACCCGACCCTGCGCCGCATCGGCGACCTGCGCATCCCGCTGCTGCTCATGCACGGCGACCGGGACGAACTGCTCCCCGTCGAGCACTCCCGCAGGCTCTACACCGCCGCCCCCGACCCCAAGCGCCTGGAGATCTTCCCCGGCTGCGGCCACAACGACCTCATCATGGGCGCCGGCCGCCGCTGGGCCGGGCTGATCGCCGAGTGGGCGCGCGCGGAGTGCGGGCTCGGCCGGACTCCGTAGCCTGGTGGCATGACCGACTCAGCCGGAATCGGTGCGCTGCTCGCCGCGCTCCCGGACGACGAACTGCTCGCCGTACTCCGTGCCGCCACCGCGCAGCGGCCGACCTTCGCACGGGTGCACGCCGCGCTCGCCGAGCAGGCCACCTCCGGCGCGCCGCTCGACGCGGTTGTGATTCCGGACACCCCGCGGCCGGGTACCGGTACCGCCCCGCAGCGGGCGCCCGGATCGCAGCAGGTCGGCGACGGGTTTGCGGTACCGCCGGTACCGGTACCGCCGCCGGGTATGTCCGCTGCGCCGCCGACCGGCGGCTATACCGCCTCCGGCGTGCCGACATTCGACTCCGTTCGCGATAAGGTCGAGCAGCGCTTCGGCACCGCCCAGGGCCGGGAGGAGCTCGAACGCGAGACCACTGCCGGGCGCGGCGTCGAAGAACAGTGGCAGGCGCGCGAGGATGCGGCCCGCGACCGCCTCGACAAGATCCGGAAGTCGATGCGCGACGAATCCACCGGGCCGTGACACCCGCCGGCTCGGCGACACGAGAGTGGAGAACATGCCCGAGCCGCGCGAGATCGCCGAACGACTCCTCGACGCCCAGGTCGACTTCCTGCTCGCGGAGGTGACCGGCGACCGCTTCGCCGAGGTCGTCGCCCGCGACGTCGGGGCCGTGCTCGGCGTCGCCGAGACCATCCTGGTCCGCGATGTCGTCGCCCCGGAGCAGGCCAAGCAGACCGTGGCGACCGTGGTCGAGCTGATCGGCGGCAGCCCCGTCTTCGCCGACATGTCCGGCGTCTTCGCCGACTCGATCTACACCCACATCGCGGAGAACGACGAGTACACGCTCGGCGAGGTGGTCGAGCGGCAGCCGGTCGAGGCGCTGCTGGCGAAGATCCTCGGCATGCACCAGGCGCAGGAGCGGATCCTGAGCAGGCTCACCGAGAGCCCGCTGGTCGCCACCGTCGCCTCGAAATTCGTGGACAAGCTGATCGACGACTTCATGCAGGCCAACCGGCAGCGCGCGGAGAAGATCCCCGGCGTCGGCTCGCTGGTCTCGCTGGGGCAGTCGGCCGCCAACCGGGCGCGGAAGGCCGCCGCCGACAACGCCTTCCTCAGCGACATGGCGGACAGGGGCGCGCGCTTCGCCCTCGAGCGCACCAACAACGCCATCCGCGAGGTGCTGCGCGACGCCCCGGTGCACAGCGCCGCCATGGAGTTCTGGGATCTGCACGCCGGGGAGCCGGTCAACGGGCTGCGCGAGTACCTGACCAAGCAGGATCTGCGCGACCTGGTGCTGCTCAGCTACGAGATCGCGGTGACCACCAGGGAGAAGCCGTACTTCGGGCTGCTGCTGGACGAGTGCGTCGACGTCTTCCTCGGCAAGTACGGCGAGTTCACGCTCGCCGCGCTGCTGCCCGAGCTCGGGCTCACCGGCGACGACCTGCGCACCGAGATCCTGCGCTACGGCCCCGCGGTGATCGAGCGGGCCAAGGCGGACGGGGTGCTGGCCGGGCTGATCCGCGAGCGGCTGGAGCCCTTCTACCTTTCCGAGCCGGTGCTCGCCATCCTCGGAGCGGGCTGACCAGGCGAAAAACCGCCCGGTCTCCCGCCTTTCGGCGCGCCGAACCGCTGGGCGTGTCGCCGGGACTTACGCGCCGCTGCCGCCGTGGATCGGGCTACGGTGGCCGACGTGCTCACCGTCCTCGCCGTCGAGAACTACCGGTCCCTGCGTCACCTCATCGTGCCGCTGACCCCGCTCACCGCGGTCACCGGGGCGAACGGCAGCGGCAAATCGAGCCTGTACCGGGTGCTCCGGCTGCTCGCCGAGTTCGCCAGCAACGGCGCGGTTGCGGCGCTGGCCAGGGAGGGCGGGCTGGACTCCACGCTCTGGGCCGGGCCGGGGCGCCCCGCGGACGGCACCCCGGTGGCGCTGCGCGTCGGCTTCGCCGCGGACGACTTCGGCTACGCCGCCGACCTCGGCATCCCGGCGCCCGCCGACTCCCTGTTCGACCGCGACCCGGAGATCAAGGCGGAGGCGGTGTGGTCCGGGCCGATGCTGCGCCCGGCAACGGTGCTCACCGAGCGGGCGGGCCCGGTGGTCCGGGTGCGCACGGGCAGGCGCTGGAACACCGTGCCGCACACACTGCGCTCCTTCGACAGCATGCTCGGCGAGCTCTCCGACCCGAGCCGCGCCCCCGACCTGCTCAGCGTGCGCGACCGGGTGCGCGGCTGGCGCTTCTACGACCGGCTGCGCACCGACGCGGGCGCCCCCGCGCGGGCCCCGCAGATCGGCACCCGCACGGTCCGGCTCGGCCACGACGGCGCCGACCTGGCCGCCGCGCTGCAGACCATCAGGGAGATCGGCGACGCGGTCGAGCTGGACGCCGCCGTCGACAAGGCCTTCCCCGGCAGCCGGGTCGAGGTGGCCGCGCACGCGGGCCGGTTCACCGTGCGGCTGCACCAGCCCGGGCTGCGCCGCCCGCTGGAGGCCGCCGAACTCTCCGACGGCACCCTGCGCTACCTGCTGGTGGTGGCCGCGCTGCTCACCCCGCGGCCACCGGAGCTGCTGGTGCTGGACGAGCCGGAGACCAGCCTGCACCCCGAGCTCATGAGCGCGCTCGCCGATCTCATCGTCACCGCGTCGGCGCACACCCAGGTGATCGTGGTGACGCACGCCCCGGCGCTGCTCACCGCCTTCGCGCGGGAGGAGCGGGCCTCGGTGCTGGAGCTGCGCAAGGACGACGGCCGCACCTACCTGGCAGGCCAGGGTTTGCTCGATGAGCCACCGTGGGCCTGGCCCATGCGCTGATCGGCGTGACCAGCGTGTGAATTCCCCCCGATGTGCGCCGCGTCGCATATCGGGGCGGCCGCCGCCGCAATAGTCTCGGCGTATGAGCGACCCGAGGATCGAGACCGAACCCGAGGCCATCCGGCCGCTGCGCGACGACATCCGCTTCCTCGGCGAGGTGCTCGGCGACACGATCCGGGACCACGAGGGGCCGGAGGTCTTCGACCTCATCGAGCGGGTGCGCAAGGAGGCGTTCCGGATCCGCCGCGAGGAGGTGGGCCGCAGCGCCGTCGCGGAGATGCTGCGCGGGGTCGACGTGGCGGTGGCGATCCCGCTGATCCGCGCCTTCAGCTACTTCGTGCTGCTCGCCAACCTGGCCGAGGATCTGCAGCGCGACCGCCGCCGCGCCGTGCACATCGGCGCGGGTGAGCCGCCGCAGGACTCCTCGCTGGCCGCCACCTACCGCAAGCTGGACGCCGCCGCGCTGGACGGCGAGACCGTCGCCGACCTGCTCTCCGACGCCCTCGTCGCCCCGGTGATCACCGCGCACCCGACCGAGACCAGGCGGCGCACCGTCTTCGACGGCCAGGCCAGGATCACCGAGCTGATGCGGCAGCGCGGCCGCTTCGCCGAGGGTGAGCGGGAGCGCGCCGCGCTGGAACTCGACATCAGGCGGCAGGTGCTCGCGCTCTGGCGCACCGCGCTGATCCGGCTGGCGCGGCTGCGGATCCAGGACGAGATCGCGGTCGGGCTGCGTTACTACGAACTCACCCTCTTCGACGTCATCCCGGCGATCAACGCCGAGGTCAGGGCCGCGCTGCGGACCCGGTGGCCCGGCGTCGAGCTGCTCCCGCGGCCGATCCTGCGGCCCGGCTCCTGGATCGGCGGCGACCGCGACGGCAACCCGTTCGTCACCGCCGACGTGGTGCGCACCGCCGCCGGGCAGGCCGCGAGCGTCGCCTTCGAGCGGTACCTGCGCGAGCTGGCCGAGCTGGAGAAGGTGCTGGCCCAGTCGGCCCGGCTGGTCCCGGTCTCCGAGCGCGTGGCCGGGCTGGCCGCGGCCGGCTACCCGGAGCCGGAGACGCACGCCGACGAGCCGTACCGCCGTGCGCTGCACGCCATCCGGAACCGGCTGACCGCCACCGCGGTGCGCGCGCTCGGCGCCGCGCCGGTGCACGGCTCGGATGCGGGCGCCGAGCCGTACGACACCCCGCAGCAGGCGCTGGACGACCTCGACGCGGTCGACGAATCCATGCGCGCCGCCGGCGACGGCCTGCTCGCCGACGACCGGCTAGCCGCGCTCCGCTTCGCCCTGGAGACCTTCGGCTTCCACCTGCAGAGCCTGGACATGCGGCAGAACTCCGAGGTGCACGAGCAGGTGGTGGCCGAGATCCTGGCCTGGGCCGGCGTGCACGCCGACTACGCGAGCCTGCCGGAGGACGAGCGGGTCGCGCTGCTCGCCGCCGAGCTCCGCACCCGCAGGCCGCTGCTCGGCCCGCACGCCGCGCTGAGCGAGAAGACCACCCAGGAGCTCGGCATCGCCTGCGCGGCCGCCGAGGTGATCGCGACCTTCGGCGCCGAGGCGGTGCCGAACTACGTCATCAGCATGTGCACCTCGGTGAGCGACATGCTGGAGGCGGCGCTGCTGCTCAAGGAGGCGGGCATTCTCGACCCGGGCGGCCCGTCCTGCTCGGTCGGCATCGTTCCGCTCTTCGAGACCATCGAGGATCTGGCCGCGGGCGCCACGACCCTGGCCGCGGCACTGGAGGTCCCCGTGTACCGGGAGCTGGTGGCGAGCGCCGGGATGCGCCAGGAGGTCATGCTCGGCTACTCCGACTCCAACAAGGACGGCGGCTACCTCGCCGCCAACTGGGCGCTCTACCGGGCCGAGCTGGAGCTGGTCGAGGTGGCCCGCGAGACCGGGATCAAGCTGCGGCTCTTCCACGGCCGCGGCGGCACCGTCGGCCGCGGCGGCGGGCGCAGCTACGACGCCATCCTGGCCCAGCCCGCCGGCGCCGTGCGCGGCGCGCTCCGCCTCACCGAGCAGGGCGAGGTGATCGCCGCCAAGTACGCGGAACCCTCTGCGGCGCACCGCAATCTGGAGTCGCTCATCGCGGGCACGCTGGAGTCCACGCTGCTCGACGTCGAGGGCCTCGGCCCCGCCGCCGAACCCTCCTACGAGCTCATGGACGACCTGGCCGCCCGCGCCCGCGCCGCCTACGCCGCGCTGGTGCACGACGAGCCCGGGTTCGTGGAGTACTTCCGGCAGTCCACCCCCGTCGCCGAGGTCGGCGACCTGAACATCGGCAGCCGCCCGGCCTCGCGCAAACCCACCAGCTCGGTCTCCGACCTGCGCGCGATCCCGTGGGTGATGGCCTGGAGCCAGTCCAGGGTCATGCTGCCCGGCTGGTACGGCACCGGCACCGCGCTCGAGGAGTGGGTGGCCGGTGACCCGGACCGGCTCGCCGTCCTCACCGACCTCTACCGGCGCTGGCCGTTCTTCCGCACCGTGCTCTCCAACCTCGCCCAGGTGCTCGCCAAGAGCGATCTCGCCATCGCCGAGCGGTACGCGGAGCTGGTCGAGGACGTGGCGCTGCGCGACCGCATCTTCGGCATGATCCGGGACGAGCACGCCCGCACCATCCGCATGCACGCCGCCGTCACCGGGCACGACCAGCTGCTCTCCGACAACGCCTCGCTGGCGGAGTCGATCCACAACCGGTTCCCGTACCTGGAGCCGCTGAACCAGATGCAGGTGGAGTTGCTGCGCCGGTTGCGTGCGGGGGACGATCAGGAGCTGGTCAAGCGGGGGATTCTGCTCACCATGAACGGGCTGGCGACGGCGTTGCGGAACTCGGGGTAGGGCCGAGTCCGGGGCGCGGGGGGCTGCGGCGGCGGTCATCCGAGCCGCCCGCCCCCGAGCAGCGGAGGCAGCTGTCGGTAGGCCACCACGACTGCAGCCCGATGGGTGGGGCAGGCCAGCCGGCGATCCGCTGTCAGTGCCCGAGGGGCCGGAGTCCGATCATTGTCCGGGCGCCGGCGTAGGTGTAGTGGTCCTTGCCGTGTGCGGCGAGCTGGCCGTAGCCGGTGAGGGCCTCGGTGTCGGTGTGCACGGCGCCGAATGGGATGTCCCAGGAAGTGGCGCCGGTTCGGGGGTCGATCGCCCAGAGTCCGGTGTAGTCGGAGAGGACTACGGTGTGGCCGTCCCAGCCGAGCAGGGTGCCGAGGCGGGTGGTGTCGGTCCGCCACAGCCGGTGTCCGGTGCGGAGGTCGAGACCGGTGGTGGTGTGCGCGTCGGTGTCTTGCAGAAGGGCGACGTCGCCGAAGACGGCCGTTGCGGTGCCGGTCGTGGTGTTGCTTCCCCGTGGTACGAAAATCAGGTCGGAGCTGCTCCAGAGGAGGGTGCCGGTGCGGCGGTCATAGCCGCTGTCGCCGAGCAGGACGGGGACGGTGTCGTCGGCGGGGAGGTCGAACGAAAGGTACTGGGTAACCGTGCTGTCGGAGGTGGCAATGGTGCGACCGGTGCGGTCGAGGAGGTCGCTGCCGGTGTTGTCGTCGCCGCATCCGGTGCGCACGAGCACCGCGCCGCCGCTTGCGCGGGTGTCGGAGCAGCCGTCGCGGGTGGTGGTCCAGGTCGGCTTGCCGGCGGCGAGGTCGAACCCGGCGATGTCGGCGCCGAGGGTGAAGACGCCCTGGCCGTGGGACACGTCCACGCTGTCGAAGGGCAGGCTGTCCCAGGTCGTACCCATGTCGAAGGCTCGTGACCAGTACGCGGCCGGGTCGGTGAGGGTGCCGGCGTGGACGCGCACGTCGTCGGACTCGACGTCGCCCTCGGCGACGTACACGCGATCGTCGAGTGTCGCGAGGGCGAAGGGAAACCACTTCGTCGGTGTCCGGGTGACATCTCCGGTGGTGAGGTCGTAGCCGACGAGCGCTCGGTCGGAGCTGAAACAGACGACCCGGCCATCGACAGGGACAGCCCCGCAACCGGCCAGGTCCGCGGCGGGGGCCTGCCAGCGTTTCGCGCCGGTGCCGGCATCGATGCCGACCAACACCGGGTCTCGCAGGTTGTCGTCGTCCGGCACACCGAGCACCGTCACCAGGGTGTCACCGCCGTCGATGAATCCCGCTCCGTCGCTGCGGTATTCGGTGCCGTCCCGCGGATCGCGGAACTCCGCGCCTGCTCGTCCGAGCCCGGCGGCGGTTGTCGACCAGGCGAGCCCGGGAGCGGAGTCCGCGGTGCCGGTGATCTTGCGCGTGGCGTCCTCGGGCTGCACATGGACCACTACCGCACCGGCAGTCGTGACTACGGCCGCCGTGGCGGCGAGCACGAGGTCGCGCAGCCCGGGAGTCGTTCTCATCGCGACACCTCCAGTCCCGGATTCACGGCGATCGCCTCGAGCAGCTCGAACGGCAACGGCTCGGCGGGACCATCGCCGGAGCTGACCTCGATCCGGGTCCCGGACGGGCGGGTGACGGTGACAGTGCGGGTCGTTTGCGTGGAGGGTGACGGCTCCTCCATCACTGTGCTTCGCGATTCGCGCGTCTCGACCACCGTTCCGTCCGGCAGCCGACGTGACGTCGCGCCGTCCTTCGACGAGCGCTCCGGTGGAAGAGGCTGTCCGATGCTGATCGCCACGCTCAACCGGGATTGCCGGCCAGGTGTGGTTACCCGGACCACCTGGCACACCCCGCCCCTGCTTGCCGGTAGCAGCGCCCCGAGCGGCTGGTCGAGGGTCGAGCCGTCGAGTGGAATCCGCGCCAGGACCGCGTCCCATCGACGAGCCTGGGCCTGATCGATCACGGGCGAGGACTCCGCCCAGTTGTCGCAGGACTCGGGCGGGTTCGGCGTTCCGGGCGGAACCGGCGTGGTGATGCGGAGTCCGGGGACGGTGACGAGCGCGACGAGTTCGTCGACGGTCAGCGGGACGGTTCCGGTATAGCCGCTGCCGTCACTGGCTTCGTCGGTGGCGGAGGCGTTGGCAACGGTTCCGTCGGGCAGGTGAGCGGTGGCCGAGCGCCGGAGGGTGCGAACACCGTTGGTCTCGTACCAGGTGTCGTGGGTATCGACGGTCGTGCCGTCGGGAAGGCGGCGTCTCTCGTCGAGATCGCCGGCGACGCACGGCGGGATCGGCTCGGTGGACTCGCGAACGTCCACCGACAGCCAGCCCGATCGGTCGCCGCGCAGCAGCGTGGCGCGTGCGTCGGTCGCACCTCCGAAACCCCTGTCCGCCGCGGGGTCGCCGAGGATCGGCTGGAATACCAGTGACCGATCCGCCGATGCGAAGGCGATCTCGGCACCGGCGGGCAGCGCCGCCTGCAGCGCCTGCGTCATCGCGACGGCCTTGGGCCCGGAGAACCACGGATAGGCCGGGTTGTCGTATTCGGGTGTTTCGACGGTGACCATCGAAAAACCCTGCCCCTGCTGTGGTGGCTCCACCACATCACAACCCGGAATCTGCACCGGAAATGTCACCGGCGGGGTGACATACGAATACTCGGCCGGTTCCGGCGGCTCCGAAGTGGTGGTGGGGGTGAGCGGTGCGGTCGTCAACTCCGGCTCCGGCTCGTGCAGCAGACCGGCGATCAGGTAGCCGGTCGCGACGATCGCTACGCACGTCAAACCCACCGTCCAGTGGTGAACGGCGGGGGAGGGTGCGGTTGCGTCCTTGCTGCCACCGTTTCCCGTGTCCTGCATCGTGCCTCCCGGTATCCGGTCCTCGGTGGAGACCTGGACGGACGAATTATCGGCAGCATGGGACGGTGCAAGAGCTCCTCCACATGGATGCGATGAGCGGTGACGGTAACAAGGGCCCGTCGTTGCGGTCATGCCCCCAGTTCCGGGCCGCGGATTCGCACCGAGGCTGTCGCGTCGCCACGCTGCTCACCCGGTGCGGCTGATCGCGGCGGTGACCAGGGTGTGCAGCGTCGTTCGCACCGTCGCGGTGTCGAAGCCGCCGATCAGGGCGTGGTGCAGGGCGAAGCCGTCGAGGTAGTCGATCAGCGGGCGGACGGCGGACTCCGGGATCGCGGGATCGTCGGTGGCGGCGCGCAGGTGTCCGGTGAGCCAGGCGGTGAGCCGGAGGTGCCCGGCGCGCAGGGCTTCCCGCACTTCGGGGAGTTCGCGAGCCTCGAGCATGAGGGCGTAGCGGGCCAGGGTGGCCGGTTCGTCCGCGGTGACGGCGTGCCGGAGCACGGCGCAGAGCACCTCGACCAGTTCGGCGGTGTCGCGCGGGGCGGGGGCGCGCTCCCAGGCCGCGTGGTCACGTTCCTCGAGGAGCGCGGTGATGCCGATGAGCAGCGCCGCGCGGGTGCGGAAGTAGTTCGAGGCAGAGCCCGCGGGCAGCCCGGCCGCCTCGTCGACGGCGCGGTGGGTGAGCGCGCGCGGGCCGCGTTCGCCGAGCAGGCGCAGGGCGGCGTCGAGCACGAGGGTTCGTTTGCCGGTCACGCCGAAATACTACAGGGGTAGTGCTTGCCACTACTGATGTAGTAGATTCCACTACATCGGTAGTGACGGAGAAGGAGTGAGTCGGATGGACGAGGTGCTGATCGCCGGCGGCGGAATCGGTGGGCTGGCGACCGCGCTGGCCGTGCTGCGGGCCGGGAAATGGCCGGTGGTGCTGGAGCGGGCGGCGGAGCAGGCCGTGGTGGGGTCGGGGCTTTCGCTGTGGCCCAATGCGATCCGGGCACTCGATGCGCTGGGAGTCGGGGCGCAGGTGCGGGCGCGCGCTGTCCCCGATGCGTCGGGCGGGATCAGGGACGCCGCCGGGCGGCCGCTGTTGCGGGTGGACGCCAGGGTGCTGAAGGAGCGGTTCGGGGAGCCGATCGTGGTGCACCGGGCAGAGCTCATGGCGATTCTGCGGGAGGCGCTGCCCGCCGGGGTGCTGCGGACGGGAGTCGGGGTGGCGGCGGCGGACGAGTCCGGGCGCGTGGTCACGACGGCGGGGGAGCGCAGCGCGGAACTGGTGGTCGGAGCGGACGGGATTCGGAGCGTGGTGCGGCGCGCGGTGGCCGGAGAGGTCGAGCCGCGCTACGCGGGCTACACCGCGTGGCGCGCGGTGGTGACGCCGTCGGTGCCGGTCACCGAGTTCGGTGAGAGCTGGGGTCGCGGGCAGCGGTTCGGCTTCGCCGCGCTGGCGGGCGGCCGGGTCTACTGCTTCGCCACCGCGAACGCCCCCGCCGCCGCACCCGACGGCGGTCTCGCCGAGCTCAGGGAGCGCTTCGCCGACTGGCACGACCCCATCCCGGCCCTGCTCGCCGCCGCCGACCCGGCCGAGCTCCTCCGCCACGACATCTACGACCTCCCCGCCCTCCCACGCTTCACCGCCGGCCGGATCGCCCTGGTCGGCGACGCCGCCCACGCCATGACCCCCGACCTCGGCCAGGGCGCCTGCCAGGCGCTGGAGGACGCGGTCACGCTCGGCGCGGTCCTCGCCGGCGACGGCGACCTGCGCCGATACGACGCCCTGCGCCGCCCGCGCACGCAACGAATCGGCACCGGGGCGCGGCGCATGGGTCAGGCCGGGCAGCTCTCGGCGCGCCCGCTCGTCGCGCTGCGGAACGCGGTCATGCGGCGCACCCCCGCGAGCGCGCAGCTCGGCGCGATGGCCGAGCTGCTGGACTGGGCGCCTACGGAGCCGACTCCGATAATGTGATGCCGGTCACGCGGCGTCACGTCCGGTCGAGCTGCCCTGTCTCCTGTGTGACCACGACGGAACCACCCGCAGGGAGCCCGGCCATGACCACCACCAGCACGCCGCACATCGTCGTCCTCGGCGCCGGGTACACCGGCATGCTCGCCGCCATCGGGCTGGCCCGGCGAACCGGCGCCCGGATCACCCTGGTGAACCCCTCGGACCGGTTCACCGAGCGGCTGCGCCTGCACCAGCAGGCCACCGGCCAGGAGTTGAAGCAGCACTCGATTCCGGCTCTGCTCGAGCACACCGGCATCACCTTCCGCCGCGGCGCCGCGACCGCGCTCGACCCCGACGCCAGAACCGTCGCCATCGACGACGGCACAATCCTCACCTACGACACCCTGATCTACGCCCTCGGCAGCCGAACGGGCACCGCGGACATCCCCGGCGCCCGCGAGCACGCGGTGCCCCTCGACCACCCGGACCGCATCGCCGCCCGCCTCGCGACGGCGAGCACCGTCACCGTCTGCGGCGCCGGCCTCACCGGCATCGAGACCGCCGCCGAGATCGCCGAGCGCCACCCGGAGATCGCCGTCACGCTGATCAGCCGCGGCGAGCCGGGCGCCATGATGGGCACGGGCGCCCGCGCCCACCTGAACCGCGCCCTGGACCGGCTCGGGGTGCGGCGCCGCGCAGCCACCGTTACCGGGCTCCGCTCCGATGGAGTCCGGCTCGACACCGGCGAACTGATCAGCTCCGACCTCACCATCCAGACCACCGGCGTCCAGGTCTCCCCGCTCGCGGCCGACTCCGGCATCGCCGTCGACCCCGCCGGGCTGATCCGCACCGACCCCATGCTGCGCTCGATCTCGCACCCCGACATCCACGCCGTCGGCGACGCCGCCGCCATCCGCATGGCCTGGGGCGACGTGCACGGCACCTGCCAGACCGGCCTCCCCACCGCCGCCTACACCGCCGACACGGTCGCCCGGCTGCTCAGGGGCAGGCGAGTCGAGCCGTTCCGCATCGGCTACTTCCACCAGCCGGTCAGCCTCGGCCGCCGCGATGCCGTCATCCAGTTCACCCGCGCCGACGACACCCCGCGCCGCTGGTACCTGACCGGCCGCGCCGCCGTCGCCTACAAGGAGGCGGTGACCAGCTCACCGCCGTTCGCCTTCCGGCTCAGCCGCCGCGTCCCGGTTATGGTGCGCCTGACCGCAGGCGGCCGCGCCACCCGGCGCCCGGCGGCACAGGAAGCGGCCGCCCGATGACCGACCCCTTCGCCGAGCACCGCCCGCTGCTCTTCGCCACCGCCTACCGCATGCTCGGCAGCGTGGCCGACGCCGAGGACATCCTCCAGGACGCCTGGTTGAAATGGCACGGCACCGAGCAGGCGACCGTCGAGCACCCGAAGGCCTACCTGGTCCGCACCGTCACCAACCTGGCCTTGAACCGGCTCACCGGCGCCCGCGCCACCCGCGAGCGATACGTCGGGCCGTGGCTCCCCGAACCGCTCACCGACGGCGACCCGGTGGCGGCGGCGGGCGAGACGGCGGACAGCGTCTCCACCGCCATGCTGGTGGTGCTGGAATCGCTCGGCCCGGTCGAGCGGGTGGTCTTCGTGCTGCGCGAGGTCTTCGGGTACTCGCACGCCGAGATCGCCGAATTCCTGGAGCGGCCCGAGCCGACGGTGCGGCAGCTGGCGCACCGGGCGCGCGAGCACGTGCGGGCGCGGCGGCCCCGGTTCGAGACCGATACCGCGGTGCGCTCGCAGGTCACCGAGCGATTCCTGCTGGCCTGCCGCGGCGGCGACGTCGGCGCGCTGATGGCGGTGCTCGCCCCGGACGTCACGCTGTGGAACGACGGCGGCGGCCTGGTCACCGCCGCGCGCCGCCCGCTGCACGGCCCCGACCACGTGGCGCGCTGGCTGATCGGCGTGCTGGCCAAGCCGATCCTGACCGGGATCGAGTTCGGCGCGGCGGTCGTGAACGGGGAGCTGAGCGTGATCGGCAGGCTCGGGCCCCTCCCGGTCGGCGTGCTCACCTACGACCTGCGCGACGGGCTCATCGTGAACCTGCGCTTCCAGGTCAATCCGGAGAAGCTGCGCGGGATCACTCCGCGTACCGGCGAGCCATCGCCGCCGCCGTCCCGGCCATGACCGCGCGCAGCTCGGCGGGCTCGAGCACCTCCGCGTGCGCGCCGAGCGGCAGCAGCCCGTGCGCCATCACCTCGTAGGACTCCGCCGCCACCGTGATCCGCACCCACCCCTCGGCATCGGGCTCGTCCGCCGAGGCGACGGCGTCGGCCACCGCTGCGGGTTCGAAACCGAGCCGGAGCAGCGACAGCCGCGCGGCGTCGATCCGGCAGCGCGCGGTCACCCGGAGCATGGCGCGGGCGAACTCGGCCGCCGCCCGCTCCCAGTGCGCGGCGAGGTCGAAATCGGCGGGCCGGGTGAAGGTCTCGCCGGTATCGGCCGCCTCGGCGATCCGCCCGACCCGGTACGACCGCACCGAGCCGCCGGCCAGCGCCACCAGGTACCAGGTCCCCGCCTTGAGCACCAGCCCGAGCGGCCCGACCCGGCGCCGCACCACCGCGTCGCCGCGCTCGTACCCGATCTCCAGCAGCCGATCCGCCCAGAGCGCCTCGGTGACGACCCCCAGCGCCGGGGTGCGGTCCGGCCGGTGGAACCAGCCCGCGGCGTCCACGTGCACCCGCTCGGCGATCCGGGTGGCCCGCCCGCGCAGCTCCGGCGGCAGCGCGGCGAGCACCTTGAGCTGCGCGGTCGCCAGCACGGTGCCGAGCCCGAGGTCGGCGGCGGCGCCGGGCTGCCCGGCCAGCAGCACCGCGTCGGCCTCGTCCGGGTTCAGCCCGGTGATCCGGGTGCGGTAGCCGTCCAGCAGCCGGATCCCGCCCGCACGGCCCGGCTCGGTGTAGACCGGGACGCCGGAAGCGGAGAGCGCGTCCACGTCGCGGTACACCGTCCGCACCGACACCTCCAGCTCGGTGGCCAGCTGGGACGCCGTACACCGGCCCCTGGTCTGCAGGAGCAGCAGCAGGCGGAGGAGTCGGCTCGCGCGCATCGACCGACACTATCCGGACAACCCTGACAGCAGGTGTCACCATACGGTCGTACCGTCCCCGCATGACCACCTGGACCCGATTCCTCGACGAAGCCCCGCGCGTCTCCGCCGTCTTCACCCGCAGGCACCGCGCCACCGGCAACCTCTGCCTGCTCGGCACGCTGCGCGCCGACGGATCGCCGCGGATCAGCCCGATCGAGCCGCGCGTCTTCGAGGGCATGCTGGTGCTCGCCGGTATGCCGAACACCCGCAAGTTCGCCGACCTGATCCGCGACCCCCGGTTCTGCCTGCACACCGCCACCACCGACCCCATGGTCGGCGACGGTGACGCCAAGCTCTTCGGCAGCGTCACCGACCTGTCGGATCGGGAGCTGCACGCCCGCTTCGCGCAGCACATGTTCGACGAAACCGGCTTCGACATCCGGGGCAGGGAATTCGACCACTTCTTCGTCGCCGACCGGCTGACCGGCGGCTCCACCGTGGAGCTGGTCGACGGCCACATGGAGGTCACGGTGTGGACGCCGGGCGCGGGGGAGCGGGTCGAGCGGAAGAACTGAGAACTCGTACCACTCCTGCGTACCCTGGAGGTGCGCCCCTGGCGTGAATGAGCTTGCACAATCGTGCATAATCATCACATGGTTGATTCCTCGAACGGGACCCTGCGGGTCGCGGTGGCCGGAGCGAGCGGGTACGCGGGCGGTGAGGTCCTGCGGTTGCTGCTGGAACACCCCGAGTACCGACGCGGGCGCCTCGAGATCGGGGCGCTGACCGCGGGTTCGAACGCCGGGGCGCCGCTCGGCTCGCTGCAGCCGCACCTGCATCCGCTGGCCGACCGGGTGCTCACCGCCACCACCGTCGACGAGCTGGCCGGGCACGACGTCGTCTTCCTCGGCCTGCCGCACGGCCAGTCCGCCGCGCTGGCGAACACCCTGCCCGAGTCCACCGTGATCATCGACTGCGGCGCCGACTTCCGGCTGCACGACGCCGCCGCCTGGCAGCGCTGGTACGGCGGCGAGCACGCGGGCACCTGGCGCTACGGCCTGCCCGAGCTCGGCGACAACCGGGAGCGGCTGCGCGGTGCCCGCCGGATCGCGGTGCCCGGCTGCTACCCGACCGTGGCCAGCCTCGCGCTCGCCCCCGCCTTCACCGCGGGGCTCGCCGAGCCGAACGTCACCGTGGTCGCGGTGAGCGGAACCTCGGGCGCCGGAAGGAAACTCGACGTCGGGCTGCTCGGCTCCGAGGTCATGGGCTCGGCCCGCGCCTACGGCATCGCGGGCGCGCACCGGCACACCCCCGAGATCGCGCAGAACCTGAGCGCCGCCGCGGGCGCCGCCGTCGCGGTCTCCTTCACCCCGGTGCTGGCCCCGATGCCGCGCGGCATCCTCGCCACCTGCACCGCCCCGACCACCGCTGACCTCGCCGAGGTGCGCGCCGCCTACGAGAAGGCCTACGCCGCCGAGCCCTTTGTGCACCTGCTGCCCGAGGGCGCGCTGCCGTCGACCGGCGCGGTACTCGGCTCCAACGCCGTCACCTTGCAGGTGGCGGTGGACGCCGATGCCGGGCTGCTGGTGGTGATCGGCGCGATCGACAACCTGACCAAGGGCACCGCGGGCGCCGCGGTGCAATCCATGAACCTCGCCGTCGGTTTCGACGAGACCGCCGGGCTTCCCACCGTAGGAGTGGCACCGTGACGACGACCGAAGCAGGCAGGCTGGTCCGCACCCAGGGGGTGACCGCGCCGCTCGGCTTCCGCGCCGCCGGGATCGCGGCCGGGATCAAGGTCAGCGGCAGGCCGGACCTGGCGCTGGTCGTCAACGAGGGGCCGGAGTACGCCGCCGCCGGGGTGTTCACCAGAAACCAGGTCAAGGCCGCCCCGGTGCTGTGGTCGCAGCAGGTGCTCAGCACCGGCAGGCTGCGCGCGGTGATCCTGAATTCCGGCGGCGCCAACGCCTGTACGGGCCCGGCCGGGTTCCAGGACACGCACCGCACCGCCGAGGAGCTGGCCGCCGCGCTGAGCAGCTGGGGCACCGAGACCGGCGCCGGCGAGATCGCCGTCTGCTCGACCGGGCTGATCGGCGACCGGCTGCCGATGGACAAGATCGTCCCGGCCATCACCGAGATCGTGCACGAGATGGGCGGTGGGCTCTCCGGCGGCACCGATGCCGCGCACGCCATCATGACCACCGACACCGTGCCGAAAGAGGCCGCCTACCACCACCGTTCGAAGTGGAACGTGGGCGGCATGGCCAAGGGCGCCGGCATGCTCGCCCCCTCGCTCGCCACCATGCTGGTCGTGCTCACCACCGACGCCGCCGTCACCGCCGAGCAACTCGACGAGGCGCTGCGCAAGGCCACCGCGCGCACCTTCGACCGGCTCGACGTGGACGGCTCCTGCTCCACCAACGACACCGTGCTGCTGCTCGGCAACGGCGCCAGCGAGGTGACCCCCTCGCAGGACGAGCTGGACGCCGCCGTGCTCGCCGTCTGCGA
The DNA here is from genome assembly GCF_021183625.1 of Nocardia asteroides. NCBI lineage: Bacteria > Bacillati > Actinomycetota > Actinomycetes > Mycobacteriales > Nocardiaceae > Nocardia > Nocardia asteroides. Next base: position 5,968,849 of record NZ_CP089214.1, read on the forward strand.
CGACCTCGCCGCCCAGCTCATGGCCGACGCCGAGGGCCTCACCAAGCGGGTGCTGGTCACCGTCACCGGCGCGCGGGACGAGGACGAGGCGCTGGCCGCCGCGCGCACCGTCGCCAGGGACAGCCTGGTCAAGACCGCGCTCTTCGGCTCCGACCCGAACTGGGGGCGCGTGCTCGCCGCCGTCGGCATGGCCCCGGTGACGCTCGACCCCGACCGGATCTCGGTGTCCTTCAACGGAAACCCGGTCTGCGTCGACGGTGTCGGCGCGCCGGGCGCCCGCGAGGTCGACCTCTCCGGCGCCGACATCGAGGTCGTCGTCGACCTGAAGATCGGCGACGGCGCCGCCACCATCCGCACCACCGATCTCTCGCACGGCTACGTCGAAGAGAACTCGGCCTACAGCTCGTGACCGGCCTCGCGCACGACCTCAGCGCGCTGGACAAGGCGCACGTGCTGGCCGGGGCGCTGCCCTGGCTGCAGCGGTTCCGGGACAAGGTCGTCGTGGTCAAGTACGGCGGCAACGCGATGGTCGACGACGGGCTGAAGCGTGCCTTCGCCGCCGACATGGCCTTCCTGCGCACCGTCGGCGTGCACCCCGTGGTGGTGCACGGCGGCGGCCCGCAGATCACCGCCATGCTCGGCAAGCTCGGGCTGCAGGGCGAGTTCCGCGGCGGCTTCCGGGTGACGACGCCCGAGGTCATGGACGTGGTGCGGATGGTGCTGTTCGGGCAGGTCGGACGCGAGCTGGTCGGGCTGATCAACGCGCACGGCCCGTACGCCGTCGGGATCTCCGGCGAGGACGCCCGGCTCTTCACCGCCACCCGCCGCACCGTGCTGGTGGACGGCGAGGCTACCGACATCGGCCTGGTCGGCGACGTCACCGAGGTCAACCCCGACGCTGTCCTCGACCTCATCGCCGCGGGCCGCATCCCGGTGGTCTCCACCATCGCCCCCGACATCGACGGCGTGGTGCACAACATCAACGCCGACACCGCCGCCGCCGCGCTCGCCGAGGGCATCGGCGCCGAGAAGCTCGTTGTCCTCACCGACGTCGAGGGGCTCTACACCGACTGGCCGGACCGCTCCTCGCTCACCACCGAGATCGGCGCCGCCGCGCTCGCCGCGCTGCTGCCGAGGCTGGACGCGGGCATGGTCCCCAAGATGGAGGCCTGCCTGCGCGCCGTCCAGGGCGGTGTCCCGAGCGCGCACGTGATCGACGGCCGGGTCCCGCACTCGGTGCTGCTGGAACTGTTCACCGGAGAAGGAATCGGCACCATGGTGACCCCCGAGGAGACGATATGAGCTCGGCCGACCTGCAGGGCCGGTGGAACGCCGCCCTGATGAACAACTACGGCACCCCCAAGATCGCGCTGGTCCGCGGCGCGGGCGCGGTGGTCTACGACGCCGACGGCAAGCGCTACCTCGACTTCCTCGGCGGCATCGCGGTGAACAGCCTCGGCCACGCCCACCCCGCGATCCTGGCCGCGGTCACCGAGCAGCTCGGGACGCTCGGGCACGTCTCCAACCTGTACGTCAGCGAGCCGGTGATCGAGCTGGCCGAGCGGCTGCTGGCGCAGTTCGGCGAGGGCAGGGCCTTTTTCTGCAACTCGGGCGCCGAGGCGAACGAGGCCGCGTTCAAGATCGCGCGGTTGACCGGGCGGCCGAATATCGTCGCCTGCGAGGAGGCGTTCCACGGCCGCACCATGGGCGCGCTGGCGCTCACCGGCCAGCCCGCCAAGCGTGAGCCGTTCGCGCCCATGCCGCCCGGCGTGCGGCACATTCCGTACGGCGACGCCGCCGCTTTGGCGGCCGCCGTCGACGAGCAGACCGCCGCTGTCGTTCTGGAGCCGATCCTCGGCGAGAGCGGCGTCATCGTCCCGCCCATCGACTACCTCGCCAAGGCCCGGGAGATCACCTCGCGCAACGGCGCTTTGCTGATCCTGGACGAGGTGCAGACCGGCATCGGCCGCACCGGCGCCTTCTACGCGCACCACACCGCGGGCATCGTCCCCGACGTGATCACCCTCGCCAAGGGCCTCGGCGGCGGCCTCCCCATCGGCGCCGTGCTGGCTCGCGGCGCCGCCGCCGAGCTGCTCCAGCCCGGCGCGCACGGCACCACCTTCGGCGGCAACCCCGTCTGCGCGGCCGCCGCGCTCGCCGTGCTGCGCACCATCGACGAGGAGGGGCTGCTCGCGCACGTCGAGTCGGTGGGCAAGCGGCTCGTCGACGGCATCGAGCTGCTGGAGCACCCCGAGGTGGACCACGTGCGCGGCGCCGGGCTGCTGCTCGGCATCGGGCTTCGCCGCGGTATCTCCGGCTTGGTCGAGGCGCGTGCCCGCGAGGCCGGGTACCTGGTGAACGCCCCCAAACCGGACACCATCCGGCTCGCCCCGCCGCTCGTGCTCACCGAAACCCAGGCGGAGAACTTCGTCGCGGACCTGCCCGCGATCCTGGATGCCGCCGCCGCCGACGCCAAGGAGGAAGCGTGACCTCGGAACCCATCGACGGCGGATCCGTCACCCCGATCGGCGCCGCCGCCTCGGCCGGTTTCGGCGGAACCATCGCCGCGGCCGCCACCTCGGAGCTCACCCCCGGCCTGCGGCACTTCCTCCGCGACGACGACCTCACCCCCGCCGAGCAGGCCGAGATCCTCACGCTGGCAGCCGAACTCAAGGCCGCGCCGTTCTCCCGCAGACCCCTCGACGGCCCGCGCGGCGTCGGCGTGATCTTCGAGAAGAACTCGACCCGCACGAGGTTCTCCTTCGAGGTCGGCATCGCCCAGCTCGGCGGCCACCCCGTCGTGGTCGACGGCCGCGACACCCAGCTCGGCCGCGAGGAGACCCTCGCCGACACCGGCCGCGTCCTCTCCCGCTACGTCGACGCCGTCGTCTGGCGCACCTTCGCCCAGGCCCGGCTCGAGCAGATGGCCGAGACCGCCACCGTCCCGATCGTCAACGCCCTCTCCGACGAATTCCACCCCTGCCAGGTCCTCGCCGACCTGCTCACCCTGCGCGAACGCCTCGGCTCGCTGCCCGGCCGCACCCTGGCCTACTTCGGCGACGGCGCGAACAACATGGCGCACTCCCTGCTCCTCGGCGGCGTGACGGCCGGGCTGAACGTGGTGATCGCCGCCCCCACCGGCTTCGTCCCCGACCCCGAGGTCATCGCCGCGGCCACGAAGCGCGCCGCCGAAACCGGCGCCTCCGTGCTCGTCACCGACGACCCGATCGCCGCCGCCACCGGCGCCGACGTCCTGGTCACCGACACCTGGACCAGCATGGGCCAGGAGAACGACGGCCTCGACCGCGTCGGCCCCTTCCGACCCTTCCAGCTCAACGCTTCGTTGCTGGCGCACGCCGGGCCGGATGTCGTTGTGCTGCACTGCCTCCCCGCGCACCGCGGCGAGGAGATCACCGACGAGGTGCTCGACGGCCCGCACAGCGCGGTCTGGGACGAGGCAGAGAACCGCCTGCACGCCCAGAAGGCACTCCTGGTCTGGCTCCTGGAGAAACGTGCGGAGGTACCGCGATGACCCGCCGCATCGGCGCCACCCTCCGACGCCCGAGGCGCCGACGATGACCGCATCACGAAGTCAGTCCGGCCGGGGCCCCGCCATCGCGCGGACCCGCGCCGGACGCCAATCCCGCATCATCGAACTCCTCGCCACCAACCCCGTCCGCAGCCAGGGCGAACTCGCCGCCCTACTCGCAGCCGAAGGCATCGAAACCACCCAGGCCACCCTCTCCCGTGACCTGGACGAACTCGGCGCGGTGAAGCTGCGCGCCGCCGACGGGGGAGCGGGCGTCTACATCGTCCCCGAGGACGGCAGCCCCGTCCGCGGCGTCACCGGCGGCACCGACCGCCTCTCCAAACTCCTCGGCGACCTGCTCGTCTCCACCGACGCGAGCGGGAACATGGCCGTCCTGCGCACCCCGCCCGGGGCCGCGCACTACCTGGCGAGCGCGCTGGATCGGGCGGCGCTGCCGTGGATCGTGGGGACGATCGCGGGGGACGACACGATCGCGGTGATCGCCCGCGAACCGCTGACCGGGGCCGAGCTGGCGGCGAAGATCGAGGAATTGGCTTGAACGCGACCAGCTGAGCGGTGTTCTGCGCGAATAGATCTGACGGCGGCAAGGGCTCACTGTGCATACGTCCACGGTGGGGGTGGTCACCGACGGCAGACAGCTGTCTTCGGCTCTCGCGTGCTTGCCGGGGGACATCGAGATGTGATGAGCTGAGAAATGTATCGCAGGGGGGACTGATATGCAGGTTGATCCACAGCAGCTACGTGCGCTCGCGGCGTCGATGGCCGACATCGGCGGCAAGGTCGACGCGCTCGATGTCCGCACCGGGGGTGACGCGGTCGCCGCGGCGCTGCCGGGGTCTCCGCTCGGCGCAGCCTGCGCGACGGCCACCGAGTACGTCGAGGGTGCGTGGCTGCGGATGGCGATGCGGCATCGGCGAGTCGCCAACCTGTGCCGAGGTAGCGCCGACAACTATGAGGTCACCGAGAACGAGTTTCGTGACAAGCTCACGCAGATGGGCGCGAACCTGTGACCGAGGTCCCGACACGGACCCAGCTCACCTCGTGGGAACCGTGGAAGCTCTCCGCAGCGGGCACTGAAGCCAAGGAGCGCAACTCCGACTTCCTCGGTCTCATCGACAGCACCGCTGCGCAGATCCGGGACGCGGGCAAGCAGTGGGAGGGCGACGCGTACTGGTCGGCCTATGACCGGGTTGTCGGTGATCGCGACAATGGCAACAAGGTCAAGCAAGCGGTCGACGAGCTTGCCGACGCCATGATCGACGGTGGCACGGTCCTCACCGACTACCGCCGGGTCGTCCTCGGCAAGGTCGCTCTCGCCACCGAAGACGGCTTCACCGTGTCCGACAGTTGGGCGGTGGGCACTCCGGGCGGCCCAACGGACGATCGCGAAGACGATCGCTCGGCTCACCAGACGGCCATCGCCACCGCTCTGAATGAACTGCTCGGAGCACAGGCCGGGATCCATACCGCGATTACCGCTGCGGCGGAGGAGGTTCGCGTCCGAGGCGACAATCTCGGTGAAGGCGACAGTGCGGACAACGCGAACGGCCAGCTGCTCGGTGTGTCGGATCCGGTGATTCTTGCTCCTGGGCAGAGCTCGCCCGCTCAGCAGGAGATCGATGCGAAGTACGACTACTACGCGTCCCTGATCGAGAAGAATGGCGGCTCCGTCGACGGCGGACCGGACCAGAAGAATATGATCGCGATTCGCCGGGAAACCAGTGTCTTCGCGAACAACGGCCAGGGAGTCTACGACGACAAGGCTGTCCTGATCTGGGTCGATGACCACGGCGTCAGGCACGTGAGCGAATACCGGGCGAACACGGACCCGACGGCGCGGTACATCGACAATCCCAGCGAGACCCGGGACGTCAACGGCGATGGAACGCGGGAACTGGGCCGCCTTCCCGCGGGCACCTACGAGTACGGACACAACTGGTTCAAGAACAAGCACGACACGGTGGGGGACGGCAACGTCTTCACGATGCCGGAGAGCGCTCGAGTCGCGGCGGAATACGATACGAACCACGACGGATTCTTCAATGACAGTGCCACCGGCCCGGGCGGGGAGTCCATGTTCTGGCATTGCGGGCGGGAAGGCGATGTGGCCAGCGCGGGCTGCCAGACAATGCCTCCCGATGACTGGAGCCGGTTCACCTCCGATATGGGTGTGTCCGTGACCGACAAGTACACCGGTGAACAGGTTCCGCTGCGCTATACGTTGGTGAACGAGAATCCGGCCGATGGGAACACGGAGTACAGACATGTCGAAGAGGGAGTCGCCTGAGCACCCCAGGCCGCCGGCTCCGGCGGCCTGGACAGTGCCGATGGTGGTGGCAGCGGTCGCGACCGCGCTGTGCTGCGCCCTGAAACTGTGGGCGGACGTGACGACGTTCGCCGACGAGGAATTCTGGCTGCCCCTCGGGCTTCTGATCGCCGTACCGGTAGCGGTGTGGTCGGTGCTGATCGCCATCGGCTGCGTGCGGTACGCGAACTGGTGGCGCCTGGGATTGCTGGTCCCGCTGTTCGTGGCGGTGACCGTGGCGCTGGCCGGATTCGCGGTCCCGGGCCGGATCGGCTGGCAGTTGGCCCGAAGCGAGATGGATCGGGCCGCCGCGGAGTGCGACACTTTGCAGGGCGGGCAGTCGGATGGCTCGTACAGAAGCGCGACCATCGGTGTCTACGATTTTCATCATGTCGAGAGCGGGGCCGGCGGAGAATGCGAATTCTATCTGTCGAAGCATTACCCGGGAGTGCGTAGCGGTTTCCTCTATCTCCCGAATGGCGCAGCCCCCGTCAGCGATATCGATCACGAGTACGTTCGCCTCGGGGATTCTTGGTACTACTTCAAGACGTGATCTCCGCCTCGGCTTTGTCTCGAGCGACTCCGCCTGGTATCTACTCCTCCGGTGCGCACGGCCTCGGGCAGGTGAAGCCGGTGTGCGCCGCCGTGAATCTCGCCTGAGCCAGGTTGTGGCGCGACCGTGGGGGCCGGGGATCAGCCGGATCGCGGGGGAGATGCAGGAGGCGTTGCTGCAGCAGGATCGAAGGCTCCCTGTGCCCTATGCTGGCCTCGAACCTCGGGGAGGAGTTCGTGCGTGAATCCTGATCTGCCGCAGCCGCAACCCGGATATCGGCCTGCGCCGTTCCAGGCGAGAAGTGATCGCGATGTGCTGACGCCGAATCAGCGGATCGTATTCCTCGCCGCCTACCTGTTCATCGGGTTCGGCCTGTTGGCTACTGCGGTGGTGGTGGGGTACCTCGGTTGGCGTTCGGACTTCGAGGCATGGTTGGACAACGACTCGGGATTCCGAGGTGATTCACCATCGCTTGTCCCGCGGTTGGTGGGCTCCGCACTCTTCACCACTGCTCTCGGGGCTCCGCTGCTCCTGATACTCGCCGTGCTCGAGGCGAAGCTGCGAACCTACATGTTGGAGAGGCCGTTTCGAGGCTGACCGGCGTGGTCACGAGGGTTCGAGGGCGATAGCGATTTTCCCTCCGGTCCGCGGAGTGCGTGCCGGGCGAGAGCCGTGGCGAGGCGTGCCGACCAGAGAAGGGGCAACGAGCGCGGCTCCGGAAATCTTCGCGGCGCCCGGAAACGCCACCTCGACCAGGGGCGCACCCGTCGCCGCATCCATCTCCGACAGCTGAGCGGGTCTCGCACGCGCATACTCCTGTTCGGGTTTGACAAGACAAGATGTCCACGTATGCCCTGAGGGAGGCTGTCACCGCTGACGAAACGGTGAAAGTGCGGGAGGGAAGGTTTCATCGGGGTGGATCCACATGCTGCTCGACACCGTCGCATCGTCATCGCGAAGAACCGATGATGGCGACCCGGGGATTCTTCGACCACTACGACGATCCGGACGAGTTCCGGGACGAGGAACCGATCGTTCGGCAACCGGTGAAGAGTTGGGGGACAGCGCAGTCGACAACATGATCGAGGGGAACCGAATCGCGCAGAACACGTCGATCCAGGTGGGGCTCCCGAACAACCAGTGGCCGCCCGCGGTTCAGAAGGACGTCTACGCACCGCCCGGGTCTTCGGCGCTCGATGATCTGCGTGGTGCCATCGCCGACGGAACCACTCTGGACGGGGACAAATCCGACTGGGAGATCGGCAATACGACGGTTGCCGCACCATGACGCGAGCCTCGGCACGCGAAGCCCTCGTCGCGGTGCTACTCGGTCTCTCGATATTCGGGTGCTCGTCCCAGCCGCCCTCGGCACCACCCCCGGTGGCGAAACCGGCCGCCATGACCCAGGGGGAGCTGTTCCTCGCTGAAGGAGTTCTTCACCGAAGAACTCCAGGCGCGCGCACTCCAGACGATTCCGGTGTCCAAGGACGAGTCCTCGGAGATCTCCATGAGCGGAATGTGCCGAGTCGCGCAGGGGAGTGAATCGGCCGGTCGGGTCGAGTCCCGTCACGCCCCCGGCGACGTCGACCCCACCGAAGGTGTCCCCGATTTCGAGCAGAGCACCGTCGACGGCGTCTCCGTGTGGATCCGGGACCGCACTGCTGACCCACTCGATCCGTCGAACGAGGTTCGCTTCGCGACCCGGGTCGGCGAATGGAACGTCCGGCTGTACATCGAGAACGAGAACACGAACACCGCGGCCGGTCCGTTGCGCCTCACCGACGAGAACAAGCGCGAGGCCGCCCGATTCCTCGTCGACCTTGCCGGGCGGTTGTCCGGTAGCTGAAAGGCACCCCAGCCTTGGTTCGAAGGGACATGGACCGGGCGCCGCGGATCGTGGCACATTGCAGGATTCCGATGCCTACGAAGGTAGACGAAACGGCCGAAATCGTGACCGTCCTAGAGGATCATTTGCGGCTGCTCACCGACGAATCGGGAGTATGAAACGAGCTCGAACAGAAAGATTTGCGCCGGCGGCTACCGCTGTGTCGTGGCGGCCATACCGGCGTGTGGACCGATGAGCGATCGTTCTGCTTCCCCGACCACTCCTACTCGAGGGAGTTGATACGGAAGGGACGAGGCTTTGGTCAATGCCAGCGGGATGTGCGACCCGATCCCCGTCACCCCGGCCGCGTGCCTCTCCGGTAGCCGGCGGGCACAATCTCGCCGGACGGAGGGGCGGCCAAGAGCCGGGATCATCGTAGATCGGCGAGCAACACGTCCAGGAGGGACTCCTCATGAACGATCAGACCGGTCCGGTGCATGGTCGAGGAGAGTTCGGGATCCCAGGGAGTGGGTACCTGCTGACCGGTGAGCGGAAGCCGATGGATGCCGGAATCGATGGCGGCGAGGTAGTCCGCCGCGGACATCCGCCACGGCTCGGCACCGATGGCGTGCAGCCGGGCGGCGATGCCGATGCCGGGCCAGTCGAAGTCGCCGTGGTAGCGAATCCGGACACGTTCGGCGAGCGCGATGCCCGCGGCGGACGGATTGCCGCTGAAACAGATGAGCGGTGCCGGTACCCCCCTCTCCGCCGCGCCTTGTAGCACCTGCGGGTTCTCGCAGGCGGCCACGGTGACCTCCGGTGCGGTCAGCGTGAGGGGGAAGGCGGCGAGTTCGGCGAGCGTGAGGTGGGTGACCAGCCCCAGCTCGGTACGGGTGCGCAGCATCGCCGACCACTGATCGCGCCCGGGCGGGCGCAGCCCCCAGGTGAGAACGGTGCCGGAGACCGCGTCGACGGTGATGCCCGCGAGCTGCCAGAGCGTGCTGCGATCGCGGGCGGTGAGCGGGTCGGGGCGATCGAAGGCCAGGCTCAGCGCGCGGATCGCAAGCCGACCGGCGAGCCGGTCGCCGTCGAGCGCGTGCGAATCCCCGGCCACGTCGGTGGCTAGCTGGCCGAGCATCCGAGATGGCTGTCGGTGGTCCAGAGCTGTCGCCACAGCCTTTGCAGCGGTGGCGAATTCGGCGCGGCCGGTCTCGGGGGTGCGCAGCAGGAGGCCGGTGCCGTGCAGCCACTGCTTCCACACCTCGATCCAGGGCGCCGCCGCCAGTCCGGTGTCGTCGAGCACCCGCTCCACCTCGGCCCACAGCGCGGTGACGGTGTCGGTGCGGGCCAGCCGCTCCGAGGGGCGATCGCGCAGCGGGCCGCCGGTCAGCTCGGCGAGCACGGTGACCAGACCGGATCCGGCGGCGCTCTGCCGCAGCGCCGCGTCGAGTTCGAAGATCGCGACAGTGCGGCGACCGGGGGTGACCCGGCGGCCGAGCAGCCCCGAGATCTTCTCGGCCGCGTCGGAATCGACATCCACCCTGACCGTGCCGGTGATGGCGTGCCCGGTGCGTTCGAGTCGTTCGCGCAGTTTCGCCCAGAACTCGGCCAGGCTCGGCGCGGCGAGATATTCGCGGGTGCGGGGTGGCAGGGGCATCAGCGACCGACCGCGGTGAGGAAGCTCTTGTTGCGCCCGTCCCAGCGGATGTGGGTCGGGACCACGCTGCTGTCGCCGATCCGGCGGATCTCGTAGATGTCCAGCGCGGGCACCTCGGGGACCGTACCCCAGAGCGCGTGGCCGGTCATCACGAAGTCGATGTCCAGCCGGACCAGCAATCCCATGAGTTCGCCGATCGCCCGCTCATCGACCTTGGCGAAGGCATCGTCGAGCAGGACCAGGCGCAGGGCGCCCGCGGCATCAGGGAGCCCGGAGAGGTAGCCGTCCGCGGCCGCGAAGAGCGTCACGTAGGAGACGAAGCGGGTCTCGCCCTGAGAGATCTTGGCGCGCCGCGAGATTCGCCTGGTCTGCCCCTGCTCGGGGCCGAGGATAGTGACCTCGACCGCGTGCCAGGCGCGGTAGTCGAGTGCTTCGCGCAGGTGGGCGGCGTATCCGGCGGCGGCGTCGGTGGCGTGCAGCCGCTCCACCCGCTCGCGGACCAGCGCGACCAGCTCCTCGCTGTCGTTGCCGGGACGCAGCTCGTCGGCCTTCCCGACGAGCTGCATGAGCCTGCGCAGCTCGGGGTCGGCATCGTTCAGTTCCCATCGGAGCCGCACCCCGATGTTGTGACTGGTCCTGGTGCCGGCGAGGCTGGCATTCATCGCGTCGACGAGGTTCCCGGCCTGCAGCACGCGGCTGCGCAGTTCGTCGGTGACATTGCCGAGGATGAACTCGGTGAAGACGTCGCGTTCCCGGTCGGTCAGTGCCTTCCGGCCGCGCTCGACCTTGTCGGTGAGGTGCGTGAGCACCGCGGGGAGGTCGTGGTGGTGCTCGGCGCCTTCGATGTGCACCAGGATCACGCCCGGCCCGTCGCTCTGCGAGATGTCGAGCTGACCGGTGGTACCCGCGCCGAATCGGGTGAGCGCGTTCCCCAGTTGCGCGTCGGTCGTCGCCTTGTGGCCGCGCAGGTGGGCGATGATCGCGTCCGCGGTGCCGGCGCAGGCCACCGCGTCCTGCGGGTCGGGAATCGGGTCGAGCGGGGTATCGGTCGCCGCGGCGGTGAATCCGGGGAGCCGGAGCCGCGCGGCGAGCAGTTCGGCCGCCAGCCGCAGCGCCGTAACGCCATCGCGCACGGCCACCTCGGAGAGGCGGTGGTCGGAGGTGGCCTGGATCTTCTCCCCGCGGGCCTCGTCGCGGCGCGCGGTCGCGGCACCGAGCTCGGCTCGCGTGCTCTGGAGTTCGGCTTCGCTGTTCGCTATCTCCGCGTTCAGCTCCTGCAGCGGCAGCGCGAGCGCCTCCCGGCGTGCCTCCAGCTTGACGGCTTCGCGCTGCCACAGGTCACGCCCGGTGCCCGCCGTCGTCTCGTCCTCCACCCGCTGGCTGCGGCTGTCGAGAAGTCGCTGGTAGGCACTGTCCGCCGCGGCGCTGTGCCGTTCGGCGTCCCGGCAGCTCCGCTCCAGCGCGGCGCAGGCGGCGCGGGCGGTCTCGCATCCCTCCCGTGACCGGAGGAGGTCGTCGATCTCGGCGGGGAGCCCGAATCCTGCGCACAGTGCTCGGTGTTCGCGCTCGGCTGTACGCCACGCCGCGCGTTGCGCGGTGGCCTCCACCCGTGCGGTGACGGCTTCGGCACGCAGCCGGGTGGCGTGGCCTGTCTGCGTCCGCGCGTGCTGCCTGGCGGCCACCAGCTTCTGCGAACGGGGTGCGGTGCGGATCAGGTCGTCCAGCTCGTCGCGGCGGTCGCGCAGCTCCCGCTCTTCACCGTCGAGTTCCGCCATCGCGGTGGCGATCTCGTTCAGCTCGCGCTCGATCTCGAGCAGTTCGGCGCGGCGCGCCGCGGCTCTGGCGGTCGCGCCGATATGGCGAGCGGCAGGCGGGCGATGCCTGCCGCTGAGTATGCCGTTGCGCCAGCTGCCATCCCCGGCTATGGCGGTCACCGCGTCCGGATCCTGCCACCCGACCGCGGCCAGGATCTGCTCGACCGCGGTGGTCACCTCCGGTGCGGCGGGGTCGGGCCGCAGCACCAGGGAGAGCGGCGCGGTGGCGGCCGGCTGCCCCGCGCGCAGCAGCACCTCGCCGTCTTCGGCGTGCAGTGCGCCCTCGGTGCCGCAGTAGGCGGTCAACAGGCCGGCGGCGAGCAGCGCGCCCTCGATCCCCGCGCGCTCGGATTCGGCCGTTTCGTCGCGGAAATCGACGGCCCGCCAGAGCGGGACGCCGCGGCCGATGGACTGCCACGGCGCCGTCGGTGGTTCGGGGTCATCGGCGGCCAGCAGCCGCACCTGCCGCTTCCGCAGCGCGCGGGTGTTCTCGCGGTGCTGCTCGACCTTGTGTGCGATCGCGGCCGAGCACCGGACGAGCCCGTCCCGGACCGGCCGCGCGAGCTCGGCAGCCAGCCCGTCCAGGCCGGTGAGCTGCGCGTCGTCGGCGTCGCCGCAGAGCGCCTCGGGATCAGCGAGCAGCGCGGCGAGGACGGGGTGTGCGCGGTCCACCTCCGGCAGCAGCCGGGTGGTGCCCGGATCGTCGAGCCAGTCGCGCCAGCCGCGGTTCATGCCGACGGCGAGCTCGTCCCTGGCCGCGTCGGCGTCCTCGGCCCGCGCCGCCGCGTCGGCGGCGGTGTGCTCCCGGTCCGCGGCGGCATCCTCGAGATTCCGAATCCGGCGGTGCTCGTCATCGAGCCGCCGCGCCTCCCGCATCCGCCGGTCGGCCTTGTCCCTCCGGTCGGCGGCTGCCCGGCCCGATGCCTCCGCGCCCGCCCTCGGCTCGGCGAGATCGCCGGGGACGAGCGTGAGCACCGCCGCCCGCGGGCGGGTGATCGGGATCGGCGCCTGGTCGAGGGAATCCATGACGGCATCGATGGTCTGCTGCTCATTCTTGGCCTCCACCCCGATCGAGCCGGGCAGCCTGCCGTGCGGGAGGTCGATGGCGGCGAGCGCGGCCACCGCACCGCGAAGTGCCGCACCCGCCTCGGCCGCAGCCTCGCGCAGCCCCGCCGCTGCGTCGGTATACCGCTGCGCGGCGGCCGCCTCCGCCGCCCGGGAACGCCGTGCGGTGCCGAGCCCCTGCTCGGCCGCGCTACGCCGCGCGGCCACCGTCGACTCGTACTGTTCCAGGTCTTTCAGGTCCTCGAAGAGCGGACGTTCGCGCAGTGCGGTGATGGCGTCCTTCAGCTCTGCCTTGGTCGCCGTCAGCTCGGCCACCTCGACCTCGGCGGCGCTCTCGGCCGCCTCGAAGCCATCGCGCGCAGCGGCGAATCCGTCGCGGGTCCGCCGGGCCTCGAGGAGACCGGTGGCCGCCGTCCGCAGCGCTGCGGCACTCTCGGTGAGCACGCCGGCGGCATACCCGCGGTAGACCGCGTGGAAGCGCCTGACCTGCTCCAGGGTCCCCGCCAGCTGTTCCTGCGCCAGCCGGGTCGCGGTGAGCCCGTCCAGCCGTTCCCCCGCTGCTTCCAGGGTCCGCTCGTTCAGCGGCGGCAGCGCGTCGGAGAGGATCTGCGGGAGCCTTCCCTCATCGATCCGGTTGCCGACGTCGGGGGAGCGCAACGTGTGCAGCAACTGGATCAGCCCCGTGAACCGATCCCGGTCGGCTTCGCCGTGCAGCCCGAACACGCGGGCGCGGACATGCTCCCGGTGCTGGTCGGCGTCGGTCAGCGTGTCGGCGCCGATCAGGTCGCGCAGCCGTTCCCGGGAGAGCGCCTCCCGGTCGCCGTCGAGCAGCGGCAGCTCCGGGCCGACCCGTTTGCCGGTGACGAAGAACAGCACCTCCGACCGGTGCGCCGACGCGCTGTACCTGATGTGCGCGCCGAGCGTGAGATGCTCGCCGGGGCGCGCGAGCTCGAGCCAGAGGTAGCCGATCCGGTTGGTCTGGTCGCGGCGGCCGGTGCGCATGAGCTCGTCCAGGCTGACCTTCTGCGACCCGGTCGCGTCCATCCGCCGCCGGTCCGCATCGAGCAGGAACGGCAGCAGCATCTCCAGCGCCCGCGACTTCCCCGACCCGTTCGCGCCGCGCAGGATCAGCCTGCCCCCCGAGATGGCGAACTCGGTGTCCAGGTAGTGCCAGACATTGACGACGCCGGCGCGGACGAGCCGCCAGCGCTCCTCGAAGTGTTTGACCGGTGCGGTGTTCACGACGATTCCTCCTCCGGCACCTCGAGCGTGAGCTGGGTGGTCACCGTGATCCGCGGCCGATACCGGTGCGCGGGCGGCAGCAGGCGCAACCCGTCGTCCCGCTCTTCGGCGAGGCACAGCGACCGCAGCAGGGCGACGATATCCGCGCGCAACCGCTGCGGGGCGTCGCCGTACTCGGCCTTCCAGATTCGCCGGTGCCGCTCGATCAGCGCGCCGAGCACGGCATCGACGACGTCCCACCCGAAGTACTCGCCCCCGGCCCGGTCGGCGAGCTCGCCGATCAGCAGCAGCGCGGCCTGCTTGACCGTGCCGGGGCCGGGGAAGGCGATATCGCCGAGTGCGTCGGCGGGGTCGTAGGCGAGTGCGCCCTCGGCCCTGACCTCCAGGGTCAGGCCGAAGTTGTCGTTGAGCAGCCGGGCAAGTTCGTTCCGCTCCCTGGAGAGCGCATCGAGCTCCTCCGGGCTCAGGTTCTCGCGCAGCACGGCCGGATTCTCGGTGAGCCTGCGGCGGAGCCGCTGGCGGGGAGCCGCGGTATCCGGGGCCAGCACCTCGTCCGGCCCGACGGCGGGCCCGATCGATCGAATCAGGATGTGCGGCAGCAGCGGCCTGCACACCGTCAGCAGCCCCTCGCCCTCCGGGCCGTCACCCCACTGCGCGACGGTGCCGTCGGTTTCGGTCAGCACTCCCCACTCGATCAGCACACCGAGCGCGGCTACCAGCCGCCTGCGCCCCGGTAGCCCGTCGGACAGCGTGATTCGCTGTTCGGCGGCGTCGGCGCGCATCTGGGCGACCAGTTGCGAGATCAGGATCTGTTCCCCGGCGCCGGGCGCGAGCAGGGCAGCGCAGGCCAGCGCGACGAGCGTGTAGGTCGCGGCGTCCAGCGGAGTCCCGCTGCGGCGGGCGAGCTCGCGCAGCGGCGCGTCGGCCTCCGGCGGTGATTTGGCCAGCCGCGCGAAACCCGATTCGACGACCAGCGAATAGCCGAGCTGGGTACCGAACATCGTGCGCAGCGCGGCCGCGTGCCGCCTGATCAGGGCGAGCGACTCCGGGGCGCGCGCCGCCGTCACGATCGGCGTCTCCAGCAGTGTGCGGGCGGCCTCGCGCACCGCGGTCGCGTCGTGCGAACGGGTGCCGAGCGACCGGGCGTCGTCGTTCATCGGGCCACTCGCACGACCCCGGCCACGCTGCCGTCCACCGGGCGGACCGAGAGCCTGCACCCGTCGATGGTCAGCGTGCCGTCCGGGGATTCGACCCGGGTCCGGCCACCGGCCGCGCCCGTGATCGTCAGGCCGAGATCGTGGTCGACGAGGGCGGTGTCCCCCGCGAAGTCCGTGTGCAGCGCGAGCAGCCTGGACAGCAGCTCGAGCAGAACCGCGCGGCCCGCCGCCGAGAGCTTCGCGCCGTCGAGATCCCCGCAGGCGAGCAACTCGGCGGCGGCTTCGCGGTGGCGTTGCGCCTCGGCGCGGGCGGCGGCTTCGATGATCCTGCGGTCGGCGCTGGAATCCGGGACCCGCGACGTCCGCCCGCGGGAAACGCGATTTCCGCGCTCGCGCAGCGAGATCGGGACGTCGATGGGGTCCGCTGCGGTCCACGATGTCGTCGGTGACACCCGCGGGTCGGGTTCATCGGGGCCGAGACCGAGATGCCGGGTCGGCCATGCCCCGAATGCCGCCGCGAACAATCGGCTCGCCTCCTCGTCGGAGGAGTGGTCGAGCCAGTTCGCCAGGCGCAGGAGATCGGCGCGGCGGGAGTACCCGGTGCGGGACGAATCGAGGATGCGTTTGGCATTGGCGATCAGCTGGCCGAGCGCCTGCCCGGCGGCGTTACGCAACTGCCCTGGACCCGAATCGGCCCCCGAATACCACTGGTGCAGCTGCGCCCAATCGGTGCGCGACCTACCCTCCGAACGCTCCACCGCGACCTCGTCACCGAGGCTCAGCCCCGGCAGCGCGTCGAGAACGGCCAAGAGTTCCTCGATCCGGGGCAGCACCCGGTCCAGCGCGCGGGCGATCAGCGGGGCGTGCCGGTTGACGTCGGCGTTGATCAGGTCGACGTAGTCCAGCAGCAGCTCCTTGAACCGGGCGTACTCCTCGCCGCCCAGATCGAACCGGGAGAGCACCCCGGAGAGGTAGGCGTAGAAATCGGTGACGCTCGCGGTGAACAGCCGCTGATTGTTGAAGATGGTCGTCACGATGCCCGCCAGGCGCTCGTCCCGCTCCGCGCCCGCGACGGCGTCCAGCAGTGCCGGAATCTCCGCGAGCGCGTCCGCGATCCGGCCGAGCAGCTCGCGGGCGACCTCGCGCGCGCCATCGGCGGTGGCCATGATTTCCAGAGCGCTCCGGTGCACCCGGCCACCGAGGCTGGAGACCTGGTAGCGCGAGCGCGCCCGCAGGTACTCGGCCACCGTGTTGACCCGCGCGTCGCGCAGCGAAGGAACCAGATTCCCCCAGCGGACCAGCTGTTTGCACCGAGCCTCAACAACCTCGGCCGGCAGCGTCGTCCCCGCCGCCGCCAGCTGCTCGGCCACCGCCGCCGCCGACATGTCGGCGAGCAGCGAAGCCGTGAACAGCGACATGATCGCGAGGTAGTCGCCGCTTTCCTCCGCGGCCAGATAGCGGAACAGGTCGAGGTTCGCCACCCCGCCCGGTTCATTCCTCGATTGCGAACCACCCCCGTTGCGCATATCGACCACGATAGAGCGGGGCACCGACATCGTGTCGAGCTCGTCGTCGGTCAGTTCACCGTGACACTATCGATCACCACCGGTTGCCGTGGTGAGCCATCGTCTGCGCTGCGCGAATAGTCGTGACCGGCGGCCACGATGCTGCGGAGTGTGCTCATCCCCTCCTCGTCGATCGAGCCGAAGATTGTGTACTCGGGAGGTTGCCAGGTGGAGCCGTGCGCGAAAAAGAATTGGCTGCCGTTGGCGCCGGTGCCGAACTTCGCCATGGCGACGGTGCCGCGCGGGTAGTCGATGTAGTCCCGGTATGACGTCGCTGCGGTGGTGACGGGGTACTCGTCGTCGAACGAGTACCCCGGTCCACCGCTACCGGTTCCGGTCGGGTCGCCGCATTGCAGAATGTTCAAGCCGAAGGTGGCTGTCAGTCGGTGACAACCAGAGTCGTCGAAGTATCCCTGCTGAACCAAGCTGACGAAACTGTTCACGGTGCAGGGTGATTCGGCATTGCGCAGGGTGATCCCGATTCTGCCGTAATTCGTCAGCATGGTTGCCGAGGTCGTGCCGGTCGCACGGACGCCTTGGACGGTTTCGGGGGTGTGCACCGGGTGGGCAGAGGCCGTGCCGTTCTCCCGATAGGTGCAGTCGACGGTCGCGGGAGGCGGTGGTGGCGTACTGCTGCTGCTGGTGGTGCCGGCGCGGCTGGCGCCACCCGTAGCGGAGTACAGGCTGAGCAGCCACAGCGGCAGCGCGAGAGTGATCGTCACCGCGGCCACGAGGGTGGCGACGACTCCGCCTCGGGTCAGGCGGAAGCGTCCCGCGCGCCGCGCGGCCACCCGGACGGGATTCGGTGCCGACGGGAACACGACCGGCGCTGGCGAGAACGCGACCGGCGCCGGCGGGAACGCGACGGGTGGCGCGACAGCCGCCGTGGTCTCGATCGAGACCACGGCCGCCCGGGTCAGCTCCAGGCAGCTGCCGAAACGCTCACCCGGATGTTTGGCGAGCCCTTTGAGCAGCACGCGATCCAGCTCGGGGGGGATACCCGCGCGCCGGCCGCTCGGCGGTTGCGGTGCCTCGTGCAGGTGCCCGGCGATCACCGCTCCGGCCGTGTCGGCCTCGAACGGGGTGGTTCCGGTCAGCAACCAGTAGAGCGTGCAGGCGAGCGAGTACTGATCTGCCCGGCCGTCCAGGGGAGTTCCGCCGAGTTGCTCCGGCGCCGCATAGGCGAGTGTGGCCAGCACGGTTCCGGTCCGGGTGAGGCCGGGGGCGTTGTCCCGCAGCCGGGCGATCCCGAAATCGGTGAGCAGGGTCTGGTGTCCGCGACCAGGAACCGGGCGAGCGATCAGCAGATTGGCGGGCTTGACATCGCGGTGCAGCACACCGGCCGCGTGCGCGTAGTCGAGCGCGTGCGCCGCCTCGGTCGCGATGAGCGTGGCCTGCCGCAGGGTCAGCTCCGTCGGGCAGATCTGCGCGGCGTCCACGCCGTCGACGTAGCGCATGGCGAGCCATGGTCGCCCCTCGGCTATTCCGCGATCGTAAACGGTCACGATGTTCGGATGTTCGAGCCGCGCGACGAGATCGCCCTCCCGGTCGAACCGGGCGCGGCCCTCCGCGTCCGCGGCCAGCTCGCCGCTCAGCACCTTCAGCGCCACCGACCGGGGCAGCCGGGGATGCCGCGCGAGGTACACCGACCCCATGCCGCCCCGGCCGAGTTCTCCCTCTATTCGAAAGCCCGCGAAGACCTCCCCGGGACGCAACATTCCCGCACTCCTCCCCATTGGTGCGCCAGAACCGTACACCCTCGAACAGCATTGTGCCGGTGCGCAATCCGCTGAGGTGCCCGACCCACTCAGCTGCCGAGTAACTCCGAGCGCTTCCCGCTCCACGTGACGACCACCTGGTCCCGCGCGCGCAGGCGGACGTAAGGGCCCTTGAACATGCCCTCGAGGGGGTGGCCGACGAAGTCGATGAGCGCGGCCTGGGCGTCCGGGTCGGTGAGGGCGAAGGTGGTCGCGAGGTAGTCGGTCAAGCCTTCGCGCAGGTGGTCGGCCTGCAACGTAGGCAGGAGTGCCCCCATGTACTTCGCTCCTCGGTCGTCGATTCGATCACCCGGTCCCCGCGGATCGACGCTATCGCAGTGGGGTCTGTCGCGGGTGATCGCGTGCTTGTCCGGAGGGCACCGTGGGTGGGTGAACGCTTCCGGCCGGTACCGGTGCCGGAGGCTGCTGGTACCGTCGTCCCGTGAGCGATACCGGGGGGACGCTATCCGTCGACACTCTTGCCACCAGCCCTGCTCGAGCCCTGTCATGAGCGAACAGTTCTCGGTGAATCTGGAGGAGATCGACAATATCGTCAGCCGCCTCTCCGGGCTCGCGAGCTTCGTCGCCGATCACCTCGACGACATCGATGACAAGGTCGCCGGTTTGGTCGGCACCGGCTGGGAAGGCGTGGCCGCACAGGCGTACTCCACGGCACACCGGGAGTGGCTGACCGGTGCGCGGGAGTTCACCGAGGGCCTGCGCACGATGAGCGACGCCGCGAAGAGAGCGCACGGCCGCTACAGCGCGGCGGCCGAGGTCAACAGGCAGATGATTCAAGGCGGGTAGCGATGACCTGGATCATCGACACCGGCATGTACCTCGACGCGTCGAAGAAATGCCAGCAACTCGCCTCCGACATCAACCTCGCCCTGGGGCCGCTGCACCGGACCCTGGTGAGCGACTGCGCGGGCATGGCAGGCGATCACGAGAAGTCCCTGGCCTGGACCACCGGTTACGACCAGCATGCCCGCGACATCGTCACCCTGACCGCGGCCCTGTGCAACGCCCTCCAGCGCTTCGGCGATTTCCTCGCCGCCGCCGGCTACAACTGGTGGCACTCCGACAGCACCCGCGCCACCGGCGCCGCGCCCCCGCGCCCGAGCACCTCCGAACCGTTCTACGACTCCGGGATGCAACTCCCACCCAGCGCCAAAGGCGACAACGGCACGGGAATCGACACCTCGATCACCGGTCTGATGGAACAGGTCGGTCGCATCCCCAACGGGGATGTCACCAAGCTCGGAATCGCGAAGGACGCGTGGAAAACGTTCGCAGGCAACAGCTCCATCACCGGCGCCGCCGAGCGGATCAACGGCGTCACTGCGAAATTCAGCGGCAGTTCCGACCCGCTCGTGGTCGACATCGAAGAGAAGCTGACAACGCTGCGGAACGCGGCACAGCTGGTAGCCGATGCCGCCGCAGGACTGGCCGTCCCGGTCGCCGACCACCACGAGGCGCTGGGCACGATGCGCGACGACATCAACTCGGCGGTTGCCTCGGCGACCGGGGAAATCGCCGCCGCTGTCGCGATCACCGTCGCCGTTGTCGCCATCGTGGCGGTGTTCTCCGCCGGCACGGCAGCCGCGCCCGCTGCCGCCGGCGGCGCCGTGGTCACCGTGGAGATCGTTGCCGCCACCGCCTCGATCATCCGCAACACCGTCTCGATCAGCCGCCTGCTCGTCCTCTTCGGCGCGGTCACCGCCGTCGGTAGCGCGGCCGGTGTCTTCACCGCGATTCCCGACCTCACCCAGAACGGGATCAACGCTGCGCTGGCGAGCATCGCCGCGATGACGGTCAAGATCGTCGAGGGTGACAACGAGGGCGGTGCCGCATCGACCCCGACCGCAAAGACGGTCGAGGAGAAGGCCGCAGCGGTGGAAGAGATCGTTACCGACGACGCCGGAAATCCGATCGGGTGGGAGGACGCCGACGGTGTTCGAATTGTGTCCGCGGCCGAAGTCGAACGTGCTCACCAAGAACTCATCGCCAGGCTGGGGCCACCCGATTCTGTGAAGCATACTGACAAGGGGGACGTCGAGGTATGGAATGTCTCTGAAGATCCCAAATCGACTATCAATTATCGGTCATTCAGCCGTTCGGGCGGGCCGACGATCGATTACAACAACGTACCGGGGGTGGAGGTCAAAAGATGGCATATCGGCAAGTGATGCTATATAAACATCTCTACGCACCCGTCGCGGAGGTTTGAGTGGAAGTCGACAGAATCCTCGAATATAGAACGCAATCATTCATCAACTTCCGTGATTTTGATTTCGATGACCGCGGAAAGCATCGTTTCCGCTGGATCGACATCAAGAAGTTCGCCTTCGAGCTGACGGAGTGGGATGATCGGTTGATACTCCAAGCTCTGATCGCGAACCCGGAGTTTCCGGACGACTATGTCGGTGGTGGAGTCGATCGCGAAGGACTCCGGCACGGGCCTTATTGGCGAGCCAGTATTACGCCGGAAGCGTATCGCAAGATCGATACCGTGTCTGCCCTCGATATATTCGGCGGATGGCTTTCCGGGTGCGGCGTAATTCCTGCCGAGCTGGATTCCGCGATAGCGCGCGAGGTTCGCGATCCGATGCGCACAGCTGACAGCCGCTACCTTCTCCGGGAACTCGGCAGCTCCGCCTCCAATGATTATGGGGACATTCATATCGAATTTCATGAATTCGTGCTCATCAGCGAGGTCGAGAAATCTGTACTTCTGGTGGTGGCGACTGACGACTGACCTGGTGAGCATCGGTGTCGGGGCCGTTGATTGCGCCTATGCGGTGACTGGGCGTCGCTGAACGATTTCGACGTCATCGTGACGAGGCTCGAGCCCGACAACGCAGCGCGAACTATCTACCCGGTTCCGTGAAAAGGCTCAAGTGGGAATCGCAATAATGTGTCTTCGAGATGACCAGCCTCCGGCGAGCGCGCGTGGCGGGCTGCGTCCTGTAAGGCGCACGCGGTCGAATTCGGGGACCGGTAGATATCGGTGTCGATTCTCCGACCTTGATCGATGGGGTGGACCTGGCTGGCCGAGAAGCAGGCGTCGGATGTCGAGGTCTTCCAGACAGAGAAAGATCTTCGCCACGATGAACAAGAAATCCGAGCATTTTCTGCTCTACACGATCTCGGACGACTGGACACCGCTCAGCGACTTCCACGTCGTTCTCCAGAAGCTGGAGCCGGAGCGCTTCGACCGCGCTTTCGTGCTGGACGCGATGCGCAGTCTGGGCGAACGAGGACTCATCCGATTCGGTTCCTTCACCGCGCCGGTGAGGCCGTGGACCCCCTGGGAGCTGTCGGTCGAGGATTCGATCTCGCGCGTCGCGCACGGGTTCGACGAGCACGTGGGCTATCTGGCCTCGAGCGACGGCGAGGTGCATCACACCGAGATATTGAGAGCCGAGATCACCGAGGCAGGCGTCGAGCTGCTGCGGGAACTCGGCGATCCGTACGAGATCCACGGCGATCCGTGGATCGACGACCTTTCGGGGTGAGGTGTCCACGGCTGTCGCCTCATCGCTCGCCGCACCCGAATCTCATCTCCAAGAGCGTCTGCTCACCTCGCAGTACCGCGCTCCGTTGCGAATCGGACAACCCATTGATCCCGCGCAGCGCCGCACCGCCCTCGACTCGGTCGATACTGACGAAACAGCCGTCTCGATAGTTGCCATGAACGAGCCAGGTCTTCCCGTTCGCAGGGCTGGGCTTGTTCATCTCGATGAATCCCGCTCCCGGCGAGGTGATCCGATCCTGCGGCCGATCGACTACCGGACCGATATACACCTTCGTGACCAGCAAGCCGCCGAGATCCGCCTTGGTGAGCGAGACCTCCTCGAATCCGGACACGACGGCCGCGGTCGCATGCTGCACTTCCCGCGGCGGATCCACCCTGATGCGAATCTGGTTGAAGATGACGAGCCCGGCGGCGGCCACCGGCGAGAAATCGACGACCAGCAGCAGCCCGATCACGACGTATCTCGCCGTCTTTCGTGCCCAGTTCCCGACAGCACCGGCCAGGCGTCCGGGCCGGATGTCCTCGGGGCTGTCGTCATAGCCCTCGGTCCAGTGATCTTCGCCGATCTTGTAGCGCAGGACGTCGGAGCCGGCCGGCTGATCGCAGAACTCCGGCTGCTCACGGAGCCGGTCGTCCTGTCCCACGGGGATCCCGCCGATGTGAAAACTGTCGGGCCGATCGTGGAATCCAGGTAGGGCGCGAGTTCGCTCGATTGCTCGCCCGGCGTCCGCTCGGCTCGGGTATCGCCCGATGATCCGGACGAATTCGGTGCCATCGTCCGATACATACCGGTGTTGCAGGAGGAAGATCTCCCTCCTGGGATCCCCGCCCCGACTCTCCATCCGGCTCCCCACTTGCCCGTATCGTGCTGGATCAACTTACCCGCTCGGCACCGAGCGGGAGTGCCGGGACGAGAGGTGGTCCAGCGTGTCCGGTTACGGAAGGCCGCGAGCGGGGAGGAGTATCGAGCAATTGGCGGGGCCTTGGCCGCCTCCTGGTCACGACGCCACCGGACTGGCCCGAACAGTTCACCGATTGCGCCGAATTCCGTTGTCCGAGTTGTCGGCCGAGGACATTCGAATCCTGCTCGGTCAGCGGGATGCGGTTCCGGTCCTGCTCCCGATAGCGCTCGACATGATCGACCTCGATCCGCTGGCTGCCGGTGACGTGTATCCGGGCGCCCTGCTCGCCGCCGTTCTGCGCGCGGTGACAGTCAGCGGCGCGAGCGCGGCGGATTCCGATCGCCTGCGCGCGGCGATCGAGCACATCCGGGAGCGTGAAGATGGATCGGTGCCGGCCGAACTCTGGGAACGCGCCGACGAATTGGGGCTGAGCTGACCGGATGTCGCGACCGAGTGCCCTGCGGCATGGCGATCCCGCGAAAAGCGCCGTCACCTCGGTAACCTGACCCTCGAGCCAGGGAGGGGCCATGACGCAGAAGTACCAGCAGATGAGGATCGAGCACTTCCGCGACGACTACCGCGAACGCATCTACGACCCGCACATCCGCGAGCTGAACGAGTACGTCGACAAGCTGCGCGCCCGGAAGCCGGGCCAATTCGTCCCGCACGTCTCGCCGGAGTTCGGCGGCCGCGAGGCCCGGCTGCTCCTACTGACGCTGTCGCCGGGGGAGAAGACCAAACTCGAGGCGGCCGGCGGCTCGGGCATGCTCTCGGTCGAGAACAGCGACCCTGCTGCCGCGCGGATTGCGGAAGCGCTCGACCATGCCGGCATCGACCGGTCGGACTGCGTCGGCTGGAACATGTATCCCTGGTTCGTGCAGGGGCTGGGCGAACTCCGCAAACCGGTGCAGGATCCGTACCTGCTGGAGGGCACGGACCATCTCATCCAGGTGATCGCCCGGCTGCCCCGGCTGCGCGCCGTTTTCGTCTTCGGCGCGGTTCCTGAGCGTGGGTGGGGCTTCTTCCGGCGGTCTTACCCCAGAACGGTGCGTAGCTTGCGGTGCTTCTGGCACCGCAGCACCGGGCCGAAGGGGTACATCTGGTCGGCGCAGCAGCAGGCGATCTGGCGCCAGGAGCTCTTGGCAGAGATGGCCGCGGCGAAGCATGCGATTACCTGACGGGCTCGTTCAGCTCCGGTGAGCCCGCCCGAACCCCGAGCCGAGCTCATGGTGCGGCCGCGCGCGCCGAAACCGGAGCGGTTCCCTGTGCCCTATGCTGGGCCGCGAACCTTTGGGGAGGAGTTCGTTCATGAATCCTGGGCCGCCGCCGTCACAACCCGCATACCGGCCGCCGCCGTTTCAGGCGAGAAGCGATCGCGATGTGCTGTCGCCGAATCAGCGGATCGTATTCTTTGCCGCCTTCCTGTTCCTCGGGGTCGGCTCATTGGTTGCGACGGTGGCGGTGGCTTATTTCACCTGGTCTTCGGATCTTCAGGAATGGGTAACTTCTGATTCGCGTTTTCGACATGATTCCCCATCGCTGTTCAAATATTTTCTCGGGTCGATATTGTATGTCGCTGCTTTCGGGGGCCCGCTTCTCTTGGTGCTCGCTGTGCTCAAAGACAGGTTGCGAAGGTACATGATGGAGAGGCCGGTTCGAAGCTGACCGGTGTGGGTTGCTGTTGGAATGTGAAGCATTAGAGCGGAGGCGCGCCGGAGATCGAGGTTGTTCACCGTGCTCGCGATCGGTAGCGCCGTGTGAGATGCGATCGCCGATGCCACTGGGCCGGGCTGTCGCTCGGAGCGTTGTCTTCGCGCCCGCGTGCCGTCCGGACGGCCGTGGTTCGATGGGGCTGGGAACCAAGGGCGGTTACCTCGCGTCCAATCAATCGACGGGCCGTGGTTCCCGTCACCGATCGACAGGGGAGTAGCTGTGCCGAAGGCCGTCGTCTACCGGGCCGTGATCTGCGGGCTCGCCGGGATTGCCGCACTCACCGGCTGCACCGGCAGCGAGGGGTCGGCGGGGCCGACCACGACCGTGCGCGATCTGGACAAGATCGAGGTGTTCAATCCGTGCCGGGGAGCGTTGTCCGACGAGACACTGCGTGCGGCCGGGCTCGATCCGGCCAGCAAGAGCATTACCACCGATCCCGCGACCGGGGTGTCGGCGTGGCGAGTTTGCAACTGGGCTCCGTCGGATGACCGCTACGGCGCCGGTAAACGCCGAGTCGCAGTCTTCTCGACCAGCCGCCTGCTGGACGACGTGTACAAGAAGGAATCGGTGACCGTGCTTCGAGAGACCACAGTCAACTCCCGCCGTGGGCTGGTCTCCACCGAAAGGAACGACCCTGACAGCTGTTACGTCTCGTTCGAGGCCGAGCAGGGCATGTTCGAGGTCAACGCGGCTTGGTTGAGCACCGAAGGCCCGCGCGTGGGTGACCTGTGCGACATGGCTGCCCGTTATGCGGCTGTCCTGGAACCCCACCTACCCCGCTGATCGACCTGAGGCGTCATAATGACCGAGGACCAAGCAGCCCACTGGCGAAATCTGAAACATCAGGCGATCAATGGGGATTTGCGGCTCGATGAAGGGGTCGGGCAAGCGCTCGCCGAGGTAGTCGACCAATACATCACCGCACTCGAACAGCAGAAGCGTGAAGCGCGATATCTCGAGCACTTGACCGGCTGGGGCACCCTGCCTTCAGCCCAGGCGATCCGCCAGAAACTCGAAGCCAAGGCCGTTGCCGGCAGCGCGGAAGACCCGGACGATTCGGCAATCAATCGCCTCGACCAGCACATCGCCATCGCCCGCGACCAACGCGACACCTTCCTCGCGGCGATCGGCAGACTCCTATCCACCGAGCAACAGTCCGCAGACGATCTCGGCTCGACCGGGCGGTGAGATCGAACCCGAACACGCCGCGTTCGGTAGCCCGGGCTTCCGGCGCGCGGCGGTGACCTTCGCCCGGTGTGAAGACGGGGGACAAACGGCCCCTATCCGATCCGATTCCACCGCGCCCGCAGCGACCCCGATCGTGTCCGCGATCATGATCTGGGCGGTGGCCCGAATCGCCGCTTTCTCCCCGGTGATGGTCCACCGTGCCAGGGCCGGCACGTGAATGAGCCGGCGGTGCGGGCGCTCTGGTCACGAGATGGCGGGAGTGAGCGGTCGGGTCGTTCCCAGCGGCTCCGACGAGGTTCGGTCTATCGGTCCCGGTGACTTCTCATGCACCGTGGTGCTGATACAGCTGCTGTCGACGCATTTCTATCGGCACTCCGGTGGCATCGGCAAAACCGTATCCGGGGTGCGCCCGATCGTGCTTCCACTACGAGCGCGGCCAGCGAGGGTTCGCCTCTCGCTTCGCAGTCCCAGGAGAGAACGTCGAGCAGGCGGCCGAGACTTCGGTAATTGTAGAGCTCGTCGATTGCATGGGCGAGCCCTTTGTAGGTGATGGTTTGACCGGTCGCCGCGACAGCGATCAATGCCGCGCGCGCTCGAATTGATGCGTCCATCATTCGGTCTGTGATCCGCACTGGTGACGAGTCTGGACGCCATTCGAATGACAGATGGTCGCCCGTGACGAACCTCATTTTTGAATTACTGGCTGGTTTGGACACCGAATGCTCCCCTCCGTGTCGTTCCGATATATCAGTCAGAGCCTTTGCGGTCTGGGGCGATGCAACCGATAAAGATCCTTCCATCGTTACCCCAGCGCTCGAGGGTCGGTTGATCCCGGTCGAACCCGGGGACAATGATAACCACGTCGGACTCTACGGCCGCGTGACCGAGTCTGTTCTCTGATCGTGCAGCAGCCTCATGTACTGAACGGTCGGTGCTGTCGTCACCTTCTGCACGGATGTCAGTTGGTCTTGGTGTTCTTGAGGTGTCGGCCGATGTAGCCGATGTAGACCTGCCCGTCTCGAGTCCACCGGTCGAGGTAGTACCGCCGCTGATTCGGGTGCAGGAAGGTGCGCCATGCCTTGAAGTCGCCCTCCTCGATCACCCGGCGCAGCTCGTCGTTGTCGTCGACCAGGGTGAACTGCATCCTGGTCGCCGGATGGTCGAGCGCGGCGATGACCTGCTCGTTCTCGTCCAGGCTCGCGTCGACCGGCTGCTCGGTGAAGCCGAGCGCGTCCCTGATGTCCTCGATCGCGCGGCCGACCGCGAGCTCCAGCAGCGCGTTCTGCTGCCAGGCGACCTCGGTCGTCTGGGCCGCCGCCAGGATCGCGTCCTGGTCCGGCGCCGCCAGCGCCACCTCTGCGAGCTCCGGGTCGAGACCGAGCCGGTCCGTCAGATCGGCTGCGGTGAAGCCGATGTGGCTGAGGTAGCCGGTCGCGGGCCGGGTCGCCAGCCGGGTCAGCGCCCCGGTCGGGTCGGGGACCACCGTGCGCTTCTTGCGATCACCGTGGCCGTCCAGCTCGCCGACGATGCCCTCGAGCACCCCGTTCACCGGGTTCACCCGCAGGATCGACTTCTCCGCGAGCTGATTCGCCTCGTCGTGCTTCCAGGTGCCGAGGTAGATGTAGGTGGTCTCGACCGACCTGCCGTCGATCCGGAACATGATCGCCCGGTAGTTGAGATCGACCCGCCCGGTGCGGACGCGGGAATCCACCGCGCCCTTGATCGGCTCGATGTGCAGCCCCGGCAGCGTGTCGTCGGCACGCACCTTCTCGAAGAAGTCGTAGACCTTGTTCTTGATCGAGCCGTCGAGCCTCGGCATCGATTTGTTGTTGGTCGCCAGCACCACCAGCGCCATGCGCGCCACTCCCTCGCCTCGGTCACCCCCGCGTCCCGGCCGTGCTCGGCATGCGGTCGCTGTTCGTTCAGAGCATCCTAGGGGGAATGCCGGGCTGCAGGCAGGGGCGCGAGGTGGGGGCGCATGGCGGTCAGGTCGTAGTCGAGGGGGTCACGCAGCGGCGGCCGCAGGGGCGGAACCGTGATCGGCGGTCCGTCCAGGACGGCGGGGCTCGCCTCGTTCGCCTTGACGGCGTCGATCCGCACCTTCGCCGCGACCGACGAGCCGGTGATCTCGCCCCAACAGGCGGTGAGCAGCCCCCGCGTCTCCAGGTGCTGGATCATCGGCAGGAAACGCTGACTCGTCTGCGGCGTCAGCTGACCGACCCGCATGCCGTCGACGCGGACCTCGACGTGCGGCTTCGCCCGGCTGCCCGGTGTCGAGTTCTCGTGCAGGGTGACGAACAGCAGCCCGATGCCGCCCACCGGTACGAACCGGGACAGCGCCCCGAAGTGCTCGTGTTCCTTGGTCACCTGGACGATCCGCGAGCGGGGCAGCAGCGTGTAGGGGGCGTCCGGCGGGTCGTTGACGGGAATCGCGAGGACCGGCTCCTCCAAGCCGATGCGTACATCGGCGTCGACCTGGGTCCCGCCCTCCCAGTCGTCGTATTCGTGCAGCCGGATCGTGCTCGACGTGATGGGGAACAGCCCCGAGGCCACGATGCGCCGGAGCGGTGGAGCCCAGGTCTGCGCGTCGCCCGGCTTCAGGTACCCGATGGTGCGGCCCTCGGCGCGCACCGACACGCTCCACGGCCCGCGCGGGCCGTCCGGTTCGGGCACCAGCTGGACAGCGGGGGAGAGGTCGCCGTACCGGCCGGACCTCTCCGGCGGGTAGAGGCTGCGGATCGCGGGCAGGAACTCCTTCTCGATCGCCAGGTCGTAGCTCTGCCAGCTCCGGTTCTGCCCCCACAGCCGGTAGACCGGGTCGGCGGCGTACTCGATGCTCGGCGGCGCCACGTCGGGCGCGGAGACCTCCGGCGCGATGTCGTCGTCGGCCACCGAGACGCCGAAGTCGGTCGCCAGCCCGGCCAGCCCGGAATCCCAGCCCTGTCCCACCGCCCGCACCTTCCAGGTGTCGTCCCTGCGATAGATTTCCCCGAACAGGAACGCGGACTCCGTGGTGGCGTCGGCGGTGGCGAAGGTGGCCAGCGGCTCGCCGGCCTCGTCGAGAATGGTCAGCGAGAGTTCGCCGAGCGAGCCGAAAGTGCCGGTGTCGACGCTGCCGACCAGCGCTATGGTCCGGACATCGGCGGGGACCGCGGCCAGCCCGATATCGATCAGAGCCTGGCCGGCGGGCCCGCCCGCCCCGGCCCGGAACCGCACCGAGCCGTCGGCCGAGTGCGGCTGGTTGTAGAAGACGAAGTCGGCATCCGACCTGACCTTCTGATCGGCCCCGAGCAGGAGCGCGGAGGCATCCACCTCGGCGCCGGGGGCACCCCACCCGATGACCGCGACGACGTGGTGCACACCCGCCGGGATGACGAGGTTCTGTCCACGTTGCAGAATCGGAGACGTCACAGCGGAGACCATACTTGCTCGCCAATTGCTCTGCCCGGGAATGGTCTTGCGTCGGCCCGCCGGTGCCGGTTCGGGGCGGCGCCGGTCACGGTCGCCGCCAGCGCTCAGCGGGGAGGGGCGGTCGCAGGCGGATCGCCCGGCAGCTTGCCGATCAGTTCGTCCGTGTAGCCGAAGAAATAGTCGATTGCTTCGCGCAGGTTGTCATCGGTCATCACGAGATCGCCGGTGGCGGTGTGAGTCTGCGGGACAACTATCTCCAGCGCCGCGTTCCACTGGCCGACCCGGGCGGCCAGGAGCACCTGCCCGGAGTCGAACCACGGATTCCGCCGCCAGTCCCAGATCCAGAGTTCCCTGCCGTCCCGAACGGTCTTCTCGTAGCCCCTGTAGTTGCCGGTCGGATCGGGGTCGTCGGGGGAGTGTCGCAACCGGTAGTTGCCGACCCGCAGGCCGTCGCCGGTATTGACGAGAGCACACTCGCCCCATCGGGTGACGGTGGCGTCCGGGCTCAGGACCGGTGCCGTTCGCACGTTCACCGCGCCCAGGTCGCCGGTGAAGAAGTCGCGCACCGAGTCGCACACCTGCGCGACTCGTATCTGTGGCTCCGGGACGACCGTACCGTCGGGTTGTTCCACGGTGGAGCACCCCGAGAGCAGAGCGGCGAGGATTGTTGCCGCAGTGGCGATTCCAGGTGCGGTGCAGCGATTCGGTCTGCGCATCAGAGTTTCCAATCCGAGCTGTCACCATCGGTGACCGAGGCGTCTCCGATGGCATCGCGTACGGCGTCGACACCGGAGCCGTAACTGCTCACGACGGCAGGTGGCCACTGACCCGATGGCAAACCCCTCGGCGCAGCCACCGCGTCGTATATCTTGTTACCTTCGATCGTGTTCGTCGCGGCATTCGAAGCGATCGACGAGGCAAGATCGAGTACCAGTTTCTTCGATGCTTGAACCGCGCTGACCAGGTTCGACGATGCCGTGATGTATCCCATGGGGAAGTTGAAGGCCGACGATATATAGGAGCCCGTCAGGTTGGTCACCGTGGAGATCAGGTCCTGTATCTTGGTGGCCAGATCACTGTAGAGCGCGAGTTCGGCCTCGGCGACCTTGTCGAGGCTGTCAGCTATCTGCGTGGCCGCCTCGGCCAGCGATATGCATGCCAGGCTCTGCCGCTGGTGAATATCACGATAGCGGTTCGACGCATCGCCCTGCCATTCGGTATAGAGGACCGTCTCGGATATTGCCGTGAACGCGTTGTTGATGTCGCTCTTGACACTCCGCCACTGCGCAGCGTAATCGATGAAATCGACCGGAACATTCAGCCCCGGTTCCATTTCTGCGAGTTTGTCTCCGGTCTCGCCCAGTGTTGTATTTATTTCATCTCTGTTTCCCCATACCAGGTCGACCTGTCCCTCGGCCTGCACCAGGGCTGCGACGTTTCCGGTCGCCGCTGCGGCGGCGGCGCTCGTTCGGATCAAGGAGGCGAGGTTGCCGTGCCACTCCTGGACTTTGTTCGGCAGATCGTCTATCGAGATCTGACCCGACCTGATCGTGGCAATCTGTCGAATCAGCTCGTCCCGGCTGGTCATCTCGGGCCCTGGGTGTTCTGGATCGCGTGCGCCCCCGCCTCTTCGTTCGCCCGGTAGCTGTCGTGGGCCTGCTGCAGGACGTCCGCGATGTCGCTGAACAGTGCCCGGCCTTCACGCATCCTGTCGGTGAAGTAGCCCGGCGCCGGCCGGTAGTTGTCCAGGGCCAGTGCGAATGCCCCCGCCTTGTTCTCGGCGATGTTCAGCCCCATCGCCTTGGTCGCCGCGAGTTCGAAGTGGTGGGCGGCCTCCTCCCACTTCCGCACCGCGTGCTGCATCAAGTCCAGGGAGACAACTACCTTGTCGGACAACTCAGCTCATCCTCTCGTCGAAAAGCCGTTGGCGATGCCGATCGAGGCGGAACTCGAGGTCGGCGTTCGAGTAGCGGGAATAGTCGCCGCTCACGACGAAGCGGGGACGCAGGGCGCGGATGCGGTCGGCGCATCGAACGACGTCGTCGAAGACCCGGTGCGGTTCCACCGCTGCTGCCCACAGCGGCTGGATCTCGATCGAGAGGAGGTAATCCCGGTCCGCTCGGACAGTGGTCGCCGGCCCGTGGCGGAACAGGGTGCCCCCGTGTACTTCGTAGCGCTCGTTGGTCACAATCCTGCTCGATGCCGTCGTGAACTGTTCCCACGTCGTGGTCTCCGACAGGATGGTCATGATCGTGCGCTGGTCCGGCACCGCATTCTCCGAGACCTCGTGCGGGGTGGGGATCCGCTCGGCGGCGAACAGGGCGGTCATGCGCGTCTGCACCGCGAAGTGGTAGGCCCGCAGCAGTTCATCGCCGGTTTCGTGCGGTGCCACATGTCGCTGCCACCGCGCGTCGAACTCGATGCCGATCGGCAGGAGTCCTCGGTCCAACATCATGGACGCGAAAGCTGAACCGCTGGGCCGCGCATCCGCCTCGACGGGTGGTCGCTGGTTACCGCGAGGCTGCCTCAGCGGTTCGTCGTCCCAGAATTCGTCGGGGTCATCGTAGTGATTGAAGTGCCCGCTGATCGCCATCGTCGCTCACCCGAGCGCGTGGACAGTGCTGCTTACCTCGGCCATGGCTACCCCCCGGTACCTTCTGCGTCGCCATGGTTACCTTGCTCCCCCCGGACAACCCTGTCAAACGAGGGCGAACCGCCTGGGCGCAGTACTCTTCCCCGAACACCCCCACCCCCGCCGATGAATGACCTTGCAGACTCGTGCATAATCATTGAGAGCACCCCGCCGCACAGAAACCTAGGAGCACACACACCATGTCCGATCGCGTCGTACTCGCCTACTCCGGTGGCTTGGACACCTCCGTAGCCATCAGCTGGATCGGCAAGGAGACCGGCGCCGAGGTCGTTGCCGTCGCCATCGACCTGGGCCAGGGCGGCGAGGACATGGACGCGGTGCGGCAGCGCGCGCTGGATTGCGGCGCGGTCGAGGCGATCGTGGTGGACGCGCGGGACGAGTTCGCGAACGACTACTGCCTGCCGACGGTGCAGGCGAATGCGATGTACCAGGGCAAGTACCCGCTGGTGTCGGCGATCAGCCGGCCGCTGATCGTGAAGCACCTGGTGGAGGCGGCCAAGTTCCACGGGGCGTCGACGGTGGCGCACGGCTGCACCGGCAAGGGCAACGACCAGGTGCGGTTCGAGGTGGGGATCGGGGCGCTGGCGCCGGATCTGAACGTCATCGCGCCGGTCCGCGACTACGCCTGGACCAGGGAGAAGGCGATCGCCTTCGCCGAGGAGAACAAGCTGCCGATCAGCGTGACCAAGAAGTCGCCGTTCTCGATCGACCAGAACGTGTGGGGCCGTGCGGTCGAGACCGGGTTCCTGGAGGACCTGTGGAACGCGCCGACCAAGGACGTCTACGACTACACCGCCGACCCGACGGTGAACTTCGAGGCGCCGGACGAGCTCATCGTCAGCTTCGACAAGGGTGTTCCGGTGGCGATCGACGGGCGTCCGGTGTCGGTGCTCGAAGCCATCGTCGAGCTGAACAAGCGGGCGGGGCGGCAGGGCGTCGGCCGGCTGGACATGGTCGAGGACCGGCTGGTCGGCATCAAGAGCCGGGAGATCTACGAGGCGCCGGGCGCCATCGCGCTGATCACGGCGCACCAGGAGCTCGAGGCCGTCACGGTCGAGCGGGAGCTGGGGCGGTACAAGCGGCAGGTGGAGCAGCGCTGGAGCGAGCTGGTCTACGACGGCCTGTGGTACTCGCCGCTCAAGCGCGCGCTGGACGCCTTCGTCGCGGAGACCCAGGAGCACGTCTCCGGTGACATCCGGATGGTGCTGCACGGCGGCAACGTCGTGGTCAACGGCAGGCGCAGCGAGCAGTCGCTGTACGACTTCAACCTGGCCACCTACGACGAGGGCGACACCTTCGACCAGTCGCTGGCCAAGGGCTTCGTGCAGATCCACGGCCTCTCCTCGAAGGTCGCCGCGCGGCGCGACCTGAACCAGAAGTGAGCGGCGGCACCAATACCGGCGCGCTCTGGGGCGGCCGGTTCGCCGACGGCCCGGCCGCGGCCATGGCCGCGCTGAGCAAGTCGACGCACTTCGACTGGGTGCTGGCCCCGTACGACATCCGGGCGTCGAAGGCGCACGCCAGGGTGCTGCACAAGGCCGGGCTGCTCTCCGCGCCCGACCTGGAGGTCATGCTCACCGGGCTGGACGGGCTCGACGCCGACGTGGCCTCCGGCGCGTTCGGCCCGGCCGAGTCGGACGAGGACGTGCACGGCGCGCTGGAGCGCGGGCTGATCGAGCGGGTCGGGCCGGAGGTCGGCGGCAGGCTGCGCGCGGGGCGCTCGCGGAACGACCAGGTGGCGACGCTGTTCCGGATGTGGCTGCGGGACGCGGCCCGCCGGGTCGAGGCCGGGCTGCTGGACGTGGTGGACGCGCTGGTCGCGCAGGCCGAGGCGCACCCGGACGTGGTGATGCCGGGCAAGACGCACCTGCAGGCGGCGCAGCCGGTGCTGCTCGCCCACCACCTGCTCGCGCACGCGCACCCGCTGCTCCGCGATATCGACCGGCTGCGCGACTTCGACAAGCGGGCGGCGATCTCGCCGTACGGGTCGGGTGCGCTGGCAGGCTCCTCGCTCGGGCTGGATCCGGAGGCCATCGCGGCCGACCTGGACTTCCATGCGGCGGCGGCGAACTCGATCGACGCCACCTCGGCCCGCGACTTCGCGGCGGAGGCGGCCTTCGTGCTCGCCATGATCGGCGTCGACCTGAGCCGGATGGCGGAGGAGATCGTCGTCTGGAGCACGCCGGAGTTCGGCTACATCACGCTGGCCGACGCCTGGTCGACCGGGTCGTCGATCATGCCGCAGAAGAAGAACCCGGACGTCTCCGAGCTCACCCGCGGCAAGGCGGGGCGGCTGATCGGCAACCTCACCGGACTGCTCGCCACGCTCAAGGCGCAGCCGCTGGCCTACAACCGGGACCTGCAGGAGGACAAGGAGCCGCTCTTCGACTCGGTGGCCCAGCTGGAGCTGCTGCTGCCCGCCATCGCGGGGCTGGTCGGCACGCTCACCTTCCATCCGGAGCGGTTGGCCGCGCTGGCCCCGGCCGGGTTCACGCTGGCCACCGACATCGCGGAATGGCTGGTGCGGCAGGGTGTTCCGTTCCGGGTCGCGCACGAGGCGGCCGGTGGGTGCGTGCGGGTGGCCGAGGCGCGCGGGGTCGGGCTGGACGAGCTGACCGACGCGGAGTTCGCCGCGGTGGATCCGGCGCTCACCCCCGCGGTGCGCGAGGTGCTCACGGTGGCGGGGTCCATCGCGTCCCGAGACGCGAAGGGCGGTACCGCGGGTGTGCGGGTGGCGGATCAGCTCGCCGAGGTGAAGGCGGAGGTCGCGCGGCTACGCGGATAGGTCGCGGCCCGGCCGCGAAAGCCGCTGTCAGGACCTGTTTCTTGTCGGACCCTCCCGGTAGAATCGACAGTGTGTTCGAGCGCGAGTCCGTGCGTTCGACACCATCAGGGATGGGAGGGCCCCGTGACCGAATCCGCCACCGCCCGCATCGGAAGCGTCACCGAACTCCGCAGCGCGAGCCACCGCTACCGGCGGCCCGCGTCGGAGCCGCTCACGCCGTATACGCCGCTCGTCAGGCGCCCGCTGCCCGCGGGTAAGCCGAGGCACTGGTACATCACGCACAACCGCAGGCTCAAGGCCATGCGCCTGGCCATCGCGCTACTGGACGCCGGCACCTACCTGCCGACCCAGGCGAGCAACGAGAAGATCCGGCGCACCGCCGAGCAGGTCGGCATCCGGCCGCCGTCGGACGCCACCTGCCGGATGGTGCGCACCATGCTGCGCTACAGCCGGTAGCCGGAGACGACGCCGGCCGGGTGCGCTCAGCGCTACCCGGCCGGTATCCCGCGGGCCCGTCTGCCCGACGGGCGAGTTCTCAGGCCGCCACGGCGGCGGTCAGCTTGTCCAGCTCGGCCTCGGGGTCGGCCACGTCGACCACGAGCCGGGTGTACTCGCCACCGGCCAGATCGATCCGGATGGCGCGGCCGGTGAAGGTGGTGTCCCAGAACTCCTTGCGGCCCTTGCCCCGATAGGTGCCCGCGGCGATCACGCCGGGGAAGAAGGTACCGGGGGCGCGCACCCACGGCGGGCGCAGATCCACCTCGGCGGGGGTGATGGCCTCGATATCGGCGACGTCCAGAATCAGCTGCCCGCGCAGCGCCAGGATGCGGTGGCCGCCGAGCACGTGCAGCGTCACCGTCGACTCGTCCAGCTCCAGCTCGACCATCGGTAGACCTCCCGGTTGCGTCCCGCGCGATCAGGGGTGATCGCCGGTCGACACCCACTCTGGCCGGGGCTGCTGGCCTCGGGCTGAGGTCAGCCTGTGAGTTCCCCAAGTCTTTCGATCGTCGATACCGTGATATGCGCATCCAACGATGTGGATCGAGCCGAACCCGCGCCGGAAAAGACGCGGGGGGAGGTCAGCCGAGGGCGACGTCGAGGACGCCGGTGAGCCAGGGGGTGAAGTCGCCGGGGCGGGTGCGCAGCTCGGCGCGGAGTTCGTCGGGGGCGACCCAGCGCACCTCGGCGACCTCGGCGGGGTCGGGGCGCGGCACCTCGTGCGCCAGCGTCCCGGTGAGCACGTGGTCCCACTCGTGCTCGACCCGGCCGGTGCGCTCGTCGTCGGCGCGGTAGCTGTAGACGCCGCGCTCGGTGAGCCCGGTGGTCAGCCCGAGCTCCTCGACCAGCCGGACCGTCGCGGCGGCGACCACCGGCTCGCCGGGCGCCGGGTGGCCGCAGCAGGCGTTGGCCCAGAGCAGCGGGAACCTGGTCTTGACCGCGGCCCGGCGCTGCAGCAGCACCCGGCCCTCCGGGTCGAAGAGCACCACCGAGAAGGCGCGGTGCAGCCGGCCGGGCTGCTGGTGCGCCTCCAGCACGGGGCAGGCGCCGACGGCTTGCCCGGTCTCGTCGACGAGCTCGACGGGCAGGGTCTCACGGTCGGTGGCCGGCTGCTGCGCGATGTCGGTCATTTCTCCAGCCTATCGGCGAACGCGGATCACAGCCCGGCAGCACCTGGCCGGTGCCGTCGTAGCGCGGGGACATAATGGGTACGCGATGTGCGAAGCTCGATGGGGCACGTCGGATGCGTGTGAGAGCGGTCACGGTGAGGTACGGCCAGGAGCGATCGTGAAATTCGGTGTGCAGGGAATCGCCGGTTCGGTGCAGCGTCTGATGGCGACGGCACAGAACGGGCTCGAGGTGATCCGCTTCGGCGGGCTGACGCACGATGTGGAGTCGTCGCCCTTCGAGGTGGTCGAGCGCAGACGCATGTACCGGCTCAGGCACTACTTCCCGGACGAGGCCGCGGCGGGCCGCCCGGTGGCGCTGCTGGTGCCGCCGCTCATGGTCAACGCCGACATCTGGGACGTGGGCGCCGAGAACGGGGCGGTCGGGATCCTGAACCGCGGCGGCGTGGACTGCTGGGTGGTCGACTTCGGCTCGCCCGCCACCGAGGAGGGCGGCTGGCAGCGCGACCTGGCCGACCACATCCTGGCGATCAGCAGCGCCATCGACACCGTCACCGAGGCCACCGGCAGCGACGTGCACCTGATGGGGTACTCGCAGGGCGGCATGTTCGCCTACCAGACCACCGCCTACCGCTACGGCAAGGGCGTCGAGAGCATCGTGACCTTCGGCAGCCCGGTCGACATCGTCAACGGCATGCCGTTCGGGCTGCCGTACGGCATGGTCTCCGAGGCCGCCGACTTCGTCGCCGACCATGTGCTGAACCGGCTGC
This sequence comes from Nocardia asteroides, assembly GCF_021183625.1. Classification (NCBI taxonomy): domain Bacteria; kingdom Bacillati; phylum Actinomycetota; class Actinomycetes; order Mycobacteriales; family Nocardiaceae; genus Nocardia; species Nocardia asteroides. The sequence goes on from NZ_CP089214.1 coordinate 6,005,924, forward strand.
CGATCACCGACTCCATGGTGCGCATCGGCTTCCAGCTGCTCGACCCAGTGAAGACCGCCAAGTCGCGGATCGATTTCCTGCGCCAGCTGCACGACCGCGAGGCGCTGCTGCCCAAGGAGCGGCAGCGCCGCTTCCTGAACAGCGAGGGCTGGGTCGGCTACGCCGGACCCGCAGCGGCCGACCTGCTCAAGCAGTTCGTGGCGCACAACCGGATGATGTCCGGCGGTTTCGTGATCCGCGACCACCCGGTCTCGCTGGCCGAGCTCCGCTGCCCGATCCTCGCCTTCGTCGGCGAGGTGGACGACATCGGCCAGCCCGGCGCGGTGCGCGGCATCGTGCGCGCCGCCCCGCACGCCGACGTCTACGAGGCGACGCTGCTGGCCGGGCACTTCGGCCTGGTCGCAGGCTCGACCGCGAGCAACCGCACCTGGCCGCTGGTGCGCCAGTGGATCGACTGGCTCGACCGCGAGCGCACCCTGCCGCCCGACATCGCGCCGATGTCGGAGTACGTGGCGTCGAACGCGCCGCGCTCGGCGGCGGCCCGCGCCATCCACACCGCCGGTTCGCTGGTGGAGGCGGGCACCGGGCTCGGCAAGGCGCTGGAGAATCTGGCGTCGGGGGCGATGAAGGGCTCGGTGGAGCTGGTCGGCGAGGCCGCGCGGGCGCTGCCCCGGCTCACCCGGCTCGGCACCATCCAGCCGCACACCAGGATCTCGCTGGGCAGGCTGCTCGCCGAGCAGGCGAACCGGGCGCCGAACCGCGACCTCTTCCTCTTCGACGACCGGGTGCACACCAACGAGGCGGTGAACGCCAGGATCGACAATGTGGTCCGCGGGCTGATCTCGGCGGGCGTCCGCCCGGCCAATCGGATCGGCGTGATCATGGAGACCAGGCCGAGCGCGCTGGCCACCGTCGCCGCGCTCTCCCGGCTCGGCGCGGTCGCGGTGCTGCTCGCGCCGGGCGGTGAGCTGAAGCGCGCGCTCGCGGTGACCGGGGTGCGCACCGTGGTGAGCGATCCGGAGAACCTGCGCCAGGCCGCCGCCACCGGGGCGCGCGTGCTCGTGCTCGGCGGCGGCGCCGACCGCGAGCTGGAGATTCCGGCCGGTGGCGACGTCACCGACCTGGAGCAGATCGACCCGGCCGCCGTCCCGCTGCCCGGCTGGTACACCCCGGACCCGGGGCTGGCCCGCGAGGTGGCCTTCGTGCTGGTGATCGGTACCGGCGATCGGCTGGAGACGAAGTACATCACCAACCACCGCTGGGCGCTCTCCGCCTTCGGCACCGCGACCTCGGCCGACCTGGATCGCCGGGACACGGTGTACTGCCTGGCGCCGCTGCACCACTCGTCCGGGCTGCTGGTCAGCCTGGGCGGCGCCATCGCCGGCGGCAGCCGGATCGCGCTGGCCCGCTCGCTCGACCCGCACCGGTTCGGCGAGGAGGTACACCGCTACGGCGTCACGGTGGTCACCTACACCTGGACGATGATGCGCGACATCCTGGACGCCGAGGTGTTCCCGAAGGGGCATCGGCACCCGATCCGGCTCTTCATCGGCTCCGGCATGCCCGCCGGGCTGTGGCGGCGCACGGTCGAGCAGTTCGAGCCGGCCCGGGTGCTGGAGTTCTACGCCTCGATCGAGGGCGAGGTGGTGCTCGCCAACGTCAGCGGCGTCAAGCACGGCTGCAAGGGCAGGCCGGTGCCGGGCACGGCCAGGGTCGAGCTGGTCGCCTACGACCCGATCGCGGAGGAGGTCCTGGTCGACGAGTCCGGCTACGGCAGGCGCTGCGCGGACAACGAGGTCGGGCTGCTCATCGGCAAGGCCGCGGACAGCGTCGACCTCTCCACCGGCGGGCTGCGCGGTGTCTTCGCGCGCGGCGACTCCTGGATGCCGACCGAGAACCTGTTCCGCCGCGATTCCGACGGCGACTACTGGCTCATGGACCGCCGCGACACGGTGATCCACGGCAAGCGCGGCCCGATCTACTCGCAGCCCATCGTCGACGTGCTGAACGACATCGGCGCGGTGGACATGGAGGTCGCCTACGGCCTGCCGGACGGCGGGCACTGCCTGGCGGTGGCGGCGGTGAGCGTGCGCGACGGGTACCGGCTGGAGCCCAAGGACGTCACCGAGGCGCTGCGCGCGCTCGACCCGGACCAGCGCCCCGACATCGTGCACGTGGTCCCGGAGATCCCGCGCAGCGCCACCTTCCGGCCGTCCACGCGGGCGGTCCGGGAGACAATGCCGCCGAGGCCGGGGCCGGACACCTGGTACTACGACCGGGAGTCCGAGAGCTACGAGGTGCTCACCGAGGCCGAGGCGGGGCGGCTGCCCGGATGATGGCGAAACCCGGCGTGCGCGAGCGGATCCGGGGATGGCATAGTCGGGGCCCGTGAGCACCAGCCTCATCTACCGCAACGGCATGGTCTACGGCGTTCTGATGCGCGCCCTGTACGGGCGGCACTACCCGGACCGGTTCCGTGCCGTCGCGGCCGAGATTCCGCACGGCGCCTCGGTGCTCGACCTGTGCTGCGGCCCGTCCACGCTCTACACCCGGTACCTGCGCGACCGGGAGGTGGATTACCACGGGCTCGACCTGAACGAGCGCTTCGTCGCCGACGTGCGCAAGGCCGGGGGCCGCGCCGACGTCTGGAATCTGGGCGACGGCGCCCCGCTGCCCGCCGCCGATGTGGTGCTGATGCACGCCAGCCTCTACCACTTCCTGCCCGACGCGTCGCCGGTCGTCGACCGCATGCTCGCCGCCGCCCGCGACCGGGTGGTGCTCGCCGAGCCGGTGCGCAACATGGCCAGCAGCGACAACAGGCTGCTGGCCGCGCTCGGCAAGCGCTACACCGACGCGGGCGACGGCGCCAAGGCGAACCGCTACACCGAGGAGACGCTGGACGCGCAGCTCGGCCGCTACGCCGACCGGGTCGTCAAGCAGACGCTGATCGCGGGCGGCCGGGAGAAGCTCTACGTCCTCGAGCCGTAGCTGCTCCGCCCGGGGGGCGGCCGGAGCAGCGGCGCCCGCGTCGAGCTCGTCAGACCGTGAACGCGGTCACCGCGTCGATCACCCTGGCGACCTGCTCGTCGGTGAGATCCGGCCAGAGCGGCAGCCGCAGCACCGTCGCGGAGAACTCCGCGCTGTGCGCGCACGGCACCGGCGTGCGGCCGAGCTTGAGCCCGGCCGGGCTGGAGTCCAGCGGCACGTAGTGGAACGGCGCGGAGACGCCGAGCCCGGCGAGGTGCCGGATCAGGTCGTCGCGCAGCTGCTCGGAGGGGGCCCGCAGGTAGTAGAGGTGCGCGGTGTGCGCCCGGTCCTCCGGCACCGTCATGAGCCGGATGTCGTTGCGCCGCGCCCACTCCGGCAGCGCGGTGGCGTAGGCGTGCCACACCCGGTGCCTGCCGGTCTGGATCAGGTCGAACTCGTCGAGCTGGGCATCGAGCACGGCGGCGTTCAGCTCGCTCGGCAGGTAGCTGGAGCCGATGTCCTGCCAGGAGTACTTGTCCACCGCGCCGCGCAGGAACCGGGCCCGGTCGGTGCCCTTCTCCCGGATGATCTCGGCGCGCGCCATCAGGATCTCGTCCCGGAGCAGCAGCGCGCCGCCCTCGCCGCAGTGCACGTTCTTGGTGTCGTGGAAGCTCAGCGTGCCGAGCGTGCCCAGGGTGCCGAGCGGCCTGCCGCGCCAGCGCCCGCCGAGGCCGTGCGCGTTGTCCTCGACCACCGCGAAGCCGTGCGCGGCCGCGAGCTCGAGCAGCCCCTCCATGTCCGCCGCGACGCCGCCGTAGTGGATGACGACGACGGCCTTGGTGCGCGGGGTGACCACCCGCGCGACCGCGGCCGGGTCGAGGTTGCCGGTCGCCGGATCGATGTCGGCGAAGACGCAGGTGGCCCCGCGCAGCGCCATCGAGGTCGCGGTGGAGGTGAAGGCGAAGCTCGGGACGATCACCTCGTCGTCCGGGCCCAGCTCGAGCAGTAGCCCGGCCATCTCCAGCGCCGAGGTGCAGGAGGTGGTGAGCAGCGCGTGCGGCGCCTCGGTGATCGCCTTCAGCTTGGCGGTGGCCGCCGCGGTGAAGGGCCCGTCGCCGTGGCTGTGGTCGGAGCCGAGCACCGCCTCCAGGTTGGCGAGTTCGCGCTGCGCGCGGTGCGGGCGGCTGAAAAGGATGCGCTCAGTGCTCAACCTGCTCGACCTCCCTGGTCGTGATGGTCTCCCCGGCACGGTCGAGCCGGGGGATGGGCGAGCGCACGGTCAGGTACAGCGGCTTGCCGACCAGGATGTGCAGCGCGACCCCGAGGTACTCGGCGATCAGCCCGAGCGAGAAGAGCGTCGCCCCGGAGCAGAGCAGCACCACCACGATCATCGACGCCCAGCCCTCCGGCGCCCAGTCCTCGGTGGTCATCGCCTCCCAGACCACGACGCCGGCGACCACCACACCGGCCAGCGCCAGCGTCACCCCGAGCAGGCTGACCAGCCGCAGCCCGCGGGTTCCGCTGCACAGCACCATCTTCCAGAACAGCGAGAAGAGCCTGCGGTAGTTGTAACCGGAGTCCTCGCGGCCCTCGGCGCGCAGCACCACCGGCACCTGCGCCACCGCGCCGACCACCCAGGAGAGCGCGACGTCCAGGTAGGCGCCGTTGGAGGCGACGTCGGCGAGGCTGCGGCCGATGTCGCCGCGGATCAGCCGGAAGCTCTCGAACCGGGTGGAGTCGGGGAAGGCGAAGAGCGTGGCGAGCACCAGCTTGGCGCCGCGCGAGGTCAGGTTGCGCAGGAAGCCGTGCGGCCGGGTGTTGCTCGGCTTGGAGTAGACCAGGTCGGCGCGCTCGCCGAGCGCCGCGTCCAGGAAGGCGGGGACGAAGGCCGGGTCGTGCTGGCCGTCCTCGTCCATGGTGACGATCCAGTCGCCGCGGGCGGCTGCCATTCCGGCGATGGTGGCGGCGTCCTGCCCGTAGTTGCGGCTCAGCCAGATCGGGCGCACCTGGGGGTAGCGCCGCTCCAGCTCCTGCAGCACCACGTCGGAGCGGTCCGGGCCGTGGTCGTGCACCAGCAGGATCTCGTCGACGACGAAGAGCGCGCCGCCGGGGGTGGTGTCCGCCGCGGCGAGCCGGTCCAGCTCCGCGACCAGCGCCCCGATGGTGTCCTCACCCCGGTAGACCGGGACGACCACGGAGATCGAGTGCGGCCGGTCGACGCCGGGCCGGGCGAGCTCGCCGTGCGGCGCGGCCTCGACCGGACGGGGGGAACGAGCGGAGGGAATCGGCATCAGCTGGATCGACTTTCGACAACGGTGCGTGCCGGCAACTCCCCGGCGGGGGAGGCGGACCCGAGACGTCCGGAACTCTAACACGGTGCGGTAACGGTCCCCGCGCCCGTGCGGGCCGCCTTCGGGCGGTTGCCGCGCCACCGGCGCACGGTATGGTCTGGAACTCGTGACCGACAGTGCAGTACCGGAGCCGCGCCGGAATGTGTACCGGTGGGGCCTCGTCACCATCCTCGGTGTGATCGCGGGCTATGCCGCCGTCCTGCTGGCCAATGCCAGGCATTACTACACCGACGACACCGAATCGCAGTACACCGCGCTCTGGGTCGGGCTCGGCCGTTCGCTGCGGGACGGCGTCTTCCCGGTGATGGTGCCCGAGCAGTGGATGGCCGGGAACAACACGATGGACGACGCGGGGCTGTTCAACCCGCCGCAGCTGCTGATCGACCTGATCGCGCCCTCGATCGACAACGTCGCGGTGTACGCCACCGTGGTCAAGCTGGTCTTCGCGATCATCGCCGCGCTCGGTGTCTACCGGATCGCGCTGGTCTACGGCGCGCGGCCGGTGTGGTCGGCGGTGGCGGGCGTCGCCTTCCCGCTCTCCGGCTTCTTCCTCTTCTTCGACCAGGCCAGCTGGATGACGGCGCTCACCGGCACCGCCTGGCTGGTGCACGCCTGGGCCTCGTCGGTGCGCTACACCCGCGGCATCGGCGGCCCGATCCCGGTCTTCGTCTTCCTCTACCTGACGATCACCACGCAGTACATCTTCCCGGCGGTCGAGGCGGTGCTCATGCTGGCCGCGGTCGCCGTCGGCGAGCTGGTCTACCAGCGGCGCTGGCAGCCGATCGCCCGGCTCACCGCGGTCGCCGCCTGCGCCGGGCTGGCCGGGCTGATCGCCTTCCTGCCGAGCATGCTCTCGGCCAAGGTCACCTGGCGCGGCACCGCGCAGATCATCAACGACCAGTTCCTCACCGTGCCCTGGTCGGAGTCGCTGAACGCCAGCCTGCCCAGCGCGCTGCCCGCCTTCACCTCCTGGTGGAGCTACGTGCACCCGATGCCGGTCACCTACATCGCCTGGTTCCTGATCCCGGCGCTGGCCTTCATCGACTGGACGAAGGCGCGCGGCGCCTGGCGCGAGCTCAGCGCGGTGGCGCTCTTCGCGATCATGATGCTCATGTGGACCGCGGGCCCCGGCTCGGTGGGGCCGCTGCGCTGGCCGGTCCGGGTGCTGCCGATGCTCGCCATCGGGCTGCTCGTGCTGGTCTGCGTGCTGATCGGCCGCTTCGGCACGGTCCGCGAGTGGCGGCCGCGCGCGATCGCCGCCGCCGTGCTTGTCTTCGCGCTGCTGGTGCGCTCGTTCTCCGCCGACCCGGCGCGGGTGGTCTGGCACCTGCTCGCCGCCGCCGCGCTGCTCGCGCTCGGCGCGGGCGTGGTCTACCTGGGCCGCACCCGCGGCACCGCGTTCGCCGGCGCGCTGACGCTGCTCGCCATGTTCCCCATCGCCTACTTCCAGGTGGACGCCGCGCAGCCGACGCCGATGGCGTGGAATCTGCCCGCCCACCGCTCGGACGCGCAGAAATCCTTCCCCGACTTCCCCGGCACCACCCTGCAGCTCGGTGACCGCGGCCTGCTGCAACCGCAGGACAAGAGCGTCGACGGCGCCTACGGCTCGCTGGTGTTCGGCAACTACGCCCGCGCCGTCGAGCTCGACTACGTCAACGGCTACACCCCGAGCGGCCACTTCTACTTCGGCGAGCTGCTCTGCATGCGCTGGGACGGCAGCGTCTGCCCGGACGCCTACCGCCGCATGTTCGCGCCCGAGCCGAGCACCGGCCGCCCCCTGGTCGACCTGATGAACGTCGACCGGGTCACCCTGCAGAAGGCGCTCTTCCCCGACGCCGGGCTGAACCCGGCTCCCGAGGGCTGGAAGTGGGTCGACTACCCCGGCAATGCCCGCTACATCTGGGTGCTGGAGCGGGAGAACGGCCTGATCTCCACCGTGAACGGGCGGATCTCGAACAGCGCGGGCGTCACCGCGACCTCGCTCGGCGAGACCGACACCACCAGCCGGGTCCGGGTCAGCTCGGCGGCGGGCGGCAAGGTCACCTTCGCGAGGCTCGGCTGGCCCGGGTACCGCGCGACGCTGAACGGCAGGGACATCCCGATCACCACGGTCGCGAAGTCGTTCATCGCGATCGACGTCCCCGCGGGCACCGAGAACGCCGAGCTGGAGCTGACCTGGCGCCCGCCGGGCTGGAAGATCGGCATCGGCACCGCCGTCATCGGGCTGGCCGGGCTCGGCGTCCTGCAGTGGGGTTACCTCCGCTCCCGCCGCCGCGACGAGCCCGACACTGTCGCGACCCCCGCCGGCGAGCCGGACCGGCCGCTGGCGGACGTCGCGCCGTGAGCGAGGACCGAGCAGCGCCGCCGGGCCCGGCGCACCCCGTCGCCCCGCTCGGCGGCCCCGCTGCGGTCGAGGTCGCCGCGGGGGAGCAGCCCGAACCCGGGCTCCTGCTGCGCCTGGTGCGCCGCCAGGAGGTCGGCTTCGCGCTGATCGGCGGCTTCAACACCGTCTTCGGCATGGCGCTCACCCTTTTCTGGCTCTGGTTCCTGCCGGACTCCTGGCCCGCCGCGATCTCGGTGGTCTTCGCCTACGCCGTCGGCACCACGACGGCGTTCGCCCTGCACCGCACCCTGGTGTTCCGGGTGCGTGGCCGAATGCTGCGCGACTTCCTCGGCTTCGTCGCGGTGAACTCCGGTGGCCTGCTGCTGAATGTCGTCCTGCTCTCGCTCGCCGTCGACGTGCTGGCGCTGCCGGAGATCCCGTCCACCGTCGCGGTCATGGCGCTGGTCGCCGTGGTGAGCTTCTTCGGGCACCGGCACATCTCGTTCCGCCGGACCGAGGTAGGTTGACCCCATGCCCGAGCAGTACACCCTCGACCCGACCCTGCTGAGCCTGCTGGCCTGCCCGGAGGACAAGGGCCCGCTCCGGCTGGTGCGCACCGCCGACGGCGGCACCGTGCTCTACAACGAGCGGCTGGCCCGCGCCTACCCGATCGACGGCGGCATCCCGGTGCTGCTCATCGACGAGGCACTGCCGGTGAGCGCCGCCGAGGCGGCCGCCTTCACCGATGCCTGAGCTCAGCCCAGCTCACCGGTGAGGTAGCGCTGCACGGTCGGCCCGATCGCCGCCACCACCGCGTCCACCGGCATGGAGGCCAGCGGCTCCAGCTCGATCACCTTCCTGGTGATCAGCACGCCGAGCATCTGCGAGGCGACCAGCGCGACCCGCCCGCTGCCGTCGTCGGTCTCGGTGGCGATCCTGGCCCGCACCCGCTCCAGCGCCACCTCGACGAAGAAGCTGCGCGCCAGCCCCGGATCGGTGCCGGCCACCATCGTGCGCAGCACCGCGACCGCCGCGCTGCCCAGCTCGGAATCCCAGAGCGTCAGCAGCGTGCGCACCATGGTCGCCCCGAGTTCGTCCAGCGGCGCCGCGCCGAACACCCGCATGACCACCTCGGGGTCGATCGGCAGCTCCACCACCGCGGCGAAGAGCTGCCGCTTGCTGCCGAAGTAGTGGTGCACCAGCGCCGGGTCCACCCCGGCGTCCCCGGCGACGGCCCGGATCGAGGTCCCGTCGAACCCGTTCGTACTGAACCGCTTCCTGGCCGCGTCCAGGATCGCCGCGCGCGCCCCCGAGTTGCCCGGACGCCGCCCGGAGCGGCTCTGCGTCTCGCCGCTCACGCGGTGCGGCGGCGTAGCGTCGCCGCACCCAGCCCGAGCGCGACCACCGCGAAGGCGGCGACGACCGTCAGATCCCGCCACATCTTCCCGGTCGGCTCCGGATGGATCGCCACCTCCTGCAGCGCGTCCACCGCGTAGCTGAGCGGCAGCACATTGCTCACCGCCTCCAGCCAGCCCGGCAGCTGCCCGCGCGGGACAAGCAGCCCGCACAGGAAGATCTGCGGCGCCACCACCACCGGCATGAACTGCACGGCCTGGAACTCGGTGCGCGCGAAGGCGCTCGCCAGCAGCCCGAGCGCGACCCCGAGCACCGCGTCCAGCACCGCGATCAGCATCACCCAGCCGGGGTTGCCCGCCGCGTTCAGCCCGAGCAGCACGAACGCCACCAGGCAGGCCACCCCCGCCTGCGCCGCCGCGGCGAGCGAGAAGGCGGTGCCATAGCCGCCGAGCAGGTCGAGTTTGCGCAGCGGCGTGGTGAGCAGCCGCTCCAGCGTGCCCGAGCTGCGCTCGCGCTGCATGGCGATGGCGGTGATCAGGAACATGACGATGAACGGCAGGATGCCGAGCATGCTGATCCCGACCCGGTCGAAGAGCGACGACTGCGCCTGTGGCGGGGTGGGAACGTCCTGGTAGACGAAGTACAGCAGCGCCATCAGCACCGCGGGCACCACCAGGATCATGGCGACGGTCCTGCGGTCGTTGCGCAGCTGGCGCAGGATGCGGCCGGTGGTGGCGGCGTAGGGACGCAAGGTCTGGGCGCTCATGCGGTCACTCCGGTCGTGATGAGGTTCAGAAAGGCGGATTCCAGGTTCTGCTCACCGGTGCGGGCGCGCAGCTCGGCGGGGGAGAGCTCGGCCAGCAACCTGCCCTCGCGCATCAGCAGCAGCCGGTCGCAGTGCTCGGCCTCGTCCATGACGTGGCTGGAGACCAGCAGCGTCGTCCCCGCCGCGGCCAGCGCCGCGAACTGCTTCCACAGCTCGACCCGAAGCACCGGATCCAGCCCGACGGTCGGCTCGTCCAGCACCAGCAACTCCGGCTGCGCGACCAGCGCGCAGGCCAGCGAGACCCTGGTCTTCTGCCCGCCGGAGAGCGCGTCGCCGCGGTTGCCCGCGCGCTCCTCCAGCCCGACCGCCGCGATCGCCTCGTCCACCGCGACGGCATCGCGCCCGTAGACCGCGGCGTAGTAGGCGACGTTCTCCCGGACGCTGATGTCGCTGTAGATGCTCGGCGCCTGGGTCACGTACCCCACGGCGGCCCGCAGCGCCGCCGACCCCGCGGGCCGCCCGAGCACGGTCACGCTGCCGCCCTGCACCAGCTGGGTGCCGACGATCGCGCGCATGAGCGTGCTCTTCCCGCAGCCGGACGGCCCGAGCAGCCCGGTGATCGACCCGCGCGGAATGGTCAGCGCGATTTCGTGCAGCACCGGCCTGCCGCCACGCCGGACATCCAGGCCGTCGATCCGGACGGCGGGTTCGGAGGAGTCGGGCATCTCGCCTCTATTCATCGAGTGTTGAATTCACTGTGTGATGAATTTACGCCCGGATCGGGACTCGGCACAACCGTTCGGCACAATCGGCCCGGTGCAGGAACTCGTCACCGACCCGCCCACCGCCGCCCGCCGCCTGCTCGGCGCCACACTCCGGTCCGGCCCGGTGGAGCTGCGGATCGTGGAGGTGGAGGCGTACGGCGGCGACCAGGCGGGCCCGTGGCCGGACCCGGCCTCGCACTCCGCGCGCGGCCGGACCGCGCGCAACGCCGTCATGTTCGGCCCGGCCGGCGCGCTCTACGTCTACCTCAGCTACGGAATGCACTTCTGCGCGAACGTCACCACCGGCCCCGACGGCACCGCCGGCGCCACCCTGCTCCGCTCCGGCGAGGTGATCGCCGGGCTCGACATCGCCCGCTCCCGCCGCCCGGCCGCCCGCACCGACGCCGCGCTGGCCCGCGGCCCGGGCAATCTGGGCAGCGCGCTCGGGCTGAGCTTGGCCGACTACGGCACCGACCTCACCGACCCGGGCGCCGCGATCAGGCTGGAACTCGGCCCCCCGCTCCCGGACGCGGCCGTCGCGGCGGGGCCGCGGGTCGGGGTGAGCCTGGCCGCCGACGTCCCGTGGCGCTTCTGGCTCCCCGATTCCCCCGCCGTCTCCGCCTATCGCCGCAGCCCGCGCGCGTAGCTCAGCACGGCCTCGGGGAACCCGCCCCCGCCCGGTGCGGCACAATCGGTCCACGTGAGCAGCGACATCATCGACGAACTGACCTGGCGCGGCCTGATCGCGCAGTCCACCGATCCGGATGCCTTGCGCGCGGCCCTGGCCGACGCGCCGCTCTCGCTCTATGCCGGCTTCGACCCGACCGCCGCCAGCCTGCACGCGGGCCACCTCGTCCCGCTGCTCACCCTGCGCCGCTTCCAGCGCGCGGGGCACCGGCCCATCGTCCTCGCCGGCGGTGCGACCGGGCTGATCGGCGACCCGCGCGACGTCGGCGAGCGCACCATGAACGCGGCCGACACCGTCGCCGAGTGGTCCGGGCGCATCCGCGCCCAGCTGGAGCGCTTCGTCGACCTCGACGATTCGCCCACCGGCGCCACCGTCGTGAACAACCTGGACTGGACCGGCCCGCTCTCGGTCGTCGACTTCCTGCGCGACATCGGCAAGCACTTCTCGGTGAACGTCATGCTGGCCAGGGAGACGGTCAAGCGACGGCTCGACACCGACGGCATCTCCTACGCCGAGTTCAGCTACATGCTGCTGCAGGCCAACGACTACCTGCAGCTGCGCCGCAGCCACGGCTGCCGACTGCAGGTCGGCGGCTCGGACCAGTGGGGCAACATCATCGCGGGCGTCGAGCTGAACCGCCGGGTGGACGGCGAGCAGGTGCACGCGCTCACCGTCCCGCTGGTCACCTCGGCGGACGGCAAGAAGTTCGGCAAGTCGACCGGTGGCGGCAGCCTCTGGCTCGACCCCGAGCTGACCAGCCCCTACGCCTGGTACCAGTACTTCGTGAACACCGCCGACGCCGACGTCGTCCGCTACCTGCGCTGGTTCACCTTCCTGAGCCGCGAGGAGCTGGCCGAGCTGGAGACCGCCACCGCCGAGCGCCCGCACGCCAGGGAGGCGCAGCGCAGGCTCGCCGCCGAGATGACCACGCTGGTGCACGGCGAGGCCGAGACCCGCGGGGTGCAGCTGGCGAGCCAGGCGCTCTTCGGCCGCGCCGACCTGCGCGAGCTCGGAGAGGCGACGCTCGCCGCGGCGCTCCGCGAGGCCGCGGTGGACGGGACGGTCGCCGAGATCGACCCGAGCGGCGCGAACACCATCGTCGACCTGCTGGTGGCCTCCGGGCTGTCGGAGAGCAGGGGAGCGGCCCGCCGCGCCGTCAACGAGGGGGGCGCCGCGGTCAACAACGACCGCGTCACCGACCTCGACTGGACCCCCGGCGACGGCGACTACCTGCACGGACAGTGGCTGGTGCTGCGTCGAGGCAAGCGCAACTTCGCCGGCGTGCGCCGCACCCCTCGAGAATGATCTTGAAAGTGGCCCGGATCACAACGGTGTGATTCCGGGTCACTGTCCGGGTCTGGCCGCGCTGACCTGCGGTTTTGCTTCCCTGACCAGGCGATTTGACGTTGCGTTTTCCGCCGCGTAACTTATTCCATGTCAGAGCGACACGGACACCGACCCGGGAGACCGGGACACGAGGTTGGACGGTTGAGCGCCTGACGGATTTGGATACCTGCTCTTGATGAGCTAAGCTGGTCCAACAGCCGCACGGAAACTCCGGAGAATATCCGGTTCGGATGTGTGTGCGTGTGTTCTTTGAGAACTCAATAGTGTGTCGATGAATGTCAGTGCCAAATGTTTATTTGGTTCTCGATTCTTGCACCCCCGTGTGAGGGTCGGGACATTTAGTCAGCAAATTTTTTGCTGGCGTTTTGTTTTGCTGGGTTTTCGGACTCGCGTTTTTCTTTCGATTGCGCCTCTTTGGGGGTGTGGTTGTGAGTCTTCAACGGAGAGTTTGATCCTGGCTCAGGACGAACGCTGGCGGCGTGCTTAACACATGCAAGTCGAGCGGTAAGGCCCTTCGGGGTACACGAGCGGCGAACGGGTGAGTAACACGTGGGTGATCTGCCTCGCACTCTGGGATAAGCCTGGGAAACTGGGTCTAATACCGGATAGGACCACTGATCGCATGGTTGGTGGTGGAAAGATTTATCGGTGTGAGATGGGCCCGCGGCCTATCAGCTTGTTGGTGGGGTAATGGCCTACCAAGGCGACGACGGGTAGCCGGCCTGAGAGGGCGACCGGCCACACTGGGACTGAGACACGGCCCAGACTCCTACGGGAGGCAGCAGTGGGGAATATTGCACAATGGGCGAAAGCCTGATGCAGCGACGCCGCGTGAGGGATGACGGCCTTCGGGTTGTAAACCTCTTTCGACAGGGACGAAGCGCAAGTGACGGTACCTGTAGAAGAAGCACCGGCCAACTACGTGCCAGCAGCCGCGGTAATACGTAGGGTGCGAGCGTTGTCCGGAATTACTGGGCGTAAAGAGCTTGTAGGCGGTCTGTCGCGTCGTCCGTGAAAACTTGGGGCTCAACCCCAAGCTTGCGGGCGATACGGGCAGACTTGAGTACTTCAGGGGAGACTGGAATTCCTGGTGTAGCGGTGAAATGCGCAGATATCAGGAGGAACACCGGTGGCGAAGGCGGGTCTCTGGGAAGTAACTGACGCTGAGAAGCGAAAGCGTGGGTAGCAAACAGGATTAGATACCCTGGTAGTCCACGCCGTAAACGGTGGGTACTAGGTGTGGGTTTCCTTCCACGGGATCCGTGCCGTAGCTAACGCATTAAGTACCCCGCCTGGGGAGTACGGCCGCAAGGCTAAAACTCAAAGGAATTGACGGGGGCCCGCACAAGCGGCGGAGCATGTGGATTAATTCGATGCAACGCGAAGAACCTTACCTGGGTTTGACATACACCGGAAACCTGCAGAGATGTAGGCCCCCTTGTGGTCGGTGTACAGGTGGTGCATGGCTGTCGTCAGCTCGTGTCGTGAGATGTTGGGTTAAGTCCCGCAACGAGCGCAACCCTTGTCCTGTATTGCCAGCGGGTTATGCCGGGGACTTGCAGGAGACTGCCGGGGTCAACTCGGAGGAAGGTGGGGACGACGTCAAGTCATCATGCCCCTTATGTCCAGGGCTTCACACATGCTACAATGGCCGGTACAGAGGGCTGCGATACCGTGAGGTGGAGCGAATCCCTTAAAGCCGGTCTCAGTTCGGATCGGGGTCTGCAACTCGACCCCGTGAAGTTGGAGTCGCTAGTAATCGCAGATCAGCAACGCTGCGGTGAATACGTTCCCGGGCCTTGTACACACCGCCCGTCACGTCATGAAAGTCGGTAACACCCGAAGCCGGTGGCCTAACCCCTTGTGGGAGGGAGCCGTCGAAGGTGGGATCGGCGATTGGGACGAAGTCGTAACAAGGTAGCCGTACCGGAAGGTGCGGCTGGATCACCTCCTTTCTAAGGAGCACATAGCATTTCGGGTCCGAGTGTGGCCCGGTGTTGCTCACGGGTGGAACGCTGACGCTGTACCGGATTCGTCCGGTTCTATATCGACACACTGTTGGGTCCTGAAAGAACACGCGAGTGTTTTTTCGAGGAAGAAGAATGCGACGAGACCGCGTAGCGGTTCATACCAGCCTCTTTGTGTAGGGGTGTCGGTGACGCGGATTGCGTGGTCTTGTGTGTTGTTTGAGAACTGTACAGTGGACGCGAGCATCTTTGTTTGTAAGTGTTTAAGAGCGTTCGGTGGATGCCTTGGCACCAGGAGCCGATGAAGGACGTAGGAGGCTGCGATAAGCCTCGGGGAGCTGTCAACCGAGCTGTGATCCGAGGATGTCCGAATGGGGAAACCCGGCACGAGTGATGTCGTGTCACCCGCATCTGAATGTATAGGGTGTGTGGAGGGAACGCGGGGAAGTGAAACATCTCAGTACCCGCAGGAAGAGAAAACAACAGTGATTCCGTGAGTAGTGGCGAGCGAAAGCGGATGAGGCTAAACCATGCGTGTGTGATAGCCGGCAGGTGTTGCACGTGTGGGGTCGTGGGGTCATTTTTCCCGGTTCTGCCGAGCTGGGCGACAGTCAGAAAGGTGCGTGTTAGTCGAAGTGGTCTGGGATGGCCGACCGTAGACGGTGAGAGTCCGGTAGACGAAAACATGTTCCCTGTCGTAGGTGATGCCCGAGTAGCAGCGGGCCCGTGAAATCTGCTGTGAATCTGCCGGGACCACCCGGTAAGCCTGAATACTCCCTGGTGACCGATAGCGGACTAGTACCGTGAGGGAAAGGTGAAAAGTACCCCGGGAGGGGAGTGAAATAGTACCTGAAACCGGACGCTTACAATCCGTCAGAGCCTGTGCACAGTTTGGTCTGTGGTGGGTGATGGCGTGCCTTTTGAAGAATGAGCCTGCGAGTTAGTGGCATGTGGCGAGGTTAACCCGTGTGGGGTAGCCGTAGCGAAAGCGAGTCCGAATAGGGCGTTGAGTCGTGTGTTCTAGACCCGAAGCGGAGTGATCTACCCATGGCCAGGGTGAAGCGACGGTAAGACGTCGTGGAGGCCCGAACCCACTTAGGTTGAAAACTGAGGGGATGAGTTGTGGGTAGGGGTGAAAGGCCAATCAAACTCCGTGATAGCTGGTTCTCCCCGAAATGCATTTAGGTGCAGCGTCACGTGTTTCACTCCGGAGGTAGAGCTACTGGATGGCCTAGGGGGCCCACAAGCTTACCGAAGTCAGCCAAACTCCGAATGCCGGGGTGTGAGAGCGTGGCAGTGAGACTGCGGGGGATAAGCTTCGTAGTCGAGAGGGAAACAGCCCAGATCGCCGGCTAAGGCCCCTAAGCGTGTACTAAGTGGAAAAGGATGTGGGGTCGCGAAGACAACCAGGAGGTTGGCTTAGAAGCAGCCACCCTTGAAAGAGTGCGTAATAGCTCACTGGTCAAGTGATCCTGCGCCGACAATGTAGCGGGGCTCAAGTACACCGCCGAAGCCGCGGCACTCCCACAATACATCGGCTCGATCCTGCGGGGTCGTGTCTAGTGGTGGGGGTGGGTAGGGGAGCGTCGTGCATCCTGGGAAGCAGCAGCGTGAGCTAGTTGTGGAGGGTGTGCGAGTGAGAATGCAGGCATGAGTAGCGAAAGACGAGTGAGAAACTCGTCCGCCGAATGACCAAGGGTTCCTGGGCCAGGTTAATCCGCCCAGGGTGAGTCGGGACCTAAGGCGAGGCCGACAGGCGTAGTCGATGGACAACGGGTTGATATTCCCGTACCCGTGTATCCGCGCCCAATGGCGAATCATCTGTGCTAAACGCCCTGAACCGGATCCATCACCTTCGGGTGAGGAGAGGGGGATGCGCGTGACCCTGGGTGTAGTAGTCAAGCGATGGGGTGACGCAGGAAGGTAGCTGGGCCCGGTAATGGTTGTCCGGGTGTAAGCCTGTAGGGCGTTGTGTAGGCAAATCCGCACAGCATATAGCCTGAGAGGTGATGCGTAGCCGATTGAGGTGAATTCAGTGATCCTATGCTGCCGAGAAAAGCCTCTAGTGAGTTGGTACACGGCCCGTACCCCAAACCGACACAGGTGGTCAGGTAGAGAATACCGAGGCGATCGAGAGAACTGTGGTTAAGGAACTCGGCAAAATGCCCCCGTAACTTCGGGAGAAGGGGGACCAACACTGGTGACCGGATTTACTCCGTGAGCTGGTGGTGGTCGCAGAGACCAGAGAGAAGCGACTGTTTACTAAAAACACAGGTCCGTGCGAAGTCGTAAGACGATGTATACGGACTGACGCCTGCCCGGTGCCGGAAGGTTAAGAGGACCGGTTAGCCCTTTAGGGGGCGAAGCTGAGAATTTAAGCCCCGGTAAACGGCGGTGGTAACTATAACCATCCTAAGGTAGCGAAATTCCTTGTCGGGTAAGTTCCGACCTGCACGAATGGCGTAACGACTTCTCTGCTGTCTCAACCACAGACTCGGCGAAATTGCATTACGAGTAAAGATGCTCGTTACGCGCGGCAGGACGAAAAGACCCCGGGACCTTCACTATAGCTTGGTATTGGTGTTCGGTACGGTTTGTGTAGGATAGGTGGGAGACTGTGAAGCGGGCACGCCAGTGTTCGTGGAGTCATCGTTGAAATACCACTCTGATCGTATTGGACTTCTAACCTCGGGCCATGATCTGGTTCAGGGACAGTGCCTGGTGGGTAGTTTAACTGGGGCGGTTGCCTCCCAAAATGTAACGGAGGCGCCCAAAGGTTCCCTCAGCCTGGTTGGCAATCAGGTGTCGAGTGCAAGTGCACAAGGGAGCTTGACTGTGAGACTGACAGGTCGAGCAGGGACGAAAGTCGGGACTAGTGATCCGGCACCGGCATGTGGAAGCGGTGTCGCTCAACGGATAAAAGGTACCCCGGGGATAACAGGCTGATCTTCCCCAAGAGTCCATATCGACGGGATGGTTTGGCACCTCGATGTCGGCTCGTCGCATCCTGGGGCCGGAGTAGGTCCCAAGGGTTGGGCTGTTCGCCCATTAAAGCGGCACGCGAGCTGGGTTTAGAACGTCGTGAGACAGTTCGGTCTCTATCCGCCGCGCGCGTCAGAAACTTGAGGAAGGCTGTCCCTAGTACGAGAGGACCGGGACGGACGAACCTCTGGTGTGCCAGTTGTCCTGCCAAGGGCACTGCTGGTTGGCTACGTTCGGAAGGGATAACCGCTGAAAGCATCTAAGCGGGAAGCCTGTTCCAAGATGAGGTTTCTCACCACCATCGAGTGGTTAAGGCCCCCTACAGACCATGGGGTTGATAGGCCGGAACTGGAAGCGCAGTAATGCGTGGAGGTGACTGGTACTAATAGGCCGAGGGCTTACCAACAAAGATTGCTACGCGTCCACTGTACGGTTCTGAAACAACACGGTTCGTGTTCGTTTCACAGAGTTACGGCGGTTATAGCGGCAGGGAAACGCCCGGTCCCATTCCGAACCCGGAAGCTAAGCCTGCCAGCGCCGATGGTACTGCACTCGACAGGGTGTGGGAGAGTAGGACACCGCCGGAACAAATTGTCAGATCAGGGGATCCACCGAGGTGGGTCCCCTGATCTCGTTTCAGGGCCCGATCGCACCCGCCGGCAGGCGGGTGCTTCGTGCTGCCCGCAGCATGGTTGAATTCAAGAGCGAACATACTTCTCCCGGCGGGACCGGGAATTCGGAAAGGGAACATCGTGCCGGAACGGAACGACGACCGGAAGCCCTTCCGGCGTGACGCCTCGCAGGGCGACTCCGACCGGCGCGGTTCGGGTGATTCCCGCCGAAACGACAACAGCCAGGGCGGTTTTCGTCGGAACGACGACCGCGGTGGCAGTTCCCGCGGGGGCGATCGCGACAGTCGGCCGAGCCGTGGCGGGGATTCCGACCGCGGGTCGCGGGATGGTGGGTTCCGGCGCGATGGCGGATCCTCCCAGGGCGGGAACAGCGGGTTCCGCCGCGACAGCTCCGGCAGCTCGAATCAGGGCGGATACCAGCGCGGGGGAGACCGTGACGGTGGACACCGGGGCGGGGGCGACCGGCGCGATGACCGGAGCGGCGGGTTCCGGCGCGACGACGATCGCCCGAACTTCCGGCGCGACGATCGCGACAGCGGGTCGCGCCGTGAGGGCGGGTTCCGCCGTGATGACCGTGGAGCCGGGGATCGGCACGACAACCGTGGTGGTTCCCAGCGAGGGAACGAGGGCGGCAGTGCCGGTGGGTTCCGCCGCGACGACCGGGACAGTGGTTTCCGGCGCGGCGGTGATCGCGAGGGCGGCAATCGACGCGATGACCGAGGTGGCGACAGTCGCGGCGGCGGATATCAGCGCGGCGGTGATCGCGACGGTGGATTCCGTCGAAGTGGTGACAGTGACAACCGGGGCGGGAGCGGCGGCGGCTTCCGCCGTGATAGCGGCGACCGAAGCGGCGGCTTCCGGCGCGACGGTGACAGTCGCGGCGGTGACAACCGCGGCGGCGGCTTCCGTGGTGGCGACAACCGCAGCGGTGGATTTCGTGGTAGCGACAACCGCGAAGGCGGTTCCCGTCATGGTGGCGACAGCCGTGAAGGCGGTTTCCGCAGTAGCGGTGACAGCGGCGGCCGTGAAGGCGGTTTCCGGCGCGGTGGCGATGGCGGGAATCGCGAGGGCGGTTTCCGGCGCGGTGGCGATAGTGCCAACCGCGAGGGTGGCTTCCGGAGTGGTGGCGACAGTGGCAACCGTGCCGGCGGCTTCCGAAGTGGCGGCGGCGGTGGCAACCAGCGGGACGATCGCGGGAGCGGATTCCGCGGTGGTGACCGCGAGGGCGGCAGCCGGAGTGACGATCGCGGGAGCGGATTCCGGCGTGATGATCGGGGCGGCGATTCGCGCCGTGACGATCGTGCGAGCGGTTCGCGGGGCGGTAGTGACCGCGATGGCGGGTTCCGTCGCGGTGGCGACCGCGAGGGCGGGTTCCGCAACGACGACCGCAGGGGTGGTGCCCGGCGCGACGATCGCGAGGGGGGCTACCGCAAGGACGACCGCGCCGGCGGTTCCCGCGAGGGCGGTTTCCGGCGGGATGATCGCGACAGCGGATCTCGCGGGGGCTCCAGCTCCGGCAGCTCGAATCAGGGCGGCTACCCGCGTGGCGGTGACCGTGACGGCGGGTTCCGGCGCGGTGCTGACCGGCCGGAGGGCAAGGGCGGGTTCCGGCGTGATGGCGGGAACCGCTCCGACGACCGCAGTGGGAATCGGCAGGGCGGGAACGAGCGCGACGGTGGTTTCCAGCGCGATGGTGATCGGCCGGCGAGCAATCGTGCCAGGGAGTTCCGGCGGAATGATCGCGCCGACCGGGCCGATGACCGCGCGAGCGGTGCCAAGGCCGAGGATCAGGCGAACGACTTCGATGCTCGCGCGGACGAGCTCGTTTTCACGAACGAGCGCGACGACCGTGCGGACAGTGGTGCCGACCAGGTAGACGGCCGGGCCGATCGTCAGGGCGATGATCGCGAGCACGGCAGCGACGAGCGCGAGCGCGGCGCCGGCGACCGCGAGCGCGCTGGCGATGATCACGGAAGCGATGGCAGCGACGGTGCGGATGGTGTGGATGACGGCGAGCGTGGCGTCGGTGTCCGCCAAGACACCGGGGGGTACCGCGAGCGCGGTGCCGACGGAGACGCGGCCGGTGACCGCGAGCGTAGCGCCGCCGACGGCGTAGACAGCGTCGACGGCGTGGGCAGTGCCGACGACCGCCTGGCCGGTGCCGACGACCGCCTGGCCGGTGCCGAGGACCGTGTGGACGGTGCCGAGGACCGCCCGGACAGTGCCAGGGACCGCGTGGACAGTGCCAGGGACCGCGTGG
The DNA here is from genome assembly GCF_021183625.1 of Nocardia asteroides. Lineage (NCBI taxonomy): Bacteria > Bacillati > Actinomycetota > Actinomycetes > Mycobacteriales > Nocardiaceae > Nocardia > Nocardia asteroides. Next base: position 6,026,327 of record NZ_CP089214.1, read on the forward strand.
ACGGTGCCGAGGACTCCCCGGACAGTGCCAGGGACCGCGTGGACGGTGCGGGGGACCGCCCGGATGGCGTTGGGGACCGCGTGGACGGTGCCGACCAGCGCGCAGACGGCTCCGGCGAGCCCGGCGATGGCGTGGGCGGTTCGGCGGCTGGTACGCGGGCTGGTGGAACCAGCGCTGAGGGCGCCGCGGCACCGTCGGACGACGCGGCACCTGCGAACGACGGAGCGGACAGCGGATCGCGGAGTGGCGGGGCCGATGCGGCCTCGATCGTGGGCGGAACCGATGTGCCGGCGGAACGGGCCGACGACTCTGCCTCCGACTCGAACGGCGCCGCGCGACGTGCGCCCGTGAACAACGCCGAGGAATACCGCAGCTTCAGCCGCGCGGGCAGTGACGACCGCCGCCGCGGCGGCGAGGGAGCCCGCCTCGGCCGCTCCCTCGACCGCCGCCCCCCGCGCCCGGAGGAGCCGGACCTCCCGGACGACATCCAGGCCTCCGACCTGGACCCCACCATCCGCCGCGACCTGCTGAGCCTGGACAAGGGCAACGCCGAGACAGTCGCCAGGCACCTGGTGATGGCCGCCGCCCTGATCGCGGACGATCCGGAACTCGCGCTCGCGCACGCCAGGGCGGCGCGGCAGCGGGCGGGGCGGATCGCGGTGGTCAGGGAGACCGCGGGCGTCACCGCCTACCACGCGGGCGAGTGGGCCGAGGCGCTCTCCGAGCTGCGGACCGCGCGCCGGATGTCCGGCGGCTCGGGGCTGCTCGCGGTCATGGCCGACTGCGAGCGCGGCCTGGGCCGCCCGGAGCGCGCCATCGAGCTCGGCCGCAGCGAGGAGGCTCGCGCCCTGAAGGGCGAGGAGGCGATCGAGCTGCGCATCGTGGTGGCGGGCGCGCGCATGGATCTGGGGCAGGTCGACCAGGCGGTGGTGACGTTGCAGACCGCCGAGCTGGATCCGGCGCGCAGCGGGTCGGCGCACGCGCGGCTGTTCTACGCCTACGCCGACGCGCTGGTCGCGGCCGGGCGGACCGACGAGGGGCTCACCTGGTTCCTCAACGCGGCCGCCGCTGACCTCGAGGGCGATACCGACGCCGAGGACCGGGCCGCGGAGCTCACCGCGGAGAACTGACCCTGTCGGTGGCCCCCGCTACAGTGCGGGGGTCTCGTCGAGGAGCCCGGGCGCGCCCGGGTGGCCGGTCCGCGTTGGCGGCTCGTCCGGATTGGTGACGACCGGGGCCCGTCGCGGCGCCCGAGTGATGATGAGCACGGCGGCACCCGTGCCCGGTTCTGCGACCATGAGGACGAGACGGCGGCGCATCCGCGCCGCGCGCGCCCGCAGCGGGTGCGTCCGATGGACCGGTTCGGCCGGATCCGAGCGCCGAGACGAAACGAGGGTGGAGTGACCCGGCTACGAGACGGTTACCGAGCGTTGCTGCTCGACCTGGACGGCACGCTGTACCGCGGGGCCGCGGTGATCCCCGGCGCCCCCGAGGCGCTGCCCGCCGGCTCCGCGCAGCAGCTCGTCTACGTCACCAACAACGCCAGCCGCAGCCCGGGCGCGGTGGCCGAGCACCTCACCGAGCTCGGCTTCGCCGCGGCGCCCGACGATGTGGTCACCAGCGCGCAGGCCGCCGCGCGGCTGCTCGCCGAGCGGGTGCCCGCGGGCGCGGATGTGCTGGTCGTCGGCACCGACGCGCTGGCGGCCGAGGTCAGCGGCGTCGGCTTGAATCCGGTGCGGCGCTTCGACGATCGGGTGCCCGCCGCGGTGGTGCAGGGGCATTCGCCGGAGACCGCGTGGCCGGATCTCGCGGAGGCCGCCTACGCCGTCCGGGCCGGCGCGCACTGGGTGGCCGCCAACACCGACCGCACCCTGCCGAACGAGCGCGGCCTCGCGCCCGGCAACGGCTCCATGGTCGCGGCGCTGCGGGCCGCGACCGACACCGAGCCGGAGGTGGCGGGCAAACCCTTCGCGCCGCTGCTGGAGGATGCGCTCACCAGGGCGGGCACCCGCGCCGCGCTGGTCGTCGGCGACCGGCTGGACACCGATATCGATGGCGCCAACCGGGTCGGGCTCGATTCGCTGCTCGTGCTCACCGGTGTGAGCACCCTGGACGAACTGGCCGCCGCGCCGCCGGAGCACCGGCCCACCTACGTCGCGCTCTCCCTCGACGCGCTGAACCACCCGGTCGCCGCCGACGAGGTGGAGCTGGGCTCGCCCGCGCTGGGCGAACTGCTCGACGCCGAACCCGCCCGCGCCTTCCCGGTGCGCGGCAGCGCGGGTGATCGGGCGGCGAACGGCGCCCCGACCGGCGGTGCCACCGCGGGATCGACGGCGGCCGCGAGCGGTGCGGCCACGGGCAACGGCTCCGGAAATCCGATAGCGTTGAGCCCACGATGACTACTCCGACGCCGCGCCCGCACCCCGGCCAGCACGGCCACCGCCAGGGGATGCCGCTGCCGGGCAGCCACCTGCCCGGTGCGGCGCCGGAGCCGGAGCCGGCCGACCCGGCCCTGGTGCGGGCGGAGGTGCGGGAGCTGCTGGCCGAGCTGGAGGCGGGCGCCGGGCACGCGGACGCCGGGGTCGACCTCATCCGCCGGGCGAAGATCCTGGAACAGGCGCACGACGTGCTGGTCGAGGCGCTCGCCACGGTGGACAAGATCTGAGTGGCCAGGCGTGCGCGCGTTGACGCCGAGCTGGTCCGCCGCGGCATGGCCCGGTCGCGGGAACACGCGGTCGAGTTGATCACCGCGGGCCGCGTGCTGATCAACGGCTCGATCGCCTCGAAGGCGGCGACGGCGGTCGAGACCGGCACCCCGCTGCTGGTCCGCACCGAGCCGGACGAGGTCTCCTGGGCCTCGCGGGGCGCGCACAAACTGCTCGGCGCGCTGGCGGCCTTCGAACCGGAGGGGCTGACGGTGGCCGGGCGGCGCTGCCTGGACGCGGGCGCCTCCACCGGCGGCTTCACCGACGTCCTGCTGGCGAAGGGGGCGACGCGGGTGGTGGCGGTCGACGTCGGCTACGGGCAGCTGGTGTGGCGGCTGCAGAGCGACGACCGGGTGACGGTGCTGGATCGCACCAATGTCAGGAAGCTGACCCCGGAGGCGATCGGCGGCCGGGTCGAGCTCGTCGTCGGCGATCTGTCGTTCATCTCGCTGGGGCTGGTGCTGCCCGCGTTGGCCGCGTGCGCGGCGCCGGGCGCGGATCTCGTGCCGATGGTGAAGCCGCAGTTCGAGGTCGGAAAGGACCGGGTCGGCGCCGGTGGCGTGGTGCGGGATCCGGCGCTGCGTGCGGCGGCGGTGCGCGAGGTCGCGGCCGCGGCGGCGGCGCTCGGGCTGCGGACGCGGGCGGTGACGGCGAGCCCGCTGCCGGGGCCGTCCGGCAATGTCGAATACTTCCTGTGGTTGCGGAACGAGGGCCGGGTCACCGACGACCCGGCCGCGGTCGCGACCATGGTGCAGCGCGCCGTCGAGGAGGGACCACAGTGAACGCGGGAACGCCGCTCAGCGGCCGAGAGATCCTGTTGGTCGCGCATCCGGGCCGGGCCGAGATCATCGAGACGGCACACCGGGTCGCGAAGATCTTCGGCGACGCCGGGATCGGATTGCGGATCCTCGCCGACGAGGCCGACAGCACCCGGTTCGAGGGCGCGGTCGGCAGCGAGGGCGCGGTGCGGGTGGTCGAGGTCGGCCCGGCGGCCGCGGTCGGCTGCGAGATGGTGCTCGTCCTCGGCGGCGACGGCACGCTGCTGCGCGCGGCCGAGCTGGCCCGCCCCGCCGCCACCCCGGTGCTCGGAATCAATCTGGGCCGCATCGGATTCCTCACCGAGGCCGAGGCGGAGAACCTGGACGAGGCGCTGGCCCAGGTGGTGCAGCACGACTACCGGGTCGAGCACCGGATGACCATCGACGTCACCGTCCGGGTGGACGACGAGATCGTCGAAACCGGCTGGGCGCTGAACGAAGCCAGCATCGAGAACGCCTCGCGGATCGGGGTGCTCGAGGTGGTGCTCGAGGTGGACGGCAGGCCGGTGTCGTCGTTCGGGTGCGACGGCATCCTGCTCGCCACCCCGACCGGCTCCACCGCCTACGCGTTCTCCGCGGGCGGGCCGGTGGTCTGGCCGGAACTGGAAGCGCTGCTGGTCATCCCGAGCAACGCGCACGCCCTGTTCGCGCGGCCGCTGGTCGCCAGCCCGGAGTCGCGGATCGCGGTCGAGTCGGTGGCCACCGGACACGATGCGATAGTTTTCCTCGATGGCAGGCGCACGCTGGCGCTGCCGCGCGGCAGCCGCGTGGAGGCGGTCCGCGGCGCCGAACCGGTGCGCTGGGTGCGGCTGGACTCGGCGCCCTTCGCGGACAGAATGGTGCGCAAGTTCCAATTGCCCGTGACAGGCTGGCGAGGCCGGCGGCGAACGGAGAGCACAAGTGCTGACAGAGATCAGGATTGACGGTCTCGGCGTCATATCCGCCGCGACCGCGCAGTTCCACGAGGGGCTGACCGTCCTCACCGGCGAGACCGGTGCGGGCAAGACCATGGTGGTCACCAGCCTGCACCTGCTCAGCGGGGCGCGGGCGGATCCAGGGCGGGTGCGCCTCGGCGCCGAGAAAGCCGTGGTGGAGGGGCGATTCATGGTCGACGAGCTGAACGAGGCCGCGCGCACCGAGGTCGCCGCGGTGCTGGAGTCGGCGGCCGCCGAGGCCGACGACGACGGCAGTGTCATCGCCATCCGCACGGTCGGCAAGGACGGCCGCTCCCGGGCGCACCTCGGCGGGCGCGGCGTGCCCGCCTCGGTGCTCGCCGGGTTCACCGCGCCGCTGCTCACCGTGCACGGGCAGAACGACCAGCTGCGGCTGCAGCGGCCGGAGCAGCAGCTGGCGGCACTGGACCGGTTCGCGGCGGAGACCGTCGAACCGTTGCTACGCGGCTACCGCAAGCACCGCAAGGCCTGGCTGGCGGCGCGGGAGCGGCTGCTCGAGCGCACCGCGCGCAGCCGGGAGCTGGCGCTGGAGGCGGATCGGCTGACGCACTCGCTCACCGAGATCGACGCCGTGCGGCCCGAGCCGGGCGAGGATCTGCGGATCGTGGACGAGGTGCGGCGGCTCAGCGACCTGGATTCGCTGCGCGACGCCGCGGTTGTGGCGCACGACGCGCTGGCCGGGCCCACCGACGCGCCCGATGCCGGCTCCGGCGCGCTCGACCTGCTCGGCACCGCGCGGTCGCGGCTGGATGCCGCGGATGATCCCGCGCTCACCGCGCTGGCGCCGCGGCTCGCCGACGCCATCGCGGTGGTGGTGGATCTGACCACCGAGCTCAGCGGCTACCTCTCCGACCTGCCGTCGGACCCGAGCGCGCTGGACTCGCTGCTCACCAGGCAGGCCGAGCTGAAGACGCTGACCCGCAAGTACGCCGCCGACGTGGACGGGGTGCTCGCCTGGGCGGCGGAATCGCGGGCCAGGCTCGCCTCGCTCGACGTCTCCGAGGAGGCCATCGCGGGGCTGGCGGGCGAGGTCGACGCGGCCGCCGAGAAGGTGCGGGCGGCGGCGGTGAAGCTCAGCGCCGCGCGGACGAAGGCGGCGGGCAAACTGGCGAGCGCGGTGAGCGCGGAGCTGGCCGGGCTGGCCATGGGCAAGGCGCGGCTGGAGGTGACGGTCAGGCAGCTGCCCGCGAGCGCGCAGGATTCGGCGCCGCTGACGGTGGACGGGGCCGAGCTGCACGCCGGGTCGTCCGGGGTGGACGAGGTGGAGTTCCGGTTGTCCGCGCACTCGGGGGCGCAGTCGCTGCCGCTGAGCAAGAGCGCCTCCGGGGGTGAGCTCTCCCGGGTCATGCTGGCGCTGGAGGTGGTGCTCGCCGGGTCCGATCACGGGGCGACCATGGTCTTCGACGAGGTGGACGCGGGGGTCGGCGGCCGGGCCGCGGTCGAGATCGGGCGCAGGCTGGCCCGGTTGGCCCGCACCCACCAGGTGATCGTGGTGACGCACCTGCCGCAGGTGGCCGCCTTCGCCGACACCCACCTGGTGGTGAGCAAGTCGGACGACGGCAAGGGGCGGGTGGACAGCGGCGTGCAGTCGCTGGACCGCGAGGAGCGGGTGGTCGAGCTTGCGCGCATGCTCGCCGGACTGGACGACACCGAGACCGGGCGCGCGCACGCCGAGGAGCTCCTCGAAACCGCCCGCGCCGAACGGGAACCGGCCAGCGCCTGAATAGGCCCGCGGGCGCCCGGCCGGGCGCCCGCGGAAACCTCAGCTCAGCGGACCGCCTTCTGCGCACCCTTGATCATGGTGGTGATCAGGTTGCGCAGCCCCAGCTCCAGCACCTTGCCCGGCACCGGCAGCTTGGGCTCGGACTCCATGGTGTAGCTGACGAGGGTGCCACCGTCGGTGTCGGCGAAGGTGACGACGCCGATGTGCCGCTTGACCGGCGCCCCCGCGACGACCTTGTACGCCATCCGCTCGTTCGGCACGAGCTCGGTGATCTCCTCGGTGATCCCGACGCCGCCGACGCCGATGAGGTGCTGCGCGCCGACGCCCTCGCGCTCCGTGCTGCCCGGCCGCTTCAGGGTGATGTTCACCGCCAGGTGCGGGCTCAGGCTCTCGCGGTTCGCGAACGTGCGGTAGACGACATCGCGCGGGGCGGCGACGACGGCATCGACGGTGGTGCTGGCCATGAACGGCTCTCCTCGGATCGGGCTGTCTGTGACAGGAGCATATCGGGTTGTCTGGGGGTTCGCCGGAGGGTCTGCTTTGGTATCACTGTGACGAATGTGGCGTCGGATACGGCGCGCCTCCACCTCTGGTCGAGGGTTTGCGGACATCATCGGCCCATGAAGATGCCGGCGCTGCTATCGAGGAGTTCCGAAACGCTTCCTGGTCGCTCTGGAATAGCCAGGGTGGATCGCAACACTCGGCGGCTGCTGAAACGGGTCGGCCCCGGCGATATCGCCGTGCTCGACGAGATGGATCTGGACCGGGCCACCGCGGATCGGCTGCTCGAGGCCGGTGTCGTCGCCGTCGTCAACACCTCGCCCTCGATCTCCGGCCGGTACCCGAACCTGGGGCCCGAGGTGCTGGTCGCCAATGACGTGCTGCTGCTGGACACGCTGAGCTCGGATGCCTTCTCCAAGATCAAGGACGGCGCGAAGGTCCGGATCCACGACGGCACCGTCTACGCCGACAAGCTGGTGAAGAAGGAGCCGGAGGCGCTGGTCGACGGCATCGAGCTCACCGAGTCGGTGGTGGGGGACCGGATGATCGAGGCCCGCAACGGGCTCGCCGACCACCTCGAGGCCTTCGCGGGCAACACCATCGAGTTCGTGCGCACCGAGAGCAGCCTGCTGATCGACGGCGTCGGCGTGCCCGCGCTGACGCTGACGATGAAGCAGGCGCACGTGGTGGTGGTCGGCGACGGCCCGGACCACGCCGAGGACCTGCGCAGCCTGAAGCCGTTCGTCAAGGAGTACGCGCCGATCATGGTCGGCGTCGGCCGCGGCGCGGACACGCTGGTGAAGCAGGGGTACAAGCCGGATCTGATCGTCGGCGACCCGGACGAGATCACCACCAAGACGCTGCGCTCCGGCGGCGAGGTGATCCTGCCCGCCGACACCGACGGCCACGCCAAGGGGCTGGACCGGATCCAGGATCTCGGGATCGGCGCCACCACCTTCCCCTCGTCCGGCTCGGCGACCGACCTCGCGCTGCTGCTCGCGCACCACCACGGCGCGGCCATGATCGTCACCGCGGGGGCGGCGGTCTCGCTGGACGAGTTCTTCGATCGGGGCCGCAAGGACAGCAACCCGGCGACCTTCCTGACCCGGCTCAAGCTCGGCACCACGCTGGTCGACGCCAAGGCGGTCGCCACGCTGTACCGGCACCGCGGCTCCGGGGCCGCGCTGGCGCTGGTGGTGCTGGCCGCGCTGGTGGCGGTGATCGTGGTGCTGGTCGCCTCGGACAGCACCGGCGCGGTCCTCGACTGGGGCATCGACCTGTGGAACCGCTTCGCCGTCTGGGCGCAGGGCCTGGTCGGGGCGCGCGACAACTGAGGGGAGCCGCGATGATCTCGCTGCGCCAGCACGCCATCTCGATCGTGGCGATCTTCCTCGCGCTCGCGCTGGGGGTGGTGCTCGGGTCGCAGACGCTCGCCGCCGACCTGCTCGGCGGGCTGCGCTCGGACAAGGCCGAGCTGCGCACCCAGCTGGACGCGGCGACCGAGCAGAACCGGCTGCTCACCGAGCAGCTGTCGGTGACCGACGATTTCCTCGCCAAGTCGGCGGGCGCGGTGGTGCAGGGCACGCTGGCCGACCGCACCGTGCTGGTGTTCACCACCCCGGACGCGGTGCCGGAGGACGTGGACACGGTGAGCAGGAACCTGGAGGCCGCCGGCGCCGCCATCACCGGTCGGATCGCGCTGAACACCCCGTTCCTCGACACCGGCGAGGGCGACCGGATGCGCAGCGCGCTGATCAACGTGATCCCGGCCGGCGCGCAGCTGCGCACCGGCGCGACCGACCAGGGCAGCATCGCGGGCGACCTGCTCGGGCAGGTGCTGCTGCTCGACCCGGTGACGGCGCAGCCGCGCAGCACGCCGGAGGAGTTCGGGCTGGTGCTGGAGACGCTGCGCGGGGGCGGGTTCCTCGCCTACGGCGAGGATCCGGTGCGGGCGGGGCAGCTGGCGGTGGTGATCACCGGTGACATGCCGGATGCCGCGAACGGCAGCCGCGGGGTCTCGCTGGCGCGGTTCGCCGGTGGGCTGGACTCGGCGAGCGCGGGGGTGGTGCTTGCCGGGCGGCCGGGCGCGGTGAACGGGCAGGGCCCGATCGACGTGGTGCGCTCGGACACCCCGCTCTCGGCCGCGGTGACCACGGTGGACAACCTGGGCCGGCAGATCGGCCGGGTGACCGCCGTGCTGGGGCTGAGCGAACAGCTCAACGGCGGCGCGGGTCGCTACGGCACCGGCGCCAAGGCGACGGCGCTGACGGTCGCGACGCCGGCGAGCTGAACGCGGGCCGCGACATCCTGGCGACTTTTCGGCAAACCTGCGTGGCGGGTGAGCGCGGCGCCGGGCGCATGTTACCGTGAAGTCCCGTGGGTCAAACACGGATTCAGGCGCGAACAGCCACGAAGCACATCTTCGTCAGCGGTGGCGTCGCCTCCTCACTGGGCAAGGGTCTCACCGCTTCCAGCCTCGGTCAGTTGCTGACCGCGCGCGGGCTGCGGGTGACGATGCAGAAACTCGACCCGTATCTCAACGTCGATCCCGGCACCATGAACCCCTTCCAGCACGGTGAGGTGTTCGTGACCGAGGACGGCGCCGAGACCGATCTGGACGTCGGGCACTACGAGCGCTTCCTCGACCGCGACCTCTCCAGGGACGCGAACGTGACCACCGGGCAGATCTACTCGACGGTGATCGCGAAGGAGCGGCGCGGCGAGTACCTGGGCGACACGGTGCAGGTGATCCCGCACATCACCGACGAGATCAAGAGCCGCATCCTGGCCATGAGCGCCCCCGACGCCGAGGACATCATCCCGGACGTGGTGATCACCGAGATCGGCGGCACGGTCGGCGACATCGAGTCGCAGCCGTTCCTGGAGGCGGCCAGGCAGGTCAGGCACGACGTCGGCCGGGAGAACGTGTTCTTCCTGCACGTCTCGCTGGTGCCGTACCTGGCGCCGTCGGGTGAGCTCAAGACCAAGCCGACGCAGCACTCGGTGGCCGCGCTGCGCAGCATCGGCATCCAGCCGGACGCGCTCATCCTGCGCTGCGACCGCGAGGTGCCGCAGGGGCTCAAGAGCAAGATCGCGCTGATGTGCGACGTCGACGTGGACGGCTGCATCTCCACGCCGGACGCGCCGTCGATCTACGACATCCCCAAGGTGCTGCACCGCGAGGGGCTCGACGCCTACGTGGTGCGCAGGCTCGGGCTGCCGTTCCGGGACGTGGACTGGACGGTCTGGGGCGATCTGCTGGACCGGGTGCACTCGCCGCGCGAGACCGTCGAGGTGGCGCTGGTCGGCAAGTACGTCGACCTGCCGGACGCCTACCTCTCGGTCACCGAGGCGCTGCGCGCGGGCGGCTTCGCCTCGCGGGCCAGGGTGCAGATCCGCTGGGTGCAGTCGGACGACTGCGCGACCCCGGCGGGCGCGGCGGCCGCGCTGCGCGACGTGGACGCGGTGCTCATCCCCGGCGGCTTCGGGATCCGCGGCATCGAGGGCAAGGTCGGGGCGATCACCTACGCCCGCACCCGCGGGCTGCCGCTGCTCGGGCTCTGCCTGGGGCTGCAGTGCGTGGTGATCGAGGCGGCGCGCTCGATCGGGCTGGCCGAGGCGAACTCGGCGGAGTTCGAGCCGGAGACCCCGCACCCGGTGATCTCCACCATGGACGACCAGAAGCAGATCGTGGCGGGCGAGGCGGACCTGGGCGGCAGCATGCGGCTCGGGGCGTACCCGGCGGTGCTGGCGAAGGGGTCGCAGGTGGCGCAGGCGTACGGCACCGACCAGGTCTCCGAGCGGCACCGGCACCGGTACGAGGTGAACAACGCCTACCGGGACCGGATCGGGAAGAGCGGGCTGCGGTTCAGCGGCACCTCGCCGGACGGGCGGCTGGTGGAGTTCGTCGAGCTGCCCGCCGACAAGCACCCGTTCTTCGTCGCCACCCAGGCGCACCCCGAGCTCAAGAGCCGCCCGACCCGGCCGCACCCGCTCTTCGCGGCGCTGATCGCGGCGGCGCTGAAGTACAAGCTGGCGGAGCGGTTGCCGGTGGACATCCCGGACGAAGAGTTCGCGGGCGCGGAACAGGCATGAGCGAGCAGGTGGGGAGCCACACGTTCGAGACGGTGTCGTCGGAGACCGTGTACAGCGGGGCGATTCTGGCGCTGCGGCTCGACCAGGTGGTGATGCCGGGTGGCAAGGTCGCCGAGCGGGAGGTGGTGGAGCACCACGGCGCGGTCGCGGTGGTCGCCGTCGACGACGCCGGTGACGTGGTGCTCATCCGGCAGTACCGGCACCCGATCGGCACCAGGCTGCTGGAGCTGCCCGCCGGACTGATCGATGTCGAGGGCGAGGACCCGCTGGCGGCGGCGCGCCGCGAGCTGGCCGAGGAGACCGGGCTGGCCGCCGAGCGCTGGTCGGTGCTGGTCGACGTGGCGCTCTCGCCGGGTTTCACCGACGAGGCGCTGCGCATCTACCTGGCCGAGGGGCTCGGCGCGACCGACCGGCCCGAGCCGGAGCTGGAGGAGGCCGATATCGCGCTGGTGCGGCTGCCGCTCGCCGAGGCGGTCCGGGCGGCGCTGGCGGGCGAGATCGTGAACGCCACCGCGGTGGCGGGGGTGCTTGCGCTCGCCACCGCGCGCGCCACCGGCGTCGCGCTGCGGGCGGCGGAGGCGCCGTGGCCGGGGCAGCCGACCGCCCTGCTGCGCAGGCAGGCCGCGCAGCGCGGCAGCTGAGCGCCGCGGTGCTCGCCAGGGAGATCGACGGCTACCTCGACCACCTCGCGGTCGAGCGCGGCGCGGCCCGCAACACCGTCGCCGCCTACCGGCGCGACCTGGCCAGGTACCGCGAGTTCCTGGACGGCCGCGGCATCGCCGCGCTGGCGCGGGCGGGCGAGGCCGATGTGGCCGAGTTCGCCACCGCGCTGCGGGCGGGCGGGGCGGGCAGCCCCGCGCTGGCCGCTGGCTCGGTGGCGCGGGCGCTGATCGCGGTGCGCGGGCTGCACCGCTTCGCCGCCGCCGAGGGGCTGGCGGGCACCGACGTCGCGCGGGCGGTGAAACCGCCGAGCCAGGGGCGCAGGCTGCCCAAGGCGCTGCCCTACGACCAGGTGCTCGCGCTGCTGGAGGCCGCGGGCGGGGACGCGGCCGCGACGGACGCGCCGCGCGCGCTGCGCGACCGGGCGCTGCTCGAGCTGCTGTACTCCACCGGAGCCAGGATCTCGGAGGTGGTCGGGCTCGACGTGGACGACCTGGACACCGACGGCCGCGCGGTGGTGCTGCACGGCAAGGGCGGCAAACAGCGCATGGTCCCGATCGGGCGCCCCGCGCTGGCCGCGGTCGACGCCTACCTGGTGCGCGGGCGGCCCGCCCTGGTGCCGCGCGGGCGGGCCGCGGGCGGGCCCGCGCTGTTCCGCAACGCGCGCGGCGGCAGGCTCTCCAGGCAGAGCGCCTGGCAGGTGCTGCGCAGCGCCGCCGAGCGGGCCGGGATCGAGGCGGCGGTCTCGCCGCACACGCTGCGGCACTCCTTCGCGACGCACCTGCTCGACGGCGGCGCCGACGTCCGGGTGGTGCAGGAGCTGCTCGGGCACGCCTCGGTGACAACCACGCAGATCTACACCCTGGTCACGGTGACGACGCTGCGCGAGGTATGGGCCACCGCGCACCCGCGCGCGTGACCCGACCCGACCCGCCCGTTTTCGTACCCACCGGCCCGTAACCCGGACGCGCGGCGGTGACACGGGGAACACTGGGACGCGCGTGTCCGAGCGCCGGTGCCCCGCACGAGGCGGTAGCGTCTATCGGAAGCTGGACCGTACGAGAGCGAGGTCGCGCCATCCCGGCTTCGCTACGCTCGGCAAGGAACGGGCAGGACGTATAAGGAGCAGCGGATCGTGACCACAGCCAGTGCGGAACCGCCGAACAACGCGTCCGTCCGGGGTCTGTCCGCGCGCGCGGAGCGTCGCGGCGACGCCGAGCCCAAGGGCCCGTCCAAGGCGGCGGCCGACTCGCTCTGGGGCGACGGTGCCGAGCCCGTTCCCGAGGACGCCGACCTCGGCCCGACCGGACGGCCGCTGCGCGCGGTGCCGGACCCGCCGCCGGTGGAGAAGACCGGCCGGGCGCTGATCGTCGCCATGTGCAACCAGAAGGGCGGCGTCGGCAAGACCACCTCCACGATCAACCTGGGCGCCGCGCTCGCCGAGTACGGCCGCCGGGTGCTGCTGGTCGACCTCGACCCGCAGGGCGCGCTCTCCGCGGGGCTCGGGGTCGCGCTGCACGATCTGCAATACACGGTGCACAACCTGCTGGTCGAGAACCGCGTCGGGATCGACGACGTGGTGATGGAGACGCGGGTCGACGGCATGGATCTGCTACCGAGCAATATCGACCTCTCCGCCGCGGAGATCCAGCTGGTGAACGAGGTCGGCCGCGAGCAGTCGCTCGGCCGCGCGCTGGCACCGGTGCGGGACCGGTACGACTACATCCTGATCGACTGCCAGCCCTCGCTCGGCCTGCTCACCATCAACGCGCTGGCCTGCGCCGACGGCGTCATCATCCCGATGGAGTGCGAGTACTTCTCGCTGCGCGGCCTGGCCCTGCTCACCGACACCGTCGACAAGGTGCGGGACCGGCTGAACCAGCAGCTCAGCCTCTACGGCATCGTCGTCACCATGTTCGACGCCAGGTTGCAGCACGCCAGGCAGGTCATGGCGCGCGTGGTCGAGGTCTTCGGCGACCTGGTCTACGACACCGCGATCGGCCGCACCGTGCGCTTCCCGGACGCCAGCGTGGCCGGTGAGCCGATCACCACCTGGGCGCCGAAGTCGACCGGTGCGGAGCAGTATCGATCGATGGCCAGAGAGGTCATCCACCGGTCCGGCCGGTGACCGCGACCGTCACCACAGCGGCGCCCGAGGCGCCGCGCCACACGTTCCACCTGCGGCTGAGCAACTTCGAGGGGCCGTTCGACCTGCTGCTGCAGCTGATCAGCGCGCGCAAACTGGACGTCACCGAGGTCGCGCTGCACAAGGTCACCGACGAGTTCATCGCCTACACCAAGGCGCTCACCGCGGCCATGTCCGCGCCGAACGGGCTGCGCGCGGACAAGATCCTGGACGAGACCACCGAGTTCCTCGTCGTCGCCGCCACCCTGCTCGACCTCAAGGCGGCCCGGCTGCTCCCCTCCGGCGAGATGACCGACGCCGAGGACCTGGAGCTGCTGGAGGCGCGCGACCTGCTCTTCGCGCGGCTGCTGCAGTACCGGGCCTTCAAGCAGGTCGCCGAGTTGTTCGCGGAGCTGGAGGCGGTGGCGCTGCGACGCTACCCGCGCTCGGTCGGGCTGGAGGAGCGGTTCGCCGGGCTGCTGCCCGAGGTCACGCTCGGGGTGGATGTGGCGCGATTCGCGGAGATCGCCGCCGCGGCTTTCCGCCCCAAGCCGACGCCGCGGGTCGGGCTCGACCATCTGCACGCGCACACCGTCTCGGTGGCGGAGCAGGCCGAGCTGGTGCTCGACGTGCTCAAGGAGCGCGGCATCGGCGGCTGGACCACCTTCGCCGAGCTGGTCACCGGCCTCACCGAGCCGATCGAGATCGTGGCGCGGTTCCTGGCGCTGCTCGAGCTGTACCGGGGTAAGCACATCGAGTTCGACCAGCCGGAGCCGCTCGGCCCGCTCGGCGTCAGCTGGACCGGCGACCCGGAGGCGGTGCGGGATCCGGCCGCCATCGAGGAGGAGTACGGATGACCGACGCGGTGGCGAAGTTCACGCCGGAGCCGCTGGATGGCCCCGAATTCCGGGCTGCGCTGGAGGCCATGCTGCTCGTCGTGGACGCTCCCGCGCCGGTCGAACAGCTGGCCGCGGCGCTGGACGACACCTCGGAGCGGGTGGAGACGGCGCTGCGCGGGATGTCCGCCGAGCTCGCCGCCAACGGCAGCGGGATCGACCTGCGTTTCGTCGGGGACGGCTGGCGCTTCTATACTCGGAGCGAGTACGCGCCCTATGTGGAACGGGTACTGCTCGACGGCGCGAGGACCAAACTGACCAGGGCGGCGCTGGAGACGCTGGCGGTCATCGCGTATCGCCAGCCGGTCACCAGAACCAGAGTCGGCGCGGTGCGCGGGGTCAATGTCGACGGCGTGATGCGCACGCTGCTGGCACGGGGCCTGATCGCCGAGGACGGTGTCGATCCGGAGACCAACGGCACCCTCTACCGCACCACGGAGCTCTTCCTGGAGCGGATCGGGCTGGCGTCGCTCAGCGATCTGCCGCCACTGGCGCCGTTGCTCCCCGGCGTCGACCTGATCGATGAGATCAACGAGAGCCTGGAGACGGATCCCCGTTACACCAGGCTGCGAAAATCCACCGAGTCCGATCTGGACCTCGGTACCGAGAACTGAAGGAACTATGAACACCCCCGCTCGCCGAGATGGCACACCGGATCGAAGAAACCGCAGCGACCAGCCCGGGCGCGGCAGGCCGGAGCGCGGACAGCGCACCGCCGCCGCCCGCGCCGACGGCGCCCGTCGCGCGGACGAGGAACGCGATCGCCGCCGCACCCGCGGCGACACCGAGAGCCGCGGTAGCGGCTACGGCCGCGACGGCCGCGACGACCGCGGCGCGAGGCCGGGCGGCGGCCAGGACCGCGCCGGGCGTCCCGACGGCGGCTACGGCCGCGGGGACGACCGGGGTGGACGCCCCGGCGGCGGCCAGGACCGCGCGGGCCGCTCCGACGGCGGCTACGGCCGCAGGGACGACGGCGGAACCGGAGGCCGCTACGGCGGCGGCAGGCCCGACGGTGGCCGTGGTGGTGCGCCCGGCGGCCGCCGGGACGAGGGCGGCGCGCGCCGCGACTCCCGCCCCGCGGCCAAGAAGGCCAAGCCGGAGCGGCAGACCAGCTCGACCCCGCTGCTCAGCAATGCCAAGCCGGCCAAGCACCAGTACGCGGAGGGCGGCCACACCAAGCTCCCGTGGGGCGAGGGCGAACGGTTGCAGAAGGTGCTCGCGAAGGCGGGCGTGGCCTCGCGCCGCGCCGCCGAGGAGCTGATCGCGCAGGGCCGGGTCGAGGTGGACGGCGCCATCGTCACCGAGCAGGGGCTGCGGATCGACGCCGAGAACGCCGTCGTCCGGGTGGACGGCACCCGCGTCGTCGTCCGCGAGGAGCTCGTGCACCTGGCGATGAACAAGCCGCGCGGCTGGCAGTGCACCATGTCCGACGACCTGGGCCGCCCGTGCGTCGGCGACATCGTCGCCGAGCGGATCGTCGCGGGCCAGCGGCTGTTCCACGTCGGCAGGCTGGACGCCGACACCGAGGGGCTGCTGCTGCTCACCAACGACGGCGACCTCGCGCACCGGCTCATGCACCCCTCCTTCGAGGTGCACAAGACCTACCTGGCCACCGTGCGCGGCGAGGTGGACCGCTCGCTGGGCAAGCGGCTGCGCTCCGGCGTCGAGCTGGAGGACGGCCCGGCCAGCGTCGACCGCTTCCAGGTGCTCGAGGTGAACGAGGGTCGATCCCTGGTCAAGCTGGAGCTGCACGAGGGGCGCAAGCACATCGTGCGCAGGCTGCTCGCCGAGGTGGGGCACCCGGTCGACCGGCTGCTGCGCACGCACGTCGGCCCGGTGGCGCTCGGCGATCAACGGCCCGGCACGCTCAAGGTGCTCGGCCGGGACGAAGTCGGAAAACTCTACGAGGCGGTGCAGCTGTGAACGGTCTGGAGATCCCCGTGGCGGAGACCGCGCGGTTGACCGACGATTCGCCGCTGGTGGTGGCGATGGACGGCCCGTCGGGCACCGGTAAGTCCAGTGTCTCGCGGAAGCTGGCCGACCGGCTGCGCGCCCGCTACCTGGACACCGGCGCCATGTACCGGGTCGCCACCCTGCGGGTGCTCCGGCTCGGCGTCGACCCGGCCGACCCGGCCGCGGTCGCCGCCGCGGTCGCCGAGCTGCCGCTGACCATCGGCACCGACCCGGGGCAGGAGCTGATCCTGCTCGCGGGCGAGGACGTCTCCGACGAGATCAGGGGCAGCGTCGTGACCCGCGCGGTCTCCGCGGTCTCCGCGGTGCCCGCGGTGCGCGAGCTGCTGGTGGCGCTGCAGCGCGAGCTGGCGGCGGGCGCGGGGCGGATCGTGGTCGAGGGCCGCGACATCGGCACCGTCGTGCTGCCGGACGCGGACGCCAAGGTCTACCTGACCGCCTCCGCCGAGGCCCGCGCGCACCGGCGCAACCAGCAGAACATCCGCGAGGGCAGGGGCGACGACTACGCCGGTGTCCTCGCCGACGTACAGCGCAGGGACACCCTGGACTCGACGCGCGCGGTCTCCCCGCTGCGCCCGGCCGCGGACGCGGTCCAGGTGGACACCAGCGAGTTGGACATGGACGAGGTCATCGACGCGCTGTACCGAGTGGTCGGGCACGCCGTGGCCGGAAACGGACGGACGCGGTGACCGAGGACGTACTGGCAGGCGACGGCATCTGGAGCGACGAGTCCGACTGGGAGATCCAGGATCTCGACTCCGAGGCGGAGGCGGGCCAGGAGATCGCCATGCCGACCCTCGCGGTGGTCGGCCGCCCCAACGTGGGCAAGTCGACGCTGGTGAACCGGATCCTCGGCAGGCGCGAGGCCGTCGTCGAGGACATCCCGGGCGTGACCAGGGACCGGGTCTCCTACGAGGCGAACTGGTCGGGCCGGCGCTTCTGGGTGCAGGACACCGGCGGCTGGGAGCCGGACGCCAAGGGGCTGCAGCAGTCGGTGGCCCGCCAGGCCGAGCTGGCCATGGCGACCGCCGACGCGATCCTGCTGGTGGTGGACGCCGTCGTCGGCGCCACCACCACCGACGAGGCCGCGGTGCGGAAGCTGCGGCGCAGCGACATCCCGGTGATCCTGGTCGCCAACAAGGTCGACGACGCGCGGGCCGAGGCCGAGGCGGCCTCGCTGTGGTCGCTCGGGCTCGGCGAGCCCCGGATGGTCAGCGCCGCGCACGGCCGCGGCACCGGCGACCTGCTCGACGACGTGCTCGCGGCGCTGCCGGAGACTCCGCGCGAGGGCACCCCCGGCATCGGCCCGCGCCGGGTCGCGCTGGTCGGCAAGCCGAACGTCGGCAAGTCCAGCCTGCTCAACAAGCTGGCCGGGGACGAGCGCTCGGTGGTGCACGACGTCGCGGGCACCACCGTCGACCCGGTGGACACGCTGGTCGACCTCGGCGGCAAGATCTGGAAGTTCGTCGACACCGCGGGGCTGCGGCGCAAGGTGGCGCACGCCTCCGGCACCGAGTTCTACGCCTCGCTGCGCACCAAGTCGGCGCTGGAGGCCTCCGAGGTCGCGATCATGCTGATCGACGCCTCGCAGCCGCTCACCGAGCAGGACCTGCGGGTGATCAGCCTGGTCGCCGACTCCGGCCGCGCGCTCGTGCTCGCCTTCAACAAGTGGGACCTGGTCGACGAGGACCGCAGGCTCACCCTGGAGAAGGAGGTCGACCGCGACCTGATCCGGGTGCCGTGGGCGCAGCGGGTGAACATCTCCGCGCACACCGGCCGGGCGGTGCAGAAGCTGGTGCCCGCGATGGAGGGCGCGCTGGAGTCGTGGGACAAGCGCATCTCCACCGGGCGGCTGAACAACTGGCTCAAGGAGGTCGTCGCGGCGACTCCGCCGCCGATGCGCGGCGGCAGGCTGCCCCGGGTGCTCTTCGCCACCCAGGCCGGTACCCGCCCGCCGACCTTCGTGCTGTTCACCACCGGTTTCCTGGAGGCCGGGTACCGCCGGTTCCTGGAGCGGCGGCTGCGCGAGGAGTTCAATTTCGACGGCTCGCCGGTGCGCATCTCGGTGCGGGTGAGGGAGCGGCGCGAGCGCAAGAAGTAGCCGACAGGCAGGCGGCGGGGACGGTCGATGACCGTCCCCGCCGTTGTCGTATCCCGCTACTCCGACACCGGGAAGAGCGAGGGGCCGTCCTCGGGGGCGCCGTCGACCTGGCCGCGGTGGGTGCCGAAGAGCTCGTCGGCATCGTCGGCCGGGAGCTGATCGACCTCGGTGACGCCCGCGTCGGCGAGCTCTTCGGTGGTGTGATCGATGGGCTCTCCGACGTCCGGCTCCTCCTCGGCGAGGCGCTGGGCGAGCGGCTCGCCCTCGCGCTCCTCGCGGGCGGTCATGCCGAAGCGGTTCGCGCCGCTCCAGTCGTCCGGCGGATCCACCACGGCGTCGCCGTCGTCGTTGCGCACCTCGTCGGAGTCGAGGGACTCGGTCGGCGACAGGGTGTCGCCGGGACCGTCTTCGGTGCTCGCGTCGGTACTCATACGCCAGAGGTGCCCGACCGGCCCCCGGGCAAACGTGCGGCGCCGGTCACCGCGGGGGCGCGCAGCCTGGTCCTGCGGTAGGCCGCGGGGGTGGTGCCGGTCCAGCGCTTGAAGGCGTGGATGAAGGGGGTCGCCTCGGCGTAGCCGAGCCGCAGCGCGACGTCGTCCACCGACATCGGGGTGGCGGCGAGCAGCTCCTCGGCCAGCGTGCGGCGCACCTCGTCGAGCAGGCCGCGGTAGCTGGTGCCCGCCTCGGCGAGCCTGCGGCGCAGGGTGCGGGTGCTCATGGCGAGCTCGGCGGCGACGGCGTCCAGCGTCGGCGGGCCGCTCGGGCCGGGGAAGAGCCGCTCCCGCACGTCGGCGGCGATCCCGGTGCGGGCGCGGCGGCGGCCGACCAGGTCGCGGCACTGCGCGACACACATGGCCCAGGTGGCCTGGTTGGCCTGCGGCAGCGGTTGGGTGAGCAGCCCGGACGGCACGCCGAAGAGGGTCTGCGGGCGGTCGAAGCGCGGCTCGACGCCGAGCACGGCGGTCAGGGCGGCGCTGTTCGCGGGCGCGGGCGCGGGGAAGGCGAACTCGGCGCGGGTGAAGGTGCACACCCTGCCGAGCAGGTCGCTCATCACCCGGTGGATGGCGACGATGTCGCGCTGCACCAGGAACCACTGCAGGTCCGCGGGGACGGTGTCGTAGCGGAACCGGGTGCGCAGCTCGTGCTCGTTCCACTCCACCTCGGGGGTGCAGAAGGCGAAACCGAGGCTGTAGTAGCGCAGCGCCAGCGAGATGGCCTCGCGCAGGGTGGCGCTGGTGACGCAGGCGAAGCCGAAGATGCCGAAGGTGCTGATCCGGTAGCGCCGCCCGACCGTCGCGCCGAGCGCCGCGTCATCCGCGCCGAGCTCGCGGACCAGCGCGCGCACGACGGCCAGCTCGGTATGCGCGTCGATCTGCCGATCCGGGTCGGTCAGCATGGCCGCGGTGAGGCCGGTGCCCGCCAGCAGCCGCGGCGCCGCGACCCCGTGCGCGGCGGCGTGCTCGACCATGACCCCGACGCTGGCGACGCCGCGCGGGAAGCTCCAATCGCGGACTTCCGCCTGCTCGACTTCGTGCATGCTCCCAGTATGGCCGAAACTATTGATTCTCTGACCTCAGGTATTTGCTGTGGGGCCCCTCACAGGTCATAGCGTAGGGATATGTCCAGCAGTACACCTTCGATCGTCATCATCGGCACCGGCTTCGGCGGCCTCGGCGCCGCCATGGAGTTGCAGCGAGCCGGGTTCGGCGACTTCACCATCCTGGAGCGCGCGGCCGACCTCGGTGGCGTCTGGCGGGAGAACACCTACCCCGGCGCGGGCTGCGATATCCCGTCGCCGCTGTACTCGTTCTCCTACGAGCCCAAGTCGGACTGGCCCAAGCGCTTCTCCGGCCAGGCCGACATCCAGGGCTACATCCGGGACGTGGCCCGCAAGCACAACCTGCTCCCGCGCATCCGGTTCGGCTCCGAGGTCACCGAGGCGGCCTACGACGACGCGACCGGCACCTGGACCGTGCGGCTCGCCGACGGCGCCGAGCTCACCTGCGACGTGCTGATCTCCGCGGTCGGGCAGCTCTCCCGCCCCGCGCTGCCCGCCATCGCGGGCATCGAGAGCTTCCGCGGGCAGTCGTTCCACTCCGCCGAGTGGGACCACGACGTCGAGCTGACCGGCAAGAGGGTCGCGGTGATCGGCACCGGCGCCAGCGCCGTCCAGTTCGTGCCGGCCATCGCGCCGAGCACCGAGCGCCTGACGCTGTTCCAGCGCTCGGCGGCGTGGATCATGCCGAAGAACGACATCGAGTACTCGAAGCTGCACCACACCCTGTTCCAGCTGCTTCCCTTGACCAGGAAGGCCGAGCGGCTCTGGTTCTGGACCCTCTGCGAGTTCCTCGCGCTGGCCCTGGTCGACGTGGTACCGATCCGGAAGCTGGTCACCTGGATCGGCAAGCGCCAGCTGCGCAGGCAGGTGGCCGACCCGGAGCTGCGCGCGAAGCTGACCCCGGACTACCCGGCCGGCTGCAAGCGCGCGCTCTTCTCCAACGAGTACCTGCCCGCGCTCACCGCGGCGAACGTCCAGGTGGAGACGGTGGGCATCACCGCGATCGAGCCCGAGGGCGTGCGCACCGCCGACGGCGCGCTGCACGAGGCCGACGTGATCGTCTACGGCACCGGCTTCAAGGGAACCGAGTTCCTCTGGCCGATGCGGATCCGCGGCCGCGGCGGCCGCGAGCTGGAGCACGACTGGGCGGGCGGGGCCGGCGCGTACAAGGGCATCACCGTGCCCGGCTACCCGAACCTGTTCCTGATGTACGGGCCGAACACCAACCTCGGCGTCGGCTCCATCGTCTATATGATCGAGTCGCAGGCGAGCTACATCCGGCAGGCGCTGGAGCGGCTGGCTCCGCACGCGGGCCGGGTGCTCGACACCCGCACCGACAAGGCGGATGAATTCGACGCCCGGCTGCAGAGGCGGCTCGACCGCACGCCGTGGAACTTCTGCGGCAGCTGGTACCGCAGCGAGAACGGGCGGATCACCAACAACTGGCCGGGCACCGTGCTCAGCTACCGGCTGCAGACCCGCAAGCTGGACCCGGCCGACCACCCGCTGCTTCCCGTCGGCGCAAAGGAGCTCTCCCGATGACTTTCGACTACGACGTGCTGATCGTCGGTTCCGGCTTCGGCGGCAGCGTGAGCGCGCTGCGGCTCACCGAGAAGGGGTACCGGGTCGGCGTGCTGGAGGCGGGGCGCCGCTTCGCCGACCACGAGTTCGCCAAGACCTCCTGGCGCGCCAACAAGTACCTGTGGGCGCCGTGGGCCAAGTTCTACGGCATCCAGCGGCTCACGCTGCTCGACGACACCCTGATCATGAGCGGCTCCGGCGTCGGCGGCGGCTCCCTGGTCTATGCCAACACGCTGTACGAGCCGCCGGAGAAGTTCTTCGCGGACCGGCAGTGGGCGCACATCACCGACTGGAAGTCGGAGCTGCTGCCCTACTACGACCAGGCCAAGCGGATGCTCGGCGTCACGACGAACCCGGCCACCACCGCCACCGACCGCGTCCTGCGCGAGGTGGCCGAGGAGATGGGCGTCGGCGACTCCTACCAGCGCACCCCGGTCGGCGTGTTCTTCGGCGGGCCGGGCACCAGGCCGGGCCAGGACGTGCCCGACCCGTTCTTCGGCGGCGCCGGCCCGGCCAGGCGCACCTGCACGCACTGCGGCGAGTGCATGACCGGGTGCAGGCACAACGCCAAGAACAGCCTGGTCAAGAACTACCTCTACCTGGCCGAGGAGGCCGGGGCCGAGGTGCACCCGCTGACCACCGTCACCGACGTGCGGCCGCTCTCCGGCGGCGGCTACTCGGTCTCGACCGTCGGCACCGGGCGGCTGCTGCGCAGGCGGAAGCGCAGCTTCACCGCCGAGCAGGTGATCTTCTCCGCCGCCGCGCTCGGCACCCAGCGGCTGCTGCACAAGCTGCGCGACACCGGCTCGCTGCCGGAGATCTCGCCGCGGCTCGGGTACCTGGCGCGCACCAACTCCGAGGAGCTGCTCGTCGTGCGCACCCGCGCCGACGACACCGACTTCACCAAGGGCGTCGCGATCACCTCGTCCATCCACCCCGACGCCGACACGCACATCGAACCGGTGCGCTACGGCAAGGGGAGCAACACCCTCGCGCTGCTCAGCACCGCGATGGTGGACGAGGTCGACGGCGTCGCCAAGGGCAAGCTGTGGTGGCGGCAGATGGTGCGCGGCAGGCGCGACATCGCGCGCATGCACAATCCGCGGCGCTGGTCCGAGCAGATGATCGGGCTGCTGGTGATGCAGTCGCTGGACAACTCGATCACCACCTACACCCGGCGCGGGGTGTTCGGGCGCAAGCGGATGCACACCAGGCAGGGTGAGGGCGCGCCCAACCCGACCTGGATCCCGGCCGGGCACGAGGTGGCGAACCGAATCGGCGACAAGATCGACGGGTTCGCCACCGGCTCGATCAGCAGCCTGTTCGACATCCCGATGACCGGGCACTTCATCGGCGGCTGCGTGATCGGCGATTCGCCGGAGAGCGGTGTGGTCGACCCGTACCACCGGCTCTACGGCCATCCCGGGCTGCACGTCATCGACGGCTCGACGATCACCGCGAACCTCGGGGTGAACCCGTCGCTGACGATCACCGCGCAGTCCGAGCGGGCCGTCGCCATGTGGCCGAACAAGGGCGAGGCCGATTCGCGGCCCGTGCTCGGCTCCGCCTATCGCCGGATCGAGCCGGTGGCGCCGCGCCGTCCGGTGGTGCCGGAGAGCGCGCCGGGGGCGCTGCGGTTGCCGCTGGTGCAGATCACCAGCAAGGGCAAGCCGGTGCCCGCGCCCGCGGGGGAGTAGCGGGTCCGCGGCCGGTCGTGCGCCGTGGCCGCGATGGCCGCCGCCGCAGGCGATTTGGTGGTTTCTCCCGCTCGGGGCGGGGAAGAACCGCGGCATGAACACCGTGCGCACGCGGATCCCGGCCCGGCTCGACCGCCTGCCGTGGTCGCGCTGGCACTGGATGATCGTCATCGGGCTCGGCTCGGTGTGGATCGTCGACGGCTTCGAGGTCACCGTGGTCGGCAGCGTGGCCGGGCGGCTCTCCGAGCCGGGCAGCGGGCTGCCGATCACGGCGGCGCAGGTCTCCGGGGTGGCGGCGGCGCTGTACGTGGCGGGCGCCTGTGTCGGCGCGCTGGTGTTCGGCTGGCTCACCGACCGCTACGGCCGCAAGAAACTGTTCATCATCACGCTCGCGGTGTACCTGGTGGCGACCGCGATGACGGCGTTCTCGTTCGACGTCTGGTGGTTCCTGCTCTTCCGGTTCCTCACCGGGCTCGGCATCGGCGGCGAGTACGCGGCGATCAACTCCGCGATCGACGAACTCATCCCGAGCAGGTACCGCGGCCGGATCGACATCATCATCAACGGCACCTACTGGCTCGGCGCCGCCGGTGGCGCGCTGCTCTCGGTGGCCGCGCTGAACCCGAACCTCTTCGCCGAGAACCTGGGCTGGCGGCTGATGTTCGGCATCGGCGTCGTCTTCGGGCTGCTGATCCTGCTGGTCCGGCGCAACGTGCCGGAGAGCCCGCGCTGGATGTTCATCCACGGCCGGGACCGGCAGGCCGAGGAGCTGGTCGACGGGGTGGAGCGGGAGGTGCGCCGGGAGACCGGCGCCGAGCTGCCCGACCCCGGCGCCGAAATCGAGGTGCGGCAGCGGAAGTCGACCGGGTTCGGTGAGATCGCCCGCGTGATGTTCCGGGAGTACCCGCGGCGCAGCGCGCTCGGGCTCGGCCTCTTCATCGGGCAGGCGTTCCTCTACAACGCGGTCACCTTCAACTTCGCCGTCATCCTGAGCAAGCTGTTCGGCGTGCGCGCCGACCACACCGGCTACTACTACGCCGTCATGTGCCTCGGCAGCTTCTTCGGGCCGCTGCTGTTCGGCCGCTTCTTCGACACCGTCGGGCGCAAGCCGATGATCGCGGGCTCCTACCTCGGCTCCGGGGCGCTGTTGCTGGTCACCGCGTGGCTGCTGGCGGGCGGGAACCTGACCGCGCTCACCCTCACCGCCTGCTGGACCGTGGTGCTGCTGGTCGCCTCCTGCGGCGCGAGCTCGGCCTACCTGACGGTGAGCGAGATCTTCCCGATGGAGACCCGTGCCATGGCGATCGCGTTCTTCTTCGCGATCGGCACGGCGGCGGGCGGGATCGCGGGGCCGCTGGTCTTCGCCGAGCTGACCGGCGATGGCGATATCGGGCGCACCGCGCTGGCCTTCGTCATCGGGGCGATCGTGATGATCCTCGGCGGGCTGGTCGAGGTCTTCCTCGGGGTGCGGGCGGAGCGGCGCTCGCTGGAGGAGATCGCCCCGCCGCTGAGTTCGCGGCCGGAGCCGGAGAGTTCGTCCGCGCGGTGAGCCGCGGCGTTGCTCGCACGCCACTTTCGAGGCTGTTCAGGGGTCCTGTCGATCAGTTCGATCGAAACCGCTCGACGCTGACCGTGCTGTTGATAGTCTAATGGCAGTTCGACTATCACAACGCGGTGTTCGAGGAGGTCGTGGTGGTCGCGTCGATCGCATCGAGCACCCGGACCTTCGGGCGCGGGGTCCGGCTCGGGGTGCGGGCCACCGCGCTCATGGGGTACGACCTCGCGCGCGGCCGCTTCCCGCTGCGGGAGGCGCTGGTCCAGGCGTGGTTCTTCGTCTCGGTGTCGATGCTGCCCGCGATCCTGATCTCGCTCCCGATGGGCGTGGTGATCGCGGTGCAGGTCGGCAGCATCACCGAGAACATCGGCGCCGGGTCGATGGCGGGCGCGGTCGGCGGCATGGGGGTCATGCAGCAGATCGCGCCGCTCGCGGCGGCGCTGCTGGTCGGCGGGGCGGGCGCCTCGGCGATCGCCGCCGACCTCGGCGCCCGCACGGTGCGCGAGGAGATCGACGCGCTGCGCACCATGGGCATCGACCCGCACCGCAGGCTGGTGGCTCCGCGCATCCTGGCCATGACGGTGGTCGCGCCGATGCTGGCTGTGCTGGTGATCCTGATGAGCATCCTGGCCGGGTTCTTCGTCGCCTCGGTCGGGCAGGGCGTCGCGCCCGGCTCGTACTGGCTCTCCTTCGGCAGCTTCGCCACCGTCACCGATCTGGTGCTCTGCCTGGGCAAGTCGGCGATCTTCGGCTACCTGGTCGCGGTGATCGCCGGGCAGCGCGGGCTGGAGGCGGGCGGCGGGCCGAAGGGCGTCGCCGACTGCGTGAACGCCGCCGTGGTGCTCGGCATGCTGGCCTGCCTGGTGGTGAACCTGGTGATCACCCAGCTGGTGCTGCTCTTCCTGCCCATGGGGTTCCTGTGACCGCGGCCGCGCCCCGCGGCGGGCCGTCGGCCTACCGCCCCGCCGGGCTGCGCTGGACCCGGCGGCTGCGGCGGGGCTGGGAACCGCTGGAGGAGCTGGGTTTCCAGCTCCGCTTCGGGGTGGCGGCGGTGCTCGGGGTCGGGCACGCGCTGCGCAACTACCGCAGGCAGACCGTCGCCGTCTTCACCGATCTGGCCTGGGGCAACGGCCGCTCGGTGATCGTCGGCGGCGGGGTGGCGCCGGTGCTGGTGATCATGGGCGTGGTGGCGGGGGCGATGATCGGGCTGCTCGGCTTCAGCGCGCTGGACATGCTCGGCATGGGGCCGCTGGCCGGGGCCATGTCGGCGCTGGCCAACCCGCGCGAGCTGGCGCCGCTGGTGGCCGCGGTCGGCTTCGCGGCGCAGGCCGGGTGCCGGATGACCGCCGAGATCGGCGCCATGCGCATCTCCGAGGAGATCGACGCGCTGGAAGCGCAGGCCATCGACCCGATTCCGTACGTCGTCTCCACCCGGCTGGTCGCCGCCGTGATCACCGTGGTCCCGGTGTACCTGATCGCGCTCGCGCTCGGCTTCTTCACCACCGACCTGGTGGTGACGGGGGTGCAGGGGCAGGGCTCCGGCGCCTTCGGGCACTACTTCCGGATGTTCGTCAGCGGCCCGGACCTGGCCTTCTCACTGCTCAAGGTGGTGGTGTTCGTGCTGCTGGTCACCGGCGTGCACGCCTACCAGGGGTTCTACGCGACCGGCGGGCCGGAGGGGGTCGGCATCGCCTCCGGGCGGGCGATCCGGGCCAGCCTGGTGCTCATCGCCATGAGCGACATGGCGCTGACCCTCGCGATCTGGGGGTTCGACACCGATATCGGATTCACGGGGTGAGCGGGCGATGAGCCGGGCACGAAGTTTCTCGGTGCGCGGCCCGGACCGCGCCGGGCTGCGGCTGCGCGGGCTGGTGCTGCTGGTCGCGCTGGTGCTGCTGAGCGGCGCGGTGTGGCGCACGCTGGAGCCGGGGCGGGACGGGCGGGTCGAGTTCGACCTGGTGGTCTCCGGGCTCGGCGACGGCGCGGGGGCGGGCACCCCGATCCGGCTGCGCGGCATGGCGATCGGGGAGGTGGTCGAGGTGCGGCCGGTGGGGGTGCAGCGGCACCGGCTGACCGTCGGGGTGGACGCGGCCCGGCTGCCCGAGCTGAGCACGACCACCCGGCCGCGCTTCGTCTCGGCCACGGTCTTCGGCTCCACCGCACTGGAACTCACCCCGATGCCGGGCGGGGAGCCGCTCGCCGCCGGTGCGGTGCTCGAGCCCGCCGAGCGGGTCGAGAACTTCACCGTCACCCGGATCCTGCGCGACTCCAACCGGGCCGTCGCCGACATCCTCACCGATCGGCTCGCGGTCTCGCTGGAGAACGCGGCCGGGCTCACCGAGGCGGGCGCGCCGCTGCTCACCTCGGCGCTGCTGCTCGCCCGCAGCCGGCAACGGGTCCAGGGGGTGCCGCTCGGGCAGGTGCTGAGCACCACCGCCGACGTCACCGAGGGGGTCGCGGCGTTCGCCCCCTCCGCGCTCGGCATCCTCACCGCGCTCGCCTCGGTCGAGGAGCTGGACGACGACGCCGCGACGAAACAGGCATCGGCCACCATCTCCGAGGTCTCCAACCTGGTCTTCGCCTTCGCCGGCGAGCTGGTCGGCTCGCTCGGGCCGATGGCGCACGCGGTGGACATGCTGCTGGACATGGTGATCCCGCTGAACCAGTCCATGCGCGGCGTCACCCCCTGGCACGTGCGGGCGCTGCTGGCCGGGCTGGACGGCGCGCTGCCGAACCGGGACGGGCAGGTCACCCTTCAGACCGAGATCGTCATCGGGGGGCCGCGATGAAGACGCCCCGCGGCGCCGCCGTGCGCCTCTCGCTGCTCCTGCTCGTGGTGCTCGGCATCGTCACCCTGGTGGTGCAGGCCATCGAGCGCCCGGTCGGCGGGGCGACCCGCGCCTACGTGGCCGAGTTCGGTGACGTCTTCGGGCTGCGCGCGAACGCCGACGTGCGGCTGCGCGGCGTCCAGGTCGGCAAGATCACCGAGGTCGCGCTGACCCCGGAGCACACCGCGCGGGTGCGCTTCACGCTGCGCACCGAGTACCCGCTGCGCGGCACCGACGTGCTCGCCATCCGCTTCCAGAACCTCACCGGGCAGCGCTACCTCGCGATCACCCGCGGCGCCGACGCCCCCGAGCTCGACCCCGCCGAACCGGTGCGCAACACCGTCGACTCCTTCGACATCACCACCGTCTTCAACGGCCTGCGCCCGCTGCTGAACGAGGCCGACCCCGAGGTCTACAACCGATTCCTCAGCAACGTCGTCGCCCTGATCGACGGCACCGGCGACGACCCCGCGCCGCTGCTCCGCGACGTCGCCGCGCTGGCCTCCTACGCCGCCGACCGCACCGCCGTGATCAGCACCATCGTCGCCGACCTCGACCAGCTCGGCCAGCGGCTGCGCGGGCGCTCGGCGAACCTGGAGAACATCCTGCGGGTCTTCCACTCCATCTTCATGCCGGTCTCCAGCCGGATGGCGGAGTTCCTCACCCTGATGGACAAGGGCTCGGTGGAGATGAGCGAGGTGGTACGCACCGCCGACGCGCTCGCGCTGCTGCTGCTCGGCGCCCGCGACTCCTCCGACTCGCTCACCGAGCGGATGCGGCTCGCCATCCCGGACAGCACCGCCGCGGTGCGCTCGCTGTGGCTGCTGCCCGGGCTGCTGGAGTCGCTGAACGCGCTCATCCCGGCCGAGGAGCCGGGCCGGGGGTGCGCGCACGGCGCCTTCCCGGTGCCGGTCGACGCGACCGTGCTGCTGCACGGCCGGGCCCTCACCGTCTGCGCGGGGGCACCGCGATGACCGTCCGCGAGGGAGGAGCGCCATGACATTCGGCGCCGAACAGGCGACGCCGCGCGCCCAGCTGGTCTGGGCGCTGCTCGGGGTCGTCGCGCTGACCATCGGCTTCGGGACCGTCGGGGTGCTGTACCTGCACCCGCCCGGCGCGGTCGTGCAGCACCTCTCGCTGCCGGAGAGCGGCGGGCTGAAACCCGGCGACGGGGTGCGGATCGCGGGGATCCCGGTGGGCCGGGTGCTCGCGGTGCGGCTGGCCGACGCGCACGTGGACGTCGCCTTCGAGGTCGACGCGGGGCAGCGGCTCGGCGACGCCACCGCGGTCGACGTGCGCATGCTGACCCCCGTCGGCGGGCTCTACCTTGCCCTGCTGCCCGCGGGCGACGGGGTGCTGCGCGGCGCCATCCCGGCCGAGCGGGCGCGGCTGCCGTTCGTGGTGAACGACCTGCTGCCGGAGACGGCCCGGGTCACCGGCCGGGCCGACACCGCCGCGCTGCGGGCCACCCTGGAGGGGTCGGCGGCCGCGCTCACCGGGGCGCCCGGCGCGGTGCGCGAGTCCGTCACCGCGCTCGGCACGGTGGTCGGGGCGCTCGCCGAGCAGCGGACCCAGGTGCAGGAGCTGCTCGCGCTCTCCAACGAGTACCTGGCCACCGTGCACGACAACGAGCAGCTGGCCACCGAGGTGATCCGCGCCTACGCGATTCTCGGCCCGCAGATCGTGGCGGCCCGCGCCGAGGTGGAGATCTTCGCCGACAAGGTGACCGCCGTGGTCGGGCTGCTCTTCGACTTCCTCAGCGGGCCCTACGCCGAAAAGCTGGAGCCGCTGTTCTTCCCGCTCGAGCAGAGCCGCGACCTGAGCGGGCAGCTGCTCGCCGACACCGACCGCATGATCGACGCGCTCACCGGTACGCTGCGGCAGCTCGCCGCGGTGGCCGGGCCGGAGGGGACCGCGCTCATCGACCAGAGCGGGCTCACCGTCCAGCGGCCGGACGTGTGCCTGCCGGTGCCGGGAGCGGGGTGCTGACATGGGCGTGCGGACGGGACTCGGGGTCGTGCTGGTCGCCGCGGTGGCCGCGACCGGCGCCGCGCTCGGCGCCGGCTGGGGCGGCGGCGCGACCAGGGCGGTGTGCGCCGAGTTCGACACCACCTACGGGCTGTACGAGGGCGCGGCGGTGACCATCCGCGGGGTCCCGGTGGGGTCGGTGGCGGCGCTGGAGCCCGCGGGCGACCGGGTCCGGGTGCGGATGCGGATCGCGGAACGGAGGCTCCCCGCCGAGGTGCGGGCCGTCGTGGTGAACGCCTCGCTGCTCACCGACCGGCGGGTCGAGCTGGCGAACGCCGACTACGCGGGCGGGGCGCTGCTGCCGGAGCAGCGCTGTATCGCGAAGGAGCGCACCGAGACTCCGCTGAGCGTCTCGGCCGCGCTGCGCTCGTTCACCGGGCTGCTCGACGAGATGACCAGGCCGGGGCCGGACGGGGTGCCGCCGCTGCAGGCGGTGCTGGCCGGGGCGGACCGGGAGCTCGGCGGGCTCGGGCCGCAGCTGCGCGACCAGTTGCGGGCGCTGGCCGAGCTCACCTCGTCGCCGGAGGTGTTCATGGGCGAACTCGGCGCTGTGCTGGACAACTCCGCCGAGCTGACCACCTTCCTGACCAGGGAGTGGGGCGACATCACCACCACGCTCACCACCTTCGGGCCCGGGCTGGAGCTGCTGGAGAGCAGTTTGGTGATCGTCAAGACGATGGTGGGGAAGCTTGCGCTCGCCGTCGAGCCGATGGATCGGCTGTTCAACCAGCACTTCCCGTACCTGATGGAGCTGCTCGAATCGTCGATTCCGGCGGTGACGCTGGCTCGGGTGCGGGCCGAGGAGTCGCGGGATGTGCTGGACACCGTGCCGGGAGTGCTGGCGATGCTGCGCGCCATGGTCGGGGTGGCCGGGGTCGAGGTCGGGTATCGGGGGCCGGGGGTCGTGGTCGCCGGTGATCCGGCGCGGCTCTGTGCCGGGGTGCCGGAGTGCACGGCGCTCTCCGCGGCGGCGGCGCGCATGCCGCTGCCGCAGGCGGTACTCGCCGCGGTGGGGGGTGCGCGATGACCGGCACGGGTTCCGGGATGTCGCTGCGGCGGGCGGGGATCGCGGCGCACCGGAACCGCGGCGGCGGCTCGCCCGATGGGCACCGCTCGCGGGGGTTCCCACGCACGATCGGTGTGCTGGTCGCGGTGATCGTGGCGCTGCTCGCGGGGTGCGGGTTCGACCCGTCGGACCACGCGCTGCCGGGGACCGGCGTCGACGGGCCGAGCTACCGGCTGAACCTGGAGTTCGAGTCGCTGCTCAGCCTGCCCGCGGGGGCGGTGGTGCGCAGCGACGGCGCCGAGGTCGGCACGCTGCGCGGGATCGAACTCGCCCCGCACGCGGCGATCGCCCGCATCGAGGTGCGCGCGGACGCCCGCTTCCCCCGCGGCACCCGCGCCGAACTGCGCCAGACCACCGTGCTCGGCGACATCTACCTGGCACTGCTCCCACCCGTCGACGGCGGGGCCGAGCCTCTGCGCGACGGCGACACGATCCCGCTCCGCGACACCGATCCCGGCCCCCAGCTGGAGCAGATCCTGGACCGGATGGCCGTGTTCGTCAACGGCGGCAGCCTCACCCGCATGCAGGACGCGATCGACCAGCTCAACGCCGCGCTGCCCGCCGACCCGGCCGAGACCGGCGAACTCGGCGGGCTGCTCGCGGCCGACCTCGGCACCACCGCCGACCACCTCCCCGACCTGGAGCGCATGCTCGCCGCCGCCGACGCCACCACCCGGCGGCTGCACGACATGCGCGACGAGATCGGGTTCCTGTTCTCCGAGACCGCGAAGCGCAGGCTCGGCCGGGTGCCCGAGTTCATGACCGCGGTGCTCAACGTCGTCATCGACGTCAACACCCTCACCACCGGCCTGGACTGGACCATTCCCCGGCTGCCGAACCTCAACGTCGCCCTGGAGCAGACCGCGGGGCTGCTCCGCGAACCCTCCGCCGACCCGCGGGTCTGGGCGGGCAGCGGGGCGCTGCTCCCCGAGCTGCTGTCCGGCAGGGTGATTCCGTTCCTGACCGACCCCGCGATCGACGTCCGCACCCTTCGTATCGAGGGCAACCCCGAGCTCGACGCCGCGGTGCTGCTCCGGCTGATCGGAGCCGCGCCGTGACCCGCATCCCCGCCTGGCTCTCCGGGCTCGTGCTGACCGTGGTGACCACGCTCGGCGGCGGCTACCTCGCCGTCGGCGTGCTCGGCCACGACCCGACCGTGCCGCGGCACCGCGCCGAGGTGCGGATGGCGCACGCCGCCGGGCTGCGCACCGGGTCGGAGGTGGTGTACCGCGGGGTCGACATCGGGGCCGTGCGGTTCGTGGAGAGCGTGCGCGACGGGGTCCGGGTGGGGATCGAGTACGACGCCGGGTACCGGATTCCCGCCGACAGCGCGCTCGCCGTCGAGAACCTCTCCGCGCTCGGCGAACCGGTCTTCGCCTTCCTGCCCGGCGCCGACACCGGCCGCTACCTCGCCGACGGCGCGCGGCTCACCGGCGCCGTCGAGACGCCGACCGCGGTACCGGAGCTGCTCGCGGGCACCTCCACCCTGCTCGACCAGGTCGACTCGGCCGCGGTGCGCAGGCTGGTCGAGACCTTCGCCGTCGCGGTCGACGGCGCGGGCGCGGTGACGCCCGCGCTGGCCCGCGCCGCCGACCTGCTGGCGGGGACGCTGGCCAGGCACCAGGCATCGCTGGAGATCGTGCTGCGCGACGTCATGCGGCTCGTGCCCGAGCTCGGCTGGGTCAAGCCGGTGCTCACCGCGGCGCCGCCGCAGCTCGACCGGTTCGGGGCGACGCTCGGCGTCTCCTACGAGTACCTGTTCGAGGGATCGGTGCTGCTCCGGGGGGAGGAGGTGCTCGGCTCCTGGCGCGCCGAGGAGGCGCAGCTCGTCGACTTCCTGCGCCGCTTCGCCCCCGAGCTCGGCGCGCTCGGCGTCGCCCTGCGCCCCGTCACCACCGCCATCGGCCCCGCCCTCGGCGCCGTCGACATGGCGACCCTCCTCGACCAGGCCCTCACCTCCCTCCCCGGTGACCGCCTCCGCATCACCCTCACCCAGCCCGCTCCCGAAGGACCCAGATGAGCCCCGACCCCCCCGACCCGGCCCGAGCCGACCCGCGCGACGCAGACACGAAGCGTGGGGAGTCCGGTGCGTCCGACACACGCACAACCACGTCGAGCGGCGCGGCAGCGCCAGGCGACATCAGCGCCGAGTCGGCAGCGACCCCGCGTCGACGAGTCCCGCTGAGCACAGTGCTGACGGCCATCGCCACCGCGGCGGCGATTGCCTTCGGAACCCTCTGGGCAACAGACGAATCCGCGCGAGAACTGGCAGATCTGCGAGCCACCCTCGCGACGGACTCCGAAGCGGAACAGGCCGCGTCCCGCTACGCCCTGAACGTCTCCGAGGTCCACCCCACCGACATCGAGAGCTGGCGCACCCAACTGCAGAAGGAGGTCAGCCAGGACCTCGCCCCGAAACTCTCGGCGGCAGTGGACGTCGTCGGCCCCTGGCTCACCCAGATGGAGTACACCTCCACCGCGAAAGTCCTGGCAGCCAAGGTGAGCGGCAGAGAGCAGAACCTCTACACGGTCCAGGTCTTCGTGGACATGACCTCGAAGAGCCGCCAAACCCCCGACGGCGTCACAGCCACCGCCGCCTACACCATCACCCTCGACCGCGACGCGAACTGGACCATCACCGACGTCGG
The DNA here is from genome assembly GCF_021183625.1 of Nocardia asteroides. Taxonomy (NCBI): domain Bacteria; kingdom Bacillati; phylum Actinomycetota; class Actinomycetes; order Mycobacteriales; family Nocardiaceae; genus Nocardia; species Nocardia asteroides. The sequence goes on from NZ_CP089214.1 coordinate 6,059,836, forward strand.
CGGCGTCACCCCCGCACTACCCCGTGGAAAGTAGGAGAACGACCATGACCACAGCCGGTCCCCAGCAGAGCCCCGTCGCCTCGGTGACCCCGATCCACGACGACGACGAGATCGAACTGATCTCCCCGGACTCGCTGACCGCGGAGATGGTCGGCCACTGGACCTACCTCATGATGGAGGCCGCCGCCTTCGCCATGCAGGGGCTGCACCCCGTCATCCGCGACGTCACCGACAGGTACTCGGTCGCCCGCACCGACCCGATGGGCCGCGCGATCCGCTCGGTCGACTCGGTGCTGCGCTGGACCTACGGCGGCCAGGAGGCCATCGCCGAGGGCAGGCGGCTGCGCTCCCTGCACGAACCGCTGCGCATGCGCAACGCCGAGGGCAAGCAGATCAGCGCGCTGAATCCCGGTGCGTACCAGTGGGTCATCGCGACCGCCTACGCCACGACGGCGAAGGCGGGCCCGCTGCTGCTCGGCAGGCACTTCACCGCCGACGAACTGGACGGGCTGCTCGCCGACAACATCAAGATCGCGCGCATCCTGCAGGTGCCGATGAAGGGCTACCCGCAGACCCGCGCCGAGTTCGACACCTACTACGAGCACATGGTCACCGAGGTGCTGAACGCCACCGACCTGCAGCGCCGCGAATACGCCGAGCTCCGCACCGGCGATCTGGAGCAGCTGCGCAGGCTGCCCTTCCCGCTGAACCGGGTCGCCAGGGCCGCGCTCAGCCCGATGCTGCGCTTCAACTACCTGTCGCTGGCCGGGCTGCTCGACCCCCGGCTGCGCGACATGATGGGGCTGACCTGGAGCGACGAGGAGCAGCGCACGCTGGAGCGGATCTACGCGGTGATCCGCCTCGCCTACCGGGTGCTGCCCGAGCGGCTCACCTACTTCCCGATCGCCTACCACGCGCGCCAACACCACCGGGCGATCCAGAAGATGAAGGTGCGCGAGCTGAAGTCGGCCGCCTACAAGGTGCGGCCGAAGCAGGTCTAGCCGGCGCCGGGGTGCGGGAAGAGCAGCGGCGCGAGATACCGCCGGGCGAACTCCCGCGCCGCGTCCGCGTCGGAGAGCGGGAGCACCCCGTGCGGGTTGGAGATGATCGACATGGTGAGCCGGACGAAGAGCTCGGCCACCACGTGCGCGTCGAACCGGCCCAGCTCGCCGCGCTCCTGCCAATACTCGATGTACTGCGCGAACAGCACCCGCCCCTGCTCGATGAACTCGTCGCCGGTGAGGAAGTCGGCGAGCTCACCCGCCGCCGAGGAAACCCGCAGGCTGCGGGTGAGCAGCCGGGGCGCCGTCGCCTCGGTGACGTAGGCGGCGAAGATCTCGGCCAGCCCGCTCACCGGGCCCGCGGAATCCCGCAGCGCCTGCACCACGATCACCCCGACCCGCTGCGACTCCGCCATCAGCGCGTACCTGACCAGCGCGGACTTCGTGCCGAAGCGCCGGTAGACGGTGGCGACGCCGACCCCGGCGCCCTCGGCGATCCGCACCATCGTCGTCTCCTCGAAGCCGACCTCGGCGAAGCAGTCGCGCGCGGCGTCCACGATGCGCCGCGACTTCGGGTCCAGCGCGGAGAGCGCGGCCCAGGAGCGGGCCACGGCGGCGAGCGCCGCCTCGTCCTCGTCGGTGACCGGGACCTCCGGGCTGGCCTTCATCGCCGGAAGCCTACCGGCCGGGCAGGCTCCGGCGGCGCGACCACGATGAGACGGTCTGCCCACCAGCTTCTCACAGTGATAGTCTGAAGGCGTTGAACTATCACACGGTGCCGTACGCGGCCCAGGATCGCCGACGGGGGATTCCATGACGACGAACGCAACGGTGCCCGTTGTCCGGGGCGGCGGGAGCGCGCCATCGGCGCCCCTGGTCCGCCCGGAGATGCTGGCCGAGTTCCGCAAGCACACCGGCAGCGTGCTCTCCGGCGTCTTCGGCGGCGCCGCATTCGACCAGGTGGCGCTGGTGCCGGTCGCCGCCGCGGTCGACCGCACCGGCCGGTTCGCCGAGAACTTCCTCGATCGCGGGATGCGCAGCGGCCTCTCGGCGCTGCTCTCCTTCTGGGGCGACCCGGTCGACCGGCAGGCCGAGGCGGACTGGCTCAAGGAGCGGCACCGCGACGTGCGCGGCCGGGGCCAGGGCGACTACGCCGACACCCGGTACAGCGCGCTCAACCCGCAGACCTGGATCTGGGTCGGGATCAGCGGAATGTTCCTCTCGCTCAACACCTTCACCCCGTGCACCGGGCACGTGCTGCGGCCCGCGGAGCAGGAGGCCGCCTACCAGCTCGTGCGGGAGAGTTTCCGCGGGCTGGAGCTGGCCGCGGCCGGCGGCAAGCTGCCGCCCGACCTGGCCTCGGCCGAGCAGTACTACGAGCACATGGTCGAGCACGAGCTGGCGGCCAGCCCGTTCCTGGTGCGGCAGTTCGCCGGGCTGACCAGGCTGCCGCTGCCGACGCTCGGGATCTCGCCCGCCGCGCGCGCCGCGCTCACCCCGCTCTGGCTGCTGGCCCGGCCGCTGGTCGGGCACGTGATCCAGGTGTGCTCGGCGCAGGTCATGCACCCCGAGGTGCGGCGCATGGTCGGCTTCGAGCTGCTGCCGACCCACGACCGGGAGTTCGCGCTCTACCGCTGGGTGCTGCGCACCGCGTGGCGCCTCCTGCCCGACCGCTCCAAGCTGGTCCCGCTCGCCTACAACCGGTTGCAGTACGAGAAGCTCGTCGCCGTGCACCGGCGGTACGCCCTCGATTCCTTCGCGCCGCCGCCGGAACGCTCCGGCGGGTGCCCGATGTAGCGATAGTGAGGCTCGTGATGTCTATCAAACCGCCCGGGGAGCGCGGGGCGGCGCAGCCCGGTATGCCGGGCCGCATCACCTCCACCGCCGCCGCGGCCCGCCGCTTCAGCGGCCTCGACGGCGAACAGGCCGCACTCGACGAGGGCGCCTCGGCCGCACCTGGGGCTACCCCCGCGCCGCCCGCTTCGCCACCGTCGTCGCCGTCACCGACGGACTCGATCGCGTGCTCCCCGAACGCATCCGCTACCCGCTCTCGTCCCGCACGGAACGAACTACCTGAACCCGGCGAACTCGGGGTTGTGGTCCGCGCGTGGGTCAGCTGCTCGCCGCGCCGGCGAACGGCGTCCCCCCGGCCACCCCGACCGGCCGATTCGGATGCCGCCACAACCCTTTTCGCTCGAGCACCGGCAGCACCCCCTCGCCGAACCAGTACGCCTCCTCGAGGTGCGGATACCCGGAGAGGATGAAGTGGTCGATGCCGAGCGCGGCGTACTCCGCGAGCCGCTCGGCGACCTCCTCGTGCGAGCCGACGAGGGCGGTCCCGGCGCCGCCGCGGACCAGTCCGACGCCGGCCCAGAGGTTGGGCGCGATCTCCAGCCGGTCACTGCTGCCGCCGTGCAGCTCGAGCATCCGCCGCTGCCCCTCGGACTCGCTGCGGCGCAGGTTCGCCTGCACCCGCTCGATATCGGCGGGATCGATCCCGGCGAGCAGCCGATCGGCTTCGGCCCAGGCGGCTTCGGCGGTGTCCCGGCTGATGACGTGGATGCGCAACCCGAAGTCGAGGACCCGGTTCTCGGCGGCGGCGAGCCCGCGGATCCAGTCGAGCTTGGCGGCGACCGCGGCCGGTGGCTCACCCCAGGTCAAGTAGGTGTCGGAGTAGCGGGCGGCGATCGGCCCCGCGGGCTGGGAGGAGCCGCCGAAGAAGACGGGTGGGAGGGGGTCGGGGCGGTTGGCGAGCAGGGCGCCCTCGACGCGGAGGTGTTCGCCGGTGAAGGTGAGCGGCTCGGTGCCGGTCCAGAGCGAGCGCACGATGTGCAGGAACTCGCCGGTGCGGGCGTAGCGCTGCTCCTTGTCCAGGAAGTCGCCGTAGGCGCGCTGCTCGTGCTGCTCACCGCCGGTGACGACGTTGAGCAGCAGCCGCCCCTCGGAGTGCCGCTGGAAGGTGGCCGACATCTGCGCGGCCAGCGTCGGGCTGACCAGCCCGGGGCGGAAGGCGACCAGGAACTTCAGCGTGCGGGTGGTCTCGACCAGCATGGCGGTGGTGAGCCAGGCGTCCTCGCACCAGGCGCCGGTGGGGGTGAGCACCGCCTCGAAGCCGTTGTCCTCGGCGGCGGCGCCGATCTGGTTGAGGTAGCGCAGGCTGGCGGGCCGGTCACCGGACATGAAGGTGCCGTGGCCGCCCGCGACGAGGCCGCGGGAGTCGCCGTAGGTCGGCAGGAACCAGTGGAAGGACAGGCTCATGGGTTGCAGTCTCGCCGGGGGCGCGGCGCGGGCGCACGGGTTGCGCTCAGCGGGGTTTTTTCGAAACCGAGCTAGACGTAACTCTGAATAACACGTACCCTCGGTCACCAGCACCCGGCCGAGGGAGTTCGGGGCGGATGGAGCGGAACGCATGACGCGACACGTCGATGTCCTGATCGTCGGCGCCGGGCTCTCCGGCATCGGGGTGGCGAGCCACCTGGTGCGCGAGGGCGCCGGCCGCAGCTTCCTGATCCTGGAGCGGCGCGCCGCCATCGGCGGCACCTGGGACCTCTTCCGGTACCCGGGCATCCGCTCGGACTCGGACATGTACACCTTCGGCTACGGCTTCCGCCCCTGGAACGGCACCAAGGTGCTGGCCGACGGCCCGAACATCCGCAGCTACATCTCCGACACCGCGCGCGAGCACGGCATCACCGAGCACATCCGGTTCGGCCGCAAGGTGGTGGCGGCGCGCTGGTCGAGCGCGGAGGCGCGCTGGACGGTCGAGGCGGTGGACGAGGCGACCGGCGCGGTCGAGGTCGTCACCGCGAACTTCCTGGCAGGAGCCACCGGCTACTACGACTACGACCGCGGCTTCCGCCCGCACCTCCCCGGCGAGGAGCAGTTCACCGGCCGCTTCGTGCACCCGCAGCACTGGCCCGACGACCTCGACGTGGCGGGCAAGCGGGTGGTGGTGATCGGCAGCGGCGCCACCGCCATCACGCTGGTGCCCGCGCTGGCCGCGCGCGGCGCCCGGGTGACCATGCTGCAGCGCTCGCCCACCTACATCACCGCGCTGCCCGCCGACGACCCGGTCGCGGTCGCGCTGAAGAAGGCCAGGGTGCCGGATCGGATCGCCTACCGGGCCGGGCGGGCCCGCAATATCGCGCTGCAGCGCGCGAGCTACCAGCTCTCCCGCCGCAGCCCGGCGCTGGCGAAGAAACTGCTGCTCACGGCGGTGCGCGCGCAGGTAGGCAAGGACCTGGACATGCGGCACTTCACGCCGAACTACGACCCGTGGGACCAGCGGCTCTGCGTGGTCCCGAACGGCGACCTGTTCCGCGTGCTGCGCAGCGGCGAAGCCGAGATCGTCACCGACCGGATCGAGACCTTCACCCCGACCGGGATCCGGCTCGCCTCCGGCGCGGAGCTCGCGGCCGACATCGTGGTCACCGCGACCGGGCTCACCGTGCAGATGCTCGGCGGCGCCGCGCTCGAGGTGGACGGCGAGCCGGTGGTGGTGCGCGACCGCGTGGTCTACAAGGGCGCCATGCTGGACGGGGTGCCGAACTTCCTCATGGTGCTCGGCTACACCAACGCCTCCTGGACGCTCAAGGCCGACCTGGCCGCCGAGTACTTCTGCCGCGTGCTCGGCCACATGGACGAGCACGGCTACCGGACCGTGGTCCCGGTGGCGCGCGCGGGCGACCGCTCGCCGCACTCGATCATGGGCGCCGCGCTGACCTCCGGCTACATCGCGCGCGGCGACGCGGTGATGCCGCGGCAGGGCACGCGGGGGCCGTGGAAGGTGATCAACGACTACTTCCGGGATCGGGCGTTCCTGCGCACCGGGCCGGTGGACGACGGGGTGCTGGAGTTCAGCCGGGTGCAGTCGGTGCGCCGCGCGAAGGCGCCGGTGAGCTGAGCCGGGCCCGCGCCGACGAGGGGTCGGTGCGGGTGCCCGCGTCTCCCGTTACACACTGTCCGCATGCGCGTGGTGGTGGCGAACAGGGGCGAAATCGCGGTCCGGATCCTGCGGACCGCGCGGGACCGGGGCTACGAGACCGTGGTGCTGCACACCGCGGCGGAGCGCGGCGGGCTGCCGGTGCGGCTGGCGGACCGTGCGGTCGAGCTGCCGGGGAGCGGGGCCGCCGGGTACCTGGACATCGCCGCGGTGACCGCGGCCGCGGCTACCGCGGGGCCGGGGGCGCTGGTGCACCCGGGGTACGGATTCCTCAGTGAGAACGCCGAATTCGCGGCCTCCTGCGCGGCGGCGGGGCTGACCTTCGTCGGCCCGGCGCCCGCCGCGCTGCGCACCTTCGGGGCCAAGCCCGCGGCGCGTGCTGCCGCCGCGGCGGCCGGGGTTCCGGTGGTGCCCGCCACCGAGGCCGGGGCCGACGTAGATGCGGTGGCACGGTTCCTGGCGGGGCACCCCGATGGCGTGATGCTCAAGGCGGTCGCCGGGGGTGGCGGCCGCGGGATGCGGGTGGTGCGCGCGGCCGACGAGATCGCCGAGGCGTACGCGCGGTGCGCGGCCGAGGCGGCGGCGGGGTTCGGCGACGGCACGCTCTACGCGGAGGCGCTGCTGAGCGCGGTGCGGCACATCGAGGTGCAGGTGGTCGGCGACGGTGCGCGGGCCGTCGCGCTGGGGGAGCGGGACTGTTCGGTGCAGCGGCAGCGGCAGAAGCTGGTCGAGATGGCGCCCGCCGTACTGCCCGACGGGCTGCGGGCCCGGCTGCACGCCGCCGCGGTGCGGGTGGCGGCGGGGTGCCGGGGTGTGCTCACCGTCGAGTTCCTGGTGGCGGGGGCGGAGTACTACTTCCTCGAGGTGAATCCGCGGCTGCAGGTGGAGCACACCGTCACCGAGGAGGTGTTCGGGGTGGACCTGGTCGGGGTGCAGTTCGACCTGGCGCTCGGGGCGGAGCTGGACAAGCTGGAGTTGCCGGAGCGGGGGCGCGGGTTCGCGGTGCAGGCGCGGGTCAACGCGGAGTGGATCACCGCGGCCGGGGCGGTGCTGCCCGGAACCGGGGTGCTGGAGCAGTTCGCGCCGCCGACCGGCGCCGGGGTCAGGGTGGATACCGCCGCCGGGCCGGGGCAGCGGGTGGCGGCCACCTTCGACCCCCTGCTCGCGAAGGTGATCGCGCGCGGGGCGACCAGGGACGCGGCACTGCGGCGCTGCGCCGACGCGCTCGGCGAGACGGTGATCGCCGGGCCGGAGACGAACCTCGCGCTGCTGGGCGCCGTCCTCGCCCGGCTCGCCGGGGTCGAGCCGGTGGACACCGGGTGGTTCGAGCGGAATCTCGCCGCGCTGCTCGCCGAAGCGGGGGAGCGCGAGCAATCGCGCACGGCCGCGGCGTCCGGCAACGCCGGAACCTCCGGTGCGGTGGCCGCGATCAGCGGCGCCGCGTGCGACGGCGCCGCGTGCGACGGCGGTGCGGGCGGCTCGACCGCGCGCGGGGAAGGGCCGGACGCGCCGGGGACGGCACCCGGCGACGACACCCCGACCCTCCGTTCCCCGATGGGCGGCACCGTCGTCTCCCTCCCCGATCCTGGCACCATCGTCCCGCCCGGCGGCGAGCTCGCGGTGCTCGAGGCGATGAAGATGCAGCACGTCCTGCGCGCCGAGACCGCCGTGCGGATCACCGAGCTGCGCACCGCGCCGGGCGCGGTGGTCGACCGGGGAACCCCGCTGCTCACCTGGGCCCCCGAGTCCACCGTCGACCACCACACCGAGACCGCCGAACTCGACCTCGACACCATCCGCCCCGACCTCGCCGATGTCCGGGCCAGACAGCACCGCACCACCGACGCCGCCCGCCCGGACGCCGTCGCCAAGCGCCGCGGGCTGAACCGCCGCACCGCCCGCGAGAACCTCGCCGACCTGGTCGACCCGGACAGCTTCGTCGAGTACGGCGCCCTCGCCGTCGCCGCCCAGCGCCTCCGCCGCAGCGCCGATGAGCTCATCGCGAACACCCCGGCCGACGGCCTGATCGCCGGCCTCGCCACCGTCAACGCCGACCGCTACGGCGCCGAGCGCACCGCGGCGGTGGTGCTCTCCTACGACTACACCGTGCTCGCGGGCACCCAGGGCATGCGCAACCACGCCAAGACCGACCGCATGCTGCACCTGGCCGCCGAGCGGAACCTGCCGGTGGTCTTCTTCACCGAGGGCGGCGGCGGCAGGCCGGGCGACACCGACCACGGCGGCATCTCCGGCCTCGACGTCACCACCTTCCACGCCATGGGCGCGCTCTCCGGGAAGGTGCCGCTGGTCGGCATCGTCTCCGGCCGCTGCTTCGCGGGCAACGCCGCGCTGCTCGGCATGTGCGACGTGGTGATCGCGACCCCGGACGCCAATATCGGCATGGGCGGCCCGGCCATGATCGAGGGCGGCGGGCTCGGGGTGTTCACCCCGGAGGAGATCGGGCCGGTCTCGGTGCAGCGCCGCAACGGGGTGGTGCACCTGGTCGCCACCGACGAGGCCGGCGCGGTGCGGCTGGCGCGGCGCTACCTGGCCTACTTCCAGGGCGCCGACGCCGAGTGGGCGGCGCCGGACCCGCGGCTCGCCCGGCACGTGGTGCCGGAGAACCGGCTGCGCGCCTTCGACATCCGCGCGGCACTGGATTCGGTGGCCGATGTCGGCTCGGTGCTTGAGCTGCGCCGGGACTGGGCGCCCGGCGTGGTCACCGCGCTCGCCCGGTTCGATGGCGTCCCCTTCGGTGTGATCGCCAACGACTGCACGCACCTCGGCGGCGCCATCGACGCGCCGGAGGCGGACAAGCTCTCGATGTTCCTGCGGCTGTGCCAGGCGCACCGGCTGCCGATCGTCTCGCTCTGCGACACGCCCGGCTTCATGGTCGGGCCGGAGGCGGAGAAGCAGGCGACCGTCACCCGGTTCAGCAGGCTGTTCGTCGACGCCGCCGCGCTCACCGTCCCGTTCGGCACCGTCATCGTGCGCAAGGGGTACGGGCTGGGGGCGCAGGCGATGGCGGCGGGGTCGTTCCGCTCGCCGCGGTTCGTGATCGCCTGGCCGACCGGCGAGATCGGCGGCATGGGGCTGGAGGGCGCGGTCCGCCTCGGCTTCGCCAAGGAGCTGGCCGCGCTCGCGGACCCCGAGCAGCGCCGCCAGGCGTACGAGAACCTGGTCGCCGCCGCCTACGAGCACGGCAAGGCGCTCACCGCGGCCACCGTCTTGGAACTGGACGACGTCATCGACCCCGCCGACACCCGCCGCTGGATCCGCACCCTGCGCTGACCGCCGACCGGTGCCGGGACCGCGGCCGAAACCCGGCATGGAGGCCCCGGGCGGCGTCCGCACGCCCGCGCCGCCGACACCCGGCCGCGGCTCCGCGCCGGGTGCGGAAAATTCTGCCAGGGTTGTCCGTGTGCGGGGATCGGCTCCGACGTCCCTGACGAGGCGGCACCACCGGGGCGCCGCACGATCGAGGAGAACGCCGTGAAGTACATGATCCTGAGCTACGCCTCGCAGCGCGACTACGACGAGATGGTCGGCAGGAGCGACGGCGCCGCGCCCGAGTGGTCACCGGAGGATTTCGCGAACATGGCCCAGTTCATGGGCGCCTTCAACGAGAAGCTGGCCGCATCCGGCGAGCTGGTGGAGACCCGCGGCCTGCTCGACCCGGCCCGCACCAGGCGGGTCGCGGCCGGGCCGAGCCCGGTGGTCACCGACGGCCCGTACGCGGAGACCGAGGAGGTGCTGGCCGGGTACTGGATCGTCGAGTGCGCGAGCTTCGACCGCGCCACCGCCATCGCCGCCGAGCTGAACGACTGCCCCGCGCCCGAGGCAGCGCGGGCCCGCGCCTACGCCGATGTCAGGCCGATCGCGGAAGACCACGCCGACCTCGGCTGATGTCCGTTCCGGAACCGGTGGGTGACCTGCTGCGCCGATGCGCGCCGCAGGTCCTCACCGCCCTGGTCCGCCGCTACGGCCACTTCGACGCCGCCGAGGACGCGGTGCAGGAGGCGCTGCTCGCCGCCGTCGTCGCCTGGCCGGAGTCCGGGGTGCCGGACGACCCGCGCGCCTGGCTCGTCGCGGTCGCCGCGCGCAAACTCATCGACGCCATGCGCAGCGACTCCGCCAGGGCGCGGCGCGAGGAGCTGCTCTCGCTCCGGACCGGGGCCGCGGCCGCGCAGGCGGTGCGCGACACCGACGACACCATCGAGCTGCTCTTCCTCTGCTGCCACCCGGCGCTCACCCCGGCCGACCGGATCGCGCTCACCCTGCGCGCCGTCGGCGGCCTCACCACCGCCGAGATCGCCCGCGCCTTCCTGGTCGCCGAGGCGACCATGGGCAAGCGCATCACCAGGGCCAAGCGAAAGATCGCCGGGATCGGCCTCGCCCCGCTCACCCCGGCCGAGCAGCCGGAGCGGCTCGCGGCGGTGCTGCACGTGCTCTACCTGATCTTCACCGAGGGGTACGCCGCCACCGCGGGCCCCGCGCTGCACCGCGCCGAGCTGAGCGCCGAGGCGATCCGGCTGGCCCGGCTGCTGCACCGCCTGCTGCCGGACGAGGCCGAGGTCACCGGGGTGCTCGCGCTCATGCTGCTCACCGACGCCAGGCGCGCCGCCCGCACCGGCCCCGGCGGCGAGCCGGTGCCGATGGCCGAGCAGGACCGCACCCGCTGGGACGCCGCCGCCATCGCCGAGGGCACCGCGCTGATCACCGCCGCGCTGCCGACCGGCGTCCCCGGCCCCTACCAGCTGCAGGCCGCCATCGCGGCGCTGCACGACGAGGCGCCGAGCGACGCCGCCACCGACTGGCCGCAGATCGAGCTGCTCTACCGCGAGCTGCGCGCCAGGGCGGACAATCCGGTCACCGCGCTGAACCACGCCGTCGCCGTCGCCATGGCGCGCGGCCCCGCGGCGGCGCTCCCGCTGGTGCTCGCCTGCGCGGCCGATCCGCGGTTGCGCGGCGATCATCGCCCGGACACGGTATTGGGCCATCTCTACGAGCGGCTGGGCCGCCGCGCGGAGGCCCGCGCGGCCTTCCGCCGGGCGGCCGCGCTGGCCCGCACCCTGCCCCGTGAACGATACCTGCTGGCCCGGGCCGCGCGGCTGGCCGAATCGGGCGAATAGGACCCGAAACGCCCGGAAATCCGGGACCGGGTACCTATCGGCATCCGCTGCGGTTATGGCCTGTCACAGACATGGCTCCGACGTCTATCGGGGCCCTTCCCGCCGTTGATACATTGCGCCAACCCATCGACCACACGGCATCATCGAGGACGCGACTTATGCTCGAACCGGTTAATTTCCGCGGCACCACCAGCGTGCAGGTGCTCATCCGGTTGGCCGAGGAACGCGGTATGCCCGCGACCGAGACCCTGGAAGGCACCGGCCTGCGCCCGCTCGCGGCGCTGGAAGCCGCGACGCCGGTCTCGGTCGCGCACGAACTGCGGATCGTCGCCAACGTCGTCTCCCGCTTCGGCCGCGAGCCGGGGCTCGGCATCGAGGCGGCGCGGCGGCGCCGGGTGCCGCTCTTCGGGCCCTGGGGGCTCGCCCTGCTCGGCAGCCGCTCGCTGCGCGAGATCGTCGCGGTGACCAGGTACCTCGACCGCACGGTCAGCTCCACCGCGCTCAGCCTGGAGACCGACGAGCGCGAGGCGCGCATCGTCTTCGACCCGTCGATCACCTCGCCGGTGGTCCGCGCCTTCCTGGCCGAGCGCTACCTGGCCGGGGTGCCCGCGGTGAGCCGGGCGCTCTTCGACCACGTCATCCCGGTCCGCCGGGTGACCTTCCGGCACCCGGGCCCGCGCGACACCGTCCGCTACCGCCGCACCTTCGGCGTCGAGCCGGTCTTCGGCGCAGGCGCCGACTCGCTGGTCTTCGACCGCGCGCACCTGGACATGCCGCTGCCCCGCCCGCACGACTGGGCCCGCGGGCTCTGCGAGCAGCTCTGCCGCGAACTGCTGAACCGGCGCCGGGTGCGCACCGGCGTCGCGGGCACCGTCCGCGACCTGCTGATCCGCGACCCGGCGCGGCTACCGGACCAGACCGCGGTGGCGGGCGCGCTCTTCATGAGCCCGCGCACCCTCTCGCGCAGGCTGAACGAGGAGGGCACCTCCTTCCGGGCGCTGCTCGACGAGGTCCGCGAGGTGGTCGCCGACGAGCTGCTCGCGCACACCCCGATGACCACCGAGCACCTCGCCACCCGGCTCGGCTACTCCGAGGCCGCCTCCTTCATCCGCGCCTTCCGGCGCTGGAAGGGCTGCCCGCCGCAGGAGTTCCGGGCGCGGCTGGAGCGGCCGTCGCCGCGGCTCGCCGTCGCGGGCTGACCCGCCGGGGTCACCCCGGCCGGGAAGCCGCCCTGCGCGGCGCGGACCGGTTCCTGCCGTACTATCGCGAGCAACCGGCCGGGGAGACGAAGGAGGACGGTGTGGACCCTCGTCCACTGCCAGCTGAGGCAGCCGCGGATGTCGCGGGCACACCACCAGCCCCGCCCGCGCGCCGCAGGGTCGCGCTGCCGCCGGAGAACGCCCCGGCGGAGCCGGTGGAAGAGCTGGATTCCGACGGCAATCCGGTGCGCTCCGACGCCGACCGGTTCGCCGCCGACCTCGGCGCCGTCGCGGTGATCACCGACCGCGGCATCACGCACGCGCGCAACGACGACGCGGTCTCCGCCGCGGTGGTGGAGGATCCGGCCACCGGCCGCCCGCTCGCCACCGTGATCGTGGTGAGCGACGGCGTCTCCAGCTCCGACGACCCGCAGGCCGCCTCCGGCGCCGCGGTGCGGGCCGGGCTGGAGGCCACCGTCGCGGTGCTGGAGGCCGGTGGCTCGGCCGCCGAGGCGGTGCCCGCCGGGCTGGAGGCGGCCGCGGCCGCGGTGCGCGCCGTCGGCGTCGACGTGGAGAACGCGCCGTCCTGCACCTTCGTCTCCGCGGTCGTGCACGCCGACGGGCCGGACGCGGTGCTGATCACCGTCGCCAATGTCGGTGACAGCCGGGCGTATTGGCTGCGCGCCGGGGTCGCGCCGAACAGTGCCGCGGTCGCCACCCAGCCGGAGCTCACCATCGTCACCGACGGCGGCGCCGCGCACGCGGTGCCCTCGCAGCGGCTCACCGTCGACGACTCCTGGGCGCAGGCCCTGGTCGACGCGGGCGCCATGGACGAGCAGGCCGCCATGCGCGACCCGCGCGCGCACACCCTGCTGCGCTGGCTCGGCGCCGACACCTCGCCGAGGCCGTGGGCCGACGACTGCGTCCGCACGCTCCGCACCCGCGGGCCCGGGGTGCTGCTGCTCTGCAGTGACGGGCTCTGGAACTACATCTCCGAACCGGAGGCGCTGGCCGCGCCCGCCACCGGCGCCGCGCCCGCCGACGCGGCCCGCGAACTCGTCGAGTTCGCGCTGCGCTGCGGCGGAAACGACAACATCACCGTCGCCCTGGCACCCGTCGCGGGCTGAATCACGCGCCGCGGCCCGAGCGGTGGTCGCGGTCGCGAAGCCGCTTACGCGGTTCGCGGGTCGGAAGTGGTCACGCGCCGCGTTCAGGCGGTTCGCGGGCCGGGAGTGGTCAAACGTGTTCCGCCGGTGCGGGAGCGGGGGTGGGGAGCGGGGTCAGGTCGCTGGTGGCGGGCCCTTCGAGCAGGGTTCCGTCGGCGGCGAAGCGGGAACCGTGCAGCGGGCAGTCCCAGGACTTCTCGGCGTCGTTCCAGCGCACGATCCCGTAGAGGTGCGGGCAGACCGCCGAGACCCGGTGCGTCGCACCGCCGGTGGTGCAGACCGCGGCCGGCCGCACGCCCCGGTGCTCGATCCGCCCCTCGCCCTCGGCGACCGGCTGCTCCGACCCGCCGCGCAGCGTGCGCAGCCACCCGGCGGTCAGCTGCGCCCCGACCTCGACGTTCGCCTTCGCCGCCGCGGGCAGCGCCTTCACCTCGTCGAGCCGCCAGCTGTCCAGCGCCGCGGCCCATTCCGGCAGGCCGCCGGAGATCCGGCCCGCGATCGCCAGCGCGGCGGCGACCCCGTTGGTCAGCCCCCACTTGGCGTAGCCGGTGCCGGTCAGGATGCGGTTGTCGCCGGGGAGCAGCGGCCCGGCGTAGGGCAGCTCGCCGACCGGCATGTAGTCCTGGGCCGACCAGGTGTGCAGCGGCACCGCGCCGGGGTACCAGCGCTTGGTCCAGTCGATCAGATCGTCCACAGCGGCCTGCTCGGAGCCGGTCCGCCCGACCGGGTGGCCGTTGCCGCCGACCAGCAGCAGGTCGCCGCGCGCGCTCGGCGTGTACCGCAGCGAGCGGGTCGGCTGACCCGCGCTCAGGAACATATCCCTGGTGATCGGGCCGTCCACCGCGAAGGCCGCCAGGTAGGAGCGCTGCGCGGTGAGCCGGGCGAAGAAGCCGCCGCGATCCAGGATCGGGATGCCGGTGGCCAGCACCACGGTGCCCGCCACCACCGAGCCGTGCTCGGTCTCGACCACCGTCTCGCCGTCCGCCCGGTGCACCCCGCGCACCCTGGTGTTCTCGAAGATCGGCGCGGCGGCCGCCTCCACGTCCACCGCGAGCGCGGCGAGCAGCTCCATCGGGTCGAGCTGCACCTGCCCGGCCAGCCGGACCGCGGCGCGCGCCGGGAACGGGACGTCGGGGTCGTCGACCAGCTCGGTCGGCAGCCCCGCCGCCGTTGCGATGGTGTGCTCGGCGGTGACCATGTCGACCTCGGCGGCGGTCGGCGCGTAGGTGTGCGCGTCGCGGTGCTCGATCCCGACCCCGGCGCCCGCGGAGTACGCGGTGACCCAGTCCAGCGCCGCGGAATTGGCGGCGACGTACTGCCGCACCGTCTCCGGCGAGTGCTTGCGCGCGATCTGCTGCAGCCGGGTGCCCTGCAGCAGGCTCACCTTGCCGGTGGTGCCGCCCGTGGTGCCCGCGCCCACCCGGCCCGCCTCCAGCACCGCGACGCTCGCCCCGGAGCGGGCCAGCACCAGCGCGGTGACCAGGCCGGTGAGCCCGGCGCCGACCACCACCGTGTCGAAGCGCAGCCCGGGGGTCAGCCGGAGCCGGGCGGGCGTGCGGGTTTCCTGCAACCACAAGGACGTCATGGACGCGAGATAGCCGATGCGGCCGAATCCAATCGTCCTGATTCGGCTCGGCACACCCGGGTAAGCGATTCATGTCCGCGAAGTAGTCGATATGTCGGAGGTTGAGCTTCATGACCGAAAACAAGAGTGGACCCCGCGAGGGAATCGAGGGCGCCGTCGAAGGCGCCAAGGGTGCCGTCAAGGAGGCCGCGGGCTCCCTCGTCGGCCACAACGACCTGCGTGACGAGGGACGGGCCCAGCAGGACAAGGCCGACTCGCAGCGGGAAGCCGCCGAGAAGGAGGCCGCCGCCGAGAAGTCGCGCGCGGAGGCCGATCTCGACGAGCAGAAGCAGAAGGCGTATCAGCAGGGGCAGTAGGTCGCGCTGAACGTGCCGAGCGGGCGCCGGGTCGGACCCGGCGCCCGTTCTCGCGTGTGCCCGGCGAGGGGTGAGCCGCTCAGTGGGTTGCGGCGGTCAGGTGGGTACGGGCGGCGGTCAGCACATCGTCGATCGTGATCGCCAGGAGTCCCGGGGTGGGGGCCGGGCCGTGCGGGTCGGCGATCTCGCCGGACCAGAGCGCGGTGTGCTGCGGGCGGTCGGGGGGCGGGCCCCACCAGGCGGGGGGATTGGGGCCGAAGATCAGGACCGAGCGGGTGCCGTAGGCGGTGGCGAGGTGGCCGACGCCGGTGTCGTTGGTCACGACCAGGGCGGCGCCGGCGACGAGGGCCGCCAGGCCGGCGAGATCGTCGCGGCCCGCGCGGACGGCGTCCGGCGGGAGGTCGGCGCCCACCTCCTCGGCGAGCGCGCGCTCGGCGGCGCTGCCGGTGACCACGACCCGCAGACCGTGCGCGGAGAGTGCGCGGACGACCGCGGCGAACCGCGCGGGCGGCCAGCGGCGCGCCCCGGAGCTACCGCCCGGGTGCACCACGACGCAGCCGGGCACGGGGGACGCTCCAGGCGATTCCAGTGCGAGCGCGCTCGGATCGCAGGGGATTCCGGCCCGCTCGAGCAGCAGGCACCAGCGCCGCACCTCGTGCTCGCCCGCATCCCAGTCCGGGCCGTCGATCCGGGGCCGATCCGGATGACGGTGCGTCACCAGCCTCTCCGGCGCAGGCGCGAGCAGGTCATCGATGCTCCGCGGCCCGCTACCGTGCAGATTCACGGCCAGCGCGGGGGGCGGCCCCGGCCAGCGCAGCGCGCCGAGCCCGGTGGTCGGGTGCACCTCGTCCACACCGCCGGTGAGCTCGGCGAGCGGCCGCAGCCAGGCAGGCGCGGCGAGCACCAGCCGATCACCGGGGTAGGCCGCCCGCAACCCCTTCAGCGCGGGAACGGCGGTGAGCAGATCGCCGAGTCCGAGCGCGCGCAGCGCGAGCACGGTCCCCACGTCAGCCCGCCACCCGGCCCGCCACCGGATCGACGGTCACCCCGACGGCCGCGGCCGCCCCGGCGCCGACGAACTCCGCCGCCGCCCGCACCGCCGCCCGCACCGCCGCGGCGGGGTCGGCCCCGCCGGCCAGCGCGGTGGTCGCGGCGGCGGCGAACCGATCACCGGCCCCGCAGGTGTCGGCGCCGGCCGCCGCGCGGTCCGGCTCCGCCAGCGGGACGGCCCGCACCCCGTCGGCATCGCCGAGCAGCGCCCCCTCCGGCCCGAGCGTCACCGCGACGGCTCGCGCCGCCCACATTCGCAGCAGCTCACGCACCATCCCGCCGGGTTCGGCTTCGCCGGTGCGCGCCGCCGCCTCCGCGCGATTGGGCGTCGCCAGCGTCACCCCGGGAATCGGCGCGGGCCCGCGCGGGTGCGGATCCCACACGATCGGGACGCGCCCGGCCAGCTCGGTGAGCACCGACCGGATCTCCGGGTGCGCCGCGACCCCGCGCCCGTAATCCGCCACCAGCACCGCCCCGGCCCGGCGCAGCGCCGCGCGGGCCTCGGCGGTGAGCGGCGAGCCGGGCACCCGGCCGTCGCCGTGGTCGAGGCGGGTGATCGGCACCGGCTCCGGCCCGCCGCGCCCGGTGCCGCCTGCCCACGGGCCGGTGGCGCGCACCCGTTCCTTGCAGGGGGTTCCACCGCGCAGCGGCAGCGGGAGCACCCGGACCGCGCCGTCGAGCAGCTCCAGCAGCCGGGCGCCGCCCTCGTCGGCGCCGATGCCGCCGAGCAGCAGCACCTCGCCCGCGTCCCCGGCGGCGAGCAGCGCGGCGAGCCCGGCGCCGCCGGGGCGGTAGCTGCGGGAGACGATGTCCACCACGGGAACCGGCGCGTCCGGGCAGCACCGCTCGGCGCGGCCGTCCACATCGATGTCGAGCAGGATGTCCCCGACCACCACCACCGGGCCGCTCACCCGAGCGCCGCATCCAGTGCGCGGCACAGCGAGTGCACGAGCAGCAGGTGCATCTCCTGGACCGTGGAGGTGGACTCCGCCTCGACCGCGAGCGCGTCGTCACAGAGCGCGGCAAGCGGATTGGGCGCCGGGCCGGTCAGCGCCCAGGTGAGCATGCCGACCTCCTTCGCCGCCTTGGCGGCCGCCACCACGTTCGCGCTGGATCCGCTGGTGGAGAGGACGACGAGGACGTCGCCGGGGCGGCCGTGCGCGCGGACCTGCCTGGCGAACATCTCGTCGATGCCGTAGTCGTTCACGATCGCGGTGATGCTGGAGGTCTCGGCGTGCAGCGCCAGCGCCGAGAGCGGCCTCCGCTCGCCCTCGAAGCGCCCGACCAGCTCCGCGGTGAGATGCTGCGCCTCCGCGGCGCTGCCGCCGTTGCCGCAGGCGAGCAGCCTGCCGTCGCGCTCGTAGAGCTCGGCGAGCTGTTCGCCCCAGCGCCGGAGCCGGTCCGCGGCCTGCCCGCCGTTGCGGGTCAGCGCCGCGCCGAGCGCGTCGAAGTGCCGCAGCAGGACGGCGCTCGATGCGGCGGTGTCGGTGTCCGTGCGGAGTTCGGTCACGGCTCGTCCCTTCCGGGTCGGTCGGCCGGCCGCGCGCCGGAGAGCGCGACGGCAACGGCTTCGGTGATATCGGTTGCCACGCGGGCCTTCTCGCGGGCCCGCTCGATCTCCTCCGGCCTGGTGACGGCGGTCGGCACCAGGACAGCCCGCGCTCCGGCGGCGAGCGCGGCGTCCACGTCGGCGCCGATGTCGCCGATCACGACGCAGCGCTCGGCAACGGTGCCGAGCGCGGCCGCGGCGGCCAGGATCATCCCCGGCCGCGGCTTGCGGCAGCCGCAGCCGTCGGCCGGGCCGTGCGGGCAGATCTGCCAGGTGTCGAAGGGGCCGAGCAGCTCGTCCACCCTGGCGACGACGGCGGCGAGCTGGTCGGCGGAGATCAGCCCGCGCGCCACCCCCGACTGGTTCGAGACCACGCCGACCCGGATTCCGGCGGCCCGCAGCAGCTCGAGCTGCGCGGCCGCTCCCGGCACCGGGCGCACCAGCGCGGGGTCGGCGAGGTAGGGCACGTCGACGATGAGCGTGTCGTCGCGGTCGAAGAGCACCGCGTCCGGGGGACGTCGCTGTCCGGTCCGGTCGGCCGTCGTCATCGCCGCTCCCTCCTGTCCGAGCCCGTGGGAAACCCTCCGGGCCGTTCCGGCACGCGGCGTCGTTGCCGCAGGTGCGGGCGGGTGCCGCGGGAGGTGTTCCGACCGCGTTGTGCCCACGCCCGGAACACCGAAACTTCTTCTTCGCCCGCCCCCGCACGCGTCGTTTGACCCGGTGCCGAGCGGGCAGAGCGCGGGGGACGCCGACCGCGAACACGAGGAGAGCGACCATGGCCGACACCGTCGGAGACCTGATCCTGCGCCGCCTGGGGGAGTGGGGGGTGCGCCAGGTCTTCGCCTACCCCGGCGACGGCATCAACGGCCTGCTCGCCGCCTGGGAGCGGGCCGACGACCCGCCCGCCTTCGTGCAGACCAGGCACGAGGAGATGGCGGCCTTCGCGGCCGTCGGCTACGCCAAGTTCGCCGACCGGGTCGGGGTCTGCGCCGCCACCGGCGGGCCCGGCGCCATCCACCTGCTGAACGGGCTCTACGATGCCGCGCTCGACCACGTCCCCGTGGTCGCGCTGGTCGGCCACACCGACCGCACCGCGCTCGGCGGCTCGCACCAGCAGGAGGTCGACCTGCCCGCCGCCTTCGCCGACGTCTGCGCCTACGCCCCGCTCTGCACCGTGCCGGAGCAGCTGCCCGCGCTGCTCGACCGCGCGGTGCGGACGGCGCTCGGGCAGCGTGCGCCGACCGCGGTGATCATTCCCAGCGACGTGTTCGGCGCGGAGTACAGCCCGCCGGAGCACGCCCCGAAGCACGTGCCGTCCAGCCTCGGGCTCGGCACCGCGACGCTCGTGCCCGACCCCGCCGACCTGCGCCGTGCCGCCGACATCCTGAACAGCGGCGAGCGGGTGGCGATCCTGGCCGGGCAGGGCGCGCGCGGCTGCGCCGATGAGCTGGAGCGGATCGCCGACCTGCTCGGCGCCGGCGTGGCGAAGGCGCTGCTCGGCAAGGACGTGGTGGCCGATACCGAGCCGTGGGTCACCGGGTCGCTCGGGCTGCTCGGCACCACCGCGAGCCACCACCTCATGCGCGGCGCCGACACGCTGCTGACCGTCGGCTCCAGCTTCCCCTATGCGGAGTACCTGCCGGAGTTCGGCGCGGCGCGCGGGGTCCAGATCGACCGGGACGCCGGGTCGATCGGGTTGCGCTACCCGTACGAGCTCAATGTCGTCGGCGACGCCAAGGCCGCGCTCGGGGCGCTCATCCCGCTGCTCGAGCGCAAGACCGACCGCTCGTGGCGGGAGCACATCGAGGGCGAGGTGGCGCACTGGTGGCAACTCGCCGGTGAGCTCGCCGAGCTGGATGCCGATCCGGTGAACCCGATGCGGATCGTGCACGAACTCTCCCGGCAGCTTCCGGCGGACGCCGTCGTCACGGCGGATTCCGGTACCGCCACCGACTGGTACGCGCGGCACCTGCGCTTCCACGGAGCGGTGCGCGGTTCGGTCTCCGGCACGCTGGCCAGCATGGGGTGCGCGGTGCCGTATGCCATCGGGGCCAAGTGGGCGTTCCCGGACCGGCCGGTGATCGCGCTGGTCGGAGATGGGGCCATGCAGATGAACGGGCTGGCCGAGCTCATCACGATCGCCAGGTACCACTCGCGCTGGACCGACCCGCGGATGGTGATCGCCGTGCTGCACAACAACGATCTGGCGCAGGTCACCTGGGAGTTGCGCGGGATGCACGGCGCGCCGCGCTTCCCGGACTCCCAGGCGCTGCCCGACGTCGACTACGCGGCCTTCGCCCGCGGGCTCGGGCTCGGCGGGATCGGGGTCGACACCCCCGAGGCGCTCGCCCCCGCCTGGGCCGAGGGGCTGGCGGCCGATCGGCCCGTCCTGCTCGACATCCGCTGTGACCCGAACGTCGCGCCGATCCCGCCGCGGGCCGGGGTCGACCAGATCCGCTCGCTGGCCTCCGCACTGCTCCGCGGGGACGAGGACGCTCGCGCGGTCGTCACCCACGGGGTGAAGCAGAAGGCGCGGCAGTACGTCTCCAAGCTGACGCCCGGCGCCTGACCCCGCGGGCCGGGCGACCGAGCCGTTCGCCGGGCACCCGCCCGCCGAAAGAGTGCGAGGGGGTGGACGCGCGGCGTCCACCCCCTCGCGACACCGCCTCGTGGCGGCTCGGCTACCTCGGAGCGAGAATCCCGCCGAGATCCGCGTCGCGGATGGGCGTCGCGGCATTCGCCTGCGCCCGGCACATGAGATCGATCGCCCCGATGGCGGCATCGACGGTCGTCGCCTCGGGCGCGGAGCCGCGATCGTCCTCCAGGTACTTGGTGACGGTCGTCCGCTTGTCCTCGGTGGACTGCGCGATGTAGTCGTTGCAGGGGGTATCCCCGCCGCGATTCACCGCCTCCTCCACCTGGTCGCAGCCCGCGCCGCCGAGCGCCGCCGCGGTGACGAGGAACGCGATGCCCGCGATCCGGGGCAGCCGGTGCCGAATACTGGTGTGCCGCATGGTGTCCTCGCGAGGGTCAGTTGCCGAAGCCGACCAGGCCGGATGCCAGGTCGGAGATGCCGAGCGCGTCCAGCGCCCGCTGCCGGACGTCGGGGCAGGTCTTGGCGGTGATGGTGTCCACCACCGAGCGGTCCCGCACCACGATGTCGTTCAGCCCGCCGTTGCGGGCCGCCCAGCCCTGCACGGTGGTGTTGTAGGAGAGCCTGGCGCCGGTGCCGCCCTGCGCGGCCCACCCCTCGATCTCGGGGGCGAGCGTGTCGCAGAGGTCGCGCTCGGCGCTCGCGGTGATGGTGTCGGTGTCCGGCACCTCCGCGGTCGTGCCGTCGGCGGGCGGCGGGAAGGTGAGCGTGATGGAGCCGCCGCCGGTCGCGGTGGCCGGTACCGGGTCGACGTCGGGGCCGTCGCCGGAGCAGCCGGCGAGCAGCAGCGCACCCGCCACCGCGAGCGAGCAGAAGTGCAGCGAACGCATGGAGCCGTCCCGTCAGTGCCCGCCGGGATCGGTCAGGTTGCGCCCCTCGAGGGCCTTCACCCGCCGATGCTCCAGCACGATCAGCCCCGCACCGACGACGAGGCAGACGCCGCAGGCGATGCCCGCGATGACCGCCCAGCCCTCGAAGCCGTAACCGGCGGCGACCAGGGTCAGCCCGACCAGCACGATGCCGAGCCCGACCAGGATCATCCCCGGCCAGTTGCGCGCGTCCTCCAGCGCTTCACCCGCGTGCTGCCTGGTGGTGCGCGAGCCGTCCGGGAAGCTGTGCCCGGAGACCGGAACTTCCCGCCTCTCGCCGGGTGTGTTCGGGGCGCTCATATCGAGGTCCTTTCTGCCACGTCGAATGGGGGCCCTCCGGTGATACCCGGCGGCATCGCGGTCAATCGTGCGAGCCGCCGGACCGCCCCGACCACCGCGTCGTCGGTGATGCCGTCCAGGCAGGGGTGGCCGGGCACCGGGCACTCCCGCGCCCGCGTCCCGCGGCAGCCCGCGTGCTGGTCGCCGAGCAGCACCGTCGGCACCCCGTACGGCGCCCAGCGCCGGGCCGGGACCACCGGCGCGAACAGCGAGACCACCGGCGTGCCGACCGCAGCCGCCAGGTGCGCGGGCCCGGTGTTCGGCGCCACCACCACCGCCGCGTCGCGCAGCACGGCGGCCAGCCCGCGCAGGTCGGTGGCGCCGCCGAGATCGGTGCCGCCGCCCGCGGCCGCCGCGGCGGTGAGCCCGCGCTCACCCGGCCCGCCGGTGACCAGCACCCGGTACCCGGCGGCGGTGAGCGCCGCGACGATCGCGGCGCTGCGCTCCGGCGACGGCCGCCGCGCCGGGACCGCGGCCCCGGGGTGGTAGACCACGTAGCCGGGGCCGCCGGTCAGCTCGGTGACGTCCGGCAAATCGGCCCGCACCCGCAGCCGGTCGTCCGCCACCGGGAACCCCGCCGCGGCCGCCAGCGAGAGCGCGCGCAGCGGCTCGGGGACGTCGTCGCGCACCCGGTGCCGCAGATCGAGCAGCGAGCCGGGGTAGTCGTCGCTGATCGCGCCGATCCGCGGCACGCCGGCCAGGCGGAGCAGCAGCGCGAGCGGCAGCGGCGACTGGTGGAAGGAGGTGAAGATCAGCGCCTCGTCGACCCGGGCGGCGCGCACCCGCTCGATCAGCTCGTGCACGTCGGGCGCGCAGAGCGGCGGCGGATCGAGCTCCACCCAGACCGCGCGGAAGCGAAGCAGGTCGTCGACCCCGGGCAGCAGCTCGGCCGCCGCGGCGCCGTTCGGCCCGGCCAGGAAGGTCACCCGCCGCGCCGCGCTCGCCACCGCGCGGACCGCGGGCCCGGTGAGCAGCACGTCACCCGCGCTGTCCAGCCGGGCGAGGAGCACGTGCCCGGTCACCGGGCCGCCTGCGCGAGCAGCGTCTGCCAGCGCCGGACGAAGGCGTCGATGCCGAAGTTGGTCTCCGCCCAGTGCCGCGCCACCTTCCCGGAGAGCGCGGCGAAGATCGGCTCCGCGACGAACTGCCTGATGCCGTCGGCCAGGATCTCCGGATCGGTGGAGACGACGCCCGCCTCCGGCGGGATGGCGGCCGCCGCCTCGGTGGTGCCGACCGCGACCACCGGCATCCCCAGGTACATCGCCTCCAGCACGGAGAGCCCGAGCGAGGTCCAGCGCGGGGTGTGCAGGAAGACCCGGCGCTCGGCGAGTTCGGCGTGCAGCCGCTCGGTCCGGTGGTCGCCGCGGCCGCTGACCCGCTCCGGCGGGCAGCCGAGCGCGGTGTGCAGCCCGTCGGTGCCCATGCCGAAGACGTCGATCGGCGCGGCCGCGGAGAGCGGGGCCAGCAGGTCGGTTCCGGTGATCCGGCCGCGCCGCACCGGCTCGTTGATGCAGGTGGCCGCGTGCGGGATGGTGCCGGTGTAGCGGTGGCCGGGGTCCGGGATGCCGTGCGGCACAACGGCGGTGGGGGCGCGGCCGCAGTCCCACATGAGCCGGTTGAAGTCGGTGACGTGCACCACCGGGATGTCCGAGCGCTCGGCCAGCGGGTGCCGGCTGGTGGCGGCGTGCTCGCGCGGGGTGTTGTGCTCGACGTAGAGCGCGGGCAGTTCGCGCCCCGGTGGCCGGCCGGTCCACTCGGCGGTCAGCCCGATCTCTTCGGGGCGCTGCAGGATCACCACGTCGATCGGCTGCTCCCGCAGGTCGGCGGGGGCGACCTCGACCGCGCGCTCCGGCCACGGCCGGCCACAGCGGCCGAGTGCCCACTGCCCGAGCGCGGGGTCGGTCGGCAGCAGCGAGGTATGGGGGCCCTGCACGAACGAGGTCGTCCAGGAGCCGTGCACGTGCCAGACGAGAACGTTCAGCGGGGCACCGGTACCGCGTGGGTGTTCCGTTGTCGCAGCATCCATGGCGCCGTTGTGCCCGGCGCCGCGCGCGCGAAACCGGTGCTCGTTCGGCCCGCCGCCGGGGCCGGGGTCACGGTCGGCTCAGCCCGTGGCCGCGCTGCGGGCGGTGCCCGCCGCGGCGGGTTCGCGCAGGTCGTAGAGGGCGTAGGCGGTGCGGATCACCGGCTGCGCGACATTGCGCACCCGGATGCCGCCCGGCGTCGTCCCGCGCTCGATGCCCGCGTGCGCGTGGCCGTGCAGCGCCAGCGCGACCCCCGCCTCGTCGATCACCTCGCCGAGCAGGTACGAGCCGAGGAAGGGGTAGATCTCCCGGGGCTCGCCGTGCAGGGTGTCGCTGATCGGGGAGTAGTGCGTGAGCGCCACCGTCGTGTCCGCCTCCAGCCCGGCCAGCGCGGTGCGCAGCGTCTCCGCCAGGTGCACGGTGTGCCCGGCGAAGTCGCGCATCTCGCGCTCGCCGAAGGCGCTGGCGCACTTGCCCGCGAAGCCGCCGCCGAAGCCCTTGGTGCCTGCGATCCCGAGCGTGCGGCCGCCGACCTCGACGGTGGTCGCGGTGCCCTCCAGCACCGTGATGCCGTGCTCGGTGAGCACCGCGGTGATCTCGTGCTCCTGATCGCTGTGGTGGTCGTGGTTACCGAGCACGGCGATCACCGGGACGCCGAGCTCGGCGAACTCGGCTGCGACCACCCGGCCCTCCTCGACGGTGCCGTGCCTGGTGAGGTCGCCCGCCAGCAGCAGCACGTCGGCGCGCTCCGGCAGCCCGGCCAGCACCGGGCGCAGCGTTCCGCCCGACTCGGCCCCGAGGTGGACATCGCCGACCGCCGCGATCCGCATGACGCTCAACCCCTTTCGGCGGGTTCGAGGGTCTCGGCGCCGTCCGGGGCGGCCGGGAGCAGCACCCTGATGTCGTTGTGCACGGTCGCCTCCGGCAGCTGCTCACGGATCACCGCCTCGATCATGTCGCGGCACTCGGCGCTGCTCACCTCGCCGCCGAGCACCACCACCTCGCCGCGGATCGTGACGCCGATGCCGAGCTCCGCGGTGCGCGGATCCTCGGCGAGCGCCCGGCGCAGATGCGCCACCGTGTACTGCGGTCGTTCCATGTCAGCTCACCTTTCTGGTCGCGGTTATCCCGAGATCGTCGATCAGCCCGAGGAAGGCCCGCGCATAGGGCGAGTGCTCGGTCTGCTCCCGCACCGCCGCCCAGTCCACCTGTTCGCGCAGGTCGCGGGCGATGTGCAGGAGCGGGCTCAGGTCGAGCCGGTGCGCGTCGAAGACCA
Organism: Nocardia asteroides; assembly: GCF_021183625.1. Lineage (NCBI taxonomy): Bacteria > Bacillati > Actinomycetota > Actinomycetes > Mycobacteriales > Nocardiaceae > Nocardia > Nocardia asteroides. Next base: position 6,084,977 of record NZ_CP089214.1, read on the forward strand.
GCAGCTTGTCGACCATGAGGTCGGTGCCGCCGACCACCGGCGCCACGGTGGGGCCGATCCGCATCGGGGTGGCGCGGTCGAGCAGCTCGTCGGTGACCTCGCGGCAGTTGGGCCGGAAGATCAGATCGATCAGGGTGTCGCCGTCGTAGACCTTCATCAGCCAGTCCTCGGCGGGCTCGCAGGCGCGCAGCCCGCTCTGCACCAGCGTGGTCACCGCCCGGCCGACATCATCCGGCTTGAGGAAGAGGTCGACATCGTGGTCCGAGGCCGGGCCGCCGCGCGCGTACACCGCGCAGCCGCCCGCCACCGCGAACCGGATGTCGGTGACCGACAAGGCACTCACCGCGCGGGTGAGCGCGTGCAGTAGTTGCTCGATCGTCGGGGCCATGCCGCCGCACTACCCGTGGCGTTCCCGGTTAACCGCGCGGGTGAGCGGGGTACCCGGGCGGTAGCGGAAGGAGGCCATCGTGCCGAAGACGAACGCCGAGGGCAAGGTGAAGAAGTCGGAGCTGCCCAGCACCGTGCGGCGCTCCCCGGCGAAGGCGCAGCGCACCTTCGCCGAGGCGCACGATTCCGCGCTGGAGAGCTACGACGGCGACGAATCGCGCGCGTACCGGGTGGGGTACAGCGCGCTCAAACACAGCTACGAGAAGGTCGGCGACCACTGGGAGGCCAAGGAGCAGCGCGGCCCGTCGGACGAACACGCCGAGCGCCGCGGGCTGAACACCGGCGGTGCGACCGCCGAGGGCGTGAACGCCAATGCCACCAAGAAACACCTGCTGGAGGTGGCGGGGCGGCTCGGCATCACCGGCCGCTGGCGGATGCGCAAGGACGAACTGGTCGACGCCGTCCAGCGCGCGAACCGGCGGGCCACCGCGGCGGCGCGCGAGTAGCGCCGCCGCGGGCCGGGTCACGGCCAGGAGGTCTCCGTGGAGGCGCAGACCACGAGTTCGCGCAGCTCGGAGCCCTCCGGCCGGGTCATGGCGTACAGGATGGTGTCCGCCACGTTCGCCGGGTCGTTGAGCTTCGCGTCCGGGCCCGGCTTGTACTGCTCCGGCCGGTCGTCGAAGAACGCGGTCCGCATGCCGCCGGGAATCAGCAGCGTCACCCCGATCTCCCCCGCCGTCTCCGCCGCGAGCGCCCTGGTGAATCCGACGACGCCGAACTTCGAGGCGCAGTAGGCGGTGGCGTCGGAGAGCGCGCGCAGCCCGAGCGTGGAGGCCACCGTCACCACCCGCCCGTGCGTGGCGCGCAGCGCGGGTAGCGCCGCCCGCACCACCGCCGCGGTGCCGAGCAGGTTCACCTTGATCACCCGCTCCCAGGTCTCGGTGTCCAGGTCGGCGAGGGTGCCGCAGGCGTCGGTGCCCGCCGCGGTGACCACGCCGTCCAACCGGCCGCCCGCCCGACGCACCAGCGCCTCGACCGCGCTCGCCGCGTCGCCGCTGTCGGCGAGGTCGGCGTACTCCCAGGCCAGCTCGGTGTCGTCCGGCTTGTCCCGGTCGATGATCAGCGGGGTGCCGCCCGCGGCGAGCACGGCCCGCGCGGTGGCGGCGCCGAGCCCTGAGGCTCCGCCGGTGATCAGGACTGTGCCGGGCGAACGGGGGGTGGAGTCGGGCATGAGTTCTCCTCTCGAGGGGTGGGTCAACCGGTGGGGGAGGCGATGTCGGCGGCGGCGCGTGCGGGCACGGCGGCGCGGTACGCGGCGGCGGTGCGCTCGGCCACCCGGTCCCAGCCGTAGCCGTCGCGGGCGCGGCGCAGCCCGGCCGCGCCCTGTCGTTCGCGCAGCGCCGGGTCGGCGAGCAGGGTGCGCAGCGCGCCCGCCAGCGCGAGCGGGTCGCGCGGCGGAATCAGCCGGCCGGTCACGCCGTCCACCACGGTGTCGAGCAGCCCGCCGACCGCGCTCGCCACCACCGGCCTGCCGCAGGCCATGGCCTCCACCGGGACGATGCCGAACGGCTCGTACCAGGGCGTGCAGAGCACCGCGTCGGCCGAGCGCAGCAGCGCGGGCATCTCGGCGCGGTCGACGGTGCCCGCGAAGCGCACCCGGTCGGCGACGCCGTACTCCGCGGCGACCGCGCGCAGCCGGGCCGGCTCGGCCTCGCCCGCCTCGTCCGGTGCGCCGCCCGCGATCACCAGCTCGGTCTCCGGCAGCTCCTGCAGCGCCATGATCGCGGTGTCGAAGCCCTTGCGCCGGACCATCCGGCCCACCGAGACCAGCCGGTGCCGCGCGCCGCGCGCCGCGACCGGGCCGTCCGGGCCGAAGGCGCCGAGATCGACCCCGCACGGCACCACCGAGGTGCGGAACCGCGGCACCCCCATCCTGGCCAGCTCGGTCACCTCGTCGGTGCAGGTGGCGATGATCCCGGTGGCCCTGGTCGCGACCCGGCGCTCCAGCCGGATCCGGGTGCGCGGGCTGGTGTCGGCGAGCCCCTGGTAGCGGCGCTTGACCGTCCCGAGCGCGTGGAAGGTGAGCAGCACCGGCAGGTCGAGCGGCCGGGCCGCGGAATCCGCCGCGATGCCCGACATCCAGAAGTGCGCGTGCACCAGCTCGGGGCGCTCGTCGGCCCAGTGGTCCGCCAGGAATCGGGCGAAGTCGCCGAGGTGCGGCAGGATGTCGTCCTTGGGGATCCGCTCCGCCGGGCCCGCCGGCACGTGCACCACGCGATACCCCGCCCCGGCGACGGTGCTCTCCGGCAGCTCCGGAGCGTCGCGGCGGGTGTAGACGGTCACCTCGTGCCCCTGCCGGGTCAACGCCGCCGACAGCTCCGCGACGTGCACGTTCTGGCCGCCCGCGTCCACCCCGCCGAGCGCGGCGAGCGGGCTCGCGTGTTCGGAAACCATCGCGATCTTCATGCGCTGCTCCGTATCTGCTCGGGCCGGTAAGCCGATGATTCGGCGCCGTACTTCCCGGGCTTCTCGGAGCGAAACTGCTAGAACTGCAGAACCACCGTGGTCACCGCGGCGATCAGGAAGACCGCGACCAGCACCACCCCGAGAATGATGGCGACGACCCCGGTGATCGGGAAGTGATGCCTGGTCGCGGGCTCGGGGGCGGAGAGCCCCGAGGTCTGCGGGGTGTCCGGCGGGGTGTCGCCCGGCCGGACCCCGCCGCCGGGCTCCAGATCGGGGACGCGGGCCGGATCGGGATCCATCGAGGCCATGAGTGCTCCTATTCGGGGTTGCCGGGATTGCCGGTGTTGCGCGCGGTGCCGGGACGCTGCCCGCGGCGCCTGCGCACCAGCAGGACAGCGCCGACGATCAGCGCGATCGCGAGTATCACCAGGAGTTCCATGCGACGCGGCTACCCGTCGCCCGCGCGCCGAATCCGGCCGGTAACGAGCGGCTACATTCCGCGGACGTGGGCGCGGAGCACGTGCCAGACTGGGCCCCTGGTTGAGTTCACAGCCGTGACCACCGCTCCCCACCGGGAGGTCGCTCATGTCCGCAGTAGATGTTCCGCCCCGCCGACGACGCTGGGAGCCCCGGGTACACCGGATGGCCGACTGCCTGGTGGTGCGGGTCGAGGGCGAACTCGACGCCGCCGGATACCCCGAGTTCAGCTCGGTGCTGGAGCGCGCGGTGCGCACCGGCGGCCGCTGCGTCGTCGTCGACCTGCGGCCGACCCGGTTCCTCAGTCTCCGCGCGGCGACCATGCTCGGCTCGGTCAAGCAGCGCAGCTCGGGCAGCGGCTCCGAGCTGCGGCTGGTGGCGGGCCGGGCCGACGTGGAGCGGGCGCTCGAGGTCACCGGCGTGCGGCCGCTGTTCCGCCCCTACACCTCCATGCGCGACGCGCTCGCGGGCTGAACCGCGCCGGACCGCGGCGGTAGCGCCGATAATCGTGCGGTGACGGAAGGCAGGCCGGTACCGCCCGCGGCGGCGGCGGATCGGGTGATCGGCGGGGGAGCGCGGCAGCACGTCGGCAGCTTCCGGTTCTGGTTCGCGACCCAGGCGTGGGAGTGGTCCGACGAGGTCGCGGTGATGCACGGCTACCCGCCGGGCACCCCGGCGCCGGACACCGAGCGGCTGCTCACGCACAAGCACCCGGACGACCGCGAACAGGTCGCCGACCGGCTGGCCAGGTCCATCGCGCACGGCGAGCCGTTCTGCAGCAGCCACCGGATCGTCGACACCGGGGGTGAGGTGCACCACGTCATCGTGGTGGCCGACCGGGTCACCGGCGACGGCGGCGCGGTGCTCGGCACCGCGGGCTACTACGTCGACGTCACCGGCACCCTCGCCGTGCACCGCCGCGAGACGCTGGACGAGCAGCTGCCCGAGCTCTACGCCGCCCGCGCGGTGATCGAGCAGGCCAAGGGCGCGCTCATGCTGGTCTACGGGGTGAGCCCGGAGCAGGCGTTCCGGGTGCTGAGCTGGCGCTCCCAGGAGACCAACGTCAAACTGCGCACGCTGGCGACCCGGCTGATCGCCGACTTCGGCACGCTCTCCCCGTTCTCCGCGGGCGCCCGCGGCCGCTTCGACCACCTGCTGCTCACCGCGCACGAGCGCGTCGAGGAGGAGTGACCGACGGTTTCGCCTGGGTGGCAACGGGTAAGCGATCGGTGATCACCGGGTGGCGAGGTGCGGGCGGTGTGCGGGCCGCACCGCCACCCGGTTCCCCTTATACGTGTACGTGGACCGATGCCGGAGCGGGATGCCGGGTGCGGTCGGGTAGCGTGGCCGCTCGGTCGGCCTCGAGAACAAGGTGGTGGTGGGCAATGGGGGAAAAGACTCCCCGATCCTCGACGGATACGACGACGATCGGGGTGCGCGTCCCGGCATCGCTCGAGCAGCTGACCATGCTGCGGGCGCTCGCCGAGACGGTGGCCCTCATCGCTGATTTCGCCATCGACGAGGTCACCGACATCCGGCTCGCGCTGGACGAGGTGGCCACGTCGCTGATCATGGACGCCGTTCCCGGCTCCGACCTGGACTGCGAGTTCAGCTACGAGGCGGGCCGGATGTTCGTCCGGGTGCGGGCCACCGCGGCCGCCGAGGGCGGCATCGGCGAGTCCGGCTTCGGCTGGCACATCGTGCGCACCCTCACCGAATCCATCTCGTCGGCGCAGGCGCCGTTCGACAGCGCGCGCTCCGGCTACCCGACCGAGGTCGACTTCACCTGGGTCCGCGGCGCCGATGGCGGCTGAGCCGGGCTCCGGCCGGAGATCCGGCGGCTACGAGAACACCGAGCCGCTCTTCGAGGAGATCGCCGCGCTCGGCCCCGACGCGGAGCCGCGCCGCCAGGCGCTGCGCGCGCAGCTCATCGCGACCTGCCTGCCGCTGGCCGAGCACATCGCGCGCAAATTCTCCGGCCGCGGCGAGAACTTCGACGACCTGCTGCAGGTGGCGCGGCTCGGGCTGGTCCAAGCGGTGGACCGCTACGACGTGAGCCGCGGCTCGTCCTTCCTGTCCTTCGCGGTGCCGACCGTCATGGGCGAGGTGCGCAGGCACTTCCGGGACAACACCTGGTCGGTACGGGTGCCGCGGCGCACCAAGGAGATTCAGCTGAGCATCGGCGGCACCGTCGAGGGGCTCTCGCAGAAACTCGGGCGGATGCCGCGGGCGCGGGAGATCGCCGACGAACTCGGGGTCGATGTCGTCGAGGTGACGCAGGCGTTGATCGCGAGCAACGCCTACCAGTCCCAGTCGCTGGATGCCGTCGCGGCCGAAGGGGATTCGGACAACGCACCGCTGCCGCTACTGGCCAGGCTCGGCGCCGAGGAGCCCTCGTACCACCTGATCGAGGACTTCATGGCGGTGCGGCCGCTGATCGAGAAGCTGCCGGAGCGCGAGCGCGCGGTGCTGGTCATGCGGTTCTTCGAGAACCGGACGCAGTCGCAGATCGCCGAGCAGCTGGGGGTCTCGCAGATGCACGTCTCGCGGATTCTCGCCAAGACGCTCGCCGGGCTGCGGGACGAGGTCTTCAAGGACGACGAGGTTTTCAAGGACTGAGCCCGCGTCCCGCCGCGGCTACACCGGGTTCGGTGGGGCGGGGGCCGGTGCCGGGCCGGGGACCGGCGGGAGCGGGCTCGGGATCGGGGCGGGACCGGGTGGTGCGGGAGCCGGGACCGGCTCGGGGGCGGGAATCGGGTCCGGCGCGGGGATCGGCGGGACCGGCGCGGGGTCGGGGACCGGCTCGGGTGCGGGCGCGGGCGGGACGGGATCGCGCCCCGGCCCCGGCGGCGCGGGATCGGGTGCGGGAGCGGGCGGTATCGGGTCGGACCCGGTGGGACCCTGCGGGAACGAGCTCACGGCGACGTCCTCCTCACTGACCGGGCGCGGGGCCCGGACTCGATGCACCCCGGTTGGCTACCCGGTCCGGGTCGGCCGAATCGCCCACCGCCGCGCATCGCCGGTTTGCTCCCCGAGCGGCTCGGGTACCGGGACTGAGTGGGGAGAGCGGTCCCCGCGCCCCCTGGGCCGCACACAGCGAGGAGGTCGCCTTGGACGATCGACCCCGGCCGGGAACCCGCGCCCCGGCCGACCACCCGCAGCGGATCACCTCCCCCGAGCAGCGCCAGGAGCGGCCGGGGCGCACCATGATCACCACCGACCACCGGGTGATCCGCTCCTGGGCCGAGCGCCGCGGCGCCCGCCCCGCCACCATGCCGGGCAGCGTCCTCGACGGCGTGCTCGGCGTGCTGCGCTTCGACTTCCCCGGCTACGGCGGCGCCGTGCTGCAGCGCGTCGGCTGGGACGAGTGGTTCGCCACCTTCGACGAGCGCGGCCTGACCTTCCTCTTCCAGGAGCAGCGCCCGGACGGCAGCACGAGCAACTTCAACCGCCTCGAGCACTCGGCCCCCTGGCTCCGGTGACGCCCGCGCACGGGCTCGGCCCGGTTCTGCCGCCCTTCGACGGCGTCCGCCGGATCGCGGTGCTGCGCGGCGGCGGCCTCGGCGACCTCCTCTTCGCCGTACCCGCCCTGCACGCGCTGCGCGCCGCCTACCCCGCCGCGACCCTGCTGCTGCTCGGCACCCCGCTGCACGCCGCGCTGCTGCGCGACCGGCCGAGCCCGGTGGACGAGGTGGTCACGCTGCCGCCGCACCCGGACGGCCGCCCCGACGCCGACCGGGGGTTCCTGGCCCGCGCCTGCCGGGAGCCGATCGACCTCGGCGTCCAGCTGCACGGCGGCGGCGCGTGGTCCAACCCGTTCGTGCTCGCGCTGCGGCCCCGCTACTCGGTCGGCCCGCGCACGCCGAAGGCGGCGGCGCTCACCCGGAGCCTGCCGTTCCGGTACCACCAGCACGAGGTGCTGCGCGCGCTGGAGGTCGCCGGGCTGGCCGGCGCCCCGCCGGTGCTGCTGCAGCCGGAGGTCGCCGTCACCGAGGCCGATCGGCGAGCCGCCGCCGCGGTGCTCGGCGAGCTACCCGGGCCGGTGCTCGCCATCCATCCCGGCGCCAGCGACCCGCGGCGGCGCTGGCCCGCGGCGCGCTTCGCCGAGGTGGCGAAGCGCGCCATCGCGGGCGGCGCGGCCGTCGTCCTGCTCGGCACCGAGGACGAGCGCGCCCCGCTCACCGAGATCGAGGCCGCGATCGGCCCCGGCCCCCGGCTGCGCACCCTCGTCGGGCAGCCGTTCACCGCCGTGGTCGGGGTGCTGGCGCGCAGCGCGGTGCTGCTCGGCAACGACAGCGGGATCCGGCATCTGGCGCAGGCGGTCGGCACGCCGACCGTCGGCATCTACTGGATGGTGAATGTCATCAATGCCGGGCCGCTCGGCCGGTACACAGATCGGATCCTCATCTCCTTCGTCACGCACTGCCCGAGCTGCGGCGCCGACTGCACCGACGAGGAGCTGCCGCGCTGCCCGCACGACGACTCCCTCGTCGACACCGTCGGCGTGGACGCCGTCTTCGGCGAGGTCGAGAGCCTGCTGCCCTGAGCGCTACGCCCCGCCGACCGCCTCGTACGCCTCGACCTCCCGGTTCTCGACGGTGGTCGGCGACTCCAGGTGTACCGCGCCGCTCGGCAGGATGCCCGCACCGCCGAACCGCTCCATGACCCGTCGCTGCGCGAGCACATCCTCCCCCGCGTGCTCGACCGGCAGCTCCCGCCAGAACTCGAAGCCGCCCGCGAGCAGCAGCTTCTCCCGGTCGAAGAGCACGCACCCGCTGATCCAGGCCACCTTGTAGGCCACCCACTCCCGCCCGGTGCGGGCCAGCAGCGGACGGACGGCATCGCCGAGGTGCGCCGGGTTGGCCGCGTTGTGCAGCGTCCAGCGCTGCCACTCGGGAGTGCCGGGCCGCACCCGCTCCGGCCGCACCCGCCCCGGCCACAGCTCCAGCGGCGCGAGCTCGTGCGGCCGGTGGTCGTCCAGGTAGGAGAGACCCTGCATGGCGCAGCCGACCATGCCGCAGCCGAGCTCGGTGATCGCGGCGTGCAGCAGCCGCACCGTGCCCGGCTCCAGCCACACGTCGTCGTCGAGGAAGAGCACGTACCGCGCGGTGGCAATCCCGAGCAGGTGCGCACGGTGCTCGGCGATGCCGCGCCGGGGCAGGTGCCGCCCGAAGCACACCGGGTGGCCGCGCCTGCCGAGCACCCGCGCCATGGTCCGCGCCGGTTCGGTGTCGTAATCGGGCGCGCCATCGGACTGGTCGCTGACCAGCACGGTGAAGCCGGGGGAGTCCTGCGCGGCGAGCCCGGCCAGCGTGGTGGCCAGCTCGACCGGGCGATTCCTGGTCGGGATCAGGACGTCGATCTCGGCAGCGCTCACGATGCCCCGGCATTGGCCCGGATGCGCTCGATGAGCGCGGTGGTGGAGCGGTCGGCCAGGTAGCCGAGCACCCGGACCTCGCCGCCGTAGCCCCGCACCACCGGCGTCTCCGGCAGCATCTCCGGCCGGTAGTCGCCGCCCTTGACGTAGAGGTCGGGGCGCAGGTCCCGGAGCAGCGCGGCGGGGGTCTGCTCCGGGAAGACCACCACGTGGTCGACGCAGGAGAGCGCGGCCAGCACGGCGGCCCGGTCGGCGGCGGTGTTCACCGGCCGCTCGGGGCCCTTCAGCGCGCGCACGCTGTCGTCCGAGTTCACCGCGACGATCAGCACGTCGCCGAGGCGCTTGGCCTCGTTCAGGTAGGAGACGTGCCCGGCGTGCAGCACGTCGAAGCAGCCGTTGGTGAAGACGATCCGGCGCCCGGCGCCGCGGTGCGCCCTGACCGCCCGCGCCAGCTCGGCCCGGCCGAGCACCGCGGAGCCGGTGCGGCCGAGCCGGTCGCGCAGCTGCGCGGTGGAGCAGACGGCGGTGCCGGTGCGGTGCACCACCACGTCCGCGGCGGCCTGCGCCACCTCGGCCGCCGCGGCCAGCGGGAGGCCGTCGACCAGCGCCAGGGTGAGCGCGGCGACGAAGGTGTCACCGGCGCCTGCGGACTGGCTCTCCGCGACCGGCTCGGCCCAGGTGCGGTGCGCGGGTCTGGCGCCGTCGAGCAGCACCGCGCCGTCCCGGTCCAGGGTGACGACGGCGGCGCCCGCGCCGGTCATCTCGAAGAGCCGGTCGCGGTGCTCGGTGAAGACCTCGACCCGGTTCGCGCCGTCGAGCGGGGCGAGGCCGAGCGCCTCGGCGGCCTCGCCCGCGTTCGGGGTCACCACGTCCGGGCGCAGCTCGCGCCAGCGCGCCGGGTGGTGGGTGTCGACCACGAGCAGCGGAAGGGTGTCGCGCAGCGGGGCGAGTTCGGCGCGCACCCGGTCGGCGACGGCGCCGTCGTAGTCGCAGACCACCACCGCGTCGGCGGCGGCGAGCAGGTCGGGGAGCGGCCGCAGCAGGCGGGCGATCTGGTCGGCGGTGGCGGGGCTGCGGTCGCCGTCGTCGTAGCGGACCAGGATCTGCTCGCCGGAGACCACCCGGCACTTGGCCAGCGTGCTGCGGCCGGGGCAGGCGAGCAGGTGCCGCACGCCGACCCCGGCGGCGGCCAGCGCCGCGCGCAGCGTCGCGCCGCGGTCGTCGGCGCCGGTGAGGCTCACCAGGTCGACGGTGGCGCCGAGCGCGGCCAGGTTGGCCGCGGTGTTCGCCGCGCCGCCCGGCACCGGGGTGCTGCGGTCGATGTCGACCACCGGCACCGGTGCCTCCCGGCAGAGCCGCTCGGAGCGGCCCCAGAGCCACAGGTCGAGCACGGAGTCGCCGAGCACCACCACGCGGGCCTCGGTGCCCGCGAGCCGGTCGGCCACCTCGGGGGTGAGGCCGTCCGCCACCGCGGACCGCGTGTCGTCTCCGGAATTCGCGCTCACGGGCACATCCCTCCACTCGGTCCTTCGTCCTGGCCGCGCCGTTCCACCCGGGCGAAGATCGAAACCGGAAGACAGCGGTACGGCGCGGGCCGGTGTTACGCCGCCGAGGGGAGCAGCCGGGGGAGGACCGCGGCGCCCGCGGTCGCCGCCACCGCCGACCCGGTCGCGACGGTCCAGCCGATCGGGCCGAGCGGCGTGCAGCCGAAGTAGTGGCAGAGCCCCGGCGTCATGACGATGGCGCCGAGCACCGCGCCGCTGGCGGCGGTGGTCACCCAGACCATCGGGCTGCGCCGCCCGGAGAGCAGCGTCTGCCCCAGCTGGGTGCCGATCAGCGCGACCAGCCCGATGGTCGCCGCGCGCTGCTCGGAGGCGAGCACCCGCCCGGTGGTCCAGGCCACCGCCGCCCCGGTCGCGGTGACCGCGCCGCGCAGCGCCAGCGTGCGCAGCAGGTCGTCGCCGAGGTCGGCGGGCGGTATCTCGGCCAGCTGCGCCGCCCGCTTCGCGACGACGGCGGCCCCGTCGGCGCCCGCCTCCGGCCCGGCCTCCGCGCTGCTCGGCGAGAGCGCGAGCGCCAGCGCGGGGAACATGTCGGTGAGCATGTTGACCAGCAGGAACTGCCTGGTCCCGAGCGGCGCGCGGCCGTTCACGGCGGTGCCGTACGCGGTGAACGCCACCTCGCCCGCGTTCCCGCCGACCAGCACCCCGACCGCGTCGGTGACCCGCTGCCACATGCCGCGCCCCTCCACCAGCGCGTGCAGCAGCGCGGTCGGATCCGGGTCGGTGAGCACCAGGTCGGCGGCGTTGCGCGCGGCCGCCGAGCCGTGCGCGGCGAGCCCGATCCCGATGTCGGCGGTGCGGATGGCGGCGGCGTCGTTGGCGCCGTCGCCGGTCATCCCGACCACGTGCCCGCCGCGCCGCAGCGCGGCCACGATCCGCACCTTCTGCTCCGGGTTCACCCGCGCGAAGACCGTGCTGCGCTCGATCAGCTCGTTCTGCTCGCGCTCGGCCAGCCGGTCCAGGTCGGCGCCGGTCGCCACCTCGCGCACGGCGATCCCGAGCTGCTCGGCCACCGCGACCGCCGTCACCGGGTGGTCGCCGGTGATCATCCGGACGCTGATCCCGTTGTCCTGCAACGCCTTCACCAGCGGGACGGTCTGCGGCCGCGGGGTGTCGGCGAGCCCGACGAAGCCGAGCAGGGTGAGCTCGCCGATCGCGCCCTCCACGTCGTCCGGCCGGTCCGCGAGGTCGCGCCTTGCCACCACCAGCACCCGCAGCCCGCGCTCGGCGAGCTCGTGCACCGCGCGCCGCGCCCGCTCGCGCACCGCGTCGGTGAGCTCGACGGCGCCGTCGGCGGTGCGCGCCTTCGCGCAGCGCGGCAGCACCACCTCGGGCGCGCCCTTCACCACCAGCCGCAGCCGCTTCGAGGTCTTGCCGAGCGCGGCGGCGTAGCCGCGGTTCGACTCGAAGGGGATCTCGTCGATCGGGTCCCAGCGGTGCGCCTCGTCGCCGAGCACCTCGGCTGCGGCGTCGAGGACCGCGCGGTCGGTGGCGTGCAGCACCGGGCCGTCGGCCGGGTCGGGGCAGGCCCGCGCTGCCGCGCGCAGCAGCCGCCGCGCGTCGTCGGAGCCGGCGCCGGAGTCCCACCGCCCGTCCAGGTCGGCCAGCATGACCAGGCGCAGGCGGCCCTCGGTGAGGGTGCCGGTCTTGTCGAAGCAAAGCGTGTCCACCCGGCCGAGCGCCTCCACCGTCCGGCTGGCCCGGACCAGCACCCCGTAGCGGGAGAGCCGCCGCGCCGCCGCCAGCTGCGCCACCGTCGCCACCAGCGGCAGCCCCTCCGGCACCGCCGAGACCGCCACCGCGACCCCGTCCGAGACCGCCGCCCGCAGCGTATTGCCGCGCACTCCGCCGAGCAGCGCGACCAGCCCGCCGCCCGCGAGCGTGAAGGGCAGCGCCTTGTCGGTGAGCTTGCGCAGCTGCGCCTGCACCCCGGCCTTGTCCGGCGGCACCGCGCCCGCGGTGGCCCGGCCCGCCTGGGTGTCCTCGCCGACCGCGACCACGACGGCCAGCGCGGAGCCGTTCACCACCGTGGTTCCCTCGAAGACCATGCAGGAACGGTCGGCGGGGGCAGCGCCGGGCGTCGGCGCGACCCGCTTCTCCACCGTCACCGACTCGCCGGTCAGCCCGGACTCGTCCAGCTCGAGGTCGTCGGTCCACAGCAGCCTGGCGTCCGCGGGCACCACCTCGCCCGCGCGCACCAGGATCAGGTCGCCGACGGTGAGCAGCTCGGCGCTGACCTCCTCGGTCGCCGGATCGCGCTCCTCCCGTTCCGCGCGCGCCACCAAGACCCCGGTGAGCTGCTCGTTCTCCATGAGGTGGTGCAGCGCGCGCTCGGCCCGCTGCCGCTGTCGCGCGGAGATCACCGCGTTCACCGCGAGCACCGAGGAGAGCAGTACCGCGTCGCCGGGCGAGCCGAGGATGGCGGTGGCGACGGCGCCGACGCCGAGGATCGGGGTCAGCGGGTCGTCCAGTTCGCGGCGCAGGTGCCCGGCGAAGGCGAAGGCGGGCGCCAGCCGGGCCCGCACCGGGCCGTCCGACGGCGTCCGGGCGACGCGGTCGGCCACCGCGGGCGGCTCCGGGAGCCTGCGCAGCGCCTCGTCGGGCTGCAGCGCGTGCCACGGCAGCAGCGGCGCGGGCGCGCTGCGCGGCTCGACCCGCACCGCCCGCCAGCCGGTGATCGCGCCGTTCAGCAGCCCGGCGCAGTGCGCGGCCAGCATCGGGGTCCCGTGCGCGCCGCGCCCGGGGGAGACGGCGAGCACCAGCCCGCCGAGCGTGGCCGCGGAGAGCGCGAGCGAGCGGCCGCGCTCGCTGACCTCGCGCGCGGGGGCCACCGTGGCCAGCACCCGCTGCACCTGGTCGAGATCCCGGCACACCAGGTCGGCGCCCCACGGCACCTGCTGCGTGCCGACGTCGGCGCCGAGCAGCCCGATGCCGACATCCGCCCAGGCCAGCGCCTTGTGCGCGCGCGGGCTCAAGACCGCGACGGTGCGGCCGTCCGCCTGCAGCTCGTGCACCAGCGTGCTGAAGGAGACGGTGCCGGGCACGAACTCGTCCACCAGCGAGCGCAGCTCGGCGGCGTCCTGCCCCGCGGCCAGCACCACCCGCAGCCCGGCCGCGCGGGCCGCGGTGAGCACGCCGTGCGCCCGCCGGTCGATCTCCCGCCCGACCAGCACCCGGCCCAGCACCCGCTCGCCCGCGCGCAGCTCGCGCCGCACCGGACGCATGGTCGGGCCGCGGTCGGCGGTGCCGGAGTCCGGGTGCACCAGCCGCGGCTGCCCCTTCGGGGTCTTCCGGCCGTGCTCGGCGGTGGCGTCCCAGAGCAGCCGCTGCGCCGCGCTCCAGACCTGCTCGGCGGAGTGCTCGTCGCCCGCCTCGGCCGCCAGCACCACGCGGCGGTCGGTGAGCAGCGCCTCGCCGTCGATCAGCAGGGTGTCGAGCCGGTCCAGCCTGCGCAGCGCGCCGGGGTGCAGGGTGAGCACCCCGGCCCTGGCCAGCAGGGTGGAGACGGTGGTGCTGAAGGCCTCGCGGCTGGCCCGCGCCGCCTTGGGCGCGCCGAGCGCGAGCGCGTCCGCGGTGTCGCCGAACCGGCCGCCCGCCACCAGTGCGGCCGCGCCTGCCAGCGAGCCGCCCGCCGTCTCGTCGGCCACCCGCTCCACCGGCCCGCGCGGCAGCGGCACCGGACGGTCGTGGCCGGGCAGCGGATCGGTGACGCCGTCGGACTCGTGGTGCAGCTCGGCCTCCCAGGCCAGCCAGCGCTGGTGCCTGGCCACCGCCTCGGTCAGCATGAGGGCCCGCTGCGCGGTGTCGACCAGCAGGTTCGGCACGCCGTCGGTGCCGCTCTCGCCGAGCGCCGTCCCCAGCGCGTTGGCCAGCGTGAGCAGCAGGTCGGCGCGCGGCCTGCCGAGCCGCTCCTCCAGCACCAGGCGCACCCGGGGCTGGGTGTCGGCCAGCGCCGCCAGCGAACGCGCCGCGCGCACCGGCGCGCGCAGCGGAAGCAGCGCGGTGGTGCCGGAGGCGGCCAGCGCGGCCAGGTCGCCGAGCACGCCGATGGCGGCGGCGAGCAGCGGCTCCCGATCGCCGGGGTGCTCGTCGCCGCGGCTCCAATCCAGCTCCGCGACCTCGGTGAACTCCTCCACCCGTTCGATCGCCGCGAGCAGCTCGGGCAGGTCGCTCGCGCCATCGGCGAGCGCGACGACCACCCGCCCGGTCACCGCGTTCACCCGGTACCAGTCGACGCCGTCGAGCCGGCCCAGCTGCTTCTCCAGCGCGCGCAGCACCGCCGGGTGCTTGCCGCTGCCGAGGCCGCGCACCTCGACCGTCGCGCGATCCCCGGTCACCGCCACCCTGCGCTGGTGCCGGTCCGGGCGCGGGTCGACGAGCGCGGCGAGGTCGGTGCGCAGGGCGTGCTCCGGGCCGCCGTCCAGCAGCTCCCCGGCCGCCCTTGCGCCGCTCTCCAGCGCGCTCATCGGCGCCTCCGCGATCCGGGTGCTCGCCGCCGCCGCGAACAGCACACCGGTCCGCGCGACCCCCATCAGCACCGAGGCCGGAGCCTCCACCCACCACGACGACAGCGCTCCGCGCACAGATAAAGCCATGGGAGGCGGCTACCCGAGGCGATTTGTCCGAAACGGCGTCGAACACGTCCTCGGACGGGTGGTCTCCGTCACGAAAGGACAGTGGCACCAGTCACACTTCCGTGTCGCGCCCGGCCTCCGGGTCAACCGTCGCGGGCGCGTCCGCGACGGGTCGCCCGTGGCGCCGCCAGATTCGGCGTTACCCCAGTGCGCCGGGGGTTTCCGTGGGGTCGGCTCCGGGTGCCGGGAAGGGTCCGTCAGCCCCCTGAACGACGGCGCCTACCCCGCACACCTACTACTGAACTCAGTAGATGTGCGCTCGTGCCAGTGTTACGAACTGTTTACTGTCGGAGAGGGCAGGGTAACCGAACAACAGCCGGGCGGACCGAAGCTCCAGCCGAGGCGGTAATGCTCGAAGCGCGGGAGAGCCCCGGGGCCGAGGATGCGATTCTCCTCGTCACGGCGGTTCCGTGCCTGTCGGCAGAGGGATGGTAGTGAGCGCGAGATTGATGATCGTCGAGGACGACACCCGGGGGCGGGACGCACTGCGCCTGGCTATGGAGGACGAAGGCTACAACGTCGCCGAGGCCGGGGAAGTGGGTACCGCGCTCGACCAACTGCGTACCAACGGCGTACCAGATGTCATGATCGTCGACCTGATGGCGGACGAGACCCAGGGCTTCGACTGCATCCGTGCGATCCGCAGGGACCACGACGTCCCGATCATCGTGGTCGGTGCCCGCGACGGAACCAACGACGTGGTGGCCGCGCTCGAGGCCGGTGCGGACGACTTCCTGGCGAAGCCGTTCGAGATCAGGGAGATGACGGCCCGCATGCGTGCGCTGTGCCGCAGGGCCGGTTACGCCGCGGAGCGCTCCGGCGCCAGGGAGCTGGTGCTCGACGCCGATCCCGAGCAGCCGCTGGTGCTCGCGCCCGCCGCGGGCGCGGTGCGCAGGGGCGAGACGGAGCTGCACCTGACGCTGACCGAGTTCCGCCTGCTCTGCGAGCTCGCCGAGACCCCGGGGCGCGTGCTCAGCAGGCAGACCCTGCTGGCGAACGTCTGGGAGCGCGGCTTCTACGGCGACGAGCGGATCGTCGACGTCCACATGCGGAGACTGCGCACCAAGATCGAGCGCGACCCCTCCGACCCGAAGGTCGTCGTCACCGTGCGCGGCCTCGGCTACCGCCTGGATCTCCAGCACTGAACGCACGGAATTGCCAACGACTCGACCGGTTCAGCTCACCGATCCTTCGCAAGCCTGGACGAGTACACGAACCCGACGAGGGAGATGTATGTCAACGCCAACCCTGTCCCCGCCGACCGTGCGCGACACCGAGCGCGGCCGGACCGTGCTGCGGGCGCCCCGCGTGGGCGACGCCGCGCAGATCTGGCGGATCGCCAAGGACTCCCAGGTGCTCGACGCCAACTCGAGCTACGCCTACCTGCTCTGGTGCCGTGATTTCCCGGCCACCTCGGTGGTCGCCGAGGTCGACGGCGAGGTGGTCGGCTTCGTGATCGGCTTCGTCCGCCCCAAGGCGCCGGACACCGTCTTCGTCTGGCAGGTGGCGGTCGACCCGTCGCAGCGCGGCCGGGGCACCGGGACCGCGCTGCTGCACAAACTGCTCGACGACACCGCCGCCGCGGGCGTCTCGGTCCTGGAGACCACGGTCTCCCCGGACAACGAGGCGTCGATCGCGATGTTCGGCTCGGTCGCCCGCAAGCGCGGCGCGGAGATGATCAAGCGCCCGCTGTTCGACCCATCGGCCTTCCCCGACGACCACGAGGCCGAAGACCTGTACACGATCGCCCCCAGCACCCCGGAGGAGCACCGATGATCACTGCCGAGACCACCGTGTTCGAGAGCCTCGAGTCCAATGTCCGGGGCTACTGCCGCTCCTGGCCGACGCTCTTCACCACCGCCAAGGGCGCCTGGCTCAAGGACGAGGAGGGCAGGGACTTCCTCGACTTCTTCGCCGGCGCGGGCGCGCTGAACTACGGCCACAACAACGACCTGCTCAAGAAGCCGCTGCTCGATTACATCGCGAGCGACGGAATCACCCACGGCCTGGACATGTCCACCGCGGCCAAGCGCGAGCTGCTCGTCACCATCCGGGACACCCTGCTCGTCCCGCGCGGGCTGGACTACAAGGTGCAGTTCCCCGGCCCGACCGGCGCCAACGCCGTCGAGGCCGCGCTCAAGCTGGCCCGCAAGATCACCGGCCGCAAGACCATCCTGAGCTTCACCAACGCCTTCCACGGCATGACGCTCGGCGCGCTCTCGGTCACCGGCAACGCGGCCAAGCGGGCCGGTGCCGGCGTGCCGCTGGTGCACGCCACCCCGATGCCCTACGACGGCTACTTCGACAACACCACCGCCGACTTCCAGTGGATGGAGCGGGTGCTGGACGACACCTCGTCCGGCTTCGACCGCCCGGCCGCGGTGATCGTCGAGACCGTGCAGGGCGAGGGCGGCGTGAACCTGGCCCGCCCGGAGTGGCTGCGGCACCTGGCCGAGCTGTGCTCCGCGCGCGGCATCCTGCTGATCGTCGACGACGTGCAGATGGGCTGCGGCCGCACCGGCCCGTTCTTCTCCTTCGAGACCGCGGGCATCACCCCGGACATCGTGACGCTCTCCAAGTCGATCGGCGGCTACGGCCTGCCGATGGCGCTCGTGCTCTTCAAGCCCGAGCACGACCAGTGGAATCCGGGCGAGCACAACGGCACCTTCCGCGGCAACAACCCGGCCTTCGTCACCGCGACCGCCGCGCTGCGGCACTACTGGAGCGACGACACGCTGGAGCGGGCGACGCTGGCCAACGGCGACGTGGTCGCCGCCGAGCTGGGCAAGCTCACCGAGCGCTTCCCCGGGCTCTCCACCCGCGGCCGCGGTATGGTGCACGGCCTGGTCTTCGATGATCCGGGCCAGGCCGGGAAGGTCGGCCAGGCGGCGTTCGAACGCGGCCTGCTGGTGGAGACCTCGGGCTCCATGGACGAGGTCGTCAAGCTGCTGCCGCCGCTGACCCTGACCAGCGACGAACTCACCGAGGGCCTCGCCCGGCTCGGCGCGGCCGTCGACAACGTGATGGGAGGATGAGCATGATCGTGCGAACCACCGAGGAGATCACCGGGACCGAGCGTGACGTGGCAGGCGAGGGCTGGCGCAGCAAGCGCATCGTGCTCGGCGGCGACGGCGTCGGGTTCAGTTTCCACGAGACCACCATCGAGGCGGGCTCGACGCACGTCTTCCACTACCTCAACCACATCGAGGCCGTCTGGCTGACCGAGGGCGAGGGGACGCTGCACGACCTGGACAACGACGTCACCTACGAGCTCGGCCCCGGCTCGATGTACCTGCTGAACGGGCACGAGAAGCACCGGCTGGAGGCGCACACCCGGCTGCGCATGCTGTGCGTGTTCAACCCGCCGGTCACCGGGCAGGAGGTGCACGACGAGAACGGGGTCTACCCGCTCGTCGTCGTGAACACCTGAGTTTCCACCGCCGACTCGAGCCGCCACCCCCTCCGGGTGGCGGCTCGAGTTCGTTCACAGGGCTCGGAAGACGGTGAGCCACTGGGCGGGCGTGACCAGCCCCACCGGGGTGTCCGGATCGAGTCCCGCTGTCCCGCAGGCACTCCGAACCCGCGCCCGGGGGTGCTCGCGGGCGAGGGAGGCGCCGAACGAGCCGCCCGCGCCCGCGAAGCCGAGGTGGACCAGGCGCCGGTAGCTCGCCAGGCGCTCCGCCGGAAGCAGCGGCCGGCCGCGGCGGCGTACGAGCAGTACCGCCGCGTCCACGGCGGGAACCGGGTAGAAGCTGTCCCGGCCCACCCGCGGCCCGAGCGCCAGCGCCGTCCGCGGCCAGTGCGTGATCGCCAGCCGGGACCAGCGGCCGTAGTCGCCGCTGTGCTTGCGCGCGAACTCGCGCTGGGTGAGCAGGGTGGCCCCGGTCAACGCGGGGGCGTCGAGGCACCAGCGCAGGATGTCGGTGCTCGCCGCGAACGGGATGTTCGCCACCACCGCGAACGGCTCATCCGGTGGCTCTGTCGTTCGGAAGTCGCTGTGCTGGATGGTAATTCGCGGGTGATCGCGGTAGCGGGCACGGAGCCGTTCCGCGTGGTGCGGGTCCAGCTCGTAGGCGCGCACCCGGTCCGCCGCGCGGAGCAGCGCCCCGGTGAGCGCACCCGCGCCCGGGCCGGGTTCGAGCACGAGATCGGCGGGCGTCAGCTCGGCGGCGCGAACGATCGCGCGCACCGCCGCGGGGTCGACGAGGAAATTCTGGGACAGCCGGGCGCGGACGCGCGCCGGCCGGGAATGGCGAGGCATGGGATCCTTCGGCAGAAGGCGAATCGGGAACCGGGTGATGGCGCCTGACCCATGCCGGGCACGGCTTCGACGGCCTGCTTCAGGCCGTTCGGGAAAGGGGAGTGCGGTGCGCCGGCGGGCCTAGGCGGCGTGGCGCGGGCGTGCGGACGGCACCGAACGCGCGCTCACGACCGCGCTGAACTCGCCGGGGCTGGCTCCCATGCCGGGGACGGTACCGCGCCGGGCCTTTCTCGCGCCATGGGTTTTCACCGCTGCGCGGGCGAGCTCCGTTGTTCGCGCAGGGCTCCGCCGCTGAAGCGGAGCGCTGCCGCTGGGGTGCTGCCGCTGGGGTGCTGCCGCTGGGGTGCTGCCGCTGGGGTGCTGCCGCTGGTGCGGGCGCTGCCGCTGCCGCCGGCTAAGGCGCTGCTGCCGTCCGGTCGGGCTCCGGTCAGTCCTCGCGCAGTTCCTTCAGACTCGCCGCCGCACGCGACTCACCGTGCGCGGCCGCGGCCCGCCACCACGCCTCCGCGCCGGCCCGGTCGCCCTCGTCGCGCAGGATCGAGCCGAGGTCGTAGGCGGCGGCGACGTGCCCCGCCTCGGCGGCCTGGGTCAGCAGGCCGCGTGCGGACTCGGTGTCGCCGCGGCGGTACATGGCGAGGCCGAGGTCGTACAGGGCGCCGCGGTAACCGGGGTCACCGATTATCCCGCCCTGGCCGCGCGGTACCGGCGGAGGGCCGTAGACGCTGCGGCGCGGAGGGAGGGTGTCGGGGTTGTGCTGGAGCGTTGCCGCGCTCCAGCCGCCGAACCCGGTCGGTTCCGCCTCGGGTGCGCCGCCCGCTTGCCGAGGTGCGTCCGGCCCGGCGGCTCGCGGTTCTCCCGGATCTGCGCTCACGTCCGCTCGCCGCGGTGCGTCGAGGTCGGCTTGCTGTGCTGCGTCCTGGTCCCCTCGCTGCCGTGCGTCGAGGTCGGCTCGCTGTGCCGCGTTCTGGTCCCCTCGCCGCGGTGCGTCGAGGTCGGCTCGCTGTGCCGCGTTCTGGTCCCCTCGCCGCGGTGCGTCGAGGTCGGCGCTCAGCGCTGCGTCCTGGTCCGCTCGCTGCGGCGTATCGCGCCCGGCTTGCTGTGCTGTGTTCTGGTCCGCTCGCTGCGGCACATTGCGGTCGACGCGCAGCGCCACGTTTTGATCGGCCACCTGCGGCGCCTGCCGGTCGGCCGGCGCGCTCGCCTCCTGTCGCGTCTCCAGACCCCGCCCGGCCGGCCCCGCGTCACGCTCGGCCTGCCCGTCCGCGCGAGACGTTGCCGTGTTCGCCTCGTGCGGCTGCGTACCGCCGCGCGGCGCGGCCGCGCCGTTCCCCGGCGCGACTCCGTGCACCCGCTGACCGGCGCGCGGGGTGGCTCCGTCCGTGCCCGAGCCGGCCGCCTCGGGCGGTCCGTAGCTGCGCGACGCCGCTGCACCGACGTCGGGCGCGGAATTCTGCGCCCGACGCTCCGTGCGCGGGGTCGCCGTTTCGACCCCGGGGGTGGCCCGCTCCGGGGGCCTTCCGTCGCGCGAGGCCGGTGCACCCGCATCGGGCGCGGTCCGCTTCGGGAGTGCTCCGGCGCGCGGCCCGTTCGCCTGGCCGTCCGGCACGGTCCCACTCGGCTGCCTTCTCGCCGGCGGCGTAGCCGTACTCGCCTCGTGCGACCGCACAATGCCGTGCGGCACGACCGCATCGCCCTCGGGCGCGACCTCTTGTGACCGCTTCTCGGAGCGGGGGGCAACCACGCCGGCAGCGGGCGCGGTCGGCTCCGGCCGCCTACCGGCGCGAGGGGTGCCCGCATCGGGCGCGGCCTGGTTCGAGCGCATTCCGTTGCGCGGCGCGGTGGTGTCGTCTCCGGGTGCGGTCTCTCGCTGCCGCCCGTCGGCGCGTGCCGCATTCGTGCCGGCCCCGGGCGTGCGCCGCTCCGGCTGCGCCCTCGGAGGTAGCGCGGTGCCTCCGGGAGCGGCCTGCCTCGGCTGTCCTCCCGGAGGTGCCGCAGTTGTGCTCGCGGGAGTGGCTTGCCTCGGTTCTCCTGCCGGAGGTGCCGCAGTTGTGCTCGCGGGAGTGGCTTGCCTCGGTTCTCCTGCCGGAGGTGCCGCAGTTGTGCTCGCGGGAGTGGCTTGCCTCGGTTCTCCTGCCGGAGGGGCCGCAGTTGTGCCCCCGGACGTGGCCTGCCTCGGTTCTCCCGGGGGCAGCCCAGTTGTGCTGAGGTGCGGCTGTTCTCCGGGGCGAGGCGCGGTCGTCCCGGCTTCGGGCGGGGTTTGAGCCGGCCGCTCACCGGGGCGCGACGCCGACCCACCGGCGTTGGGAGCGCCATCTTCCGCACGCCCGCCGAGGCGTGGTGTCACCGAGCCGCTCGGTGCGACTTCGCGCGGCGATGGGCCGATCGGCGGCGCGGTTGTGCCGCCCGCGACCACATCCGGTCGAGCGCCGATGCGCGACGTCACTGTGCCGTGCGGTGCGACCTCGCGTGGCCGGGAGTCGACCTGCTCTCCGGCAGCGTCGGCGCCGAGGGCGGCCTTTTCCGGTCGCTCGTCGCTGCTGGACGCTGTCGTGCTCGCGGGTCGATGGTCCGTCCCGCGCCGACCGGTAACCGGCGCAGGACGGTCGAGCGTGCCTTCGCCGCGACCATCGGCGGCGCTCTCCGCCGGGACAAGCCGACGTGGGCCGCCGAGCCGGTCGGCAGGGGCTGTGCCCTGCGCGCCCGGCGCGCGAGCATCCGCAGCGGCGCCTCCGCCGCGCCGCGGCAGGCCACCCGAGCCGCGCGGGTGCCCATCGGGCGTCACTCCCGACCCTGCCTCCGGGTTTCGCGGCGCCGCGCCGCGTACTCCGGTTTCCGTGGCCCGCACAGTCGCGCTGCTCGGTCCCGCCGCCGAGGTTCGGCGCGCGTCACTCGGTTCCGCTGCCGGGGTTGGGCGGATTGCGTCACTCGGTTCCGCTGCCGGGGTTGGGCCGGCTGCGCTGCTCGGCTCCGCTGCCGGAGTTGGGCCGGCTGCGCTGCTCAGTTCCGCTGCCGGAGTTGGGCCGGGAGCGTCACTCGGCTCCGCTGCCGGAGTTGGGCCGGCCGCGCTGCTCGTTCCCGCTTTCGGGGTTCGCGGGGGCGAACCGTTCGACCCCGCCTCCGGAGTTCCGCCCGGCGCTCCGCCGGAGCGATCCGCGCTCCCGGCGCGAGCATCGTCGCCTGGTTCCCGCACTCCGTGCCGATGCGGCTGGGTCGGCGCCGGCCGCTCCCCGCGCAGCGCCTGCAACCGCGCGGCGAAACTCTGCCGCCGCTGGTCCGACTCGTCACCGCGCATGCCGTGCAGCCCGGCCGCCAGGTTCGCCCCGGCCGCACTCGGCTGGGCACCGGTCGACGTCGGCCGGTTCTGCCTGGCCTGCCCGTGCCGCCCGGTCAGCTTCTCGCCCGCCGCTGTCGGCCGCTGCCCGTACCGCGACTCGCGGATGTCCGGCCGCCGCCCCGCTCGCGTCGGCAGCGCATGCTGGCCGCCGGTCCGCGCGGGCGGTTGCCCGTCCTTTCGCGGCTGATCCCGACCCGGCTCGTCGCCCGGCCGCCCGGGCCCTGCCGTCCGGTCCGGCTCGCCGACCCGGCGCTCGGATGCCGCCGGTCGGCCCGATCCGTCGGCCTGTTGCCCAGATCCTGCCGTCCGGTCGGGCTCGTCGTTCCGCCGCTCGGGTCCCGGCGTCCGGTCGGGCTCGTCGTTCCGCCGCTCGGATCCTGCCGTCCGTTCCGGCTCGCGACCCCGCCGCTCGGGTCCCGCCATCCGGTCCGGCTCGTTGTTCCGCCGCTCGGATCCCGGCGTCCGGTCCGGCTCGTCGTTCCGCCGGACGGACCCTGCCGTCCGTTCCGGCTCGCGACCCCGCCGCTCGGATCCCGCCGCCCGGTCGAGCTCGCCTGCCCGCCGCTCGGATCCCGCCGCTCGATCCGGCCCGTCGTTCCGCCGGACGATTTGCGCCGCTCGGCTCCGCGCGTCGGCCGCCCGCTTGGACCCGCTCGCACGGCTCTGCTCCGCAACCTCCGCACCGGATTCCACCGGCCGCTCGGCTCGGCCTCCGCCGCGCGCCGGCTCATCCGCGGACCGAGCCGGTCCCGCGTGCTCACTACGCACCCCGTCGGCCGGAGCCTGCTCGCCGACGCCCCGCTGTCCTGAGCCGGTGTTCGCCGCCCGCGGCTCCTCGACCACAACCCCTTCCGAACGGACCCCCGGCCCGAACGGCGCCTCCTCCCCGAGCCCCTCGGGAACCGGCGGCAACTCCCCGCTGGGCCGCCGGACGGGGGCATCCTCCGGCGCCTGCCGATCCCACCGCCCCGCCGACCCGTCCGCGGGCGGCGCGTAGTCCCGCCTGCTCACCCACCCGCCTGCACGCCGCGCGACCTCCCCCTTCACCTCGGGCACGGCGCCGGTGTCGACGAGCACGACCCGTCCACCGTCCGGCCGCTCGGCCCGGTAGCGAACGGGCAGCGTGACGTACTGGTCGTCGAGTAGCTGCGCCTCGTTCTCCCGCGGTGCGGCGGGCTCGGCGTCGAGCGCGGTGGTGGCGATCTCGACCACGAGGTTGGCGAAGTTCGGCGGCCCCTCGCCGACGCTGCACCAGAGCGTGACGCGCCCGTCGGGCAGGTGCTCGACGAGGATGCCGTAGTTCCCCTCCCAGGACTTCTGCACGCCGCGGTCGTCCACCCAGACCGGGGTGAGGGTGAAGAGCGCCTCGGCGGAGTTACCGGCGAGCTCGACGCTGAGCCCGGTCGCGAGCGCGTCGCCCCAGACGTCGATGCCGCCGAGCCGCCTGCCGTCGAAGCGGACGTGCCCGTCGAGCACGGAGAGCCCGATGCCCCAGCCGCGCAATCCGGCGGGCGGCGCGGCGGAAAGTGCTGTCATCGCCAGCCGCGCGCCGGGCGCCCCGAACTCCTCGGAGTACATGGGGTAGACCAGGCTGCCGTTGTAGCGGATCGGCTCGGCGCTGGTGTATTGCGTGGCGAGGATCTTCCCGGGCGGCGAATGGCGTTCGTACCATTGCGAATACGACTCGGTCATGTCGCCACCCTTTCCTGGTCTCGCGCCGGGCCCCGATCGCGCGCGGTGGCCCGCTCCACCGTACTAGGCGCGGGCGCGGTGGTCGCGGCATCGCGGGCCGGTCCGGACACCCGCCGGGCGTACCGTGACGCCCATGAGCGAGCGACTGGTGGTGATCGGCGGGGACGCGACCGGAATGGCCGCGGCGTCGCAGGCACGGCGGCTGAAGGACGCGGGCGAGCTGGAGATCGTGGTCTTCGAGCGCGGGCATTTCGCCTCGTATTCGGCCTGCGGCATCCCGTACTGGGTCGGCGGCGCGGTGCTCGAGCGGGACGAGCTGATCGCCAGGACCCCGGCGGAGCACCGCGAGCGCGACATCGACCTGCGCTTCGGCCACGAGGTGCTGGAGCTGGACCCCGCGGGCCACCGGGTGCTGGTCCGCGACGACGGCGGCACGGAATCCTGGACCGGATACGACAAACTCGTCATCGCCACCGGCGCCAGGCCGGTGCGCCCGCCGCTGCCAGGCATCGACGCCCCCGGCGTGCACGGCGTGCAGACCCTGGACGACGGGCAGGCGCTCATCGACACCCTGACCGGCCAGGAGTCCGGCGACGCGGTGGTGATCGGCGCCGGGTACATCGGCGTCGAGATGGCGGAGGCGCTCATCCAGCGCGGCTACCGGGTGACCATGCTGCACCGCGGCGCCGAGCCCATGTCCACCCTCGACCCGGACATGGGCGCGCTGGTGCGCGAGGCGATGGACGGCATGGGCATCACCGTCGTCAACCACGCCGACGTGACCGCGATCCACACCGCCCCCGACGGCCGGGTGCGCGCGGTCGGGACGGCCGACGGCGAGTACCCGGCCGACGTGGTCGTGCTCGGCCTCGGCGTGCGCCCGGCCACCGAGCTGGCGGCCGCGGCCGGGCTGCCGCTGGGGGCGGAGGGCGGGCTCCTCACCGACCTGGCCATGCGGGTGCGCGGCCACACCGACATCTGGGCCGGCGGCGACTGCGTCGAGGTGCTCGACCTGGTGTCCGGGCGGCTGCGGCACATCGCGCTCGGCACGCACGCCAACAAGCACGGGCAGATCATCGGCACCGGGGTCGGCGGCGGGTACGCGACCTTCCCCGGCGTGGTCGGCACCGCGGTGAGCAAGGTCTGCGCGCTGGAGGTCGCCAGGACCGGGCTGCGCGAGGCGGACGCCACCGCGGCCGGGTTGCAGTTCGTGAGCGTCACCATCGAGTCGACCAGCCGGGCCGGGTACTACCCGGACGCCACTCCGATGACGGTGAAGATGCTGGCCGAGCGGCGCACCGGCCGGTTGCTCGGCACCCAGATCGTGGGTCGGGAGGGCGCGGGCAAGCGGGTCGACATCGCCGCCGTCGCGCTGACCGCCCGGATGACGGTCGAGCAGATGACCACCCTCGACCTCGGCTACGCCCCGCCCTACTCGCCGGTCTGGGATCCGGTGCTGGTCGCCGCCCGCAAGGCGGTGGCCGCGGTCCGCGCCGCCGGGTGGTGAGGCGGGCCCTCAGCCGAACAGCTCGAGCAGCTCGGCCTGCCCGAACATGGTCGCCGCCGCGCGCGCCGACGGGCTCCCGGCGTCCGGGTCCGCCCCGCGGGCGACCAGCGCCCGCACCACCTCGGTTTCGCCTTTGAACACGGCTCCGGCCAGCGGCGTCTGCCCGCGATCGTTGGCCAGGTCCGGGTCGGCACCCCGCTCCAGCAGCACCCGGACCGCGTCGACGTGCCCGTGGTAGGCGGCCAGCATGACGAGGGTGTCCCCGCGATCGTTGCTGAGATCGACCGGCACCCCGGCATCCAGGTAGCCGGCGAGTCGCGCCGCCGCGCCGGTCCGGGCCAGGTCGAAGATCCGGCCGGCCAGCTCCACCACCTCGGGGTCGGGAGTCTCGCTCACCGGTTCATCGTGACAGAGCCTCCAGCGCCGTCCGTGCCCGGCCGAGGTCGGCGGTGAACTCGCGGTACGCGGCCGCCCGGTCCGGCGCGCGCAGCACCGCCGACGGGTGCACCGTGGCGAGCACCGCGTGCTCCGGCAGCTCGATGAGCTCGCCGCGCCGCTCGCTCACCCGGAACCCGGTGCCGAGCACCGCCTGCGCCGCGATGGCGCCGAGGCAGAGCACCAGCCGCGGCCGCACCGCGCGCAGCTCGGCGGCGAGCCAGGGCGCACAGGCCACGATCTCGGTGCGGCCCGGCTGTTTGTGGATCCGCCGCTTGCCGCGCTCGGTGAAGCGGAAGTGTTTGACCGCGTTGGTGAGGTAGCAGCCGTCCCGGTCGATGCCCGCCTCGTCCAGCGCCCGGTTCAGCAGCGCGCCCGCGGGCCCGACGAACGGGTGCCCGCTCCGGTCCTCCTGATCGCCCGGCTGCTCGCCGATCAGCAACACCGCGGCATGCGCCGGCCCCTCGCCGAACACCGTCTGCGTGGCGTCCCGGTGGAGCTCGCACCCCCTGCACCCGGCCGCGGCCGCGCGCAGCTCCGGCAGCCCGGCGCCCTCGGGCACGAATTGCGCCGCACCCGGCGCCTTTCCGCGAGCGGCCATGGCCGGCCCCCTCTCGTCGAGTGTGCTCGCTGTACCCGGGCCCCCGAGCCGGAAACCGCGGCGCTCACCACCGGAATAGCAGGAATGAGCGGGCGCGGTGAAGGTATCCGCAGGTATGCGGTTACGACGGAGCGACCCCAGCGGGCCCGGCCTGCGACGGGTGCGTCGCGGCAAGGGCTTCTCGTACCACACCGCCGACGGCGGCCCGGCCGACCCGGAGGACGTCGAGCGCATCCGCGCGCTGGTGATCCCGCCCGCCTGGAAGAACGTGTGGATCAGCGCGCACCCGAACGGCCACATCCAGGCCGTCGGCACCGACGCGGCCGGGCGCAAGCAGTACCTCTACCACGAGCGCTGGCGCTCGGCGCGGGACGAGGAGAAGTTCGACCGGGTGCTCACGCTGGCCGCGAAGCTGCCGACGGTGCGCGAGCGGGTCCACGCCGACCTGGGGCTGAGCGGGCTGCCGCGGCGCCGGGTGGAGGCGGTCGCCGTCGACCTGCTCGACCGCGGGGTCTTCCGGGTCGGCGGCGAGGAGTACGCGGAGGAGAACGGCACCCGCGGCGTCGCCACCCTGCTGCGCGAGCAGGTGACGGTGAGCGGCGACGCCATGCTCTTCGACTACATCGCCAAGAGCGGGGTGCACCGCCGGGTCCGGGTCACCGACGCGCGGCTGGCGCGGGCGGTGCGCTCGCTGCGCCGCAGCCGCTCCGGCTCGGACCGGCTGCTCGTCTACCGGCAGGGCGACGCCTACCGCGAGCTGCACGCCGACGACATCAACGCCCGCTTCAAGGAGCTCGCCGACTGCGAGTGCAGCGCCAAGGACCTGCGCACCTGGCAGGGCACGGTGCTGGCCGCGGTTACCTTCGCCGCGCTCGGCCGCCCCGACTCCGAGCGCGGCCGCAAGCGGGTGCGCAAGGAGGTCTACGAGGCGGTCGCCGAGGCGCTCGGCAACACCCCGACCGTCGCCCGCGAGTCCTATGTCGACCCGCGCGTGGTGCGCGCCTGGGAGAACGGCGACACCATCGCCAACGCGCTGCCGCGTGCGGAGAAGCAGAAGGACGAGGACGCCCGCCGCGATGTCGTCGAACGGGCGGTGATCCGCCTCCTCCGCGACCGCGACCGGGCGCGCCGCGCGGCCTGACGCGCACCGCCGCCGCGCAGCCTGACGCGCACCGCCGGCCGGCGCGCTCGTGCCGCGGCCGCGGTCGGCACGGGCGGCTGCGGCAGCGCTCGTCAGAGCAGCCCCAGGTGCCGCGCCCGATCCAGCGCGCCGGTGCGCGAGTGCGCGTGCAGCTTGGTGTAGATGCCGCGCAGATGCGTCTTCACGGTGTTCACCGAGATGCCGAGGTCGGCGGCGATCTCACCCGCCGTCCGCCCGGAGGGCAGCCGGGCGAGCACCTGCCACTCGGTCTCGGTGAGGCCGTGCTCCGCCCGCCCGCGCCCACCGGCCGCGTGCCCGCGCACCGCCGCCACGAAGGGGTCCCGGTGCCCGAAACACCCCGCCGTCTCGTCCAGCATCCCGATCACCCCCGGCACCTCGAGGAACGGCCGGACCAGGTGCTCCGGCTCGGCGAGCTCGACCGCCGACTCCAGGCAGCCGCGGGCGCGCGCCTGCATCCCGGTGGCCCGGTGCGCGGCGGCGAGCAGCAGCAGCGCCGTCACCCCGGTCACCCGCGGCACGGCCGTCCCGGCGATCGGCTCCAGCAGCGACCGCACCGCCTTCGGCCGCCCGGCCGCGTGCGCGAGCGCCGCAGCCCCGACCGCCACGTCCGGCAGCTCCCCGAGCCGCTCGCGCGCGCGGTCGAGCAGGCCGCGCGCGGCCACCGGCTCGTGCACCGCGAGCAGCTCCCACACGGCGTGCCGCACCAGCCCGCTCACCACCGCCGGGCGCGGGTGCCGGTCGAGCAGCGCGAGCAGCTGCTCGCGCAGCGCGGTCACCGCCGCGTACCGATCGTCGGCCTGTCCGCAGCGCATCAGCAACCCCAGCACCAGCGCGTGGCTGCCCGCCACCGGATCCGCCACCCCGGCCGCGTCCGGCCGCATCGCGAGCACCCCGTCCAGCGCCGCCCCGCCCTGCTCCGCCCCGCGCAGGTACCCGGAGAAGGCGAGCATGGCGCGCGCCTGGGCGACGTCGGTCACCTCGGGGACGCCGTGCCGTGCCGCGCAGTCCAGCGCGTACCCGGCCCGCCGCCGCATCCCGCCGAGATCGTCGGCGAGCCCGGCGGCCATGGCGAGCCGGGTGGCCGCGCGCACCACCAGCCGCGGCTGCCCGGTGCTCTCGGCCAGGGTGAGCGCGCGGCGCAACAGCTCCTCGCCGCGCTCCCGGCCGCCGTCGAGCACCGCCAGCGTCGCCCACTGCACCGCCGCGTAGCCGTCGATGTCCGGGTGCGCGGTGCTCGGCGGCTCCGCGCCCGGGCTCCGCGCGCCCGCGTTGACCAGCGCCGCCTCCAGCCCGGCGGCCCCCGCCAGCGCGGCCACCCAGCCGGGCGGCGCGAACGACGGGGTCCCGCTCCTGGTGGCGAGCACGTCGAGGTAGGCGACGGCGTTCGCGTTCTCGCCGCGCACCAGCGCGTCCACCGCGCGCAGCGCCCAGACGAACGGGTCGTCGGCGAGCAGTGGCCGCTCCCTGGTCAGCGGGGTCAGCAGGCTCGGGCCGTCGCCGGCGAGCACCACCGCGGGGCCGCTGGTGCGCAGGTAGCCGCGGATCGGCTCGTCGTCCGGCTGGGCGAGCAGGTGCGGCAGCGCGGCCGAGCTCAGCCCGGCCGCCTGCAGCCACTGCGCGGTCACCAGGCGCAGCCCGGCCGCGCGCTCCCGGCCCAGCCGGTTCACCTCGGCCAGCAGGAAGGCGCGCAGCAGCGGGTGGTAGCGGTACCAGAGCGTGCCCGCCGCGCCGGTGCGGGTGAGCGGGAAGCCGAGCCGCTCCAGCCGGTCGAGCAGGTCGCCGGTGTCCGGCCCGGCCAGCAGCGCGGCCAGCGGCTCGGTGAACTCCTCCGGCACGCTGGTCAGCACCAGGAAGTCGCGCACCGCGGCGGGCAGCGAGTCGAGCAGCTCGCCGATCAGGAAGTCGGAGACCGCGGCGGCCGGCCTGGCCAGCACCGCCAGCGCGGCGCTCCGATCGCCGGGGTAGGCGTCCAGGTAGAGCGCGGCGATCCGGACCAGCGCGGGCCAGCCGCGGGTGAGCCGCATGATCGCGTCCAGCTCGGCGGGCTCCGGCGGGCAGCCCTGCGCCGCGCAGACCAGCGCCGCCTCGGCCTCGGTGAAGGCGAGCCGGTCCGCGCCGAAGCGGCGCATGCGCTGGTCCGGCATGGTGTGCCAGCGCAGCGGCGGGTCGAAGCGCCCGGAGAGCACGGTGACCAGGGTCGGCGGCGCCAGCCGGAGGAACTGCTCCAGCCCGGCCAGCACCAGCGGGTCGTCGATCAGGTGCACGTCGTCGATGACGAGCACGGTGTGCGGGGCATCGTCGGGCCTGGCGGCGAGCAGCGCGGTGAGCGCGCTCGCCGGGGTGCGCTGCCCGGCGGTGGGGTCGGGCAGGCCGAGCCGCGCCGCCAGCACACCGGCGAAGGCGGTCACCGCCGCGCGCTCCGGGGTGACGGTCAGCAGCGCGACCGCGAATCGGCTCTGCTCGGCCCACGCGGTGAGCACCGAGGTGCGGCCGCTGCCCGCGGGGGCGCTCAGCACCAGTACCCGCGCCGCGCCCGGCCGGACCGCCGCCTCGATCGCCGCGACCAGCGCGGGCCGCGCGATCGTGCGCGAACCGACCGTGCCGATCCGGGTCGAGAGCACCATGCCGCCTCCTCGGACGGTCCATCGAGCTACTTCCGGGCAAATCGTTCCTCGAAAAGTGAAGATACCCCGTTTCCGCTGGTAGCAATAGAACTCACCCGAATCGGGTGATGTGCCCGGCGGGTCGGGGGAGGAGATTCGGCGACACCGAACACCCACCCGACGAGAGGGGTCTCCCATGACACACGCAGGCGAAACCGGACACCCCGTCCGCCAGGGCTTCGCGGCGGCGACATCGATCGCGGCCTCGATACTGCTGCTCGCCGTCGCCGTGCTCTCGGTGCTGCAGGGCATCTCGGCGGTCGCGGACGATTCGCTGTTCGTGGTCGGCCCGGACTACGTGTACTCGCTCGACACCACCACCTGGGGCTGGATCCACATCGTGCTCGGCGTGCTGCTCGGCATCGCGGCGGTCGGGCTGATGACCGGCGCCACCTGGGCCAGGATCACCGCGATCGGGCTCGCGGCGCTCTCGATCGTGAGCAACTTCCTCTGGCTGCCGTACTACCCGGCGTGGTCGCTGCTGGTCATCGCGCTGGACGTGGTGGTCATCTGGGCCGTCGCCACCTGGCGCCCCGAAGCGGGCTGAGCCAGGACGCACGACCGGCGGGTACCGGGGCCTCGGCTCCGGTACCCGCTTCCCGTGTGCGGTGGCCGCCCGGCCCGAATGAACGCCGGGGAACGGGGTAGCACCGAAGGCGAGCACACGGGCAGGAGCAGTGACGGCCATGACCGGAAACGAGGGTGGTCCGCGACCACGCGGCGACCGGACCGGCGATCCCGAGGGCGACGCCTGGAACTGGCAGGCCCGCGGCGAGACCCCCACCGAGCGGCTGGACCGCAACTTCGGCCAGCTGCTCCAGGAGCTGCGGGTGCTGCAGACCGGCGTCCAGCTGCTCACCGGCCTGCTGCTGATCCTGCCCTTCCAGGACGGCTTCGAGGAGCTCGGCGCCGCCGAGCGCGGCATCTACCTGGCCGCGGTCACCTTCGCCATGACGGCGACGGTCGTGCTCGTCGCTCCGGTCGCCTGGCACCGCGTGCTGTTCCGGCGCAGGCGGCTGGAGGACGTCGTCTCGGCGGCGCACCGCTGCGCGCTGGTCGGGCTGGTCCTGCTCGGCCTCGCGCTCACCGCGGTGGTGGTGCTGATCGTCGCGGCCGTGATCGGCATGATCGCGGCGGTGCCCGCGGGCATCGGCACCGGGCTGCTCTTCCTCACCGTGTGGCTGCTGGTGCCGCTGCGACACCGGCGCACCCCGCTCGACCCGGACCGGCGGGAGCCGGCCCGCGGCCGCACCATCCGCCCCGACCCGCGCTCCGGCGACGACGCCGCGCACCCGGTCACCACCACCGTCGACGTCACCACCCCCGACACCGCATCGACCAGCAGGACCTCCCGCGCCAGGCGACGCTCGGGGCCGCTGCCCCCGCCCACCCGGCGGTCGGGCGGCCGCGACGGCCGCTCCGCCGACCGGAGCGGCAGCGCCCCGAACCCGGCCTGACCCCCAGCGCGAGGTCCGGAACAGGCAACCGCATGTCCCTGCGTCCGCACTTCCCCCGCGACCCCCGCGGCACCCGCCCCGCCGCGCGGCCGCGCCCCCGCTCCCGCCCGCCCGCCACCCCGGCCCGGGTCGAGCTCCGGGTCGCGCCCGACCTCTCCCAGCTCATGACGCTGCGCGCGCTCGCCGAGGCGGCGGGGCTGCAGGCCGGGCTGAACACCGCCGAGACCATCGATCTCGGCCTCGCCGTCGACGAGGTCGCCACCGCCCTGATGGCCGACCCGGCGCCCGGCTCCACCGTGTGCTGCGTGCTCGCCGTCGACGCCAGGCGGATCACGGTGCGGATCAGCGGCGTCACCCGCGCGGAGTCGCCGCTCGATCCCGGCCACTTCGGCTGGCACATCCTGTGCTCGCTCACCGACCGCGCCGCCGTCGACCAGGCGCCGTTCGACCCGCACCGCGGCGGCTACCCGACCGTCGTCGACTTCGGCCAGCAGCGGCAACGGCTGCTCCGCGCGGTCCGATAGTCGAGGTTTCATTTCGGGACTCACGGGAATATCGCGATCACCACCGGGTGCCCGGTGGCGGATCGATGCAGAGGAGAACGCCGTCATGACCCGTCAGTCCGGCACGAATCGAATCGGCTCGGAGCGCACCGACACCACCGACGACTCGGCTCCCACGGTCGAGTGGCCGGACCCGAGCCCGCTCTCCTCGTGGTGGCAGCAGGTAATGCGCGGGTCCGGCGCCGACGCCGCCGCGGCGGGCGCGTAGATGGAACCCCGCTCCGAGTGGCGCACCGGCACCGTCGCCTGGTTCGACGCCGCCAAGGGCTTCGGCTTCATCCGCGCCGACGACCACGCCGAGGTGTTCGTCGAGTTCGGCAGTATCGACCAGCCCGGCTACCGCACCCTCGCCGAGGGCCAGCAGGTGCGGTTCACCAGCGTGCAGGGGCGCACCGGCGCCGAGGCCGCCGTGGTCCGGCCGCTCGGCGCCGAGCACGAGCTCGCTGCCTAGTTTTTCAGGACAGCCCCGCCGCCAGCGCGGGCCAGGAGCGTTTCAGGTCGTCCTGCCAGTACCCCCAGGAGTGCGTGCCCTCCGGGGCGATCTCCACCGTCGCCGGGATGTCCAGCTCCGCCAGGCGGTTCGCCAGGTTCCTGGTGCAGTACGCGGTGCCCGCCTCGATGACGCCACCGATCACGATCTGGTTCGCGAGCTGCTCCGGATTGTTCGGGTCGCCCATCATGAAGGGGTCGCCGAGCCGGTCGTAGCGGCCGGGCAGCCCGGAGCCGCTGGAGATGTAGAGGGTGGTGCCGCGGAGCTTCTCGGCGTGCACGAGCGGATCGTTCGCCGCCCAGCCCGGCGCCTCCGGCGGGCCCCACAGATTCTCCACGTTCCCGCCGCCCCAGGTCTCCACCGACATCCGCACCAGCCGGTGGCCAACCGGATCGCTGGTCTGCGCGCAGCCGCTGTAGGCGCCGACGCTCCGGTACAGCCCCGGCTTGGTGATCGCGAGCAGCAGCACCGAGGTGCCCGCCATGGAGATCCCGGCGATCGCGTTGCTGCCGCTGGTGCCGAGCGCCGCGTCGATGATCGGCGGCAGCTCCTCGGTGAAGAAGGTCTGCCACCGGTTCACGCCGAGCACCGGGTCCGGCCGCTCCCAGTCCGCGTAGTAGCTCCAGCGGCCGCCGACGGCGGTGACCACGTTGACCTCCTTGTCGGCGAGGAAGCCGAGCGCGTCGGTCTTCCCGGCCCAGGTGGCGACGCCGTCCTCGCCGCCGCCGCCCCCGTTCAGCAGGTAGAGCACCGGGCGCGGCACCGAGGTGTCGGCCGGGCGCTGCACCTCGACCGGCACCGTCTTGCCCATGGCGGCGGAGTGGATGTGCAGCACCATGGTTCGCGCGTCCACCGGCTCCACCCGCTCGATCCGCGACCCGTTCGGCGCCGTCGCGCTCGCCGCGACGGCGGCCGGCTCCGCCGATGCCGTCGGCCCCGCCCCGGCCGCCGCGATCAGCACCAGCGCGATCGCCGCCACAACCCTGCCCCGCATGTGTCCTCGCTCCTCCCGGCCCGTCCGGTGACGTGCCCCCGCGCACACTCAACGCCGCGCGGTCGGGGGCGGCCAGCCCCCAAAGCCTCGTCCGGGGGAAGTGGGGGCACGGATTGGTGATCGCGCTCTCACTCATTGAGAACGCCATTTCCCTCCGTGCCCCGATGTGGTCTCATCGAACGGTGTTGAAGACCAGGTTCACCGAGGAATTCGGGATCGAGCACCCCGTCGTCTGCGGCGGGATGACCGCGATCGGCACCGCCGAGCTCATCGCCGCGGTGGCCGAGGCCGGTGCGCTCGGCTTCCTCACCGCGCTCACCCAGCCGACGCCGGAGGCGCTGCTGGCCGAGATCGGCCGGGTCAGGGAGCGGACCGACAAGCCGTTCGGCGTGAACCTGACCATCCTGCCCACCCGCAACCCGGTGCCCTACGACGAGTACCGCGACGCCATCGTGGCGGGCGGCGTGAAGATCGTGGAGACCGCGGGCGCCAACCCCGAGCCGCACCTGCCGATCTTCAAGGCCAACGGCGTGAAGGTGGTGCACAAGGCGGTCGCGGTGCGGCACGCGCTCAAGGCCGAGCGGCTCGGCGTCGACGCCATCAGCATCGACGGCTTCGAGTGCGCGGGCCACCCCGGCGAGGACGACGTCCCCGGGCTGGTGCTGATCAATGCCGCCGCCCGCAAGCTGAGCATCCCGATCATCGCCTCCGGCGGCATCGCCGACGGCGCCGGGCTGGTCGCCGCGCTCGCGCTCGGCGCCGACGCGGTCAACATGGGCACCCGCTTCGTCGCCACCACCGAGGCCCCGATCCACGAGAACGTCAAACGGCAGATCGTCGCCAACGACGAGCGCGCCACCCAGGTGATCTTCCGCGAGTTCCGCAACACCGCGCGGGTGGCGCGCAATGCCGTCTCCGCGGAGATCGTCGAGCTCTCCCGGCGTCCGGGCGCCACCTTCGCCGACGTCGCGCACCTGGCCTCCGGCGAGCGCGGCAGGCGCGAGGTGCTCGGCGCGGGCGACATGGACGGCGGGCTGTGGTGGGCCGGTCAGGCGCAGGGGCTGATCGACGAGGTGCTCTCCTGCCGCGAAGTGGTCGAGGGAATCGTCGGCGACGCCGAGCGGATCATTGCCGGGCGACTGGCGGGGATGCGGGGATAGTCCGGCGGAACAGCCCGTCCCAGCGCAGGTCGAGCCGCGCCCGCGCCGCCGCCGGCGGCAGCACCCCGAGCCCGCCGCGCTCGTCCTCGGTGAGCAGCTCCAGCTCGCGCAGCCTGCGCAGCCCGTCCCGGATCCGGAAGTCGAACCGCGCGCCCCACTGCTCGCGGAACCACTCCTCGACCCGCGCGTCCAGCTCCGCCCCGGAGAGCGGGGCGTCCGCCGTGAGCAGGAAGTAGTAGGCCAGCACCGCCTCCTTCACCTCGGACTCCTCCGCCGCCCCGAGCAGGTGGTGGAAGACCCCCTGGTCGTTGTCCAGGTTCCGGAAGTAGAGGTGCTCGGAGAGCGTCTTCATGAGCTGCAGCTTGCGGTTCTTGAACTTCGAGAACTGCCGCACCAGATACCCGCCGAACGCCGCGAGCCCCGCGCCCAGCGTGATCAGCGCGGCCTGATCCAGCCGCACCGGCTCCTCGCGCAGCCCCGCCCAGAACAGCAGGAGCAGCGCCACCGGCCCCAGCGAGGCGATCAGCTTGGTCGCGACGACGACGATCCCGGACACCGCCGCGGGCACCCCGATGAGCAGCTTGTCCAGCGGCCGCATCCGCACCCGCACCGTCGGGTAGAGCATCTCCAGATCGTTCTTCGGCACATTCTGGAAGAGCTTCAGCAGCACCCCGCCGTTCGGCCGACCCGCCCGCTCGGTGAACGCGATATAGACGAGAACCTTGGCGTAGCTGGTGAATTCGAGGTCGCGGCGGCGCAGCCCGAACAGCCACGGCACCCGCTCGGTTCGCTGCGACACCCCGCGCCGGAAGAACAGCGCCGTCTCGAACTCGCCCTCGTCCACCTCCAGCCGCACCTTCACCAGCGCGTGCTCGGTGAACGCCTGCCGCATCTCCGCGGCCGGGATCCGGGTGTAGTCGGCCGCCTCCGCCAGCGCGACCAGCTCGCGCTCCACCGTCACCCGCGCCGCGGCCCGCTCCGCCGACGTCGCTGGCCTGAGCACCCGCTCGTCCTCGGACGGGTCGACCACCTGGTAGGCGTCGAGCGCGGCCTCGCCGCGGTCGTGGAACTCGTGGTGCACCAGCGCGGCGAGCAGCCGGGCGAGGTCGGTGAACGGCCCGCGCTCGGCGTCGGGCAGCTCCGCGGCGCACAGCGCGATCACGGTGTTCTTACGGAAGGGAAGGAAGTGTTCGGCGAGCTCCACGGCGGAAAGCCTAGGGGTGCGCGGCGAACCGCTCCACCAGGCGGGTGACCGGATCCGGGCCGAAGAGCTCCGCCAGCCCGGCCGCCGATTCCCCGGCCGCCGCCGCGCCGCGCGGGAAGAGCCCCGCCTCGTACTCCGCCAGCGCGAGCTCGGTGGCGCCCGGGTGCGCGGCCAGCGCGCGGCCGAGTTCGGCGCCGTCCAGCAGGGCCAGGTTGGCGCCCTCGCCCGCGAACGGCGACATGAGGTGCGCGGCGTCGCCGAGCAGCGTCACCCCCGGCACCCGCGCCCAGCGGTGGCCCACCGGGAGCGCGCTGATCCGGCGCGGCACGAGCGCGCCGTCGGCCTCGGTGATCAGCGCGTGGAAGCACGCCGCCCAGCCGGGGAACTGCTCGAGCAGCGCCGTTTTCGCGGCCGTGGTATCGGCGAAGTCGATGCCGTCCAGCCAGTCTTCGGCGGCTCGGACCGCCGCGTAGACGTGCAGGCTGCCATCGGTCTCGCGGTGCGCGAGAAAGCCCTGGTCACCGCCGAGCGCGAGGAAGAATCCGCCGCCGACGAGTTCGGCGCTCGCCGGGTGCGCGGTGTCGGCGTCACGCAGGTCGAGTTCGACGAAGGAGACCCCGGTGTAGGCCGGGGTCGCGGGGGAGACCAGCGGCCGGATCACCGACCAGGCGCCGTCCGCGCCGACCAGCAGTTCCGTGGTGACGGTCGTGCCGTCCGCCAGGCGCAGCTCGTGGCTGCCGCCGCCGAGCGCCAGCGCCCCGGTGACCTTCGCGCCCCAGCGCACGGTACCCGCGGGCAGCGCGGCGAGCAGCAGGTCGCGCAGCTGCCCACGATCCACCTCCGGCCGCCCGCCGTCGGTGTCCGGCTCCGCCAGCGCGACCCGCCCGTCCCGGTCCAGCACGCGCATGGCCTGCCCGCCGGGGTGCACGATGGCGCGGAACTCCGCCTCCAGCCCCGCCGCCCGCAGCGCCGCCTGCCCGGACTCCTCGTGCAGGTCGAGCATGCCGCCCTGCCCCCGCGCCGCCGGCTCCGCCTCGCCCTCGAGGACAACCGCCGGAATGCCGGCGGAATGCAGGACCCGGGCCAGCAGGAGCCCGCCGAGCCCCGCACCAACGATGACCACCATGACAACTCCTCAGAACGTGTAGTGACTATGAATCTATAGTGACTCTACTTTCATAGCCGATGCAACCCCGGCCCTAGAATGCGAGGCATGACACACGCCGGGCGCCGGGAGCGCAAGAAGGCCGCGACCCGGCAGGCGCTGGCCGATGCCGCGCTGCGGTTGTTCCTGGAGCACGGCTACGACGGCGTGACCGTCACCCGGATCGCCGACGCGGCCGACGTCTCGCTCGCGACGCTCTTCAAGCACGTGCCGGACGGCAAGCAGGCGGTGATCTTCGATGACGGCGCCGAGCGCCGCGATGGCATCCTCGCCGCGCTCCGCGACCGCCCGGCCGGGCAGCCGCCGCTGCGCGCGCTGCTCGCCTTCTTCGCGCACCGCGGCCCGTTCGCCGCCGACATTCCGGCCGCCGTTCGCCGCCGCCGCGACCTGATCCTGGCCACCCCCGAGCTCGCCCGCTACCAGCGGACGCTCTGGCTGCGCGCCGAGATTCCGCTGGCCGAGGCGCTCGCCGCCGAGTCGGGCCGCGCCGAACCGGCCGCCGCGGACCGCGCCCTGGCCCGCTACCTCCTCGAGGCGCCGGAACTGGCCGCCGCCGAGCGGAATCCGCGCGCGGCGCTGCGCGAGATCTTCGAGCACCTCGAGTCCGGTTGGGCCACCGGAGAGGATTCCGCCACATCCCGGTAACCGGGGCCCGATCCGGACACAGACCCGTAACCGCGCGCCGTTGTCGAGGAAACATCAGGTCGCGAACGTATACAGCCATGAGTACAGAGCTGAATACGGCGCCACCGGATACGGCGTCGGTACTGAGCGACGAGTACGAGAGCGTCCCGGTGCCCGCCGCCGCGCGCCGCGGCCTGGCATCGGTGTCGGCCGTCTGGCTCGGCTTCCCGATGATCCTCACCTGCGCCGTCTTCGGCGGGCTCATCGTGTACTCGCTCGGCTTCTGGCGCGGAATGCTCGCCATACTGCTCGGCAACCTCGTGCTCATGGGCTACGTCGGCGCGCTCAGCTATCTGGCAGGGAAAACCGGGAAGAGCTTCGCGCTCATCGCCGTGGACACGTTCGGCCGCCGCGGCTATCGGCTGGTCTCCGGCTTCCTGGCCACGGTCGTCATCGGCTGGTTCGCCTTCCAGACCGGGCTCACCGGCTCCATCCTCGCCACCAGCCTCGGCTGGGACGAGCGGTTGACCTCGCTCGGTGCGGGCATCGGCTACGTCCTGGTCACCCTGCTCGGCATCCGCGCGCTCTCCGCCATCGGCGTCATCGCCGCGCCGCTTTACCTGGCGCTCGGGATCACCGCCGTGGTGCTCGCGCTCGGCGACTCGAGCTGGAGTTCGGCGCTCGGGTACGCCGGGGCGGGCTCCGCGCTGAGCCTCGGCGCCGCCGTCACCCTGGTGATCGCCTGCTTCATCGACTCCGGCACCATGACCGCCGACTTCACCCGGTGGTCGAGGAACGGCCGCGAAGGGTTCCTCGCCGCCTTCTCCGCGTTCCCCGTCGGCAACACCATCGCCCTGGTGATCGGCGGGCTCATCGTCGCGCTCGGCGCCGCCGCGAACCCCGCCGCCGACGGCGGCAACTTCCTGTCGATCCTCATCGACCAGGGCGGCTGGCTCGTCCCGGTGGCCGTGATCTTCGTCTTCGTGAACCTCGGCTCCGTCTGCGCGCACTGCCTGTACAACGGCGCCGTCGGGTGGAGTCAGCTCACCGGGCAGCGCATGCGGGCGCTGAGCGTCGTGCTCGGCGCGATCGGCGTGTTGCTCGCGGTCGCCGGCGTGTGGTCGCACTTCGAGACCTGGCTGAACCTGCTCGGCGTCATCGTCCCGCCCATTGGCATCGTGCTGATCCTCGACCAGCTGGTCCTTCGCCGTCGCGTCGATCGCGAGACAGCCTGGCGCTGGGAAGCCTTCGCCGCCTGGGCCGTCGGCGCCGGCGCCGCGCTCGCCGCCCACGAATGGGCGCCCGGGCTCTCCGATGCCGTCGTCGGCATGATCGTCGGCACCGCCGTCTTCTCCGCCCTGTCCCTGCGCAATCGAGAGGCTGTCACCGCATGACCAAGCAAGTGGACGCCCGCCCCTACACCTGGCCCTACGACGGGCCGATCGACCCGGCCGTCACCGCCGTGATCTGCATCGACTGGCAGGTCGACTTCTGCGGGCCGGGCGGGTACGTCGATGCCATGGGCTACGACCTCGCCCTCACCCGCGCCGGTCTCGCCCCCACCGCGCGGCTGCTGTCCGCCGCCCGCGCCGCCGGCCTGACCGTCATCCATACCCGTGAGGGGCACCGGCCCGATCTCGCCGATCTGCCCGCGAACAAGCGGTGGCGTTCCGCGCAGATCGGGGCGGAGATCGGGAGCGCGGGCCCGCAGGGGCGGATCCTGGTGCAGGGGGAGCCGGGGTGGGAGATCGTGCCCGAGGTCGCCCCGCTGCCGGGCGAGCCGATCATCGACAAGCCCGGCAAGGGCGCCTTCTACGCCACCGATCTGGATCTGGTGCTGCGCACCAGGGGAATTCGCAATATCGTGCTCACCGGGATCACCACCGATGTCTGCGTCCACACGACCATGCGCGAGGCCAACGACCGCGGCTACGAGTGCCTGATCCTCTCCGACTGCACCGGCGCCACCGATCCCGGCAACCACGAGGCCGCCCTGCACATGGTGACCATGCAGGGCGGAGTATTCGGCGCGGTGTCGGACTCCGCGGCGCTGATCGCGGCGCTGGAGGCGTGATCGACGAGCTCAGCCGCCGCCGAGAATCACCGCCCGGCCGTTGCTCGCCTGGACCGGGCGATTGGTGTGCGGGAATCGCGTCAGATAGCGCTCCACCTCGTCCCGGCCGACCGGGACCGGGTGCCGAAGCACCGTCCAGGCGACCCCCTCGGTGCACGGCGGCGTGGTGAGCGAGCCGGTGTAGCGGAACTGGGCGAGGTCGGCGGGTAGCACCTCGCGCAGGTCGAGCGGTCCCGCGGTGCGCACCCCGCCCGCCGGCGGCAACTCCCCGAGCACCGGACCGAAGGCCGATCGCTGCTCACCCGCCTCCAGGAGCACGCCGAGCACAGCGACGGCCCCGTCCTCGGCGACGTGCACCAGATGCAACTCCATCGCGGCGCCCACGCCCTCGACGGTGTGCTCGCTCGGAGCGTGGAAGTGGAACTGGGCCAGCGTGAACCGCCGCCCGTCCACGACGACGTACTGCCCGGCGTCCGGCGGTACGTTCGCCTGGATGGTGTGCCCGTTGTCGACCACCGGCAGCGCTCGCACCGGCCCGTACCCGATGTCGATGTGGTCGGCGGGCGCCACCCGCGTCGGATGGCCGAGGTCGATCGGCGACTGTCCGCCCCCCGTTCCGCAGACGCCGTAGCGGCCGTCGAGTTCCGCCCAGTGTCCGGGGCCCTCCGCATCGTAATCCCAGTGCGGGGGAGGGGATTCCCCGTGCTCGGGCCGCGCGCTCGTCGCGCCGCAACCCGGAAGGATCAGCA
Source organism: Nocardia asteroides (assembly GCF_021183625.1). NCBI lineage: Bacteria > Bacillati > Actinomycetota > Actinomycetes > Mycobacteriales > Nocardiaceae > Nocardia > Nocardia asteroides. Next base: position 6,126,015 of record NZ_CP089214.1, read on the forward strand.
GGGTGGCGGCAGCGGCGAGCGCCCGGCGGCGGGTGATCGCGGGGCGGGGAACGGCGGCGGAATCGTCGAACCGTCGTGACATCGGGGGCTCCTCACGAGACGACCTTCGCCGCCCCGAGCACCCGGACGGCGCTTCGCGGCGGGGCTCGCGGTGCTGCTCCGTGCGCGTGAACCGTTCTGCGGAGCAGTGTGATTCGCGATTCCGCCGAAGTCAGGGTAGCCCGGCCCCGGCCGTCTCCGACAGTAGGTAGTAGAGCGACCTGTGTCACTGATCCGGTGCCGGTGACCCGGGATTCGGTGACCGAGACGGCGCCTTCCGCCGGTGCGGCCGACAGCCGGACGACCCTTCCGTCCGGGGTTCGCCCACGAAACGGAGCCGAATGTCGGGGTGCGTCAGTCCGAGTGGTCGAATCGCTGGCGTTGCCGGGCCCCGTAGGTCGCCGCCTTGACAGCCTCGTCGTCTTCCATGCCCGACCCGAGCGCACCGCCGAGGGTGGCGACGGCGGCGACCAGCCAGGCCATCAGCAACAGGGTCACCAGGCCCACGGGTCGTCCGGTGTTCTCGGTGACCATCTGCGGCGGAATCGTCCACCAGGCGGTCAGCAGCAGCAGGACGAACAGCGCGGCGTGGAAGACGACGACGCCGATCGTCAGGGAAATGACCGTCGAGGCGTTGTAGAGCACCGCGCGTTCCCGTTCGGTGCCCGAACGCGGGCGTTCCCACAGGCGGTGTTCGACGATGAGCCAGGCGATCATCGCCGCGGTGGCCAGGACGGTGACCGCGCTCAGTCGCCACGGCCCCATCGTGGCGGAGAGTTGCCACATCGTCGGGTAGGCCAGGCTCACGGCTCCGGTGGCGAAGGCCGCCATCATCACCTTCGACATGCCGGTCACCAGCCGCCACGGCCGGTTGGCGTAGACCATGCCCGCGAGCAGCCGTAGCCGGGACAGGGCCGAGGGTGCGAGGTAGTGGACGACGTCGTCGTCCTGGACGCGCCGCAGTGGCTTTGCCGGAGTCTGCTGTTTCCCAGGGCGGTTCGTCACCTCGGCCAGGACGGTGTGCGCCACGTCCCGCACCCGGCGCTGGATGAACGCGCCGCCCATGCCGGGAAGGGAGATCACCGCGAAGCGGTCCGGCACGCTGATGTCGGCCAGGACCGGTGTCGTTCCCTGGCGCCGGGGCAGATCGGTGAGGTAGATGACGACGTCCTCGGTCTCGCCACCCGGGTCGATGGTGTCGACGACCTCCGCGAACTCGGTGTGCTCGTCGATCGGGTACGCCTGGCACCGCACCGATACGTCCCAGTTGTCGGAGGCGGGGGTGTCCGAGAGCGAATCGGACAGATGTCCGGCGATCACCTCCGGGGCACCAGGATCGGCGACCAACAGAATTGTCGACTTTTGCCCAGCCATGGTGGGCTCCTACCCGCGCCCCGGGCCGCCAAACGGCCTCCGGTTCACGCCTGCACCGCGGAGAAGGCCGGGCGCCGAAGCGCTCCGCGCGCTATCGCTCGGAGTGCTCCGGGCGGTCGAGCAGCGCGGCTCGGCGGGTGAGGTCGGCGATCCGCTCGTCCGCCTGGCGTTTCTCCGCTTCGGCGGCAACCCTGGCCGCCTCGATCTCCGGGAGGACAACGCGGACGTAGTCGTCGTTCGTCGCCTCGATGGCCAGGTCGATCGAGGCCACGATCGTCTCCAGGGCGTGCTCCGGGACGCGGGCGTAGATGCTGTACCGCCCGCCACCGGAGGTGTCGATACCGACGCCGCTCGCCTCGTCCTGCTGCGTCCGCAGGTGGCCGGTGAAGCGGTTCTTCCACTCACCTGTCCGATCGGTTCCCGCGACCTTCACCCGGACCAGGATCTGATCGCCCGGCTCAGCTTTCACGTCCACGGCCCCGGCACGTTCGAACCTCTGCCATTCAGCCATTGTCAACTCGCTCCTGTGCTGGCCGGCTCGGAATGGGTGGCGGTTCTCGTCTGCCACCCGAGCGCGGCGGTCGCTGTCACAGCCCTGAGCGGGCCGGATCGTCGAATCCGGCGACGACGGGTTGCCACCGGATGGTTCCGAGCCTACGCCGTGCGCCCGATATCAGCCCTCTCGATGTTGTTGGAGTTTCTGCCGCACCCAGTCCACGACCGGTCGTTGCCGGGGCAGGGTGGAGTGCTCGAACGCGGAGCCGGGCCAGAGTTCGTCGGCGTAGCGATTCTCGACACCGGGCTCGTCGATGAACGATGCCGTCCCGCCGGGGGAGACGACAGCGTCGTGGCGTAGGGCGAGGATGTGGTAGTTCACGCCGGTGGCCGCGAGCGGGGGTCGGCTGTTCCGCTGCCTGTATGCCGATTCGGGCGCGGACATGTCCGCGCAGGCCGGGCAGACGGTGGCACGGAGCATATCGTCGACGGCGCCCGCGATACCCATGTCGTGAAGCAGGGCGGTTGTTCCGCTGAGGGTAGCGCCGTGGGTGGCCGGTGCGAGCATGACCACCGTGTGTACGTCGCTGGAACCCAGTCGCCGGGACAGGGCACCGGCCAGCAGGCCCCCTTCGGAGTGCCCGACGAGGTCCACTCGGGCGGATGCGGTGCGAGCGCGGACTTCCTCGACGAACAGTGCCAGCTCGTCCTCGGACTGCGCCAAGGGTGCCAGCCCGTTGAGTGCGTATCCGGTCGCGGCGTGCGCACCGTAGTTCTCGGCGAACAGGCAGGCGCCCTGTGCGGTGAGGTCGTCGATCTCCGCCCGCCAGTCCTCGATGTCGCCGACGATGCCGTGGATGAGGACGATCGGCCTCGGAAAAGCGCTGTCGGGCAGCGGTTTACAGTTCCAGTCGTTGACAGCGGGGATCGGCTCCGCCGCCGCGGTGGCCGAGACCGGACCGGCGAGTATCAGGGCCGAGCAGGCCAGCGCGACCAGGGATCCATGCTTCATCGGGAATTCTCCTGCTTGGTAGAACGCATGTCCCGACTCGTCAGCGTGGCTCGACCGACACCGGATCGCCGCAACTGTCGGGCAGCGCGATCAGTGAGCACGGCGCCGGTTGGCGCGTCGGCCGGTAGGTCGCGGGCACCCCGTGGTGTTCGGTGATCTCGCGGTAGGCCGCCACCGCGGGTGTCGGCCGGCGGGTCAGGGCGGGGTCGTGGACGGCATCGACGCTGTAGAGGCCGAATCGGGGAGCGTATTCACCCCACTCGTAGTTGTCGGTGAGGCTCCAGTAGTTGTAGGAGACGATGTCGATGCCGTCTCGGCGTGCGCGCTGAATCCAATAGACGGTGTCGCGGAGATGGTCGGCACGGCGGTACCCGTCGGCACGGTTCTGATCCGCGTCGGTCGCCAATCCGTTCTCGATGACCCGCAGCGGCTTGTTCGGATATTTGGCGGCGAAGTAGCGCAGCACGTAATACATGCTCTCCGGTGATTGCGGCAGATTCCAGAACGAGCCGCCCGAGGTGATGAACGACGGCAGTTCCGACGGCGCGATCGAGTAGTACTGGTCGACGCCGATGAAGTCGAAGGAATCGACCATGCGGTCGGAGAACGCGGCTTCCAGCGCCGGTTCCACGCCGGGAAGTGGAATGTAGGCGATGTTCGAGGAGACCTGGCCACCGGGCTGCACGGTATGGATGTAGGTGGTGATCGCCCGATGAGCCGCGATGATCCCGTCGACCATGAGCCCGGTGTTCGCCGGCGCCAGACCGCCGTAGGTCAATTCCCGCCGGACGTATTCGCTCGGCTCGTTGAAGGTGATCCAGATCGGCTCGGCCCAGGAGTAGCGATCGACGACTCGCCGCCCGAAGGCGGTCAGCTCCGCGGCCATCTCCGGGTTGTTCCACCCCCCGCGATCGACTGCCCAGCCCGGATGGACCCAGTGATTCAACGTGATCATCGGGCGCATGCCCGCGGCGACGATGCGCCCGATCACGGCATCGTAGAACGCCCAGCCTGCCGGGTCGTCGATACCGGGCCGCGGTTCGATGCGCGACCACTCCACCGACAGCCGGTAGTTGTCGACACCGATCGAGGCCGCCCTGGCGACATCTCCCTCGTACTGATGGAAGAAGTCCACGGCGTTTCCTACCGGCTCGTGCAACTTCCCTTCGTTGCCGTAGCGCAGGTAGTTCGAGTCCTGGTTGGAACCTTCGGACTGGAAACCGGATTGAGCGACCCCGAATTCGAAGTCCGCGGGTAACGCGGGAAGGTCTTCGGCCGCGGCGGGCGCCGCGAGGGCGGTGAGCGCGAGCACCGCGACCACGACAGACTGCACGACGGTGCCAACGGCCGATCGACGCATAACTTCCTTCGTCCGAATTCACGGATCCGCGTCGGGCACTCGGATTCGTTCACGTATCCAGATACGCTGATGTCGTCGGGTATTGTTCTGGACGGACCGAGCAGTGTCAAGGAGGCACCCGTCGGAGAGGGCCGAACATGCCCAGGTTGACCCGCGCCGAGAGCGTGCGGCGCACCCGCGCGATGCTGCTCACCGCCGCCGAGGAGGTGTTCACCGAGAAGGGCTTCACGCAGGCCTCCCTCGAAGACATCGCGGACCGGGCCGGGTACAGCCGAGGTGCGGTCTATGCGAACTTCACCAACAAGGAAGATCTGTTCCTCGCACTTCTCGGCGAGTGGCTCGATCGCGACATCGAAGAGAGCGAGGAGATCCTCGCCCCCGGTGGTGACGCGATGCAGACGGTCGACACCCTGCGCGGCCGAGGCGGCAATCGCTTCGCCGACCGCAAACGGTTCGTACTCATGCTCGAATTCCGGCTCTACGCCATGCGGAATCCGCTTGCGGCACAGGCCCTACGCGACTACGACCGGGTATCCCGGGACTGGTACGCGCGGTCGACCCGGCGGGTGATCGAGGGAATGGGGCTGAGCCTGCCCGCCCCCGCCGAGCACATGGCGCTGGTGGCACTCGCCCTCGAGCACGGTATGGCTCTGCTCGCCCACACCGACCCGGACGGGATTCCGCAAGAATCCTTCCTGGACGCGGCGACGCTGCTGGGCACGGCGCTGATCAGCGCCGCCGAGACCGAACGCCGGGCGCGGTAGGCAACCGGACCCGATCCTGTGGGGTGGTGGTCGGTGCGGCGTTTCGGTGGTCGCGTCGATGGGTTCCGGTCGGGATACTCGATGGTGTGATCGAACGTGCGGATGTCCCGCAGTCGGAACTGGACCTCGTCGAGCAGGTGGTCGGGGTGGGGGATCCGCTGGTTGTCGGCCGGTTCCGGTATTGGTTCGGTCAGCGGCGCTGGACGTGGTCGAGCGAGCTCGCTCGGATGCACGGTTACGCACCCGGCGAGGTGGAGCCGACGACGGAGCTGCTGCTGTCGCACAAGCATCCCGATGATCGCGGCCGTCTGGAAGCGCTGATCGTGTCGGTGGAGGACGGGGGCGCGTTCTCGAGCCGCCATCGCATCATCGATGTCGCCGGCAAGGTGCGCGAGGTGCTGGTGGTGTCCGAGCCGATGCGCGAGGAGGACGGCGAGATCGTCGGAACGCAGGGCTACTACATCGATCTGTCGAAGACCGCAGCGGAGTATCAGCGCGCCGCCCTGGATGAAACCCTGCCGCGAGTGCTGGACGCGCGCGCGGTGATCGAGCAGGCCAAGGGTGTGTTGATGCTGGCCTACGGGGTCAGCGCCGAGCAGGCGTTTGCGGTGCTGCGGTGGCGCTCGCAGGAGACCAACATCAAACTGCGCCGGGTCGCCGAACTGGTGATCGCCGAACTACCCGCGGTGGCCGGTGACGAGGTCAAACTGCGGGCCCGGCTCGATCATGTCCTGCTGACCATGCGCGACCCGGACACCACCCCCGCCACCTGAACGCGCCGCTCCGGGTCCGCATCGGCGAACTCGCGGACCGGCCCCGCGCCTTCCCGTGCTGGAATGCGGACGCGGGCGACCGTGTCGAAGGAGCCGGATCGGGGCAGCACGAACGTAGAGTGCGGGAACGACGGATGGAGTCGGTGTGTATGACTCTCGGCAGGGCGATCCCGCCGGACAGCCGGATCCGGCCGGTCGCGGCGGGGACGAATTGCGGCGGGGAATCGGTGCGGTGTGTACCTCGGCGGCACGGTTGACCGGCACCGATGGTGCCGCGGTCGCGGTCCTCAGCGCTACCTCGCAGGCGCGCGAGCTGGTGTACGCGACCGATGCCATGGCCCAGCAGATCGACGAGCTGCAGTTCACCGTCGGTGAGGGCCCCTGTGTGGACACCTACCGCCACGACCGGAGCGAACTGTGGCCCGACCTCGCTGCCGTGGCGGCCGGAGCCCGCTGGCCTGCGTTCAGCGCCGACGCGCTCGGGCTCGGAGTGCGAGCGGTTTTCGCGTTTCCGGTGCCCGGCGACCGGGGTGCGATCGGGGTCATGGAGCTCTACCGCTCCACCCCGGGCGCGCTCTCGGCGAGGGAGCGGCAATCGGCCGGGGCGTGCGCGGAAGTCGTCGGCGCGACGCTGCGCGAGGAATGGGAACGCCGCATCCGGGTGGCCGGTGGAGTACGGGGTGCGGTGGATGCCGCGGTGGAACGGGAGGAGGGAGCCGCCGACGGGTTCTCCAGGTCGGTGGTGTTCAATGCCGCGGGGATGGTGGCGGTGCAGCTGGCGATCGGCCCGGACGAGGCGCTGTCCAGGTTGCGGGCCTATGCCTATGCCCGCGGCCGTTCGATCAGCGGAGTCGCCGCCGATATCGTCGCCCGCAGGTTGTCGCTGCGCGCGCAGCGGGACAGCACTGAAGGGCAGGATCGATGAACACCGCGCAGATCAGGCTGGCGGTGGCCGAGCTCACCGCGGCCCTGACGGGTGACTTCGACGTGCCAACGGTGCTGCACTCGGTGGCCGGTCATGCCCGGGAGTGCTTCCAGGCGGTCTCGGCGGCGGTGATCCTGACCGATCAGCGCTCCGGCGGGTCCGGGGTGCAGATCGTCGCCGAGGCGATGCGGGACGGCTCGATGATCGCCGACCCGCGCCTGCACGTGGCCGGGCCGGGAATGGACAGCGCCCGCGACGGCGCGGTGGCGATGATCGGTGACCTGGACGAAGGTGGTGCGGAGCCGCACGCGGACGGATCCGCTACCCGGTGGGCGGACTACCGGGCACGGGCCCGAAGCGCCGGTCTGCGGTCGGTGCGCGCGTTCCCCATCACGGCCCTGACCCTGCCGCTCGGCTCGGTCGTGGTGCACGCCGACGAGCCGTGGGGAACCCTGCGCCCCAACGACTTCGGCCAGATCCTTGCCGACCTGACCGCGATCGCGCTTTCCACCGGCCGCCAGGACGGCCGGCTCGTGGCAGTGGCCGACACCATCGACGATGTCCTGGCCGGTACCGCCGTCATCGCCACCGCGACCGGAATCATCGCCGAGCACTTCGGTCTCGAGGTGGAATCCGCGCGCGCCCGGCTGCTGCGGCTGGCCCGCGCCCACGGCCGCACCCCCACCGCCCAGGCCGAAGCGCTCGTCGCCGCCCACATCCGGGCACCCGCGAACCCCGCCGCGAACCCGGCCCTGCGCCCGCCGCCCGATCTCCCGCCGCCGACCAGCATCCACCGCTGATCCAGCGGTGCGCACAGCCGGACCTCGAAGCTGCTGCGTGCTCGTGGAGCGGAGCGTGCGCCCGCACGGGCTGTATCCGGGCCAGGATCTGGTGCTCGGCGTGCTCTGGCACCACGATGGCCGGACGCCGGGCGAGGTGGCCGCGGCGCTGCATGTCACCACTCCCACGATCGTCAAGATGGCCGATCGGAAGGGGCGGCAAGGAACTGGAGGCGTTGTCGCCGCCCGCTCAGAAGAGCCGGAGATCGCCGAGGTAGAGCCGCCCGGCCACCGCGACCGCCGGCTGCTCGCTCGGGATCTGCCAGACCTCCCCGTCGCTGCTCCACACCGCGAGCGCCGGTGGCCCGCCGCTGTCGGTGGCCACGGCGACGCGGCTGCCGTCGGTGCCGAGCACGGTGCCCTCGGCCACCGTCCCTGGGATCACGTAGTCACCGGTGTAGGCGTCGACCACGCGGCCCGAATCGCTGGTGAGCAGCAGGGTGCCGACGCCGCGCAGGGGGAGCCGGCCCGGGGTGCCGTCGCCCGCGCCGAAGGAGCGGTGCTCCCACAGCACGATTCCGTTGCGCGGGCTGATGCCCGCGTAGGTCGTCTTGTCGCCGGAGGTCTGGATGGCGGTGGGCACCGAGGTCTCGGTGGGCCCCGAGCCGATGCCGGGGTGCTCGCTGGGCCGCCAGCCCTTCGGGAGCCCGGCCGTCCTGCCGCCGTCGCGATCGTAGATGCCGTCCTCGACGACGAAGCCGTCGAGGAAGACGTTCCAGTCGGTGTCGGCGATGCTCTCGGGGGTGTCGCGGCGGTAGATCTCCCGGCCGTCCTCCAGCCGGACGACCTGGAATCGCCAGGTGGACAACGGTTGCGCGGGGTCGGGGGCGGTGTTGAGCACCGCGAGGCGGGCCAGCTCGAAGATCTCGATCGTCCGGCTCGGTGCCGAGGGGACGAGCGGGGGGAGCTCGTGGCCCGCGGTGTCGAAGGCGCGCAGCGCCGGGGGCTGGGACCGGTCGCGTGGCTCGTCCCGCAGCGCGAAGCGGTCGCCCGCCGCGGTGAGGCCGTCGATCCGGCCTGCCGCGAGCACGGTGTCGAGGACTCGGCCGGTGGTGAGGTCGAGGAACAGCAGGGCGTCGGTGGGGACGGATGTGCCCCGCAACCGGCAGGCGGCCCGCTCCGCGACGACGACGCAGCGCTCCGGGCGTCGTTCGGTGCCCTGCAGCGGGATCGGCGCGGTCCCCGGGCGGCGCTGCCCGGTCTCGGCGTCGATGATGTCGAGCTGGGTGACGGTCTCGGCGGGGCCGGTGGGCCGGAATTCGCGGTGGAAGATGACGATGTCGGCGTTGCCGCCGAGCGCCGCGACCGTTCCCGGCCGGGAGCCGGGCGGGCCGTCGGCGGGCAGCGTCCAGATCGGGGTGGCCGGGCGCTGCGCGAGCGGGGGCAGCAGCGGGGTCACCGGGCGCCGGGGAAGCTGAGCGGCTTCCCGCTCGCCTGCGTGGGCCTGCCAGGCCCAGACGCCGAGCGCGGCGGCGGCCACCAGCGCCACCGCGAGGACGATCCAGCCTGCGCGGCGGAAGGGGTGGCGCCGCGGCGGTCCGCTCGGGGTGAAGGTGTTCCCCGGCTGATCCCAGCGCGTCGGGGCGGGGGCCCCCGGACCGGCAGCGGTCACGGCGTGCCGGTCCGAGCGCGCCGGACCGGGCGATCCCGGATCGGCGATGGTCGGCGCGTGCCGGTCCGAGCGCACCGGACCGGGATTGACCGTGGTGCCCGCGTGCCGGTCCGAGCGCGCGGGCGGCGGGGCCGATCCGGCGAGCGCCGCGGCGAGCGCGGCCGCGAACTGCGCGCTGGTCGGGTAGCGCTGCTCCGGAAGCTTCGCCATGGCCCGCGCGAACACCGCGTCCACGGCCGGATCGAGCTCCGGCCGCTGCGCGCGCACGCTCGGCACCGGCTGCTGCGCGTGCGCCATGATCACCGCGACCGGGTTCGTCCCGGTGAACGGCTGCACCCCGGTGAGCAGGTGGTAGGCGGTGACGGCCAGCGAGTACTGGTCGGACCGGGGATCGACGGGATGCCCCAGCATCTGCTCCGGCGAGGCGTAGGCGACGGTGCCGAGCGTCATGCCGGTCCCGGTGAGCTCCGAGTTCTCCGGCCCCATCCTGGCGATCCCGAAATCGGTGAGCAGGTAGTGGCCGGTCCGGGCCAGCAGGATATTGGCGGGCTTCACGTCGCGGTGGATCAGCCCGCGCGCACCCGCGTAGTCGAGCGCGCCGGCCACCTCGGTCACCGCCCGCGCCGCCTCACCGCTTGCCAGCCCCCGCGGCGCCGTCCGCAGCACCGCGGCGAGATCCACCCCGTCGATCAGCTCCAGCGCGATCCACAGCCGTCCGTCCGCCTCCCCGCGGTCGTGCACGCTGACGATGCCGGGGTGCGAGAGCGACGCGGCCAGATCGGCCTCGCGCTCGAACCGGCGCCGGTAGTTGTCGTCGGTGAGCTCGGCGCCGAGCACCTTGATCGCCTCGGAGCGGGGCAGGCGGGGATGCCGGGCCGCGTAGACCTCGCCCATGCCGCCCGCGCCGAGCGGTCGTTCGATCGTGTAGCCGGCGAATACCGACCCCGGCTCCAGTGCGGGCACCGCGCGTTTCCTCCCCGATCGGCGTGCTGTCGGTTCACACCGTATCGAGCGGCGGGAAAGGCGCGGGCCCGGGTCGGCTGTTGCGCGGAACCGGGCCGAGCAGCTCGAGCCCGTCGAAGAACCCGGGCCGCGGGGGCGTGGTCGGCTGCGGCGTCAGGAGGGGCCCGCCCGTAGCGCGGCCTCCACCGCGGCGGTCACCCCGCCGGTCCACGGCTCGCCGTGCCCGGGCAGTACGGTGCTCGCTCCGGTCTCGGCGAGCGCGGTGAGCGAGCGCAGCGCGACCTCGCTGTCGGCGGTGGCCGCGCCGGAGACGATCTGCGGGCCGGTGCGGCCGGTGTAGGGGTCGAGGGTGACCAGCGCGTCCCCGGCGAGCACGGCATCCCGGCCGGGCAGGTGCAGCGCGCAGTGCCCCGAGGTGTGGCCGGGGGTCGCGATCACCCGCGGCCGGCCGGGCACCGGAAGCTCCGCACCCGGCTCGAACGTGCGCACCGCACGCACCCCGCGCACGGCGAGCGCCCCGGCCGCCGCCATCCGGGCCAGCACCGGCACCGCGCGGGGGTAGCGCAGCGGATACCACAGCCGCGCGCGCTCGTGCCGGTAGCGATACGGGTGCGCGGTCAGGTAGCGCTCCGCGCTGTGCACGTAGATCGGTGTGCCCCAGCGCTGCTGGATCCGGCGCGCGGAGCCGACATGGTCGAAGTGCGCGTGGGTGAGCACCACCGCGCGCAGCTCACCCGGGTTGCGCCCCACCGCCCGCACCGCCGCGGCGATCCGCCCGAAGGTAGCGGGCAGCCCGGTGTCGACCAGGGTCAGCCCGTCCTCGTCCTCGATCAGATACAGGTTCACGGCCGCGTGCTCGAGCAGGTGCACGCCCTCGGCCACGGTGCGGTAGGTCATGGCGCCGCGCTACCCGCGCCTCCGCGGCGGCAAACCGGCGAGCGGGTTCCCCGGAACGGGACGAGGGCGGCCGGTGCGGTGTGGTGAATTCCCGCTGCCCCTGTGCAACGCCTCGAGTCATGGCTCGTCGTGGGTCAGGTAGCGCTGAACGGTCGGGCCGAGCCAGTCCACGATCTCCTGCCGGCCCATTCCGGCCAGCGGCGGAAAGCGGAGCACGAACCGGCACAGCGCCATGCCGAGGATCTGAGCGGCGACCAGCGCCGCGCGCTCCGCGCCCGCCTCCGGATCCGGACAGCTGCGGGTGACCACCGGCGCGAGTTGCGCGGCGAAGATCGCGCGCATCCGCTCGGCGGCGACCTCGTTGGTGACGCCGGTGCGGAGCAGGATCAGCAGCGTCTCGTCGCGTTCCCAGCGCTCCAGGAAGTGCGCCACCACCGCCGAGCCGATCTCGGCGCGGGGGATGGCGGTCAGCTCCGGCAGCTCCAGGTCGAACTCGGCCGCGGCGGCGAACAGCCGCTCCTTGCTGCCGAAGTAGCGCATGACCATGGCCGGGTCGATGCCCGCGTCGGCGGCGATGGCGCGGATGGTGGCGCGGTCGTAGCCGTCGGCCGCGAACCGCTCCCTGGCCGCGGCCAGGATGGCGGTCTTGGTCTCGGCGGATGAGCGTTTCACGTCAACGAGTGTAGGCCAACAGCTGTTGACTCAGTGGTCCGGTCGCTCTACCGTCAATGCCAACAAGCGTTGACCAAGGGGAGTGACCGTGAACGACATCGTGGACGTGCTGATCGTGGGCGCCGGGCCGACCGGGCTGAGCGCCGCCCTCGCACTGCGGCAGCGGGGCCGGAGCGTGACCGTGCTGGACGACAAGAACGCCGGGGAGAACACCTCGCGCGCGGCGGTGGTGCACTCGCGCACCCTGGAAATGCTCGAGCCCTACGGCGTCACCGGCGACCTGGTGCGCCGCGGCCTGCACACGCCGCGGTTCACCATCCGCGATCGGGACCGCGTGCTGATGGAGGTGCCCTTCGCCGGGCTGCCGACCGCCTACCCGTACACGCTGATGATCTCGCAGGCCGACACCGAGCGATACCTGCTGGAGCGGCTGCACGCGGCCGGCGGCACCGTGCGGCGCCCGGCCGCCGTCACCACGATCGGGCAGGAGGCCGACGGTGTCACCGCCACCCTCGCCGACCGCTCGACCCTGCGGGGCCGCTACCTGATCGGCGCCGACGGCATGCACAGCACGGTGCGCGAGCAGGCCGGGATCGGCTTCACCGGCGGCACCTACGCCGAGTCGTTCACCCTGGCCGATGTGAAGCTGGCTGGCGGGGTGCCCGCCGAGCAGGTGATGCTCTACTTCTCCCCGGCCGGGCTGGTCGTGGTCGCGCCGCTGCCGGACGGGTGGCACCGGATCGTCGCCACCGTCGCCGAGGCTCCGCCCGAGCCGGACATCGCCTTCGTGCAGCGGCTGCTGGACGAGCGCGGCCAACGCCGCGACCCGCTGCGGGTGCGGGAAGTGCTGTGGGGCTCCCGGTTCCGCGTGCACCACCGGATCGCCGACTCGTTCCGCAGCGGGCGCGTGCTGCTCGCGGGCGACGCCGCGCACGTGCACTCACCGGCAGGCGGGCAGGGCATGAACCTCGGCATCCAGGACGCGGTCGCCACCGCCGAGACCCTGAACCGGGTGCTCGCAGGCGAACCGGGCACCCTGCTCGACGACCTGGCCGCCTCCCGCCGCGAGGCCGCGCGCGCCGTCGTCGCCACCGCCGACCGGCTCACCGGCCTCGCCACCCTGCCCGCCCGGCTGCGCCCGCTGCGCAATGCCGTGCTCGGGGTCGCGGGCCGCACCCCGGCGGTGCGCAACCGGCTGGCGTGGCGGCTGTCCGGGCTCGACCGGCGTTAGACCACACCCGCTGATACTCGCCGGGCACCGCGAGCGGACATACCGGGACTTTCCGACCGGGAGCCGCAGTCCGATGCACGAGCTTCGGATGTCGGTCCTGGACACCGCGCCAGCACGCTCGCCGGCGAGCACCCGGCCTCCCGAGTCTCAGTGCTCCAGGGGGAGTTGGTCGCCGGTGGCGCCGGTTTCCAGGCGGGGGTAGTCGGGGTGGTCGAGGCGGTGGTGGACGTAGATCTGGTCGGCCCAGGGCGGGTCGAGGGGAGTGAAGGCGCGCAGCCCGAGGACCTGGCCGATGGGCCGGTCGGGGTTGGCGGTGTTGAAATCGGCGATCGCGGCGGCTTCGCCGATGTGGCGGGTGGTGCCGGGCAGGTCATCGAGGTAGCAGGTGACCCGGGGCAGCATGGGTTCGTGGGCGGGGCCGCGGAAGAGGTCGAGGGCGGCGGTGGTGGAGGAGTAGTAGTCAAGGTCGAGGCTGACGAAGCCGATGGGATGCTCGCGGAGCAGGGCTGCGCGGGTGCGGAGGTAGTCGGGCAGGGTTTCGGCGACTTCGCCGATGACCAGCTCGGCGGTGCCGAGGCGGGCACGCAGCCGGTCGTGGTCCATGGCGTAGAAGCCGGGGCCGAAGAGGTAGGGCAGATCGCGGCGGTCGGTGGCGGCGGGCATGCCCGCGCCGCCGTCGAAGCCGACCACCCGCACCGCGACGCCGGTGACACCCGAGTAGTAGCGGGCATGCTCGGCCAAGGCCAGCAACCCGTTGCCCCCGGCCACCCCGAACTCCACCACGGTGACACCCCGGTGGCCGAGCCGCGCGGCCAGCTCTGTTGCCCGGCGGACGCCGTAGGCGTAGTGCGGCCGCTCGACCAGCCCGAACCGGTAGGCCGCGCCCGCGCTGACGCCGGGCAGCCGCCGCAGCAGCCGGTTGCGGGCGGCGTGGCGGGTGCCGGATTTCGACCACTCCCACACCACATCGGCCAGCCCGCCGTCCGGCCGCCGACCGAACGGGTGCCCCTTTTGCGCAGTCGTGCGTGAACTCGCCATAACGCTCCATCTCCCCGACGAAACGATCAGCACCAGCCTCGCACACCGGCGACCCCGCCGCTCGCTGACGGTTCTACGGCGGGTGGCGAACTGCTCACGCCGAACTCAGGCGGGTGGCTCGACCAGTACGCCCATGGCCTGGTCGAGGAGTCCGGCCAGGGGTGTGGCTCCACCGGTAGCGGTCCAGGCGTCGGTCGCGGCGTCCAGGCAGGAGATCGCCGAGCCGACGAGGGCGTGCGCGCGCAGGTCGTCGGTGGCCGCACCGCCGAGCCGGCGGCGGATCTCCGGGACCAGGAGGCTGTGCCAGCCCTGCGTCTTCTCCCACTGGCGGGTCATCAGGGCGCAGGCGTCGTCGAGCAGCCGCATGAGATTCAAGAAGGGCTGGGGCTCATCGGCCGTCGGCTCGGTGATCACGTCGAAGCAGCGGCGCAGCGCTTCCCAGGGGGGCTCGTCGGCGGGGCGGCCGGCCAGCGCGGCGGCGATCCGGGGGCCGAACTCGCTCATTCGGCCGAGGACGAGCTCCTCCTTGGAGCCGAAGTACCGGAAGAAGGTGGTGCGCGACAGCCCCGCCTCGGCGGCGATCTGCTCGACCGTTGTGCTGTCGAAGCCCTGCTCAGCGAAGAGCCGGAACGCGATCTCGACGACCTCCTCGCGCATCGCGGCTCGCGTCCGCTCCCGCAGCGTGGGGCGCGCGGCCCTGGATATCTCGGCCATCCGACGAGTGTAAGACACCAACCCCAAGTGGTACTGAGTACCAGATAGGTATACAGTTCCGTTTGTTGCCTGAGTTTCCCCATCGAGGAGTGCCTCCCATGAGCAAGATCTGGTTCATCACCGGTTCATCCCGCGGCTTGGGCCGCAGGTTCACCGAGGCCGCGCTCTCGCGCGGTGACAAGGTCGCGGCGACCGCCCGCGACACCGACGCCCTGGCCGATCTGGTCGCCGCCCACGGCGACGCGATCCTGCCGCTGAGCCTGGATGTCACGGACAAGACCGCCGTGAGCGAGTCCGTCGCGCGGGCCCACGAACACTTCGGTCGCCTCGACGTCGTGGTCAACAACGCCGGTTACGGCCTGTTCGGCATGGTCGAAGAGCTGACCGAAGGCGACGTCCGCGCCCAGTTCGAGACGAACGTGTTCGGCACCCTGTGGGTGGTCCAGGCGGCACTGCCCTACCTCCGCGCCCGGGGCAGCGGCCACATCGTGAACGTGAGCAGTCTGCTCGCCCTCGCCGCCTACCCCACCACGGGCGGCTACAGCGCGGCCAAGGCGGCCGTCGAGGGACTCTCGGACTCGCTGGCCCAGGAAGTCGCCACCTTCGGCATCAAGGTCACCGTTGTCGAGCCCGGCCCCTTCGCCACCGAGTTCAACACCTCGTCCGCCCACTCCGTACCGCTGCCCGCCTACGACGACTTCCGGAAGACGGTCGAGGCCGGCTTCGCCGCCACCCCGAATCCCGACCCGGCCGGCGTCGGCGCGGCCTTGCTGAAAATCGTCGACGCCGAGACCCCGCCGTCCCGAATCTTCCTCGGCACCTTCCCGCTCCAGGTCGTCCCTCAGCTCTACGCCGACCGGATCAAGGGCTGGCAGGACTGGGCCGAGGTGTCCGCCGAGGCCGAAGCCGCCCCGGCGTAACCGGTCGCCAGGCGCGGTGGGGAGTGTGGGTTCGAACGCGTCGGAACGGCCCTCGCGGATCAGTCGCGGATCGTGACGGCGGGAAGCCGGTAGCTCCGGTCCAGGACAGCGGTTTCGGGGCCGTAGAGGCGCATGGTGAGGGTGAACGCACCCGTGGGGGCGGGCAGCCAGTTCGCTACCCCGATCGGGGTGGTGGGCTCGGTGTGCTGGATGTGGAGGGTCAGCGATCCGTCGGGGCCGGGTGTGAGGCCGTCGGTGGTGCTGCCGATGCTGAAGCGGTTGTGGTCGTTGGCTACGAACAGCATGTCCGCGTCGTAGAGCGCGAGGTTCCAGAGCACCGTCACCGGGGGGAGTTGCCCGGCGGGGAAGTGCAGCACGTAGTCGCGGCTGCCGTCGAGCGGGCGACCGTCTTCGTCGACCGAGCACGGCGGGTAGACGGCTTCGCTGGCCCAGTGGGATCCGAGCACGTATTTGGCCAGCGCGGCTCGCAACGCGAAGTCGTGGCCGGCGCGTCCTCCGGCGAAGTAGTAGCGCCACCCGTTCACGGTCTCGCCGACCGATGCCCAGCGCGCGTCGATGATCGCCTCGGCGGCCTCGCCCGCCCGGGCCAGGCCCCGCTCGGTCGCCTCGTCGAGCGGTGCGGGGTCGAACCCGCCGCCCGTGGTCAATCCGATCCGGCGGAACGATCCGATGAGCGCGTCGTCACGGTCTCCGGTGGTGGGCAGGAACCAGCGCATCGCTTGCCCGAGATGGTCGAACGGCCGCAACCGTTCGTCGGTGGTGTCGACGAGTTTCGGCACCACCGCGGGCTGCGGGTCCCGGGCGCCGAGGCCCTCGCTGAGGAACGCGGACAGGGGCAGCAGCCGGAATTGGCGTTGCACGGCGACCGCGGCCGGGGTGTCGGCCTCGCCGGCGACGAATACTCGCAACGCCGCGATCCCGGTGCGCGTGCGTAACCGGATCGCGGTGATGCCCGCGGGCAGCTCACCGTGGAAGTCGGGCCCGACCAGCGCGTAGGTGCCGGGCCGCGGGCCACGTGCGCCGCCGATACCGGCGAGGTACTCGTCGAAGGTGTCGCCGATCTGGACGATGTACCAGCGCGGTTCGCTCAGCACTGGAACGTGCAACACGATCGGTTCGCCGGCCAGTTGCAGATTGGCGTAACCGTCGAGGGTGACGTTGTTCGGGCTGACGACATAGCGGTCCGCAGCGGTCTTGACCTGCTCGAACAGACGGAACCGGTTGACACCGGCGGCGTGGGCTTCGACGCTGCCATAGTTGGTGCGGGCATAGCAGATCAGGGGATATCCCCAGGTCAGCGCTTGGATGCCGAGCGCGTAAGCGTGTTCTTCGACCGGATCCATGCCGGACGCCCTTCCTGTCGCCGCTACACCGTGCTGCCATTGCCGCACACCTGAGGCAGCGACCGCCTCACCCACACCGGATGAAATCCCGGCCCCGATCCAGCCCTGGCGCCCGCTCACCAGACGATCGCCGCGCGTCCCACCGGCGCCGGGCAGTGTTGCGAGTGTCATCGGTCTCGGAGCCAATGGTCGATGGCGTTACGCATTGGAGCCTTGCGATCGATGAAACGGACCGGGTCGGCGAAGCGTCAGAATTTACCCGTGTGATGTTCGATTTGGTGCCCGAGTTGCGTGCGGAACTCGGTGACGAATTTCTCCGTGAGCGGCGGCCACCCCCAGAAGTCGAAAGCGAGCGCGCCGAGCGCGAAGCCCGACGGCCACCCCCACTCGGTGACTCCGGCGGCCTCGCCGCACCCGGTACAGGTGACGCTGCCCGAGCCGGTCTGCTTCCACGCTTCGATGCCGTCGTGGAACGGCCGCCAGACCTCGGGGTCGGCCACCCACTGCTGCGGATAATCGATGATGGTGGTCGTCGCGTGACAACGCGGGCACCGTGCGGACTCCGGTTCGATCTCGCCCTGGCCGCCGTGGTGATCGTCGCGCCCGACAAGTACCGCGACCGGACCGGGAATCCAATCCGCGCCCCACTCCCCGGTGACCCGCTGCCAATCAGGCCCCGCCACATAGCCTTTGCCGACACCGAGGCTGTACATCCCCTCGCCGGACATCTCCCGCGTGAGCAACCGCCGCGCGATCATCCAGTCCACCATCCGCGCACCGAGCGCGGCGGCCTGCTCCGCCGTCACCTCGAGGTCGACGATCCGTTCGAAGAAATCACCCACGTTGTCTACCCAGACTCCTTGGCGCCACCGCTGAGAGTTTCCGCGAATCCGCACGCACGCGCAACGTGCGAGTCCTCAACGGCGACACTCCCTCGCGCACACCTGTTCGGTGAATTCGCTCGTCGAGGCCGGCGGTGGCGATGCCCGATTCGAAGGTCGCCGCGAGCGCGCGATTGCCCCGTTCCGGCATCCGTCGAGGAGACCAGCGTCGTGACCGCGTCGAGGACGAGGCTTCGGCGTTGAGGTCCGGGTACCAATCGCGCGACGTCTGGCGCGGGTTGGTGCTACATGTTCGCGAGCGTCGACACCAGAGCCAGGATGTGCGCGGCAGGTTGTGACCGTCCCGCGCCGCTGTGCCTGTTCGATCGCCTCGACCTCGGCTCGCATCGACTCGGCCACCGAGGTGCGCTGGGCGGAGTCGCCACGCAGCAGGTGGTACCACATCAGGAACCGCATGACCTGGGGATGGGCTCGACCGGCGTCGTAGAGGTGACCTGCGTACTCGGGCAGCCGATCGGCATCCAGCGGCACGGCCGCCACCGTCGTGTCCACGATCATGTCGAAGACGGCGTCGAACAGTTCGTCCTTGCCCCTGTAGAACGAGTACACGAACCCGCGCTGATTCCCGCGCGCCTGGCCAGACGGCCGATGCGCGCTCCGGCCAGGCCGAACTCGGCCAGCGCGGCATCGAAGAGTTGCTGCCGTTTCGCTTCGGGGTTCCTCGTGGACACATTCCCGACCAGACCGGACGCACCGCCCTGGTCACGGGCGCCACCAGCGGGATCGGCCTGGGCACGGCCCGCGTTCTGGCCGCCCGCGGTGCGCGGGTCATCGTCGCCGGTCGCGACCGGGCCAAGCTGGACGAGGCGGTCGAGGTCGTGCGCGCCGCGGCGGATCGCGGAAACCGAGACCATCGACCTGTTGTTCAACAACGCCGGGGTGATGAACCTGCACACCCGCCGCACCACCCGCGACGGGTTCGAGCCGACCGTGGGTACCAACCACCTCGGGCACTTCGCCTGCAACGCCGCGGTCTGGCCCACGCTGCGCCGCTCGGCCGGAGCTTGCGGGCGGTCCAGCATTCTGAGCGCCGTACTGCGCGCCGCGATGAGGTTACGTTCAGGAGCCGCTGAGTGATCGGTAGGCGAGCCGATCCGCGTAGAACGATCCGAGCCACAGTTCACCACCGACCTGTACGGCGCTCGCGGTACCGGGGAAGTCCGGCGTTGCCGGTCCGCTCGCCAGTTCCGTGACGGCCATCGTCGTCGGATCGATCGTGTCGACTTTGTATCCGCGCGAGCACTCGAGCAGCGTCCCTGCACAGGAGGGCTCAGCGTCGAGCATTCCCGCGGTGATCAAACGATTGTCGGCAGTCCAGTGCAGATTGTCGGGTACGAATCCTGCAAGCTGCACGGAGCGAAGCGGTGTGCCGGGATTGTCCCGCGCGAACTCGACAATGCGTCGTTCACCGACCGACACGACGTAGAATTTGCTGTCGTCCGGGGAAGTCTCGATTCCGTTGTTCCCCGCGAGTTCAGTACCCGGGAGCGCCTGGAATCCCGCCGACCCCGGGGTCCACATGTACACCGCGCCGGTGGTCTCGCCGGCGAGCACGTCGTCGAATGTCGTGCCCGGCATTTGGGGCACCGTGGCCAAGATGGTGCCGTCATTGAATGCGGCGACACCGTTTCCCTGCAGACCATTCGGCATGAGTACGCACCCTGTCCAGGTTGCGGACGGCGCGGGTCCGCGGGCGTCGAGATCGAAGACCTCGACCGACTCACGGCCGCCGTGGTTGATCGCATAGACGGTGTATCGGCCACTGTCGGTTTGCCGAAGGCTCAGCCCGTGCAGGTCGGCCTCCGCGGGATCCAAGGGGCCCGGACAGCCCGCGTACTTCGTCTGGTCCGCTTCGGCTTTCGGGGCGTCAGCCATGTACAGGTTGCTCACGGTCTTCCCGCGCGTGTCGATGAGGTGCAGACCGCTGCCCGGCTTCATCCCGCTGGCGAGTGCCCATTCGCTGTTCGGCACCAGCACAACGTCTTCCGGATTCGCGACATCGCAGATGAAGGTCAGCCCGCCTGACGGCGCACAGGAGTCGGTCGGCGCCGAATCGGACGAGTTCGATCCGCAGCCTACGACGGCGACCCCCAGCAGGGCGCCGATGAGAATGGTGAACATGCGTTTCAATTGCCTGGTCCTTTCATTGGACCTCGGTCGACGGATATCCGGCGGACTTCGCGCGGGCCGTCGACGTCACGGGCCGACGCCGGGTCTACCCGAGGCCTTCGATGCCGCCTCCGTACCGAGCCGGCAGTCAACGGAGGCGGCACTTGTGCGCACGGGCAGGAAGATCTATCGGAATATCGCACGGTTCACGACGACGGCGTGGTCGGGCGTCGCCCGCAATTCCTCGATGCGCTCGAAGATGACGGCCGCCGCCAGGTCGCGGCGCTTCGGCAGCCGCGCGGCCTCGGCCGACGCCAGCGCGGTGCCCAGCTCGTCACTGGTGAGGTCGGTGCAGTAGCAGGGGGCGCCGGGCTGCTGACGCCACGACTGCAACAGCGATCCGGCATCGAATCCGTCGAACCCGGTGTCGTCGACCAAGGCCATGCCCACCGCGCGCGCCTGCTCGTCATCGGCTGCGACCGGAATGGCGATACGTCCGTCGGATCCCGTTGGCGTGCCCTTCTCGGCGAACGAGTGTGACCCGATGGCGTTCCACGCCTTGACGATCGGCCTGCCGAGCTGTTCCGCGACCCAGAGGCTCTCGACCTGCCCGCCCTCGATGGCCTCGATGACGGAATCGCGCGAGGGGTAGTAGTTCGACGTGTCGATCACGACCGTCTCGGCGGGCACGTTTGCGAGCAACGGCGCCATCTCCGGAAGCCGGTTCAGCGGGATGGACAGGATCACCACGTCCACCTCCCGCACCGCCTCGGCCGCGGTCACGGCGCGCGCACCCGAGACGAGCAGGTCGGCACCGATCGTCTCCGGCCCCCGCGAGTTGGCCACCTTCACCTCGTGTCCGGCCGCGCTCAATTTCACAGCCAGGGTCTTGCCGATGAATCCGGTGCCGATGATGCCTATCCACATGTGGAACTCCTTGTAGTGGTGATGATTTCATCAACGGAAGACGTTCGTTCGACATGTCCGGTCGCGTGGGACACGCACGCACTCCACGATCGGGTCGGCCTGCTTCACCCGCACGAGTTACCTCCTGCACCGCGCCGCAGATAAAACGGAGGCGTCGTCCGTATTGGGTCAGCCTAGAACGGAGGCAGCCTCCGGTCAAGTCTCCATTTCGATCGCGCCGCGCTGAGCGCCACTTGACTGGATTCCGCCTCCCTTTTAAGCTCGGGTTATTCGGAGGCGGCATCCGCTTTCTTCGGCCGCGGGCCGACGGGAGTATCGGGAGTATCGGGAGGTTGAGTGGACGGGAGTGAACCGCAGGTCCGCAAGCCCCGCGCGGATGTCAAGCGCAACCGGGCGGCGCTGCTCGCGACCGCTCAGCGGCACTTCCGGCAGTACGGGGTCGGCACCTCGCTCGAGGCGGTAGCCAAGGAGGCGGGCGTCGGTCCGGGCACCCTGTATCGGCACTTTCCCACCCGGGATGCCCTGCTGGCAGCCGTGCTGCAAACACGCTCCGAGGAGCTTGCGGCCCGCAGGGCGGATATCGAGCAGTTGGGCGATGCCGGTGCGGCATTGGAGCAATGGCTGCGAGCCATGGTGGAGTACTTCAGCGCTTTCAGCGGGCTCCCGGAGCCGCTCATGAGCGCCGCCAGAGCGCAAGACCCGGACAATCCGCTCACGATTCCCTGCGACATCTTCACCGCCGCCACCGACAAGTACGTGGCGGCCGCGCAGCGCGCGGGATATGTACGCGCGTCGGTACGGGGGACCGACTTGTTCCTCGCGGCCTGTTCGTTTGCCTGGATCAAGGGCAACGGCGCCGAGGACGAGTCGCTCGACCGGCTTCGCGAGCTCCTCGCGAGCGGCTACCGCGAACCCGACGGGAAGGCGCAGAACGCCTAGCGCACAGTACATTCGGTAGTCATCCGCAGGGCCACCACCGACTGGAGGGAATCGGTGCCGAGGTGGCCACACCTATGCGTCCCGGTCGTGGACCAGCTTCGTCGGCGCGTCGGCTGCGAGCCTTCGCGGCTCGCCGTGCGTGTGCGGGTCAGCAACCACGATTTGACCTCAACATTTATTGATGTTGAAGGCTGTGTGCATGCGAGAATTCAGAGTGAGTCGTTTCGGTGGTCCCGAAGTCCTGGAATTGGTCGAGGACCTGCCACGTCCGGTGCCGGGCGCGGGTGAACTCCTGGTGGATGTGACAGCGGTGGGCGTCAATTGGCTCGACACCCGGATCCGGTCGGGCCGAGCTCCGTCGGTGTTCGAGGTGACGTTGCCCTTTGTTCCGGGTGGCGCGGCGGCGGGAAGAGTCAGCGCCGTCGGCGCTGGTGTCGACCGCGACTGGCTGGACACGATGGTTGTCACGCACGCGATCGGCGGCTATGGCGGCGGATACTCCGACACCGTGGTCGCCGCGGCGGAGGAGACCATCCCGATCCCTCAGGATCTCGATCCCCGTGTCGCCCTCGCCGTACTCGATGACGGCAGCACGGCCTTGGCGCTGCTGGAGAACACTCCGGTCGAGCCGGACGACCTGGTATTGGTGCAGCCCGGCCTGGGTGGTCTGGGCAACCTGCTGGTGCAGCTCATCGCTCCGACGGGAGCGCGGGTGATCGCGGCCGTTCGGGGAGCCGAGAAAGCGGCTCGCGCAGCACAGTTCGGCATCGAGGTGGTGGACTACTCGGCGCACGACTTCACCGAGCGAGTGCTGGCGATCACCGGTGGGCGAGGACCGGATGTGGTGTTCGACGGGATCGGCGGGACGGTAGGAGCGGCCTCGTTGGCGCTGCTCGGAGACGGGGGCCGGTTCTCCGCTTACGGCATGTCCAGCGGAACGGAAACCGTTGTGACAGAGAGCGACCGGCAGCGGCTGAAGGTCGCCGACATGTCCCAGCTCCCGACGTTCTGGGCCGACGCGCCTCGCAGGGTCAGGGAGGTACTGGGCCACGCCGCTTCCGGCCGGTTGGTTCCGATCGTCGGCCAAACCTATGCGTTTGCCGACGCCGCGAAGGCACACGCCGACATCGAGACCCGGTCGGTCGTCGGCAAGAGCCTGCTACTGCTGTAGCACGCCGGAGCCGCCGCGCACCCCGCGCCGAGCGCCTCGACCAGCATCGTCGGATTACCAGACTCGAGGGCGGGGGCGCAGGGGCGGTGGCGCGGCGAGCATGACCTGCCCGCCGACGACAGCCGCCGCCCGAGCACTGCGTCGGGCGGCACCGACTTCGCCGCGAGCACGACGTAGTGCTCGGCCCGGACGGTCCGAGACGCACAGGCCGTCTCATCGGCGGGCTGCCCGCTCGGTAGCCACCGGCTCGCAGCGAGCTGTCCGGGTTGGCGTCGGTGGTCTGCGGGCGGCCGTCGGAGGTGGTGGCGTCGTCCTCGGGGATCGGGTGGCCTGACAGCGACGGACCCCCTCCCATCAGGGAAAGCGGTCCGTCATCAGCTTCGGCGCGGACCTACCGGTCACCACCGAACATCAGCTTGCCGAGCAACTGGCCGAACTCGTAGCCCGACCCGCTGGCGCTGCCGGTGTCGTCTTCCCGGTCGCAGTACCGCTGGCCCAGCGTGTCGTCGCCACTCCATTCGCAGCGGACCGGCACCGGCTTTTCGCGAAAGTGGTCGCCAGCCGGAACATTTCGGGGCAGGCTTCGCTCCCACCGGACTGGCCATAATCGGGCGATGCCCGCTTCCCCCATCGAGGATTCCTTGCGCCGGATCGACGCGTGGCTCGCCGCCCACGCGCCGCGGACCTTCGCCTCCCTGCGCATGCCCGCCGACCGGGAGGCCATCGACGGCGCGGCGGCCGAACTCGGCGTCGAGTTCCCCGCCGACCTGGTCGCGTATCTACGCCACCACGACGGAGTCGCAGCCGGAGAGTGCGCTTTCGGCTTCCCCGGCTTCCAGCCCTACGGCCTCGCCGAGATCGTCCGCGCCACCCGGATGATGCGGGAGATTTCGGCGCGCTTCGAGGATGATCTGTTCGAGGGCTTCTGGCACCACGATTTCGTCTCGATTGCCCGCAACGTCAGCGCGGACGGGCTGGTCGTGGACTGTCGTTGTGGCGCGGTGGGCGAGCAGGTGGAAGGCGCGGCCACGAGGTTCGGGACATGGGGGAGTCTCGCGGCGTTCCTGGAACAGCTCGCCGACTGCCTGGAGAGCGGGGCCGCCATGACGCTCGGGATGTCGTACGTGCCCGTCGCCGACGACGGCGTGCTGCTCTGGGCGCTCGAACCCGAGCCGCCACCCGACCCCCGATCCCTGCTCGACACCGCACCCGCCGTAGCCGAACCGCGCGCCAGGATTCCCTACGGCGGGCCTGGAAAGAAGTGGCCGGACGTGCGCGAGAGTTTCTGCCTGACCTTCGCGCAGCGGCTGGACGAGGTCGAATTCCTGCATCGGTTCGGCGCGCTGCCCGAGCTCGGGCAGCCGGTGCCGGATGGTCCGGGCCCGCGGGCGGACCGGGCGCTGTTGCCGGAGGTGCGCGCCGGGGTGCACGGCGAGTGGTCGTTCGGCATCGAGGACGCTCGCTTCGGCGCGGAGGGGGAGCGGAACGAGGTGCTGCGTCGGGTGTCGCGGGGCACCAGGGCGGTGTCGCTGCTGTTCTGGAGCGGGAACGGCGCGATCAGGGTGTCGATGTTCGACGACGGGGAGCTGGTGACGAGGTACGACACGCACTCGGCTGTGCTGCCCGACGGTGCGCGCGACCCGTTCGATGTCTTCCCCGGCCTGCCGCCCCACGACGCGGGCGCGGCGCGTCGGGACCCGGACAGTCAGTGCATCGTCAGCATCCTGCCTGCTCGGGAACTCGCCCCCGAGCAGCAGCGTGCACGGTTGCTCGCGGTGTGCGCGGCCGTTGTCCGCCGCTGCGGAGTGCCGCTGCCACCGCCCGGCCTCGACCGGGGACTCGCGAGCGCGGTGATCCTGCCTGTGCTCCCGGACGACGACCAGGCGATACCCGTACCCGCCACCTTCGCCGCCCTGATCGACGCCGCACCTCCCGAGCGGCTGCGTCGCGTCCTCGCCCGGCAGATGTCGTCCCTGGCCGTCGAGACCGGACTCGACAGCTACGGCGAGGTCACCGCGGCGCTCGCGCTGCTGAGCGCACAGGACCGGCCGGGCGTCACCGACGATTCCACGCTCGGTGTGCGATTGCGGCGGGTGCACGCCGAGACCCGCGCGACGTACGTCGCCCCGGACGATCAGTACGGCTGGCAGGATCGCGCCTCGGCCGCCCGCGCACTGACCAGCGCGCTGCGCGAGCCGACGCGGGACGCGCTCGGGCTGGTTGTGGCCCTGCGCCGGAACCCGCAGTGGCGACGGGAATTTCGTGGTCAGCTCTCCGGCGACTGATGCAGGCACCGGCTGCGGACTCCGGTCCGGCTCGTGAAGATCCGCTGGCGCATCGAGCGCGACCCTCACGCACCATCACCGCTGTGATCACCACCGCTCAGCTCCGAATTCAGCAGGTCACCGCGACCGCAACCGCTGCTCCGAACCGTCTGCGTGGCAGAGCCGTCATTGCCGATCGGACCCGCCCGCGGTGAGTTGTCGCAGGAGGCGGATGAGCTCACGCAGATCGGCCAGCGGCCAGTCGTGAGTGCGTGCGCGGAGTTCGGTTCCCCGGTCTTCGAGCGTGCTCGCGACGCGTTCTTTTCCCAGCTCGGTGAGCTCCACGATCACCCCCCGGCGGTCGTTGGAGTCCGGGGTGGCGTGCAGCAGGCCGAGCGTGCGCATTCGTTTGATGAGCGTGCTGGTGGAGCTGCGGTCCATGCCGACGGCCTCGGCGATGACGCTCGGTCTGGCCGGCCCGAACGCGTGCAGCCACCGCGCGATATGGAAGGCGGCTGGCTGCAGGCCGTCGTGGAAGTGCGCGGCACTGCGCTCGCTGAGGGCTCGTGTCGAGCTCAACAGCGCATTGATCTCCGCACCCACGGCGAGTTCGAGGTCGCGGCGGAGCCCGTCGTCGCTCGATTTGGTTTGCATATACCCACCATACTCGGCATATAGTGGGTATATGCAAACTACTAGTGTGCGGAAGTTACCCGCATGAACGAGGCCCCGAGGATCGTCCTGACCGGCGCAACGAGCGGCTTGGGTCGTCTGGCAGCCTGCGAACTCGCCCGGCGCGGAGCCGAACTGATCCTCACCGCTCGCAGCGCCGACAAGGCCGAACAGACCCGGCTCGGCATCCTCGCTGCCGCACCCGACGCCCAGATCGATTTCTTCTTCGGCGACTTCACCCGCCTCGACGACGTCCGCCGCGTGGGAGAGCAGATCACTGCCCGCTACCGCCGCGTCGACGTGTTGATCAACAATGCCGGGTTGCACGCCTTCGCCGCCCGCGTCACACCCGACGGCTACCCCGAGATGGTCGCGGTGAACTACCTCGCACCTTTCGTGCTGACGAACGCGCTGCTGCCGATCCTGCGCGAATCCCCCTGCGCCCGGGTGGTCAACGTCGCCTCCGAAGCCTCTCGGCATCACGGCACCTTCCAGCTGCCGGCCGACCTCACCGACATCACACCGTTCACCGCCCGCGAGTCATCGCGGCGATACGGGAAAACCAAGCTCATGAACGTTCTGTTCACCAAGGAACTCGCACGCCGCACCCGTGACACCCCCCTCACCTCGAACTGCCTCGACCCCGGATTCAACGTCACCGGCCTCGGCCGCGAACTCCGCTTCGCGGGACCGCTGCGACGCATCCTCGAACTATCGGGTATCGGCGATCCGCGTCGGGGCGCCGACCTCATCGTGGCGCTCGCAACCGATGCTCGCTACGCCACCACCACCGGCCGCTACATCACGCTGAAGGGACACAGGGAGATCGCCGCGGCCGCTCCGGGTGAGGACCCGCATGTTCAAGCGGCACTCTGGGCGGCTACCGAGCATCTACTCGAACGCGGACGCCGGTCCGGCTGATCCGCGTTGTCACAGACGATGACGCGCTGGTCGTCGTGCGGACGCTTGATCCGGCCGTGATCCGGCGTGCAGCGAGGGGAGGTCGTAGGTGTCGAGTTCGGGTTCGGTCAGCTCGGCGATGAACAGGGTGGGTACCCCGTACGCCGATGTACAGCGTTCGGCGGCAACGGTTCCAGGGTGCCGCGGGCGTCGAAGGTGGTGTGGCCACTTTGGGGAATCCCATTGAGGTGTACTGGATGTTGATCGGGTCGTCCGGTGAGAGCATCGCCTGCGCGGTGACCAGCGCGGTCGCACCTGCTCGATCATCTTCGCGTATTCGGAGGTCTTGAACTGCCGGGCCGCGATCAACATCCGGATCCCGGCCTGGTTGAGGACGTATTCCAGTTCATGGGCCCGATAGGCGGGGTTGATCGTCACCAGCACCGCCCCGATCTTGGCGGTCGCGTATCGGGTCAGCACCCCCTCGGCCCGGTTGAGTGCCCAGATGTCGACTCTGTCTCCCATGGCGAGCAAGCCCAGGGCCACCGCGTCGCCCTCGGCGGCGAATTCGCGGTAGGTCCAGCGGACTCCGGTTACCCGGCCGGTCAGCGCCACGCGGTCCCCGTGCGCCGAAACGGTCCGATCGCGATCAGCGCCGATAGCCGGGCTTCGGGGCCGGTCGGGGATGGTTCCGTGCTCGCGTCACCACACTCCCGGTTCGGGACTATTGACGCCCTAATAGTTCTGCAGAACTATTAGGCGGGTGGTAGTCCCATTGTGTCAAGATTGGACGGTGACCAGACCTGGTGCTCCGCTGTCCCACCTGCTGACCCGCGCCGTCGGCGCCATCGCGCACGCGGCGCCGAGCAGTGACGAGACCGAGACCCGCGTCCTGGACGCGGCCATCGTGGTACTGGCCCGCAAGGGCACCCGGGAGGCGACCATGGACGACGTCGCCGCCGAATCGGGGGTGAGCCGTACCACGCTGTTCCGCCGCTTCGCCGGCAAGGACCCGTTGTTCGAGCGTGCTCTGGCTCGTGAGTTCAGCGTCATGCTCGACGGGCTGACCGAGCGAATCGCGCTGCTCACCGACCCCACCGAACAACTCGTCGAAGGCTTCGCCGCCTTCCTGCACCTGGTCCACCACCACCCCCTGTTCGGCGGTGGTGACCCCGAGCGCCGCGCCGAGCTCGTGCAGGCACTCGATCACGGTGACCCGTCTCCGATGCGGTGGGGTCACACCGCGGTCCGGGCCCACCTCGCCGCCGCCCAAGCCGCCGGTTCGCTGCCCCCCGGTGACCCCGGCCGCCAAGCCGACGCCGTGGTCCACCTGACCCTCGGCTACGTCGCGGCCCCCAGCCTCGTCGACGACCTCGCCGACCTCGCAACCACCCAGCACCTCGCGCGTATCGCCATCACGCCGATCCTCACCGGCACAGCACCAGCGCCGTCGCGCACCCGTGCCGATCCGGACTGACCGGCCACAGTTCTCCGGCCCGGCCCCGGCGAGGAGCGCATCGCCGACAGGCCAGTCGGGGAGCGCGCGGATACGCGCCTATTGCCATCACTGAACCAAAGGAGCGACAGTGAGCAGAAACCCGTCCAGCACAGGGGTCCTTCGACTCGGCCGCCTGGCCGCCGCCGCGGTGCTGACCGCGGTCCTGGGTGGCGCGATCGTGGCGCCCGCACACGCCGATGCACCCCCCGCGCAACCGTATCCGGTGTCGAACCAGTTCCTGATCGACGCGATCAGGGCGTCGCTGCAGGGCGGCGGAACGGCCAGTCCGCCGGGAACCAATGACTGGACGTGCAAACCCACAGCTCAGCACCCGGAACCGGTCGTCCTGGTCCACGGAATCCTGGCCAACCGCAACAACAATTGGCAGACCTACGGCCCCCTGCTGGCCAATGCCGGTTACTGCGTCTACGCGCTGACCTACGGCGGCCCGGGCGGTGATCCCGACGGCTTCATCGGTGGCCTGGGATCGATGCGCGACGGTGCCGCGGAACTCGACGCCTTCGTCGATCGCGTCCGGGAGGCCACCGGTGCGCCCGAGGTCGCCATCGTCGGGCACTCGCTCGGCGCGACCATGCCCTACTGGTATCTCAAAGCCGGTGGCGGGGCGGGGAAAGTGTCGAAGATGATCGGGCTCGCCGGCGCGGTGCACGGCTTCGAGCGCAGCGGCATCACCACCGGCTCGGCCGACATCGTCCAAGGGGAGGGGCAACCGAATTCGACGTTCATGCAGGAACTGCACGACGGCGGAATCGCGGTGCCCGGAATCGCCTACACCCAGATCGTCACCATCTACGACGAAATCCTCCCCTACCGAGCGGGACTGATCGAGGAACCCGGCGTCACGAATTACATCCTGCAGGACCTGTGCCCCCAGGACTACGCCGACCACCTGTCCATCAACTCCGACCCCGTCACTGCCCGGCTGGTCCTCAACGCCCTCGACCCCGAACAGCCGCAACCGGTGGAATGCACCCTGGTCCTGCCCGCGATCGGAGTTCCCCCCACCGCCCCCGGGCGATAGACCCGCCGGGCCGACGCCGGACCCCGCTGACCGCTGAGTACGCCCGCCGGGCAACGCGGCCTCCACGCCATATTCCCGCAGATGGGTGGAGACTCGCCGCCGTGCTCAACGGCTTCGGCGGCGACGACCTGCTCGACAGCTACGAAGCCGAACGCCGCCCGGTCGCCCTGCTGGTCGGGGACTGGTCCTTCCGCCATCTCAACGTGCACGTCGAGGCCCAGCAGCTGATCGACCCCGACCTGATCGAGGTCGACAGTGCCGAAGGCGAGGCGCACCGGGCGACGCTGGCCGGCTACTTCGCGGCCAACACCGGCGAACACGAGAGCTACGGCGTCGAGATGGGCTACCGCTACCACTCCGCGGTGCTCGCCGACGGCGACGCGGGCAGTGCCGATCCGGACGTGTCGACCTACACCCCGCTCACTCGAGCGTCGTCACACAGGAAGGAGCGCAGCGATGCCGGGTGCACCCCGGTCGTCCGGGAGCGAGCCGCGTCGGCGGTGGCCGAGCCGAGACCGTGCCCGGCGCCGCGCCCGCGCGGTCCGGAAATCGGCGGTGGACCTGGCCCGCGCCGGGGCCGGTGCCGCGAATGCTCGAGCTACACGCGGGTGATCGTCGTCGTCGGGACAGCCGCCAACGGCGTCCCGGCCACCGCCGTGAGCAGAATCTGCGGGCGTGGCTGCGGATGGCACGAACTCTGATCAGCTCTTCCATCACGGAAAGAACACACGAACCCCTCGAAATGAACCTTGTGGGTGTTGTCAGTCCAGCCCACCGGTAACCGATTCGGCGGCAGTGGTCAGAACGCCGGAACGTGCGAGGCTCAGTACCGCATCGATCTCACGCGATACCCAGCGGTCGGCGCCGGGACCGTCCACCTGAGTGCGGACGGCGGCGATCACCGCAGACGTAGCGGGTGCGGGTGCGAGCGGCATGCGGAGCTCGATTCCCGCCGCCGCTACCAGAATCTCGATGGCCACCACCCGGGTCAGCCCGTCGAGTGCCGTCCGGAGTTTGCGTGCGGCCGACCACCCCATCGAAACGTGGTCCTCCTGCATCGCCGAGGTCGGAATCGAGTCGACGCTCGCCGGGCACGCCAGCCGCTTGAGTTCGGTGACAATGGCTGCCTGGGTGTATTGGGCGATCATGTATCCGCTGTCCAGCCCGGGATTCTCGGCAAGGAAGGCCGGGAGTCCGACGCTGCGGCCGGGATCCAGGAATCGATCTGTGCGCCGTTCGCTGATGCTCGCCAGATCCGCCACCACGATCGCGAGGAAGTCCAGCACATAGGCGAGCGGCGCGCCGTGGATGTTTCCGTTCGAGGCGACCCGCCCATCCAGGGTGACTACCGGATTGTCGATGGCACTCGCCAATTCGCGTTCGGCAACCATGCGGGCGTGGGTGACGGTGTCGCGCACGGCGCCCGCGACCTGTGGGGCGCATCGTAGCGAGTACGCGTCCTGCGCCGATTTCGTTTCCGGTCGGTGCGCCACGATTTCCGATGCCGCGAGCAGGCGGGTCAGATTGGCCGCGGAGGCCGCTTGGCCGGGATGCGGGCGCAATTGCTGTAGATCGGCCGCGAATACCGCGTCGGTTCCGAACAATCCCTCCACGCTCATCGCGGCTGCGATATCGGCCAACGTCAGTAGTTCACCGAGGTCATGCAGAGCGAGGACCAGTTGACCGAGCATTCCGTCGGTGCCGTTGATCAGCGCCAGTCCCTCCTTCTCCGCCAGCACCACCGGTGCCAGCCCGCAATCGGCCAGCGCCGCGGCGGCGGGCTGTATCCGGCCGTCGACGGTGCGCACCTGGCCTTCGCCGATGAGGGCGAGCGCGACGTGCGACAGCGGCGCGAGATCGCCCGAGCAACCCAGGCTGCCGTACTCGTATACGACGGGGGTCAGCCCTTCGCTCAGCAGTGCCGCATAGGCTTGCGCGAGTTCGACGCGAACGCCGGTACGCCCGGTAGCGAGCGTCGCCAACCGCAGCAACATCAGCGCGCGAACTACTTCACGTTCCACTTCGGCGCCGGTGCCGGCCGCATGCGAAAGAATTAGATTGCGCTGCAACAGCATTCGCGAACTTTCCGGAATAGTGCGGGTTGCCAGCGCGCCGAATCCCGTCGACAGGCCGTAGAGGGGTGTGGGGTCTTTCGCGAGCTTCTCGACGCGGGCCCGTCCCGCCGCGATCGCCGTCAGAGCCGCCTCGGCCAGAATCACCGTGGCGCCGCCGCGGGCGACTCGAACTACGTCGTCGGTGCTCACCCCGTCGGCACCGACGACTACGGGGCCCGTCGCATTCTTGATTCTCTCAGAGCGCATCGGCTCCCCGTTCCCTCGGGCGCGAGTGACCGTGAGTCGGTCTCATCGCGGTGTGGGCGGCCGGGCCACCGGCAGGCAGCGGATTCCGGGACCGGCCTGGAATGACCGCCGCGATCATTGCGGCTGCCATCGTCGAACGTCGATCCGTGCCGGGGTAATGCCGTCCAAGGCGACAGCCGCGTGGTATCCAGCCGCCACGGTGAGGTCGAAAACGAGCCACGGGCCCGGTGTGGTACCCGCCGGATCGTGCACGACGCCTCCATGGACGGCATCGAACGCTTCCGCTGCCGGAATCCGCAGACCACGGCCCAGCATTCGAGTTCCCGCCGCTTTGGTGCAGGCTTCTTTTCTGGTCCACAGGCGTGTGAAGATGTCGGCTCGGTCGAGATCGTGCGCGGCGGCGACGAGCATGCTTTCCTCCGGCAGAAAATACCTGCGGCTCAGCCTCAGGTGGTCGATGTCGAGGCGTCGCCGTTCGACGTCGACTCCGATATCGCGGGGCCCGGTCACGGCCAGCAGTGCCCGATCTGCGGAATGGGACAAGCTGAACCGCAGGACGCCCTCGTGGCCTGCGATCGCTGGTTTGCCCCAGCGACCTGGTCGCCAGATCAGTTGCGTCGGTGCAACCGCTAGACGCCGTCCGAGGATCAGACGTGTTGCCGCGTGGGCTGTTACGAATCGGCCGCGCGCGGCCGGATCGGCGATCGAGTCCGCACGGCGTCTGTCGTCATCGCTCAGCACCGACCGCAGGCTGCGTGATGGTGGTTCAACCAAATCGATCTGCCAGATTGCGACGGCGGTTTCCGTCGCGCTATCCGTACTGTCGGGCAACATAGGCGGACAGCGAGCCCACAGTGTCGAAGTCGTTCGGTTCCAGGGTCTCGGGATCGAATTCGAATCCGATGGCGTTCTCGAGTCTGAGCAGGAGTTCGAGGATGCTGGTGGACTCCATTCCCAGCTCATCCAGGAGTCGGGTGTCCGCCGACAGCCCGGCCTCGGGCTGTTCGGTCATGGCGACCAGTGTCGCGATGACCGCGCTGGTGATCGTCGTGACATCGACCGATGGTTCCACGTCGCCGCTCATATCAACTCCTTTGCGTGGTTGACCGCGAGAACCACGTCGGATCCTCGAGGAAGTCAGGGGTCCGCTGGCGGGCCAGCAGGTCGTCTGGGCGATCGCGTTCCCGTACCAGGTGCGGACGCCCGTTATGGACGAGCACTTCGGCGGGGTGGCCGTGCCCGAGGAACAGCACCGGCGAGGCGCTGGGACCGTATGCTCCGGACCGGTGCACACCGATCAGGTCCCCCCGTTCCAGAGTGGGCAGGGATACGTTTCTGCCGAGAGTGTCTTGGGGTGTGCAGAGGGGGCCGGCGATATTCCACAATCCGTCCGTTTCGGCGTCCGTTCTGCTCAGCAACGCGATGGGGAAGTTCCGTTTCACGAACGAACCGACGCCCACAGCGGCCATATGGTGGTGGGTGCCTCCGTCGACGATCGCGAATCGCTGCCCACGTGATTCCTTGATGTATTGGACTCGACTCACATAGATCCCCGCGGGGGCGGTGAGATATCGGCCCAACTCCATGACGATTCGCGTGTGCGGGTGATCGGTCGCGAAGGTCTCGATGATCGGGTTGAGCAAGTCGGTCAGTTCGTCGGGGTCGAGGTCCTGCTCGCCGTCGAAGTACGCGACGCCGAGTCCACCGCCGATATCCACAACTTCGAGCGGGAACCTCGAGGTCGTGGCAATCAGCTCGGCTAGCTGGAGGATGCGCCGTGCGTGTTCGGCTATGACGGGGGCGTGCAGGACACGCGTCCCGAGGTAGACGTGGACGCCGATCAGCTCGATCGAGGAGAAGCGGGTGGCTACGGCGGGGTCCGCGAGGAGTACCTCCTCGTCGATGCCGAACTGGCGGCTCGTGCCGCCCATCGCGAGTTTCGCCCCCTTGACCGAGAAGGCGGGATTGACGCGCAAAGCCACTTGCGCTTTCATCGCACGCTCGCGTGCGAGCCGGTCGATCAGAGCGAGCTCTTCCAGGGACTCGCACACGACAATCCCGATGTTCTGGTCGAGGCATGCCGCCAGTTCCTCTATGCGTTTACCGGGGCCGAGAAACACGATGTCTTCAGCGGTGACGCCGGCACGACGCGCCGTGAGCAGCTCGGCGAGCGATGACACCTCGGCCCGGGCTCCGAGCGTGCGCAACAACGCGCAGATAGCGATATTGGGATTGGCCTTGAGCGAGTAGAAGATGTCAACACGAGGGTGCAGGCGGCTTCGGAGCCCGTGATATTGTCTCGCGATCACCTCGGCGTCGTAGATGTAGAGCGGAGTCCCGTATTCGGCCGCCAGTGTCGAGATCGCAACGTCCTGGACGTGGAATTCAGTGGTCATGGCTGCCTCCTGTCGTCGAGCCGGGCCACTCGCTGCGCGATCTGGTGATCGAGTTCGTCCACCTGTCGTCGAGTGTCGGCCACGACGATTCCGTACAAGCGACCCGCGTAAGTCTTGTGCTCGTCGCGCCGGATACGTTGTGCGGCCGCGTTGACGGTGGCGTAGTTCGCAACGATCAGCCCCGAGCCGGCAGCCGGTTCGAACATCAATTCCTCGAGGTGTTCGTGTAGCCGTGCGAACGGCAGCGGTCGGCTCAGCGTGACCGGGTAGGAGGTGGCCAGCGCGGACTTGTCCGGCGGGATGTACCGGTCGCGGACGGATTCCTGATATGTCGACATATTGTTGCGAGCGTTTATCTCTACGATCGGGTAGACCTCGCTCTCCGGATCGATCATCGCGTCGACCCCCACAACGCCGAAATAGCCGTCACGATGGAGACACTCGCCGATTCGCGTACCCGCCTCCCGGAGTTCGGACTGCTGGGACGGGGTCAGCTGCGCGGGAATGCGGTGGCCCTTGTGCACGCCGTTTCTCGTGAGAGCTTCGCGCACGAAGTCGAAGCAGATTTCACCGCTGCGCCCGATCGTGAACTGGTAGTTCAGGTCCGAGGACTTGGCTACCCAGGTCTCCAGCACCATGTTGATCCGATCGGGGCCCCCGCGCTCGGTGCGCGCCACGATCTTCTTGGCGACTCTGGCAAGAATTTCGCGCTCGGACACCACCAGCATTCCCTTGCCGGATACCCCGTAGGAATCCTTGAGGACTACTGCCCCGCCCGCGGCGAGCAGACGGTCGGCTTGCTCGACCGCCGCTCGGAGCTCCGCGACAGTCCGGCATGT
This sequence comes from Nocardia asteroides, assembly GCF_021183625.1. NCBI lineage: Bacteria > Bacillati > Actinomycetota > Actinomycetes > Mycobacteriales > Nocardiaceae > Nocardia > Nocardia asteroides. The sequence goes on from NZ_CP089214.1 coordinate 6,160,987, forward strand.
CCAACCGCGGGGCTGACGCAGGCCAAGGGTAGACGCCAACCCACGGCTGTAGGCTTTGCTGTTCACCATCTTGCAGATTCGCGCGGGTGGCGGGCCGAGCTGCACACCACTCAGCCGCGCCAGTTCTTCCTCCCGGGGGCCGACGCCGTGCGGCCAGAACGTCGCTGACTTCGCGAGGCCGGATAGCACCCGCATCAGATCCGGATCGGCCAGCGCGTCTTCGGTCACCGTGCGATGTGGCGCGGCAGTGCGGGGTATCAGAATGCGGGGGAGCTCGAAACTCAAACTTCTCAGGTAGTCGAGGAAGTCCGCATCCGGCGCGGCCTTGAGGACTACGTGGTCGGCCGCGCCTGCCAGCAGCAGGCAGAACTCGTCCATGCGGTGAACGATCTCCGACGTGCTGCCTCCGGTGGTTCTGGGCAGACCCGGCTCGAGTGCGCCCCAGCTCCGCTCGACCTCGAAGTTTCCCAGCAACACCAGTGCGGCGTCCGGCGCCCCCGCGAGTACGGTCCGGATCCGGCGCGGCCAGGTCGATGTTCCGGGTTCGCATCCGTTTATCGCATGTCGGCCGACCGGCGCTGGTGCCGCGTTGCGGTGCGGGGGTGTCTCCGGCGGCAGCGCTGCACATGTTCGCACCAGAGCACTGAGTTCGATCTTTCCCATGGGGGTGCGAGGCAACACCGGCAGGACGTGAATCCGGTAGGGCACCTCGTAGTTCGCCAGATTCGCTCGGCAATGCGCGACGACCTCAGCGACATCCAGGAGAGGATCGCGGAAGACCACAGCCGCATGCACCGCCTCCTCGTTCCTGGTCTCTCGACCGAAAACGCTGGCGTCGAGCACATTCGAGTGCTGGAGTAGCACCGATTCGACACGGCCGGGGTCGACCTTGCGTCCGCCGACATTGACGAACCTGTTCTGTCTGCCGAGCACCGTGAGGACTCCAGCAGGATCGACGGTGGCCAGGTCGCCGGTGTCGTACATGCCGTCCGCGCCGGTGACTGCTGCGCTGCTTCCCACGTAGCCCGAGAACAGGGTCGAGGTGTCGACGTGAAGTCGCCCCGTACGCGGATCCCCGTTCGAGTCCGTCGGCTCGAGTCGCCACCGAACGGAGGGGTGCAGTTCGCCTGTGGATTCGGGCGGCCACGGCACCTCTCGGTCGCATTGGAACGCGATCGGACCCGCTTCGGTGCTGCCGTAGATTTGGTGGATCGGCAGCCCCAAAGCACGCTCAGCTCGTGCGCGCGTATCGCGCGACAAGGGGCCGCCCGAGGAAAGCAGTGCGCGTAGCCGTCCTGCGCCTGCGCCCGCAACGCCGTCGGCCATACCCAGAAGCTGGTAGGCCATCGGTGTGCCGAGCAGAACGGTCGCCCCCCGATGGAGCCCGGTGTGTACTCCGCTGACGCTGAATCGGGGCATGGTCATGATCTCGGCACCCGAGGTCATCGCCCCGGCCAACAGCCCCATCATTCCGAAGGAGTGAGCCAGCGGAATCGCTCCGAACAGCCTGTCGTCGTCGGTGAGTCCGTAGACCTGGCGATAGATCTGGCCACCGCGCTCGATGCCGCTCGAGGGTTGCCGCACGATGCGGGGCTCGCCCGTGGATCCCGAGGTCATCGCGAGAATCTCCGGAACTCGCTGTGCGACAACGCCGATTGCCGACGCGGAGGTATTCTCGAGCAGATCTGTGTAGGTTGTCTCGATTCCGGAGATGGCGGGTATATCAGGTCCGATCACCAGGTGCGCGCCGATCCGCCGGCGGATGGACGAGAGATCTCGGAGGTGGGAGTTGTCGGGCTCCAGACACATGACATCGAGAGACGCCATCGTCAGCCCGAGCAGTGTCGCGACGCCTGCAGCGCTGTTGTCCAGCACCAGCACCGCGGCCCTGTCTCCAGCGCCGAGATCGTGGGCCCGGTTTGCTACCGCAGCCGCCATTGCCCGGAGGGTGCTCCAGGTCGTCGTTCGCCATTGCCGGCCACCGAGATACTCACTGACCGCGCTCCGCTCCGGGTGGAGCGCTGCGTGCCGCTCCACGTGCTGATACATCACGTGGACTCCCCGATGACGACAATTCGTGGGCCGCTCATGTTCGCGAACCCGACATCGCCGCGGCGGGAGACCGCAATACTGGAGTAATGCGCGAATCTGGTGAACGGCCTGCTCCAAAACCCCTCATGGCCAACGTATCCGACTCTGCGCGCTGGGTAGCGGCCTACCGGGCGGTGGAGTCCGCCCGGCCTGATGCCGTGTTCCGCGATCAATACGCGGACAGGCTCGCAGGCCCTCAGGGCAGGATGATCGCTCGCGCCGCGCCGCACAGCAAGCGTTCGGGCTGGTCGGTGGTAGCTCGAACCAAGGTCATCGACGATCTGGTGATGCTGGCCCTCGGTGAGGGCTGTGACCGGGTGCTCAACCTGGCCGCGGGTTTCGACACCCGCCCCTATCGGCTCGACCTTCCCCCCGAACTCGTCTGGATCGAGGCCGACCTGCCTGCGTTGCTCGAGGACAAGGAGCAATTGCTCGATGGCGAGACAGCGCGCTGCACGGTGACCAGATACGCGGTCGATCTGGTGGACCCGCAAGCTCGCCGCGTGTTTCTCGATGCCGCGCTTGCCGGCGCGAGCAAGGCGCTGGTGTTGACGGAAGGCTTGGTCGGCTATCTCGACCAGAGCGAGGTCGTCGCTCTGTCCGATGCCTTTCGGAGACCGGAAATCGCCTGGTGGACAGTCGATATCGTGAACCCGAGAATCGTTGCGGACATGGTGAAGAAGAGCAACGCCGAGCTGCAACGCGCACCGTTCGCACCGATCGACGGAGTGGGCTTTTTCGAGGCGCGTGGCTGGCGAGTGCTCGAGGTGGAGTCGGTGTACCACGCAGCGCGCAGGTTGCGGCGGCTGCCGTTGACTCGCAGGCTGTACGCGTACCTGCCCGGCCGGAGGCCCACACCGCGCAATCCCGGTGGCAGGCCGTGGATGATGATTGCGCGCCTGAGCCCTGCGGGCGCCGACACCTGAGAGGTCGACCCGCATCATGGCGCCGTGTCCGGTCCGGCCGCTGTCACTTCGATTCGGCACAGGCCCAGATAGCCGAGTCGCTCTTCGTAGTCGGTGAGCACCACGGTCCTGCCGGTGCGCCTCAATTCCGGCATCAGCCCGGCCAGCGTCGACCAGACTCCGACGCAGGGCATTCCGGCAGGCGCACGGACCAGATCGACGTCGGTGGTCGACACATTCCAGTGGTCGGTGACCCCTGATCCCGCGATGACCAGAGGACGGTGCGGGCTACCCGGGGCGGGTATCAGCCACTGTTCCAGCAGCGAGGACACCTGCTCCGGTGCCACTCCCGGATGCTGGTCGGCAGTGAGCGAGCCCAGCCTTCCCGACTCGTCGAGGACCAGCAGCACCGCCGCATCGTGTCTCGCACGCAACTGCTCGGGCACCGGAAGACGATGGAACAGGATGCTCTGGTCGGCGATGACGACGAGTGCGCGCCGGCTCCCCGGCACGACGATGCGCCGGCCTGCCAGCCGCAGCGCGGTGAACGGTGCGGTGATGCCCTGCTCGGAGATCCCGAAAACCGGACCGGCGTCCGGTACGGCCGCGGCCAACCTGCTCGTCGGTCGACCGGGTTCGGCGTCCGGGGTAGCGTGCGCCAGCAAGGCCAGGTCGAATCGGTCATCGTAGGGTGCGAGCGCCGGTAGCATCTCGGAGATCATTTCTGCGAAGGTCACGCGCCCGCCTACGAAACTCTGTTCGTCGACGGCGACTCCCTGCGATCGCAGCAGGTCCTCTGTATAGGTGCGTCCCAATGCGGTAAAGGGTTCGCGGCGTTCGAAAACCTGCCAGTGCAGGTGTGCCAGTGGTAGCGCGGGTAGTCGGCACGACATTGTTGTGGAAGGGGGCACCGTCGCATGGATCATGTGGTGATCGCTTCTCTCGCGCGGAAGGGCTCAGTGTTCGAAAACCATCGCCGAATACATCTCGACATCGCCCACGGACGTCATCACGTACCGCATGCCGCGCTGCAGTGCTCCGCTTTCGACGGCGGCAAGGTAGTTGAGGAAGGTGTCGGCTCCGAAGCAGTGCCCTGCCGACGCCATCGTGGGGGTGTGGACCCGATCCATACCGATGTCGAGCCGGGCGATGACCTGTCCCCATGACATTCGGTTGATGTTGTGGGGCAGGATCATGTCGATATCGTCCATCGCCAGACCGGCCCGGTGCACGGCAGCGAGCACTACCGTGGCCAGCAGCTGCGGATAGGACTGCGCGACAGCATCGCCGAGGTCGCCGCGGATCTCACTCACGTAGCTGAGTACACGGTCATTCGGCCCGTTCAGACCGACCAGCAGCGCTACGGTGCACTCGCCCATGACTCCGACATCCGGGATCACCCTCGCACTCGTAGTGAACACCTTCTCCCCGGTGACGACCAGGGCCAATGCCTCGGTGTCGCCGTCCGCGGCGAGCAGCCGGCCCGCGAGGTCGACGGCGAGCAGGGCGGACGCGCACGCGTGCGCGTGCATGCAGAACGCCGCGGCATGGTTCAGACCCAATGCGTTCCGGACATCCTGCACTGTGTCGACCGGATAGGGGGTGGCTGTCGGTGTGGCACGTGCTTGCAGCAGATGCCGTACTCGATGTCTGTTGTCGTGCCAACCCTCCAACCGCTCGACGGCGCGCACCAGGTGCTCCGCCGGATCGATCTGTTCCGCTTCGCGGATCTCCCTGAACCCCAGAAACTTTTCGTAGACCTTGATACGAAAGTCGTTGAGCCCCTGTTCGCGCAGATAGTGGCTCACTGGCCGGACCTGCGGCGGCCAATAAGTCGACACCGCCCGAAGCGCTGTCACCGGCATGCCCGTGATGTCACCGTGAATCCGGGGCAGGACGAAGAAGCCATCGAGTTGTCCTTTGTTGTCATGAGCGCGACTGGACCGGCGATGCCGTCTGCGTAGGCAGGTACCTGGCGTGTTCCCACGGGTAATGCGGCAGGTCGATGATTCTTCGAGGCAACTCGGCGCCGAGAACCGCCGATGGTCCAGAGCCACCCGGATCGATCTCGCGGACGAGTGCGGTGCCCGCGCCGGAGACCAGGGAGTCCAATACCCGCACGGCCTGGTCAGGGCGCTCGGCCCGAACCGTCGCGCAGAACACGTGCCTTGCTCGGCCCGCGGACGCTGTGTACGCGAACGCCCCGTAGGACTTCGGATCGAGATGTGCCAGGACATTTCGGTATCGGCGCGCCAACTGCTGTAGGGCGAAGATGCTCTTCCCGGACAACTCGAAGCCTCGCACCTGCTCGTCGCTCCGGCTCCCGCTGTCGATGTGCGGCGCCGGCCCCAGGATTACATGCGCATTCGTGCCGCTCATACCGAAGGCACTCACCCCGCCGTAGCTCGGACTCCGGCCTCGACCCCATTCGCGGGTTTCCTCGACAATCGATATTCGCGAACCGTTCAGATCGATTCTCGGGTTCAGCTTCCCGAAGTGCGGGATTGCGGTCGCACGACCTTGCTTGATACAGAGTACGAGTTTGATCAGCCCCGCGATGCCCGCCGCCGCTTCGGCGTGGCCGATGACCGGTTTGACCGTGCCCACCAGCAGCCGGTGCGCCGACGGTCCCTCGCCGACGGCAGCGGCCAGCGCCGCCATCTCGATAGGGTCACCTTTCGGTGTTCCGGTGCCGTGGGCTTCGACCAGGCCGAGATCGCCCGGCTCGATCCGAGCATCCGCGAGTGCACTGCGGATCACCTGAACCTGCGCGCGCACATTGGGTGCGGTCAGGGTGGAGCGATTTCCGTCATGATTGATGGCCGATCCCTCGATGACGGCGTGTATCCGATCGCCGTCCTGCACGGCGTCGGACAGCCGCTTGAGGATGACGAAGCAGCATCCCTCACCTCGAACGAAACCGTTGGCCCCAGCGTCGAAGCTCCTGCATGTGCCGTCGGGAGACAACGCACCCAGCCGTTGAACAAACCGCATGGCAGTCGGCGACAGGATCAAATTGACGCCGCCGGCGACCGCGACGTCGCATTCGCCGCCGCGTAGCGATCGAGCGGCGCTGTGGACGGCTACCAGAGAGGAGGAACATGCGGTGTCGATCGACAACGCGGGTCCGGTGAAGCCGAATGTGTAGGCCAACCGTCCGGCCGCGAAGCAATGGCCGTTCCCGACAGCCCAGTAGGCATCTGGCGCTTCCGGCCGCAGATCGAAATAGTCTTGAGTGGTGGTACCCACGTAGACCCCGACCGTGGTCTCCGCCAGCGCCGACGGCGGTAGCCCGGCGTCTTCGAGAGCCTCCCAAGCAACTTCCAGGCAGAGTCTGTGTTGCGGGTCGATGGCGCGCGCTTCTCGAATCCCGATGTCGAAGAACGGAGCATCGAATCCATAGGCGTCGGAAAGGAATCCGCCCGTTGTGCAGGTCCCCGTCCAGTCGCCGAGAGAACCGTCCTGTCTGTCCTCGGGTAGTTGTCCACAGGCACTTTCGGCGCTACTCAGCAGAGCCCAGTATGTTTCGGCGTCGGTAACGTCACCCGGCAATCTGACGCCCATCCCGACGATGGCGATTCTGTGCGGCTGTGAGGAGTCGTCCCCTCCGCAGTTCTCTGTCATGAGTTCAGCCTCGGTTTCGCGGCTAGTGGCCGGCGATGTCGGGAGATTCCGATGACGCGAAAAAGCGTACCTCGATTATTTTCAGAGTTCGGAGATCCTCCAGCTCGAGCGCATTGATGTCGACTCTCGACGGGACGAGTTTATCGATAACCTCGACCAAGTCGATGATCTGAATTGAATTCAGTAGACCGCTTTCGAATAAATCGAGATCGGGGTCGATACGCTCGAGGTCTGGATTCTCTTCGAGTATCCACTTCTCCACGGCCGCGATGGGTTCGAGCATTGCTTCCTCATCATTCGCCGGAGGAAAATCTTCCGATGACTTTACCCTGGTTCGTTGTCGCAGTCAATGGAATCGTCGGATTCGGAGAGGTCAAAGCCTTAGTGCTGCAACAACATCGCCGCGAAGGTGTCCCCGTCGCCGACGGCAGTCATCAGGTAGCGCATGCCCCGTTGCAGTCGGCCGCGCTCGACTGCCGCGAGGTAGTTGAGGAACGCGTCGGCACCGAAGCAATGCCCGATGAGGGCGAGGTTGTCCCAGAAGATTCTCTCTGTGCCGTTACGAATTCCGAGGGCCCTGAAAATGGGTGCCCAGGACATCCGGTTGACATTGTGTGGCAGAATGAGATCGATTTCTGCCATCGTCAGACCGGCTTTGTCTACTGCCTCGGAGATGACTGCGGCCAGAGCGGTCGGATAGTTTCGCCGTATATCATCCGTGAGAGTGCGGGAAACTGAAAGGCTTGCTTCGAATTCGCCCTGAGTTCGGCAGGCGTAGCTCAGCACACGATCGTGCGGGCCGTCGAGGCCGATCAGGAGTGCGGCCGTGCATTCACCCATCACCCCCACGTCCGGAATGACCCGGCCTCCCGGGGTGAAGACCTTTTCTCCCGTGATCACCAGGGCCAGCGCATCGGGGTCGTCACCTGCCGCCAGTAGCCGGCCGGCCAGATCGACGGCAAGTAGGCCGGAGGCGCACGCCTGCGAACTCACACAGAACGCCGCAGCGTGGTTCAACCCCAGAAGATGCCTCAATTCGTGCACCGTGCTGACCGGATACGGCGTGGCAGCCGGCATGGTCCGAGCGTGCAGCAGGTGCTCGACACGGCGCTCGCTGCCGCGCACCGTGGTCAATCCGGACACGGCGGCCAGCAGTTGCTCGGTCGTTCCTACCTCGCTGGCCAGGCGAATCTCGGAGAATCCGTAGTACCTCTCCCACACCTTGATGCGGGACTCGCTCGCGCCGTCATGGCGGAGGAAGTGGCTGACCGGTCGGGACAGTGGCGGCCAGTAGCCTGCCACCGCGCGGAGTGATGTCAAACCGCAGACCCCCATCAGGTCGCATACAACGCTCGTCGTGCAGCGGCGACCACGAAAACTGTATCGTTCTTCGGTAGGGGAAGGGGCGGAAATATCATGGCTGCCATGGAAATCGAACCAACCGACGAGACGGACGGGGTCAGTAGCATAGTCGGCGCGGAAATGGGGACGATCTTGTTCCGTCCGCCGCTGTCCGCGACGGACGACTTCTTCGATTGTGGAGGCGACTCGCTACGCGCCGTGGACCTGGTCGGGCGGCTCACGTCCAGGTGGCGACCGGACGAAGGCCCTGCTGCCGACCGGATGACCGCTCTTCTCATCACTGCGATCTTCGACGACCCGAGTCCGCGCCATCTCGCTGCCATGATCGAGGCCGAGGTCGGCTTCGACTCATCGGCCACGCCGGAGACACCGAGCCGCGGCAGCGGTCGGTAGCCGCGAGAGCAATCGCCACCCGTCCTACCGGCCCGTTCCCCTCCATCGCTAGATTTCCGATGGATGATCCTGGCGGCCTTCCGAATTGGTTATCGCAGCGCTACCAGATTGCGCGGTCGCTGAATGCCCGGCGGCCGTCCGTCGATGGCCGACAAGGGGTCGCTCAGGAGCGAGGACGTCATCCGGAAACCCGCACCTGCTGCGGGCGGATGGAGCGGGATTCGACCCGGGAGCAGCGCACGGCGCGGCTGCGGCAGGTGGTCGGCCATCAGCTTCTGGGGCAGATGCTGTGCCTGCGGCGTGTCGCGGTGGCGCGCGAGTGCGGCGCGGAGCGCATTCGCGGGTGCCGTTCTCGGAGCCGGGGCCGTCCTGCGGTGGTCGCCGCGTGGAGCGGTGCCGTCGATCGCGAACGAGCGGCCCTCGTGGCGCAGCTCGGCTTGGGTCACAGATCGTGCCGAGCCGCCCCGGCGGATGAGCCCAACTGAGATCCGTCAACTGGTCGACGCCCTGAGCGGATTGCTGGCGAGACTGTGCGCTGCCGACCCGAACGACGAACTCGAGATATATCGAGAACTCGGTCTGAGCTGAACTACAACGAGAGAACCCGAGCGATCAGAGTAAAGCCGACCCGCGACCGCAGGTTGGTGTACTGGTTGTGTCCGGAGGGGGACTTGAACCCCCACGCCCTATACGGGCACTAGCACCTCAAGCTAGCGCGTCTGCCATTCCGCCACCCGGACCGGTGTGCCCAGCAAGATTATCGGAAGTGTCGGCGGGGACCAAATCGCCCGTCGACCTGGAATGATCGGCTCGTGACCGAGGTGACGATCAGTGATCGGGTGCGGGGTTCTCTGCTGGGCGGAGCGGCGGGTGACGCCCTCGGCGCGCCGATCGAGTTCTGGGATCTGGCGGAGATCCGCTACCGGTGCGGGCCATCCGGCCTGACTGGTTTCCTCTCGTCCCGCGAGGCTCCGCAGGAGGTCACCGACGATACGCAGATGACGCTGTTCACGGCCGAGGCGCTGCTCCGCTCGCGACCGGGCACGGATCCGGTCCCCGCGCTCCGTGACGCGTATCTGCGCTGGCTGCGGACCCAGCGGCACGAAGAACCCGCCCCCGGAAACGACAGCTGGCTGGCGGAGCATGAGTTCCTGTATGCGGTCCGGGCACCGGGAAACGCCTGCCTGAGCGGCCTGGAGCGGCAGCGGGAGGTGCTGTGCCCACCGCATCGGGTCGGTGAACCGGGGCCGGTGAATCCGGATTCCAAGGGCTGCGGCACGGTCATGCGCTCGGCCCCGTTCGGTCTCGCCGGATTCGGTCCCGAGACGGCTTTCGCCTTGGCCGCGCGCGGCGCCCAGCTGACCCACGGGCACCCGACGGGTTACTTCGCGGCGGGCGCGCTGGCGGCGGTGCTGGACCGGGTGCTCGCAGGCGTCGGCCTGCCGGAGGCGGTGGAGCGCACGATCGAGCAGCTGTCCGGGCAGGTCGGTGCGGAGGAGACCGTGGAGGCGCTGGAACTGGCCGTCGACAGCGCGGGGGGCGCGAGTGCGGAGCGGGTCGAGGAGGTGGGTGCGGGGTGGGTAGCCGAGGAATGTCTCGCCATCGCCGTGCACTGCGCGCTGTACGCCGCGCGGACCGGCGATGTGCGCGGTGCGCTGCTGCTGTCGGTGAACCACTCCGGTGACTCCGATTCCACCGGCGCGGTGGCGGGGAATCTGCTGGGTGCCGCGCACGGGCTGGCCGCGCTGCCGTCGGAGTGGGTCACCGCGGTGGAGGGGTACGACACGATCGTGCGGGTCGCGGACGATCTGGTGGCGAATTTCTTTCTGGGTGATCGGGCCGCGCTCGGTGCGAGGTACCCGTTCGGGGAACCGAGCGATGCGGTCACACCGGCTTCGTGACGACGGCGCGGGCCAACTGCGAGACTGCTCGCCGCGACCCCCGCTAAGGTCGGAAGGGAGAAGGTTTCCCGCGACGCGAGAGGTTTGCGAATGAGTGTCAGTCTGGCCAAGGGCGGCAATGTGTCGTTGTCGAAGCAGGCGCCGAATCTGACCGCGGTCGCGGTCGGGCTCGGCTGGGACGTCCGGTCCACCACCGGCGTCGACTTCGACCTCGACGCGAGCGCCCTCGCGACCGGCGCCGACCACAAGGTGCTCTCCGACCAGCACTTCATCTTCTACAACAACCTGCGGTCGCCGGACGGCAGCATCGAGCACACCGGCGACAACCTCACCGGTGAGGGCGAGGGCGACGACGAGACCATCAACGTCGACCTGGCGGGCGCCCCGCCCACCATCACCAACATCTTCTTCCCGGTCTCGATCCACGACGCCGACGCCAGGCAGCAGTCCTTCGGCCAAGTGCGCAACGCCTTCATCCGGGTGGTCGACCGCGCCACCGGCGCCGAGCTGACCCGCTACGACCTCTCCGAGGACGCCTCCACCGAGACCGCGATGGTCTTCGGCGAGCTCTACCGCAACGGCGCCGAGTGGAAGTTCCGCGCCATCGGCCAGGGGTACGCCTCCGGGCTGGCCGGGATCGCGCGCGACTACGGGGTCAGTATCTGACCCGGATCGCGTAGACCAGCGCCCCGAGCGCGAGGACGCCCGCGCCCGCCGCGATCGAGGCGGGCGGCAGGGCGAAGGCCAGGGTGCCGCAGCCGATCAGGCCGAGTGCGGGGACGAGCCGGGCGGCGGGGCGCAGGGTCAGCGCGGCGGCGTTGGCGACGGCGTAGTAGGCCAGCACCGCGAAGGACGAGAAGCCGATGGCGCCGCGCAGGTCGGTGCAGGCGGCGAGCACCGCGACGACGGCGGCGACGGCCAGTTCGGCGCGGTGCGGGACCTCGTGGCGCGGGTGGACCGCGGCCAGCGCGGACGGCAGGTGCCGGTCGCGGGCCATCGCGTAGGTGGTGCGGGAGACGCCGAGCAGCAGCGCGAGCAGCGCGCCGAGCGCGGCCAGCGCGGCGGTCGGCCGGATCACCGATGCCGACCAGGGGACTCCGGTGGCGCTCGCCAGCTCGGCGAGCGGCGCCGTCGCCTCCGCCAGCCGCGCGGGGCCGAGCACGGTGAGCGCGGCCACGGCGACGGCGACGTACACGAGCAGCGCGATGCCGAGCGCGATCGGGACGGCGCGCGGGATGGTGCGCGCCGGATCGCGGACCTCCGCGCCGAGCGTCGCGATCCTGGCGTACCCGGCGAAGGCGAAGAACAGCAGCCCGGCTGCCTGTAGCACGTCGTAGGGGGTGGTGTCGAAAGGTGCTGCGAGCCGGTCGACTTGGGCCGCCGGGGCGGAGCAGGCGACGAGCGCGGTCAGTACGGCGAGCACGGTGCCGACGATCACCCGGGTCAGCAGCGCGGACTTCCGGATCCCGCGATAGTTCACCGCGGCGACCGCCAGCACCGCGGCGACGGCGACGGCGTGCGCCCGCTCCGGCCAGAGGTAGCTGCCCGCGGTGAGCGCCATGGCCGCGCAGGAGGCGGTCTTGCCGACCACGAAACCCCAGCCGGCCAGGTACCCCCAGAACGGGCCGAGCCGCTCCCTGCCGTAGACGTAGGTGCCGCCGGACTCCGGGTAGCGCGCGGCCAGCCGCGCCGACGAGGTCGCGTTGCAGTAGGCCACCGCGGCCGCCAGTGCCAGCCCGAGCAGCAGCCAGGAACCCGCGGCCGCCGCGGCGGGGGCGAGCGCGGCGAAGATGCCTGCCCCGATCATCGCGCCGAGGCCGATCACGACCGCGTCGAACACCCCGAGCCTGCGCCGCAACTGCACGGCGCGAATGTTAGGGCTTGCGGCCGACCGCCCCGTACAGCGAGACCGCCTTGTCGTGGCTCTTCGGGTGCGCGATGCCCTCGTTGCGCCAGCGATGGATCACCTCGACGCCGGGTTCGACCAGCTCCAGGTCGTCGAAGAACCGCGCCACCTCGGCCCTGCTCCGCGGCCGCACCGGGATGCCGCGGTCCTGGTAGACCTGCAGCAGCCTGGCCATGCCCTTGGGATCATCGGGGCCGTCGTCGAACTCGGTGGTGACGTGGGACATGGCGAGGTAGGAGCCGGAGGCGAGCGGGGCCAGGAAGGCGCGCACGTGCTCGTAGACGTCACCGGGGACGAAGTGCAGCGTCGCCATCAGCGAGACCGCGACCGGCTGGGAGAGGTCGAGGGTGCTGTGCAGCTCGGGGGCGTCGAGGATGGACTGCGGGTCGGAGGCGTCGGCCTGGATGTAGGCGGTGCGGCCCTCGGGCGTGCCGACCAGCAGCGCCCTGGCGTGCGCGAGCACGATCGGATCGTTGTCCACGTACACCACCCGCGACTCCGGGGCCAGCTCCTGCGCGACCTGGTGCAGGTTGGGCTCGGTGGGGATGCCCGTTCCGATGTCGAGGTACTGCCTGATGCCCTGCCCGGCGAGGTATCGCGTTGCGTGCCGCATGAATTCGCGGTTTGTCTTGGCGGTCAGCCGCACCGCGGGGAACTCCCGCAGCGCCTTCTCGGCGGCGTCGCGGTCCGCGTCGTAGGAATCCTTGCCACCGAGGAAGTAGTCGTACATGCGGGCCGGATGTGCCACGTTGATACCCAGGTCGGGCCGACCGTCGGACACCTGAATTCTCCCTGCGCGTCGAAGAAAGGTGGGCCATCGAGGTATACCGCATACGCGCAAGCGGCCCAACGGGATCCAGCATATGGGTACTGCACACCCGCTTGCCGGGCGGGCGTTAAGTGCGGATTAGGTGTGCCGCAGGTGGCCGGGCGCACGGTGTCGTCATGCACAACGAACCGAACGGCCTCCTGCTCGCCCACCGCGCCATGCTGCGCGATCTCGACCGCTGCGCCGCCCTGGCCGCGCAGCTCGCCGGCACCTCGCTGGAGCGCAAGCGCGCCACCGCGATCGCCGCCTACCTGACCGACTTCTGCGGCAGCATCCACCACCACCACAGCGCCGAGGACCAGGTGCTCTGGCCGGTGCTGGAGCGCTCGGCCGGGGCGCACGTCGACCTCACCGAGCTCAGCGACGACCACGCCGAACTCGACCCCAAGCTGGACCGGATCCGGGCGGGCGCGGCGGCGCTGCGGGAGACCCGCACGGTCGCGCCCGAGCTCGCCGCCGACCTGGCCGACCTGCGCGACACCGTGCGCGAGCACGTCGCCGACGAGGAGCGCACCATCGTCCCGCTGATCAAGCGCTACCTCTCGGACGAGGAGTGGAATCGGGTCGAGGCCACCATCCGCAGGCACGGCGGCAAGATGAGCTTCGAGGTGCCGCGGATCCTCGCGGTCAGCACGGGGGCGGAGCTGGACGAGGCGCGCCGGGAGGGCGGCATCCCGGTCGCGCTCATGATCAAGTTCCTTCCGGTGCCGTTCCGCCGCCGGGAGGCGCTGGTGTTCGGAGCCGCGCGGTGAGCGCGGCGGCCGAGCGGGCGTAGGCCGGGTCGCCGGAGAGCGCGTGCAGCGCCGCGTCCACCGGACCGGCGTAGAGCGTGCCGGAGTCGAGCCCGGCGATCCGGCCCGCGAAGGGGAGCAGCTCGGCGAAGACCTGCGCGCCGGTCTCGGTGTCGCCGAGCCGGGCCGCGGCGTGCCCACGCAGCGTGCTGAAGCCGAGCCAGTAGTAGTTCCGGTCGATCGGTGTGCGGCGGGCCCAGACCCGGCGGGCCTCGGTTTCGTCCCCGGCGTCCAGCAGCGCGAGTACCAGCGCGTCGGTGATCAGCCCCGGCAGCGCGGCGTCGACGGCGGTGAGTTCGTCGCGCAGGTGCGCCAGGTCGCCGCGGGCGACGGCGGCGCCGACCCGGCCGACGGTGGCCATGGCGGCGCCGTTCAGCGCGCCGTGCTCGGCCAGCTGCCTGCTGACCTCCGCGTACCTGGCCAGCGCCGCCTCCACGTGCCCGGCGAGCAGCTCGAGCAGCGCGGAGAAGATGGCGACCACCGCGAGCAGGATGCCGAGCTGGCCGGTGGTCGACCTGGCCACCGCGAGCTCCATCTCGGCGCGCGCCCCGGCCAGGTCGGTGTGCGCGGCGGAGTCGAGGAAGAGGAGCCAGTGCGCGACCGCCTCGTGGTCGATCTGCCCGGCCTCGATCGCGACCGCCAGGTACTCCTCGGCCACCGCGCGGCGCTCGGCGCGCAGGTCGGGGCCGAGCGCGGCGTACGCCCTGACGTTGAGCGCCGCGCACCGCAGCCTGGCGTCCGGCACGGTGCGGGCCAGCGCGAGCGCCTCGGCGCTCACCCGCTGGCTCTCGGCCTCGTCGTACCCCTCCAGCTCGCGGAAGAGCGCGAGCAGCAGCCGGACCCTGGTCTCGTCCGGGAGCGCGCGGGCGAGGTGGGCGCGGAGCGCGGCGACGGCGGCGTGCGAGGGGTCGCGGCCGTGCCGCGTGGTCCAGATGAGCGGTGCGTCCCAGGCGGCGAGGACGGCGATCTCCGGCTGCGCGGCCAGCGCGTCCAGGTAGATGACGCGGGCGCGCATGGCGTCGCCCGCGCGGGCGTGCGCGGTCACGGCGGGGGCGAGCAGCTCGGCGGCGGAGCCGGTCGCCCTGCTGCCAGCGAGCTCGCGCAGCCGTAGCGCGTCCCGCCACTGGGCGGCGGCCTCGCGCCAGGACCCGGCGCGCTCGGCGGCGCGGGCCGCCGCGACCGGGTAGCGGATGGCGGCGGCCGCGGTGGCCGGGCCCGCCGCGGCCGAGGCGTGCCTGGCGAGCACCGCGGCATCGGCCTCCGCGCCGAGCACCTCCAGCGCCCTGGTGTGCAGCCGGGCCCGGCGCAGCAGCGGGGTGTCGTCGTAGAGGGTGTCGCGGACCAGGGCGTGCGTGAACCGGACCCGGCCGGGGGCGGGCTCGTCCAGCAGCCCGGCGAGCACCGCCGCCTCCAGCGCGTCGAGCAGGTCGTCCGGGTCGCGCCCGGCGACCTCGGCGAGCACGTCCAGGTCGGCCTCCCGGCCGAGTACCGCGACCTGGCGCAGCGTGGTCGCGACCGGGTCGGGCAGCCGGGCGACCCGGCGGCGCAGCACCTCCCCGACCCCCGCGGGCACCGCGGTGCCTGCGGCCCGGTCGCCCTCGGCGGCGATCAGCCTGGCCAGCTCGCGGACGAAGAGCGGGTTGCCGCCGGTGCGCTCGGCGACCATCGCGAGCAGCTCCGGCCCGGCCTCGGCCAGGCCGTGCCGCCCGGCGAGGACCGCGACCGCCGCCGGGTCGAGGCCGCGCAGCACCAGGTGCGCGGCGGTGCGGCCGAGCAGCGCGCCGACGGTGGCGTCGAGTTCGTCGCCGCGCTCGCCGGTGCGGTAGGTGACCAGCACCAGCACCGGCTGCTCGGCGAGCAGCGCGACCACCTGGCGCAGCAGCTGCAGCGTCAGGTCGTCGGCGCGGTGCACGTCGTCGAGCAGGACGACGGTGCGGCCGGTGCCGAGCGCGGCCGCGATGCTGCGGCCGAGCTCGAACGGGTTCGGCGAAGTACCGGCGGCGAGCGAGTCCGTGCCGAGCGAGTCCGTGCCGAGCGCCTCGGCCCAGGCCCAGCCGGGCGGGGCGCCGGCCACCTCGGGGCAGCGGCCGCGCCTGCCCTGCCAGCCCTCGGCGGTGAGCGCGCGCACCGCGGCCTCGGCCAGCGTGGTCTTGCCCGCCCCGGCGTCGCCGCCGACCAGCACGATCCGGGCGCCGTGTGCGGCGGCGTCCGCGGCCGCGGCGGCGATGGTGTTGAGCTCCGCCGCGCGGCCGAGCGGCACGGGGGCCGCGCGCTCGGTCTTCGGCTGGACCGCGACCGGCGGGTCGAGCGCCGGGGCCTGCGCCAGGATGTCGGCCTCCATGGCGCGCAGCACCGGGCCGGGGTCGACGCCGAGCTCGTCGGCGAGGTGGTCGCGGGTGCGGCGCAGCGCGGCGAGCGCGTCGCCCTGGCGGCCGCAGCGGTAGAGCGCGAGGGCGAGCAGCCGGACCGCGCCCTCCCGGCCGGGGTTGTCGTGCAGGTGCCGCTCCAGCTCGGCGACGACGACGGCCGGGCGGCCGAGCGCCAGCTGTGCCTCGGCGCGCAGCTCGACGGCCTGCAGCCGCAGCTCGGTCAGCCTGGCCACCTCGGGCATCGCCCACGGCTCGTCGGCGACCTCGGCGTAGGCCCCGCCCCGCCAGCGGGCGAGTGCCTCGTCAAGCAGCCGCAGCTGCCCGGCCGGGTCGGCCCCGGCCGCGCGGTGCACGAGGTCGTCGAAGTGCCAGGCGTCGACGGCCTCGCGCGGCAGCCGCAGCGCGTACCCGGGCGCGGCGCTCACCAGGATCGAGGCGGGGGTGCGGCGCGGCCGGTCCGGCTCCAGCGCGCGGCGCAGGTGCGAGATGTGCACCTGCAGCGTGGCGAGCGCCCGCGCCGGTACGTCGGCGCCGCCCCAGACGTCGTCGATGATCCGGTCGGTGGAGACCACCTCGCCGCCCGCGATCGCGAGCCGGGCCAGGACCGCCCGCTGACGGGGTCCGCCGAGGTCGGCGCCGGTGCCGGCCAGGGTGGCGCGGAGCGGGCCGAGAACGGAGAGCAACACGATCGCCATTGTGCCGTCGCCGCTGGATCTCGGCCCGTGGAATACCGAGCCGATCGGTCGTTCAGGAGTCCGGAGCCGCGGGCGCGGAGCGACTACGCTGATCCGGTCACGACCAGGTCGAACGGGAGGCGCGATGCGCGTGGCCGAGAGCGCGGTGGCGCCACGGGGTTCGAACGGGCGGGACGGCATCCTGGATTCCGCGATCCGGCTGTTCAACGAGCGCGGCTATCACGGGACGTCGATGCGCGACATCGCCGCGGGCGCCGAGATCACCGTCGCCTCGATCTACCACCACTTCAGGTCCAAGCAGGAGATCCTGCAGAGCATCATGGTGCGCGCGCTGCAGGCGGCGCTCGCGCTGACCAGGACGGCGGTGCTGCGGTCGAACGGCTCGCCCGCGGACCAGTTGCGGGCGGTGGTGCGGGCCTGGGTGGTCTTCCACACGACGCACCGGCTGGACGCCGTCGTCGCCGCCACCGAGCTGCGCAGCCTGGAGCCGCCCGGCCGGGACCTGGTGATCGCGCTGCGCGACGAGCAGGAGGCGCTCTTCCGCGACGTGGTGGCGCGCGGCGTCGAGGAGGGCGTCTTCGCGACCGACTACCCGCTGGACGCCACCCGCGGCATCATCAGCATGGGCCAATCGATCTGCATGTGGTGGCGCGGGGACGGGCCGATGACGGCCGAGCAGCTCGCCGCCCGCTACGAGAGGCTCGCGCTCGCCATCGTCGAAGCCGCCTGACTCCGTGGTGCGGCACCGCCGCACCACGGAGTCAGCGGTCAGGGGATGACGACCGCGCCTGCCCCGGTACCCGGCTCGTCGGCCCAGCGGTGCCCGGTGTCGCGCGGGGTGACGCCGTGGTCGGTCCAGGCGGCGAGGAGCAGCGCGACCTTGCTGTGCATGATCGTGCGCAGCCGGTCGAAGGAGTTTCCCGGGTTGTCGTCGACCAGCCCGAGCAGCAGCCACCAGGCCCAGGCGACCGCGCCCGCGTTGGCGACGAAGTCGGGGAGCACCGGGATGCCGCGGGCGGCGAGCATGGCCTCGGCCTCGGGGGTGGTTGCGGCGTTGGCGGCCTCGACCACGACCTTCGCCCGCACGTCGAACGAGTTGTCCGGGGTGATGGCGTAGGAGATGGCGGCGGGGACCAGGATGTCGGCCTCGGTGGCGAGCACCGCGGCGCGCGGGAGCTGCTCGACGCCTGCGGGCAGCCGGGAGCGGTCGATCTCGCCGTAGCCGTCGCGCAGGGCGAGCAGCGCGGGCACATCGAGGCCGTCGGCGCAGTGCAGGGTGCCCGCGGCGTCGGCGATGGTGGTGACCCGCATGCCTGCCTCGTGCAGATAGTGCGCGGCGGCGCCGCCCATGGTGCCGATGCCCTGGATGGCGACGGTGGTGTCGGCGGGGGAGCGGCCCCAGGAGACGGCCGCGGCGAGACAGGCGTGCGCGACGCCGTAGCCGCCGATCACGTCACCGAGCAGGAAGCCGCCGTCGACCGCGGCGTTCAGCCCGGCGCGGACCCGGGCCAGGGTGGCGGCCGGGTCGGCGGCGCGGCGGATGGCGGCGTGGTAGCTCTGGCCCATGCCGAGCTTCTCGAAGACCTCGTCGATCAGGTGCTGCGGGACGCCGAGATCCTCCGCGGTCACCCAGTGCGCGTCGATCCACGGCCGCATGGCCTCGCAGAACCGCTCCAGCACGCCGAGCGCGCGCGGGTCCTTCGGATCGAAGTCGATGCCGCCCTTGGCGCCGCCGATCGGCAGGTCGAAGGTGGCGGTCTTGTTCGCCATGCCGCGGGCCAGATCCTCGACCTCGGGCAGGGTGCAGCCCGCGCGCATGCGGGTGCCGCCGGTGGCGAGCCCCGCGCGCAGCGTGTGCACGACCAGGTAGCCGACCGCGCCGGTGACCGAATCGGTCCAGTGCAGCCGCATGTAGGGCTGCGGCCGCAGCGCCGCGGGGGCGATCGGCAGCGCGGGTGCCGCCGTGGCCGTTCCGGTCAGTTCCGGGGTGCCCCCGGCGGGATTCTGCATCGTGGTCACGAGGACCACCTCCTCATCGCGCGTTTAACTCGGTCGCCACGGGGGAAATCCCAGCTTGCCGTTGTGCCCCGCCCGGACCTCGTCGTCGCTGTCGATGGCGCGTGCCCGGTCTCCCCAGCGTGCGGCCGATAGGTCCGCGCGTCTATCAACGATTCGTTCACGGCAGTGTTCACGGTTCCTGCACAAGAATTAGGCTCGGGTCATGGACCTGTCGCTGGCGCGGTTGCGCATGCTGCGCGAACTGCATCGGCGCGGCACGATCACCGCCGCCGCGAGCTCGCTGCACTACACCGCCTCAGCGGTGTCGCAGCAGCTCGCGCAGCTGGAGCGGGACGTCGGGGCGCGGCTGATGGAGCGCCGCGGCAGGCGGGTGCAGCTCACCGACCTCGGGCTGCTGCTCGCCGAGCACGCGGAGGAGATCCTCGCCTCGGTGGAGCGGGCCACGCAGGCGCTGGAGGACGCGGGGGAGTCGGTGACCGCGAAGCTCACCGCGGGGGTGTGGGCCTCGGTGGCGTCGGGGTTGCTGCCGGAGGCGCTGGAGACGCTGGCGCGCACGCACCCCGGCATCCTGGTGCGCACCAGGGAGTTGCCGCCGGAGGCGACCGCCGCCGCCGTCCGGGACGGCGCGCTCGACCTCTCCTTCGTGCTCGACTACTCGAACTCGCCGGTGACCTGGGATCGCGGGCTGGAGCGCGCGGTGATCGCGGTCGAGCGGCTCTACGGGTGCGTGCCCGCCGGGATGCTCGGCGCCGCGACCGTGACGCTGGCCGAACTCGCCGAACATCCGTGGATCCTGGCGCCCGCCAGGTCGCACTTCGGGCACGCGGTGCGGCTGGCCTTCCAGTCGGTCGGGGTGCAGCCGCGGATCGATCACGAGGTGGAGGAGCAGGCGACCGCCATGGCGATGGTGGCCGCCGGGCTCGGCGTCACGCTGGTCTCGGATCTCGGGCTGGCGCTGCGTCCGCCCGGGGTCGACATCGTCGCGCTGGCCGATGTCTTCACCCGGACGGTCTCGCTGGCCTACCGGACCAATACCGCCCGCCGGGCCGCGCTGCTCATCGTGGTGGACGCGATCCGGGTGGCGGCGGTGGAGAAGGGGCTCGGGGCGGACATGTCCAAGCAGGACGCGGTGCCCGCGCAGAACGGGGCCGAGGTGCGCGGCTCCTGGCGCTGAGCCGCGCCCGCCTTCCGCTGCCCGAGCGGGTCAGGGCCGTGACGCGGCTCCCGCCGTGCGGTGGACGCTGCCCACGTAGCCGTCCGGTCGGATCAGGATCCGCTCGCCGTCGGTGGCGCCGTAGCCGGCGTAGGCGTGGCCTTCGGCGTCCCGGACGTGCGCCCCGGCCGCCGGCACACCCGGGCGCAGGACGGCGTACACCCGCGCGCCGGGGACTCGCGGCAGCGTTCCGGACGCACCGAAGCAGAGCAGTGTCGCGTGCGGGCCGCGGAACAGGTCGAACAGCCGCGAGGCCCGGCCGTCGGCTGTCAGGACCGGCGCGTCGGGGGCGCGGTCGCCGACGGCGAGGAAGGCGGGATCGTCCGGGGTGCGGTAGCTGATATCCAGCTGCCTGGTGTTCTCGCCGCGTTCCAGCGCCCCCTCCCGGCCGTCGCGGAGGTCCGCCATCAGCTCGGTGCTGAGCCCGAGTACCCGGGCGGCCACCGCGCGGCGTTCGGGTTCGTAGGTGCCGAGCGGGGTCTCGTCCCCGTCGAGCGCCGCGGCGAGCTTCCAGCCCAGGTTGTAGGCGTCCTGGATGCCGGTGTTCATGCCCTGCCCGCCGGTCGGCGGATGGGTGTGCGCGGCATCGCCTGCCAGGAACACCCGGCCCGCCCGGAAGTGCCGGGCCAGCCGGATATTGGGCCGCCAGACGGTGACCCAGTCGAGCTCGGTCAGCTCGGCCTCGATTCCGCCGCGGTGCCGGTCGAGGACGGCTTGCAGCGCGGTGAGGCCGGGTTCGGCGTCGGCGCCGAGCGGTGCGACGATCTGGAAGTGCCTGCCGCCCGGCAGCGGGGTGAGCGCGATGCCGTCCATCGGGTGCTCCGGATCGGCGGCGAACCAGTGGCCGCAGGTGTGGTCGAGCGCGTCCGCCCTGGCGTCGCCGAGCAGCAGCCGGAAGGTCTCGTCGGTGCTGCCGTCGAACGGGATGCCGAGCGCCCTGCGCACCGTGCTGCGCCCGCCGTCCGCGCCGACCAGGTAGTCGGCCCGCGCGGTTCCGTGCTCGAGCACGGCGGTGACGCCCGTGGCGTCCCGGGTGCAGCCGGTGAGCGCCGTTCCGGTCTCGACCTCGATCCCGAACTCGGCCAGCCGCGCCCGCAGGATCGCCTCGGTGCGGTCCTGGCCGAGGAACCAGGCGTTGGGGTGCGGGATCGCCGGGGTCGGCGCCACCGGCTCGGCCATCCGGTGCTCGCCGGCGAACTGCCCGCCGATGTAGGCGCGGAGCACCGGGCCGGGCGCGCCATCGGCGAGGACCGCGTCGAGCACCCCGAGGTCGTCGAAGACCTCCAGCGTGCGGGGCTGGATGCCGTCGCCGCGCGATCCGGCCGGGAACGCGGGGTTGCGGTCGATGACCCGCACCGGGATGTCCCGGCGGGCCAGCTCGATGGCGAGGGTGAGGCCGGTGGGTCCGGCTCCGGCGATCAGAACGGCAGTGCGCACGGGGGCTCCTGGATGAATCAATATTCAGTGAATGCGAGTTCAGTATGGTGATTGGTAGCTTGTGCCGTCAAGGAGGTGTGCGATGACGGGCAGCCGCAGGGAGCGCGCGGCCGAGACCGAGCAGGCGCTGAAGACCGCCGCGCGCGGCCTCTTCGCCGAACGCGGCTACCTGAACACCAAGATCACCGACATCACCGCGGCCGCGGGCCGGGCGGCCGGCTCCTTCTACAACCACTTCGCGAGCAAGGAGGAGCTGCTCTCCGCGCTGCTCGCCGACCTCGCCGCGGCGGGCGACGCGGAGGCCGAGCACGCCGACCACAACCCGGACTTCGCCGACCCCGACGGGGTGCGCTACCACGTCCAGAGCTTCTGGCGCTTCGCCCGCGCGCACGCCCCGGTGCTGCGCGCGGTGAACCAGGCGGCGCTGGTGGACTCGGGCTTCGCGCGCCGGGTGGCGGAGTTCTCCCGGGCGCAGCGCGCGGACATCGCCGACCACATCGAGGGCTTCGAGGCCGCCGGGCTCCGGCTGCCGAGCACCCCCGACGCCAGCCTGGCCATGATGTTCCTGCTGGTCCAGGCGCTGCTGGACGCCGTCGACGACGGCATGGTCGAGCTCGGTGACGAGCAGGCCGTCGACGGCCTCACCCGCTTCGTCTACCGGGGACTCACCGGCCGCGACTACTGAGCCGGTGGTACCGTTCGAGCGTGCTCATCGAGGTCGACAGACTCGGGCCGCCCGCTCGCAGCGGGCGGCGGATCCGGCCTGTACGGCATCTCGCCGGCCACCCCTGAGGGTGGCCAGGTCCTCCGTCGCTGTCGAGCTCTCGCGAATCTTCCGATCGTCGACCGCCCGTCTCCGGGCGCGAGGAGAGCACACCCATGTCCACTTCCGGAATCACCCTGCGCGACCTGGCCTTCGACTGGCCGGACGGCACCGTCGCGCTGCGGCCGCTGACCGCCGTCCTTCCGGCCGGGCGCACCGGCCTGGTCGGGCGCAACGGCGCCGGTAAATCCACCCTGCTGCGGCTGATCGCCGGGGTGCTGACCCCCACCGCGGGGCGGGTCGAGGCCGCGGGGCCGGTCGGCTACCTGCCGCAGACCCTGACGCTCGGCACCGGCGCGACCGTCGCCGAGCTGCTCGGCATCGCGGAGACGCTGGCCGCGCTGCGCGCCATCGAGTCCGGCGACGCCGCCGAGCGGCACTTCGACGCCGTCGGCGACGACTGGGATCTCGAGGCCCGCGCCGCGCAGGCGCTGCACGAGATCGGGCTCGGCGCGACCGGGCTCGACCGCACGGTCGGCACGCTCTCCGGCGGCGAGGCGGTGCTGGTCGCGGTCACCGGGCTCCGGCTGCGCCGCACGCCGGTCACGCTGCTCGACGAGCCGACCAACAACCTGGACCGCGACACCCGCGCCGAGCTGGCCCGCCTGGTCGCGGGCTGGCCGGGCACCCTGGTGGTGGTGAGCCACGACCGCGCCCTGCTGGAGCGGATGGAGTACACCGCCGAGCTGCACGACGGCAGCCTCGACGTCTTCGGCGGGCCCTACAGCGCGTGGCGGCACCACGTCGAGCAGCGGCAGGCCGCGGCCGCACAGGCCGCCCGCAGCGCCGCGCAGGCGCTGGAGGTGGAGAAGCGGCAGCGGATCGAGGCCGAGACCAAGCTGGCCCGCAGGGAGCGCACCGGAAGGGCCACCCAGCAGCGCGGTGGCATCCCGCGCATCCTCGCCGGGAACCGCGCGAGCAGGGCGCAGAACGCGGCGGGCGCGCTGCGCGGCACCGCGGATGCCAAGGTGCGCGCCGCCGAGCAGGCGCTGGACGCCGCCTCCGCCCTGGTCCGCCGCGACGAGCACATCCACCTCGAGCTGCCCGACCCGGACGTCCCGGCCGGACGCCGGATCGCCGAGCTGAGCGACGGCGCCACCACCGTCGTGCTCCAGGGCCCGGAGCGGGTCGCGCTGGTCGGCCGGAACGGCTCGGGCAAGACCACCCTGCTCGAGCAGCTGCTCGGAACCGCTCCCGCCGCCGCCGGTTCCGTCCGGGGGACGCTGCACACCGACCGGGTCGGCTACCTCCCGCAGCGGCTGGACGGCCTGGACGACGCCGCGAGCGCGCTCGCCACCGTGCAGGCGGTCGCCACCGGGGCGAGCACCGGCGCGGTCCGCAACCGGTTGGCCCGGCTGCTGCTGCGCGGCGACAGCGTCGACCGCCCGGTCGGCACGCTCTCCGGCGGCGAGCGCTTCCGGGTCGCGCTGGCCCGGCTGCTGCTCGCCGACCCGCCCGCCCAGCTGCTGATCCTGGACGAGCCGACCAACAACCTCGACATCGCCAGCGTCGAACAGCTGGTGGCGGCGCTGGCCGACTACCGCGGCGCGGTGCTCGTGGT
Source organism: Nocardia asteroides (assembly GCF_021183625.1). NCBI lineage: Bacteria > Bacillati > Actinomycetota > Actinomycetes > Mycobacteriales > Nocardiaceae > Nocardia > Nocardia asteroides. The sequence continues at coordinate 6,184,906 of NZ_CP089214.1, forward strand.
CAGCCACGACGAGGAGTTCCTCGCCGCGCTCGGCGTGCACACGCTGGTCGAGCTGACCCCGGACGGGTTGCGCGTGCGGCGCGGCTGATCAGCGCCGCACGCCGGGCCAGACCACGTCCGCGAGCTTCTCCCTGTCGTCGACGTCGAGCTTGATCGAGGCCCGGTAGATGTGGCCCTCGACGGTGCGCACCGAGACCACCAGCCGCTCGGCGATCTCCTTGTTGGAGAGCCCCTGCGCGATGTGCGCGGCGATCTCGCGCTCGCGCGGGGTGATCGGCAGCGGGTGGCTGGCCGCGGTGATCGCGGGGGTGGTGGCGCCGTCGCAGCGGGAGGAGAGCTCGGCGGCGCGGGCGGTGCAGCGGGCGCTCGGGCCGCGCTGCCCGGCCCGGTCGTGGATGGGGACCGCCTGCGCGGCGGCGTCGGCGGCCGAGAGCAGCAGCCCGGCGGTTTCGAAATCGGCGCTGACGGCGTCGAGGTCGGCGGCCCCGCCGGTGGCGACGGCGTCGGCGTGGCGGGCGTAGAGCGCGACGACCGCGCCCTGCACCTTCGGCGCCAGCTCGGCGAGCCGGGCGGCGCCGGTGCCGTCGCCGAAGCGGGCGGCGTGGTGTAGCGCCTCGGCCTCCAGCGCGAACTGCCCGGCGCCGCGGGCGATCCGGGCGGCCCGGCGGGCGAGCTCGGCGGCGGTGGCGCTGTTCTGCGGGGCGGCGGCCCAGGCGCGGGCGAGCATGCGCTGCGGTTCGTGCAGGGCCAGGTGCGGCCCGGCGTGCTCGGCGGCGTCGCGCAGGGTCTTCTCGACCTTCTCGGTGTCGCCGAGCGCGGCGTAGGCGCGGACCAGCAGCAGCCGGGCGGGGAGCTGCCAGGGTAGCGAGGTCTCGGCGTTGAGCGCGGCCAGCGCCTGCTCGAAGGCGGTGATGGCCTCGCGGAAACGGCCGCGCGCGGTGGCGACGACGCCGACCGCGATCTTGGCGATGGCCCAGCCGAGGAACTGCCCGGCGGAGAAGAACTCGCTGTACTCCGCCGCCCGCTGCTCGGCGCGGTCCAGCTCGCCGACGGTGGTCAGGGCGAGGACGTCGCAGTAGCGGACCATGACCCGGATCATGCCGTCGGTGGCCTTCTGCTGGGCCCTGCTGCGCGCCGCGATCGGGCCGAAGTCGAGGCCGCGCCCGGCGACCGGCATGGCGAGCCCGGCGGCGAAGGCGGCGAAATCGACCGCCTGGCGCGGGGCGTCGGGGGCCTCGAGCACCGCCTCGGCGGCGGCGATGCCCTCGGCGATCCGGTTCTCGTGCACCGCCATCGCGGCGCCGGCGGCATCCACGATGAGCCGCAGCGCGGGGTGCTCGGCCCCGGTTCCCATGAGTTCGATCAACCGGCGGGCACTCGCCACGTCGCCGAGCGACCAGAAGCGCAGGCTGGCCCGCGGCACCCCCCACTGCACGATCTGCAGCTGGTCGAGCTGCTCGGGGTCGTAGCCGGCCAGGATCTCGTCGGCGGCCTGCGGGCGGCCCTGCCAGAGCAGGGCGCGCGACAGCAGCTCGGCCGCGCGCAGCCCGCCGCCGCGCTCGTGCGCGGCGCGGGCCAGCCGCTCGCCGAGCGGCAGATTCGCGAGCGCCACAGCGTCTTTGGCCGCGGTGATCAGGACGTCGGGGTCGATGGGGCGGTCGCTGTCCACGCAGAGTCTGGCGAGCCGGATGCGGCTGGCGGCGGTGTCGAGCGGGCGGTCGCGCAGGGCGTCGACGATCCGGCCGCACCCGGCCCGCGCGGCGGCGGTGCCGAGCTGCCTGCGGACCACCTCGCCGAGCAGCGGGTGGCTGAACCGCGCGGTGGGCGGGGTGTCGGTGCTGATCCGGATGAGCCCGGCCAGCTCGGCGGCGTCCACCGCGGCCGGGTCGGCGAGCGCGGTGAGGATGTCGAGGTCGAGCGGTTCGTAGAGCGCGAGCGTGCGCAGCGCCTCCAGCACGGCGTCGCCGGTTCGCTGGAGCCGCTCGTGCAGCAGCTCGACCAGCCCGGATGGCACCGCGGTCGGGCCGCGCAGCTGCCACACCCCCTCGACCTCGGTGAGGTTGCCCGCCTCCATCGCGCCCTCGACCATATTGCGCAGGAACAGCGGGTTGCCGCCGGAGGATTCCCAGATGACGTCGGCGCTGAGCCCCTCCAGCGTCCCCGCCAGCACCGACTCCACCAGCCGCACGCACTGGCCCTTGCGCATCGGCGCCAGCTCCAGCCGGTCCAGGTAGTCGTCCTTCCACAGCGAGAGCACCGCGCCGGGCACCGATTCGCCACTGCGCACGGTGGCGATGATGCGGGCGCTGCGCTCGGCCGCGATCTGGTGCAGCAGCGTGGCGGAGAGCTGGTCGAGCAGGTGCGCGTCGTCCACCCCGATCACCGGGGCCTCCCCGGCGATCAGGTTCTTGCGGGCCTCGGTCAGCAGCGCGAGCGGGTCACGGGAGGCGGAGCCGTCGATCCACGGCGCGAAGGCCCCGAGCGGAATCGCCTGCGACGACTCGGTACACACCGCCCAGCGAACCGGCGCCGCCAGCTCCGCGGTGACCATCCGGGCCAGGGTCGTCTTGCCGACCCCGGCATCGCCGACGAGGACGATGCCACCGGCATCGTCGCTCGTCAGCGCCTCGCGCACGGTCAGGGATTCATCGGGGCGATCGAGCAGTTGCCAGCGCTCCACCATGGTGCTCGAGTGTAGATCCTGTTCTGCTGCACCGCGATGCGTTCGTTGCCGTGAAACCCCGGTGTGCACGCTTCACCTCCGGGGCTATTCGCGGGCTACCGGTCAGTCCGGCAGCTCGGCGACATCGCCCGGCTCGACCCGCGGCGCGTTGTTGACCTGGTGCCGGAAGTTGCTCGACGCCTCGTAGACCCGCTGCTTGAGCCGGTTGATCGAGCCGAGCGGGCGGTGCGCGTCGAGCCCGCGCCAGGAGTTGAAGGAGAGCACGTCGTCGCCGTAGGCGCGCCGCCCCGGGGTGTACGGGTCCTGCGGCTCGAAGTGGACGGTGGCGACGGTCCGGTGCGGGGACTCCTGCTCGGGCCACGGGACGGTGGCGTCTTCGATCGGCATCGTGCCCACGTCGGTGCAGAGCTGGGCGCGGAGTTCGTAGGTGGCGCCGTGCTGGGCGAAGAAATCGACGACCGAGTCCTGGTGCGCGTTCACCCCCGCCCCCGGGTCGATCGTCGTGCCGCGCAGCGCGGCGGCCTCCGGCGAGACCGGGACGTACTCCAGCTTCGCCACGTAGTCGCCCCAGCGCAGCGGGGCCGAGGAGTAGAAGGGCTCGCCGAGCAGGTGCGTGTTGGGCGCGACGAACACGGCCAGGTTCTCCGGCAGGCTCTTCCCGAACCGGCCGAGCACCCGCTGATTCAGCGCGGCGAGCAGGGTGCTGCCGCGGCGCAGCAGCGGGTCCGGGATCCTGGCCAGCGCCACCGCGGTCGGCATGCCGACCGTCAGGTAGGCGTGCGCGTCGGCGAAGAGGAACTCCCGGTGCGTCACCATGATGAAGTCCTGCGTGGTGGCGGTGTCGTCGGGCAGCGCGCGCGGGCCGTGCACGCCGAGCACCTTGATGCCGAGGCCGCGCACGCCGCGCAGCTGGTCGCTGCGGATCACCCCCGAGGTGCTGGAGAGCCGGGCGATCACCGGGTAGGTGCCCGGTTCGGCGAACATGCCCTGGGCCAGCTCCGGCGCCAAGCCCGCGGGCACGGTCAGCTCGCCGCGCAGGATGCCGTGGCTCTTGGCGTGCGCGTCGCGCAGCCCGCGCTTGTAGGTGCGGTACGCGCGCTCGTTGTTGCCGCGCAGCGCCGTGATGATCCGGTCGATGATCTGCTCCTCGTCCGCGCGGGGAGCCTCCAGATCCGGGGTGTAGCGGACGTAGGTGCGCTCGGCCAGGTCGGTCATCGGTCGGTGTTCCTCTCCTCGGCGGTGCTGCGCCACGGCGCGAACGGGTTGCCGACGCCGTCCAGCGCCGGTGCCAGCGTGGGGAAGTGGCGCAGCAGCACGCTGCGCATGTCGTTGTCGCGCACCCAGGCCATGCCCGCCTCGGTGTAGACCTCGGGGCGGAAGTCGGTGGTGAAGAAGCGGTCGGCGGCGAGCCGCCTGGACGCCATGAGCACGAAGATCCGGAAGGCGGTGTCGCTGAAGCCGAACCCCTCAGGCTTCGGCTCCGCGTACAGCCCGATCATGAGGTCGACGTTCTCCACGTCGCCGTAGACCTCGCGCAGCTCGCGCGCCCAGGCCGGGTCGTCGGTGAGCTCCTCGAAGGAGCCGGCCGGGGCGAGCCGCAGCTGCCTGCGGAACTCGTTGTAGCGCGGGACGCCGCGCTCCCGCACGCGCAGGATGTCGACGGTCGCCAGGTCGAGCGGGGGGTAGCCGGGGCGGCGCAGGTCCTGCAGGTGCTTCGGGTAGTTGTGCAGGGTGAGCGCGCCGGGGTTGGCGCGGCCGAAGGAGTAGAGCAGGTCCGCCATCGGGGTCTCCGCCAGGCGCTGCCGCACATGCGCGACGCCGAGGTCGGGGAAGTCCAGCTCCCGCTCCTTCGCCTTCGTGTCGTCGGCGAGCTCGCGGAGGGTGAGGGTGTCCGGGATGAGCGGGTGCATCCGGTAGACCGCGACGAACTCCTCGGTGAGCGAGTACGGCACCCCGCTGTCGTCGATCGGCGCGCCGGGGATGCCGCTGAGGATCTCGCCGGCGGCGAGCCGGCCGAAGCGGTTGCGCACGTCCTCGCCGAGGACGCCGAACCAGTTGGCGCGCATGGCCGCGACGGTGGTCGGGTGCGCGATCAGCGCCGTCGTCCAGTCGACGGTGTGGATCTTGGCGATCAGCGCGGCGTTCACCAGCCGCGCGGTGTCGTAGAGCTGCTGGTCGGTGAACTCCGGGTAGCGCCGGGCGAGCCGCAGGCAGATGGCGTTGTGCTCGCGGGTGAAGAGCGAGTGCAGCAGCGCGAGCCCGACCCAGAAGTTGGCCGCGGTGTCGTCGCGCAGCGCCAGCTGCTCGATGTCGACCGGGGGCAGCCCGTACTCGTCCACGGCGATCATGCCGCGGTCCTTGCTGCGGATGGAGTCGGCGAACTCCGGTGTGCTGCCGTAGATCTGCGAGGCGTCCCACCAGTGCGACTGCTCGGTGGCGTAGCTGGGCGGCTCGCCGGGGAGCGCGGTGGTGCGCGGGACCGTCATGGGGTGCTCCGGCCACGGATCGCCCTGCTCCAGCGGTACCTCGAGCGGGCGGTCGTCGTCGGCGGCGTGGCTGAGCCAGTCGTGCACCTCGAACTGGATCCAGGCGGCGGCGAGCAGGTTCAGCGAGGTCGCCGGGGTGAAGGTGTCCCTGGTCAGCAGGGTGCGGCTGACGGTGCGCGGGTTGGGGTCGAGCAGCCGCTCCGCGCTCTCCGGGAACGTGTACGCGGGCGGGAAGTTGCGGCCGAAGCGGCAGCCGACGGCGCCTGCGCCCGGATCGGCGAGGTCGTTCCAGGAGCCGTCGATCGTGCGGACGTGCGGGTTCGCCGGCTCGGGCGGTAGCTCGCCCGGGTGCGGGCCGGAGCCGTGCAGGTTCTCGGCGCGGAGCCGCTCGCGCGAGCCGGCCAGCACGGCGAGGCCGAGCAGCGTGGGTAACCGGGACCAGCCGACCCTGCGGTCGATCTGTTCCGCGATCCGGCCGAGCGCGCGCGATACCGATCGCGCTCTCGTCGGCTGTGCTTCGACCATCAACGAACCTCCACACGCGGGCGCGAGCCAGGGCTCGCCGATCTCGGATTGGAAGCCCAGTTTCCGAGGGAAGAGCATCCCCGGTCATGAGTAGTGGACTACCTCAAAGCCTAACGGCCGGTTTCGCGATCGTCGCGGGAATTACCCCGGTCGAGTAGTGCGGTACTCGTGCCCGCACCGTGTCCGCCGGGTGACGCTTGGCCGCGATGGCGCCGTCTTCGGGGCGGCGCTCGGAGTGCGGCAGTGAGAGGCGGCGCGGTGATCCCCCCGATCGAGATCAAGATCAACCTCGGTACGGATGTCGACGGTGTGCTCGGCGCGCTCGGGTGCGCGGACAGCCCCGCGGTGCGCCGTGACGTCTGGTTCGCCGAGTCCCGCGCCGGCGGCCAGGACGGCGCGCTCGCGCTGCTCGGCAGCGGCATCGTGATCCGGCTGCGCAGCGGCGATCTCGACGACCTGACGGTCACCCTGCGGCCCTGCCGCCGCTCCCAGCTCATGGGCCGCTGGGCGAAGCCGTTCACCGACACCGAGATCGAGTACCGGGTCGAGGACGACTGGTGCGGGCAGCGCCGCGCGCTCACCGCCTCGGTGCTCGGCGTCCGCCCGCCCGGATCGCTGGCCGAGGTGGCGCGCTCCGGCGTCGACGTGACCGCCGCGCTGAACTCCGCCCAGCGCCAGTTCCTGGTCACCTGTACCCGCCCCGGCGTCGCGCTCGACCACCTCGGGCCGGTCGGCCCGATCGCCGCCACCCGCTGGACCGGCGTCCGCCTCGGCCACCTCGACCTCGACGTCGAGCGCTGGACCGCGGGCGGCGTCGACCTGCTCGAACTCGCCCTCCGGATCACCCCGATCGAGGGCGAGACGCCGCTCGAGCTGATCACCCGGGCCGCGCACGAGCAGCGCGGGTTCGAAACCGAGGTGCGGCGCGCGGGGTTCCCGGTGCTGCGCGGGCGGACCAAGACTCAGCGCGTGCTCACCGCCCTGGTGCGGCGGCCGATCGAGCGCTGAGACGCCGCCGGCGAGCTTCGGAGGGGGTCGCTCGCCGGCGGTCAGCGCACGGTGCCGAAGAAGGCGCGCAGGTCGCCGACGAAGAGCTCCGGCTGTTCGAAGGCGGCGAAGTGGCCGCCGCGCGGCATCTCCGTCCAGTGCGTGATGTGGTAATTCGGCTCGCACCAGGCGCGCGGGGCGCGGCCGATCTCCTTCGGGAAGGAGGCGACGCCGGTCGGCAGCTCGACCCGGGCGCCGGGGCGGAAGGCGCCGCGCGTCTCCCAGTACAGCCGCGCCGACGAGGCGGCGGTGCCGGTGACCCAGTACAGCGTGACGTTGCCGAGGAGCTCGTCGCGGGTCAGGGCGTTCTCCGGGTGGCCGTCGCAGTCGGTCCAGGACCAGAACTTCTCGACGATCCAGGCCAGCAGCGCGACCGGGGAGTCGAGCAGGCCGTAGCCGAGCGTCTGCGGGCGGGTGGATTGCTGCTTGGCGTAGCCGGAGTCCCAGCGGCGGTAGTACTCCAGCGCCGCGAGGGCGTCGCCGTCGGCGTCGGGGTCGAGCTGCCGCGGCGGGGTCGCGATCGGCATGTTGGTGTGGATGGCGGCGCAGTGTCCGCCTGCGCGGCCGATCTCGGTGGTCACCGCGGCGCCCCAGTCGCCGCCCTGCGCGCCGTAGCGGTCGTAGCCGAGCCGGGTCATCAGGGTCTCCCAGGCGGCGGCGATCCGCGCGACGTTCCAGCCGGTCTCGGCCGGCTTGCCGGAGAAGCCGTAGCCGGGCAGCGAGGGACACACCACGTGGAAGGCGTCCTCGGCGCGGCCGCCGTGCGCGGTGGGGTCGGTGAACGGCTCGATCACCTTCGCGAACTCCAGCACCGAGCCGGGCCAACCGTGCGTGATGATCAGCGGGAAGGCGTCCGGGTGCGGGGAGCGCCGGTGCAGGAAGTGGATCGGCAGGCCGTCGATCTCGGTGCTGAACTGGTCGAACCGGTTCAGCTCCGCCTCGGTGGCCCGCCAGTCGTAGCCCTCGGCCCAGTAGGCGGCGAGTTCGCGCGTGTAGTCGAGCGGGACGCCCTGGCTCCAGTCGGGCACCGTCTCGGGTTCCGGCCAGCGGGTGTCGGTGATCCGGCGGCGCAGGTCGGTGAGCACGGAGTCGGGGACGTCGATCCGGAACGGGCGGAGTTCGGTCATGCCGCCATTGTCCCGTCGCGTGCCGGTGCGCGACGAATCCCCGTCGCACGAATAGCTGACTGTTCGCGCGTTGTTCGTGGGCCTAGTGTTGCCCGCGGAATCAGCTCCGCGGAAGGCGAATGGCAATGGTAGAGCGGGTCTTGCGGACGCTTGTCGTCCTGCTCGTGGTGTTGCTCGGTGGCAGCGGGATCACCGCCTGCGGCTCGACCTCGTCCGCCACGTCGAGCAACGCGGCCTCCGACTTCGCCTGCGAGCTCACCGGGCCGCTGATCAAGGTGATCGCGATGGCGCTGAAGGTCGCGCCGAAGAAGGCCATCGGGGAGCTGCTGCTCGATCTCGCCACGATCCCGATCGAGGTTGGCTGCGAGAAGTGGATCGCGGCGCAGAACAAGCCGACCACGGCGGAGGAGTTCCTGACCGTCAGCGCGCAGGTGCCGGTCGGCTCCCGGATTCCCGCCAGCGCCTCGGTGTGCCGCCCCGGGTACGGGGAGTTCGATTCGGCGGCGGTCGATTCCACCACCACGAGCTGTCCGTTCGGGCTCACCGTGCACAACGCGTTCCTCGCATCGGGCGGGTCGGCGCCGGTGACCGTCCGGGCGTGGAGCCCGGTCACCGGCGGGTACTACGAGATGTACTGCGCCGGAAACTATCCCGTGGTGTGCCAGGGTGGCCGCGAAGCGGTGGTCTACGTCTACTGAGCGGCGGTCAGCGCTCGATGCCGAGGGTGGCGATGAGATCCTCGTGCAGCTCGAACCAGACCCGGTGCGCGGAGTCGCGGTCGGTGCCGGTGATCCAGGCCGGGTTGGTGGCCGCGGCGGCGAGCGCGGTGCTGAACCGGCGGTGGTAGCCGGAGAAGCGGGTCAGGTGGGCGGTGAGGCGCTGTTCGAGGTCGGCGAGCAGGCGGGCCGGTTCGTGCAGCGCGGCGACGATGGCGTCGGCGTCGGCGGGCACCTCGCCGACACCCAGCTCGGTGAGCTGCCACGCGGTGCAGGTGGCGCCGACGATCGCGTTGGCGGGCAGGAACTCCCGGTAGATCTGCGCGAAGTCGGCGCGCGCACCGGCGGCGTCGAGCTCGGCGGCGAGCCGCTGCTCGCCGTGCGCCTTGCCCGCCTCGGTGAGCGTCCAGCCCCGGTCGTCCGCGAAGGCGGCCTCGGTGACCCAGCCGCGGGCGCGGGCATCCTCCAGGTGCTCCTCGACCACGGCCGCGGGCAGCCCGAGCAGGTCGGCCAGGCGCAGCGTACTCGCGTAGCCGGTGGTCCGCACGGCGTGCAGGACCAGCAGGTCGGGTGGGGTGTCATGGGTCAAGGGGCGTCCTGAGCGTTGCTGACGGTTCCGGTTCCGCCGTCCACTACTACCCGATGCCCGTCGGTGAGGCGCACGGTGGCCTCCCGCGCGGCGGTGATCGCCGGGATGCCGAACTCGCGCGCCACGATCGCGGCGTGCGCCAGGATGCCACCGGTCTCGGTGATCACGGCGGCGGCGCGGGCGAGCAGCGGGGTCCAGGCGGGCGAGGTGGCGCGGCAGACCAGGACGTCGCCGGGGTGGAAGCGGGCGAAGTCGTCGAGGTGGTGGATCACCCGCACCGGTCCCGTGGCGAGGCCGGGCCCGGCCGCGGTGCCGGTGAGCAGGATCGCGTCGGTCACGCTGCGATCCCAGCGCGTCCGCACCGCGATGTCAACCTCGCATTGACGCATCAGCGGGATGTCGAGCGCGTCCAGGAACGCGAATCCGGCGAGGGCGAGGAGCAGCGTCAGCACCGCGCGCTGCCGCGCGCGGAATCAGCCCTGCATCGCGAAGCGGAGCAGCGCCTGCCGATCGCCCTGCTTGATCTTTCCCTTGCGGTCGAGCACCTCGAGCTGCCAGATCGGGCCGTTGCGGAAGGCGCGGGCGATGGCGTTGGCATTGTCGGCGCCGAGCAGCGACGGCCAGATCTCGGCGACCTGCTGGCTGCTCCCGCCGGTGGCGTCGTAGATCTTGAAGGCGACATTGTTCGCCTTCTCGAACGAGCTGCCCTTCTTGAAGGCGGCGGCAACGAAGATGATCGCGTCGATGGCCGGGGGCACCTGCCCGAGCGCGACGTTCACCGTCTCGTCGTCGCCCGCGGCGGCGCCGGTCTGCTCGTCGCCGGTGTGCACGACCGAGCCGTTGCCGAGCGGGTCGAGCGAGTCCAGCCCGGCGAAGCGGACCGGCTCCGGGCCCTGCATGAGGATCGCGATGAGGTCGAGATCGACACCCTTCTTGCGGCGCGCGATCCCGAGCAGCCCGCCGGTGGCGCCCGCGCTCGGGTCCCACGACACCGCGACCCGGAGATCGGTGATTCCTGCCAGATCGGCTGCGCCGTCCTCTTTGCGAAGGGTGATCATGGGACCCACCTTAGAGGGGTTCGGCGCGGAGTGTATGTCCGATTTACCGGACGGCGAGGTCGGTCGCCGCGGCGGCGTCCAGGAGCGTTTCCTTGGTCGTGAGCTTGACCCGGGGGCGGCCTGTGGTCTTGCCCGCGGTCTTCTCCGCGGTATCGATCGCTTTCCACCCCGCTCGGTCGACCAGGTCCGGCTGGCGTGACTCCACCAGGTCCCGAAGAGCCGCCCGGTCCGCCTTCGGAGCCGCGAGCTTCCCGGCCACGAAATCAGCGATCAACTGCTCCACGGTCTCCTCGGAATCGACCCGGTTCGACCCGATCACCCCGCGAGCACCCCGCTTGATCCACCCGCTGACGTACACGCCCTGGACCGGTGTCCCGTCCTCGACGACCCGGCCCTGCTCGTTGGGGACCACACCCTTGCCCTCGTCGAAGGGCAACGCCGGAACCGGCTGACCCCGATACCCGATGCTCCGCAGCACCAGCCCGGTTTCGAGGGTCTCGGTCCGGTCGGTTGCCCGAGCGGAGACTTGGCCGTTGTCGTCGAACAGTTCATTGTGGGCGAACTCCACCCCGGTGACCCTGTCCTCACCCAGGACAGCGGTGGGTGAGGTCAGGAACCGGAACACGATCCGCTTGTGAGCGGGATTGCGGGAGGCGTGGGCGTACTCCTCGGCCAGGGTGTACTTCAACCGCACCGACGGCTCCACATCCGGATCATCCAAATGCCCGCGCGACACCTCATCGAGGTCGAGGTCCTCGGCCGCGACCACGACATCGACATTCTTCAGATGCGCCAACGCCAGGAACTCCGGAGAGGTATACGCCGCCTGCAACGGCCCGCGACGGCCCAGGATCACCACTTCCTTGATGCTGCTGGCCCGCAAAGCATCGAGGGCGTGGTCGGCGATGTCGGTCTTGGCCAGCTCGTCCGGATCCAGGGTCAGGACCCGGGCGATATCGAGAGCGACGTTACCGTTACCCACGATCACCGCCCGCTCCCCCGACAGGTCATAAGAACGATCGGCGTAATCGGGATGCCCGTTGTACCAGGCCACGAACTCCGTCGCTGACACACTCCCCGCCAAATCCTCACCCGGCACACCCAGACGCCGGTCGGTCGCCGCCCCGACCGCGTACACCACCGCGTGATGGTGATCGAGGAGCTCCTCATGGCTGATATGGGTACCGACCTCGACATTGAGGTAGTACTGCAACGTGTCACGGCGGAACGCGGACTCGAACATCGCCGACACCGTCTTGGTCCCCGCGTGATCGGGAGCCACCCCCGCCCGCACCAACCCCCACGGGGTGGGCAGCCGATCGAACAACTCCACCTGCGCATCGGCCCGCCGCAGGATCGCGTCCGCGGCATAACACGCCGCCGGACCCGCCCCCACGATCGCCACCCGCAACGTCCCCAACGACTTCGGCGGACGCGCCGGAGACACCAACGGCTCGATCGTGGACTCCAACGGATGCCGCTGGAAATACGCCGCGTTGATATCCCGATACCGCGACAACGACGCCGTCAGATCGTCCTCGGAGAAGATCGCCTCCACCGGGCACGCATCGACACACGCCCCACAGTCGATACAGGTATCGGGATCGATATGCAGCATCTCCGCCGACGCGAACCCCGGCTGATCCGGAGTCGGACGAATGCAATCGACCGGGCACTCGGAGACACAACTCGCGTCGTTACAGCAACGCTGCGTGATTACGTAAGCCATGCGCTCGCTCCTCGTGTCGGTGCCGTGGTCGGGGGGACCGCTCTCATTCTGCACTAACGACATTCTCTTTGCGAGAGCATGGTGTTCTCGTCAGGTTGGTCGAACCCCGCCGCGGCGAACACTGGCCGGGCCTGCTCGGACGTCACGAACTGGACGAACGCCGTCGCGGCCGTGCCGTTGGGCGCCGCGGCGAGCGGCGCGATGGGGTAATCGTTGACCGCGCTCGCCGCCTCCGGGAAGTCGATGCCCTGCACCTTGCTGCCCGCCGCGCGCACATCGGTGCGGTAGACGAGCGCGGCGTCGACCTCGCCCAGCGTGACCTTGGTGAGCGCGGCTTTGACGTCGGTCTCCCTGGTATCCGGCTGCGGGGTGATGCCCGCGGTCCGGAAGACGGTGGCCGCGGCGGCCCCGCACGGCACCTGCTCGGCACAGAGCGCGAGCTTCGGCTCGGCCCTGCCGAAGTCGGCCAAGCCGGTGATGCCGCCGGGATTTCCCGCCGGAACGGCGATCTCGAGGCGATTGCGGGCGAAGGTGACCGGCGCGGCGGTGACGTCGCCGCCGTCCTGGACCTGCCGCATGTTCCGCGGCGCCGCGGCGGCGAAGACGTCGGCGGGGGCGCCCTGGCCGATCTGCTGGGCGAGCGCCGAGCTGGCCCCGAAGTTGTAGACCACCCGCACGCCCGGGTGCGCGGCCTCGAACTGCGCACCGAGCTCGGTGAAGGTCTCGGTCAGCGAGGCGGCGGCGAAGACGGTCACGGTGCCGGAGACCGAGTCCGATGACCCGGTGTCCTCGGAGCCGCACCCGGCGATCACGGCCGCCGCGGCGACGACGGCTCCCAGTTCGCGCATCATGTCTCGACCTCATCCCGTCCAGCTTCGATCCGCAGATGCGAATCCGATGCGATCCTATCGGCGTAACCGCGAAACCAAGTAGCAAAGTGATCCGCTACTGCGTATCGCGGAGGGACCGGCTCGCCGTGCCGGCGACGGGCGGTCCCGCCCCACCTCGGTCGTAGAGTCGATGCGGTGACGATCGAGATCGGGGTGGCGTCGAGCGAGGCCGAGGTCGAGGCGGCGGCGGAGGTGTTCCGGGTCGCCATGGTCGGGATCCCGCCGCGAGACGTTCCGGCGGGCGAGGTGAACGAACCCGGCCGCACCCTGCTGGCCAGGGTTGACGGCATCCCGGCCGGTGCGGCCACGGCGTACACCGGCAGGCTGGTGGTGCCGGGCGGCGCGCGGGTGCCGCACGCCGGGGTCACCCGGGTGGGGGTGCTGCCGACGCACGCCAGGCGCGGCATCGTGAGCGCGCTGCTGCGGCGGCAGCTCGCCGATATCGCCGACCGCGGCGAGGTCGTGGCCGGGCTGCGCGCTACCCAGGGCGGTATCTACGAGCGGTTCGGCTACGGCGTGGCGAGCCGCTCGGCCGCGGTGCGGGTCGACACCGCCGCGGCCCGGCTGCGGCCGACGCTGCCGCCGTCGGGGCCGGTGCGCTACGCCGAACGCGCCACCGCCTTCGGGACGCTCGCGAAAATTCATGCGCGGCTCGATCTTTCGCGGCCCGGCGAGATCGACCGTTCCCCGTACTGGTGGCGCACCCGCGAACTCTTCGACAGCGGCGATTCCCACGTCGTGCTGCACGGTGAGCCCGGCGCCGAGGACGGCTTCCTCCGGTACCGTGCGGCCGACACCACCGACTGGCCGCGCAGCACCGGCCGCGCGGTGCGCGTCGGCGACCTGGTCGCTGGCTCTCCGGTGGCGCTGCTCGGGCTGCTCCGCCATCTCTTCGCGCTGGATATCGCGCACCGGGTCGAATTCCCTTTGGTGGCAACTGATTTCCCACTCGCGGAGCTGGTGACCGACGAGCGCGCGGTCACCGTCACCGGCATCGGGGACGAGACCTGGCTGCGCCTGGTCGACGTGGCTGCCGCTCTGGCGAGCCGCGGTTACGGGCCCGGCGAGCCGGTGCTGCTCGGCATCACCGACCCGATCCTGCCCGGCAACTCCGGCACCTTCCGGGTGCGCGCCGGGGAAACCGCCCGCACCGCCGCGGAACCCGAACTCACCGCCGACGTCTCGGCCCTAGCCGCCGCCTATCTCGGCGGCACCCCCTGGTGGCACCTGGTCCTCGCCGGACGCGCCACGGAGCAGCGCCCCGGCGCCGCGGCCGCCGCCGACGCGCTCTTCGGCACCGCCGCACCGCCGTTCAGCGGCACCTTCTTCTAGACCCTGCCGCGGACTCCCCTCCGGAGGGCCTACTCCGGCGGCGTCCGCACCGCGATCTCACCGCTGAGCGTGTGCCCGTCGAGCAGCTTCAGCCGGTCGCCGCTCCAGAACTTGCCCGGGTCGTACCAGTCCGGGCTGCGCTTCTCGCTGAGCAGCCCCATGGCCTGGTAGGTGGCGGCCACGATCTCCGCGCAGTAGGCGTTCTCCACCTCGCTCGCCTTCGGCGGCCGGGACGACCTGCGCGGCAGCTTCACCCGGCCGCGGAACCAGCGCGCGGTGAGCGTCGCGGTCGACGGGAACGGGGTGCCGTTCAGCCGGGCGATGGCGCGCAGCGCGCCGTCCTCGAGCTCCCGGTCGGCCGACGGCTCCAGCTGCCGCAGCCACGCCTGCTGCCCGTAGCGATTCGCCCAGACCAGCGCCGCGTCGCGCAGATTGTGCAGCTGCGCGCCCCGGTGCGCGGTGCCCGACCACATGTCCGGGAGCGAGCGCCCCAGCTCGGCATGCCAGATCAGCGCCGGTAGATCGTCGATCACCACGGCCATGCCGACATGGTTGACCGGGGCGTTGGTCAGCGTCCGGATCATCCGATCGGCCGTGGAATGACCACGGAACAACCAGATGTCACCTGTCCTGGTGATCTCGACTGCCCGATCGAGATCGATGTCCACACCCGCCATACCCGTAGCCTAGGCGGTATGAGGTGGTGGAAGGTGTTGGGTTTGGCCGGTGCGGCGGGCGTCGTCGCCACCGGCGCGGTCGTGGTGCGCGGCGAGCGGCGCCGCCGCGCCTACACCCCGGACCAGGTCCGGGAGCAGCTGCACAGCCGGTTCGCGCAGGCAGCAACGGTCGAGGCGGCCCCGCCGCCCGCCGCCGAGTCGCGGCTGGCCAGGGCGCGGGCCGCGCTCGCGCGCCGCTTCCGGCGCTAGCGGGTCGCGAATTCGACGAGCCGGGCCGAGACCGGCTCCGGTGATCCGTCCCTGCGCGAATCCGGGTCGGCGGTGACCAGGTCGAGGTGGTTGTAGCCGGCCAGCTCGATCCTGGTGTCCAGCGGGCTGCCCGAGTCGGGCAGGGGGATGCCGCCGCTGCCCTGCAGGGTCAGCATGGGCAGCGTGTCGATGCCCTGCGGGTGCAGATGGTGCGCGGTGATCGAGGGCGCGGTGGTCTGCTGCAGGTCGAAGGCGATGCGGGAGGGGAAGTACCACTCGGTGAAGTCGAGCGGCGGCTCGCAGAGGGTGCGGGCGAGCTGGGCGATCGAGGTGACCTCGCTGCCGGGGTTGGTGGCGGGCGAGGTGGAGGGGGTGACCTCGTCCCAGTCCAGCCAGCGGTAGACGGTGTCGGGGGAGTAGCGGGTCGGGGAGACCTTGGGGGCGTCGCCGAAGCCGCCGAAGCCGAGCGGGCCGCGGGCGATGGTGTCCGGCAGCGGGAAGTCCTTCGGGCCGATCGGGCCGCCGGTGACGAAGCCGGTGCTGGCCTGGAGGAAGCCGAGCGGCTGCGAGTTGTCGTCGAGCAGCGCGCCGAGTACGGCCTCGTTGGTGGCGGTGAGGTCGCGGGCGTCCGGGGAGCCGGTGAGGAAGGCTGCGGCGTTCTGGGAGAGCAGGGTGCGCAGCGTGAGGTCGATATTGGGGTTGTCGGGGAGGCGGCCGACGAGGTCGTTGAGGCCGTCGGGGGCGAGCCGGGCGGCGAGGCCGGCGAGCGCGAGCAGGTTGGTGGTCTCCGGGTTGATCACGGCGGGCAGCCGGAGCACGGGCAGCGCGGTGTCGAGTTGCAGCGAGAGGTTCTCCACGCCGCCCGCGATCCCCGGCGGGATGGCGGGGATGTCGATGCCGCGCAGGCCGAGCCCGACCCGGATCACGGTGTCCAGCGCGAACCAGCCGCCGCACTGGTTGTAGCCCGCGTCGTCGGTGGTCGCCGGGTTGCCGTCGAAATCCCAGCCGGCGAAGTAGCCGGTGAGGAAGCCGCCGAGGGAGTGCCCGCCGCACAGTAGTTTCCGCTGCCGCAGCTGCTGGTCGGGCAGCTCCAGGCGGAGCAGGTCGTACTGGTCGCGCAGGGTTTGCTCGAGGCCCTGGTCGCGCAGCCAGTCGGTGGCGGCGCCGTCGGCGTAGCCGGTGAAGCGGCGGCCGTCGATCTCGGCGCCGTGGAAGTAGTAGCCGGTCGCGGTGTCCAGGTCGCCGGTGGCGAGCGCCGCGCGGGTGCCGGTGTGGTCCTCCAGGCAGTTGGAGCGCCGGTCGAGCGCCCAGAACTCGAGGTGGATGCCGAAGCGCGCGGCCAGCGCGACGGTATTGCGGGCGACGCCGTCGAAAGCGCCCGCGCCCTCGAAGATTCCGGGCTGCGCGACCAGGATCCGGTCCGCGGCGGCGGCCTCGCTCGGCCCGGACGCGGAGCGCCAGCGCAGGTAGGAGAGCCGATCGCACTCGGGCGGGTGCGGCAGCGCGGTGGGCGGCAGCGGGACGTCGCGGGTGACGACGGTCGAGATCACCGAGGTCACCGGGGAGCTGGAGCCGTACCCGGATTCGGTGCGTCCCGGCTCCGCCGCCGCGGGAGCCGCGCTCGCGGCCGACACCCCCACCAGCAGCGCGCATACCGCGCTCGCCACTCGACCCCGCATCGTCGCTGTCCCTTCGGCCGTGATCCGCACATGCAACCCCGCACGGCGGTGCCATCGGACGGTACCGCCTCGGGATCGTCCGGATTCACAATCCCGCCCGGTCATCCGCTGTGAAGCAGCACAGGGGTGTTGTGCGTGAGAATGGCTGCAAGTTAGCCGAACCGATCGAGGAGCCCCATGGCCGAGACACCGCACGCGACGCCCGCGGACCGCTTCGGCCCGTGGATCGAGCGGCCCGACGGTGTCGACTTCCCCTACTACGCGGGCGAGCCGGTCGGGCTCGGCGCCGTGCGGTGGGTGCTGGCCTGGCTCTCGGTGGCGGCGGGGTTCGCCGCGCTGGTGCTGCTGCCGCAGCCGGACAGTGTCGCCGCGCTGGTGCCGCGGGTGCTTTTCGTGGTGCTTCCGCTGGCGGTGCTCGCGGTGCTGGCCCGGCCGTACTGGTCAGCGCTCTTCCGGCCGGTCCGCGGCCGTGATCTGCTCACCATGGCCGGCTTCGCGCTGCTGAACATCATCGTCAGCTCGGTGCTCGGGCTTCTGGTCGCGTCCGTGTTCGATGTGACGGCCAACGCGGCCACCGACGACATCGACGGCGCGGGGGAGGTGGTGGCGTTCTACCTCGGCACCGGCATCCAGCTGATCGGCGAGGAGCTGTTCACCGTCATCCCGTTCCTGGCGCTGCTCTACTTCCTGACCCGGCGCGGCACGCTCTCCAGGAAGTCCGCGATCGTGGTGGCCTGGCTGGTGACGGCGGTCTGGTTCGGCGCCGCGCACCTGCCCACCTACGACTGGAACGTCGCGCAGTGCTTCCTCGTGATCGGCGGCGCCCGCCTCGTGCTCACGCTGGCCTGGATCCGCACCAAGAACCTGTGGGTCTGCTCGGGGGCGCACATCCTCAACGACTGGGCGTTGTTCACGCCGAGCATCCTCGCCGCGGCGGCGCTCGGCTGACCGATGAATCCGCGCGGACCGCGCCGTCGAATACAGCGCAGCCCCCGAACAGAGGAGTCACCGTGCCCGAGACCCGTACCGTCGCCACCGCAGGCGCCACCATCACCTACGACGTGCACCCGGGGACCGGCTCCGGCCCCGCCCTGTTCCTCCTCGGCTCGCCCATGGAGGCGGCCGCGTTCGGCACGCTCGCCGGGCACTTCGGCGACCGCACCGTGCTCACCTACGACCCGCGCGGCGCCGGGCGCAGCCCGCAGGCCGAGCCGGGCGCGGAAGCCGATCCGGCCCAGCACGCCGAGGACCTGCGGGCGGTGCTCGACGCGGCCGCGCTCGGCCCGATCGACGTCTTCGCCACCAGCGGCGGCGCGGTGAACGCGCTGGCCTGGATCGGCAGGCACCGGCCCGAGCCGGTGCGCACCCTGGTCGCGCACGAGCCGCCGGTGGCGCAGTTCCTGCCGGACCGGGACGAGGTGAACGCGGTCTGCGCCGACATCTACGCCACCTATCAGGCGAAGGGGGAGGGGGCGGCGATGGCGAAGTTCATCGCGCTCGTCTCCCAGCAGGGGCCGCTGCCCGCGGGCTACGCCGACGCCCCCGGGCCGGACCCGGCCACCTTCGGGCTCCCGGACACCGACGACGGGTCGCGGACGAACCCGCTGCTCGGGGTGACCATGCGCGGCTGCGGGCGGTACGAGCACGACCTGGCCGCGCTGCGCGCCGCGCCGACCAGGATCGTGCTCGCCTCCGGCGCCGCGTCGGGCCCGGAGATGGCCGCGCGCGGAGCCGAGAGTTTCGCCGCCGCGGGCGGTTTCGAGCACGTGCTGCTGCCTGGCGGGCACGTGGGGTTCCTTGGCGGGGAGCACGGGCAGCAGGGCGAGCCCGAGGCTTTCGCCGCCGCCCTGCGCGACATCCTCGCGCACTGAGCCGGGCATCCCCGTAGCCGCCGCCGCACGCGACATCCTCGCGCATCGAGCCCGGCACCCTCGTAGAGTCGGCCCCATGGAGACTCGTCGGCTCGGCGGCGACGGCCCCGACCTCTCGGTGGTCGGGCTCGGCTGCAACAACTTCGGCATGAAACTCGATCTCGCGGCGGGCGCGGCGGTGATCGAGGCCGCGCTGGACGCCGGGATCACGCACTTCGACACGGCGGAGATGTACGGGGAGGGCGCCTCCGAGGAGATCATCGGCGCCACGCTCGGCACCCGCCGCGACGCCGTCGTGCTGGCCACCAAGTTCACCCCGCGACCGCGGGACGAGCCGTACCGGCCGGGCATACTGCGGGACCGCGTCGTCGCGGCCTGCGAGGCCAGCCTGATCAGGCTGCGCACCGACCGGATCGACCTCTACTACCAGCACTACCCCGACCCGGCGGCGCCGGTCGAGGAGGGGCTGGCGGCGCTGGACGACCTGGTGCGGGCGGGCAAGATCCGCTATGCGGCCTCGTCGAACGTCTCCGGCGCGCAGATCGCCGAGGCGGCGCGGGCCGCCGAGAAATCCGGTGGCGCGCGGTTCACCGGAACCCAGGTCGAGTGGAGTCTGCTGGTCCGCGAGGTCGAGCGCGAGGTGGTGCCAGCGGCGCGGGCCGATGGCCTCGGCGTCGTGCCGTACTTCCCGCTGGCGTCCGGGCTGCTCACCGGGAAGTACCGGCGCGGGGCGGACTTCCCGCCCGGCTCGCGGTTCGCGCTGGCCGCCCGGTTCGCCGATCGGTACGTGGCCGACGCGAACTTCGACCGGGTCGAGCGGTGGACCGAGTTCGCCGCCGAGCGCGGGCACACGCTGCTCGAGCTGGCCATCGGCTGGCTGCTCGCGCAGGAGCCGGTGAGTTCGGTGATCGCGGGCGCGACCACGCCGGAGCAGGTGCGGCAGAACGTCGCCGCCGGGGCGTGGCGGCTGACCGCGGAGGATCTCGCCGCGCTGCCGTGACGGACCGGGTGGCGCCGAGCGAGCGCCACGGGTGCGCGGAGGCGCTACCAGCTGCCCTCGAGGAACGCGGCGAACGCGGGCTCCGGATCGCGCGCGGTGGTCGCGTTCGCGACGGCGACCGTGCCGATGCCGAGTGCGAGCACGATGCCGATCCCGCCGAGCAGCAGGGCGCGCCTCGCGAACAGCGCGAGCCCCGCGCCGAGAAAGCAGAGCGCGACGACGGCGGCGAGCACCGCGAGGACCGCGTGGAATCGGGCGAAGTCGTCGATCATCACCGCGAGCGCCGGTGCGCGTTCACCGGCGCCCGACTGCCGCTCCGCCGCCGCGAGTTCGGCACCGGGCAGCATCGGGAGCAACGCGGCGAACGGCGCCGCGGCGCCCTGGATATTCGCCGCCGCCAGGGCGAGAGCGCCGAGCGCGAGCACGGAGGCCAGCACCTTCGCCGCGGTGTTCCCCGCCCACCGGACCAGCACGGCGAGCACGAGCAGCAGAGCCACCGCGATGACCGCCTTCACCAGGTGGTAGCGGGCCCAGTAGCCGACGATGTCGTGGAGCGCCGGGGTGAATGCCCGCTGCCCGGACAGCCGGTACTCCGCGTACGCCCCGCTCAACGCCTGCCGGAGCGCGCCCTCGTCCGCGAACCGGGCGGCATCGCTCGCCGCGAGCCACTCCGGCGCCACCACGAACGCGATACCGAGCAGCAGCGAAAAGACCGAGGCGAGATTCGTGCGCAACGACATCCCGCGAGGCTATCGCTGCCAGGATGGAGACGACCGGAGGAGCAGAGATGGCCGAGCGCACCCCGACCAGCCACGAGCGAACGACCGGGCTGCCCTGGGACGCCTCGTACCGCGACGGCCCCGCGCCGTGGGACTTCGGCGGGCCGCAACCCGCCGTGGTGCGCCGGGCGGTCACCTTCACCGGGCCGATCCTGGACGCGGGCTGCGGCAGCGGCGAGAACGCGCTCTTCCTGGCCGGACGCGGACTCGAGGTGTTCGGCGTCGACGTGGCGGAGACGGCGCTCGCCCTGGCGCGGGAACGCGCGGCCGAGCGCGGGCTGACCGCCGAATTCGCGACCGCCGACGCCCTGCGCCTGGATGAACTGGGCCGAACCTTCCCCGAGGTGCTCGACTGCGGGCTCCTGCACACCTTCGACGCCGCCGAGAAACGCGCCTACGCGACGAGTCTCGCCGCGGTGACCGAGCGGACCCTGTTCCTGCTGTGCTTCGCCGACGAGGGCGACGACCCCGGCCCGCACCCGGTCTCCCGGGCCGAGCTGGCCGCCGCCTTCGGCGAATCGGCCGGCTGGCGGATCACCGCCGTGGAACCGGACCGGATCATGACCCGGTTCCACGCGAACGGTGCCGCCGCCTGGTTCGCGACGATCAGGCGGGAGTGAAGCGCGCCGGCAGCGACTCCAGCCCGCGGATCACCACGTTCGGCTTGTACACCGGCGCGTCGTCGCGCGGTTCGATGTCCTTCACCTTGCGCAGCAGCACGTCGAGCAGCACCTCCATCTCCAGCAGCGCCAGCGGGGCGCCGAGGCAGTAGTGGATGCCGAGGCTGAAACCGAGATGCTTCTTCGCCGGATTCTTCGGGTCCGAGTAGCGCGCGACGTCGAGCCGGTCGCCGTCCGGGAACGCCGCGTGGTCCCGGTTCGCCGAGTTGATCAGGATGACGACGCCCTCGCCCTGCTCGAACTCCCGGCCCGCCACGGTGATCGGCCGGGTGGCCGCGCGGGTGGTCATCTGCACCGACGGCTCCATGCGCAGCAGCTCGTCCGGCGCGGTCTGCGTGAGCTCGGGGCGGGCGCGGAGGGCGGCGATCTGGTCCTGGTTCCGCATGAGCTGCAGCATGCCGGTGCCGATCAGGTTGGCGGTGGTCTCGTGCCCGGCCACGAAGGTGGTGATGCAGGTGGCGAGCAGCTCCTGCTCGGTGAGCACGTCGCCGCGGTCCTCCACCTGGGAGAGCGCGCTGAGCAGGTCGTCCTTCGGGTTCGCCCGGCGCTCGTTCAGCAGTTCCCGGAAGTACCCCATGAAGCCGCGCGACCCGGCCGAGCGCGCCGTCAGTGCCTCCGCGGGCAGCGTGTAGTCGTGGTCGAAGCCGCGCGCCAAGTCCTGCGACCAGCGGTGCACCTGGTCGTACGCCTCGTGCGGCACGCCGATCAGCTCGCAGGCGATGATCAGCGGCAGCGGGTAGGCGATCTTCTCGATCAGGTCGAACTCGCCCGCCGCAAGGCAGTCGTCGACCAGCTGCTCGGTGAGCTCGGAGATGCGCGGGCGCAGCCGGGTCACCATGCGCGGGGTGAAGCCCTTGGTCACCAGGTTGCGCAGCCGGGTGTGGTCCGGCGGCTCCATCCACAGGAACGAGGTGGGCAGCTCATCGGGGGCGTCCTCCGGCTTGACCGTCGGGTGCATCATCCCGGCTTCTTCGGCGTGGCTCCACGCGGTGGTGGAGAGCACCGCGGCGCAGTCCTCGTAGCGGGTGAGCACGTAGTGGCCGAGCGGCGTCCGATGCATCGGGCCCGCGTCGCGCAGGGTGCGCGCGGCGGCGTACGGGTCGGGGCGCCCCTCCGGGCCGAACAGGTGGGCGATGGCGTTCTCGATCGCGGAATCCTGCTCCGCGACCGCCGTTGTCGAGTCCATTGGTCCCTCCGGTGTCGTTCGGTTCTGGTTCCCGGCCGCGACGCTGCGGCCGGTCACCCGGTCGGCTCGCTCGCGCCGTCGACGCTGCTCGGCAGCAGGATTCGGCGAGCGAGGGTGGGCCGCAGCAGCGCCGCAGGCGGGTCGACGAGGTTGCCGACGCGCAGGAAGGCGCGGGCGACCAGCGGGTCGGCGTGCGCGGCGCGGTGTGCGCGCGCCACGTAGGCGTTGGTGAGGCGGGTGCGGACCGTGCGCGTGCCCCGCACCCCGGGGTTGGCCAGGTCGGAGCCGGCCGAGAGGCGCCAGGCGACATCGACCACCGCGCTCGCCGCCGCGTAGAACCGGACGGGGAGGTCGGGGTGCGTGGTCCCCGCAGCCAGGCAGTCGCGCAGCACCAGCGCCTGCTGAGCGGCGACCGCCATGCCCTGGGCGTACAGGGGGTTGAAGCTGCAGAGGGCGTCGCCGAGCACCAGGAAGCCGGCCGGGACGGCGCGCAGCCGCTCGTAGCGGCGGCGCAGCGGGGAGCGGAAGCGGTGCGGGGTGATCTCGCCGAGCGGCTCGGCGCCGTCGACCAGGGCGTGGATGTCGGGTGCCGCGAGGGTGGCGGCGAAGGCGGTGAAGCCGGTGGGGCCGGTGGGCGGGTGGTCGCCGAGCATGCCGGCCAGGGTGACGTGCCAGCGGTCGCCCTCCACCCGGATGGCGCCGCCGCCGCGCCCGTTCGGGCCGGTCGAGATGATCACCGAGGACTGGTTGCCCAGCTGGCCATCGGCGCGCGGGAACAGTGCCGACGCGTAGCCGAGGTCGACCTCGAGCCGCTCCTCGGCCGGGGCGGGGAAACCGAGGTCGGCGAGGTACTGCGGGGCCCGCGAACCGCGGCCGGTCGCGTCGACCACCAGGTCGGCCGGGAGTTCGATGACGCCGACGGCCGGATGCACGGCGCCGGAGGCAGCGGTGCCGGCTCGCGCGTCGTCGGTCACCCGGACGCCGCGCACCGCACCACCGGCAGCGACCAGCCCGCGCACGGTACCGGTATGCAACCGAACCCCCGGCAGCGCCAGAACGCGCTCCCGGACAATCGCCTCCAGCAGCGGCCGGGTCGCCATGACCGAGGTCAACCCGGTGGGCGTCGCCGCCAGCCGGGCCCCGCCCAGGTACCACCGGGTGCCGACCAACGCCTCCGCGGTGGTCGCGCCACGGGCGGCCGCCTCGCCGGTGAACCCGGGAAACAGCTCATCCAGCACCGTCCGCCCCCGATCGAGCAGCCCGTGCAGGTGCCGCCCCTGCGGCACCCCGCGCCGCCACCCGGGCTCCAGCGAATCCCGCTCCACGAGAACCACTTCGGTGCAGCGATCGGCCAGCACCCTGGCCGCGAGCAACCCGGCGATCCCGGCCCCGAGCACCACCCCCCTCACAGCGTCACCGGCAGCGAGACGATCCCGCGATGGATCAGACTCGGCCGATACCGCACCGCGTCGGTGGCGAGCGCGAGCGCGGGCGCCCGATCGAGCAGCGCCCCGATCGCCGCCTCCGCCTCGATCCGCGCCAGCGGCGCACCGACGCAGTAGTGGATCCCGAGGCTGAAGCCGAGATGCCGCCGCGCGGGCCGGTTCCCGGCATACCGGGTGATGTCGAAGCGATCCGCCGCCGGATATACCCGGTCGTCCCGGCTCGCCGACGCGGTGAGCACGACGACGCCGTCCCCGCGCCGGAACTCGTGCCCGCCGACCACGGTGTCCCGCAGCGCGACCCGGATGGTGAACTGCGTCGGCGCGTCGTAGCGCAGCATCTCCTCCAGCGCGGGCCCGATCAGCTCCCGGTTCGCCCGCAGCAGCCGCAGCTGGTCCGGGTTGCGGAGCAGCGCGAGCATGCCGTTGCCGATCAGGTTGATCGAGGTCTCCATCCCGGCGACCAGGGTGAGCAGCGCGATGCCGATCACCTCCGGCTCGGTGAGCGCGCCGTCGCCGACCGCGGCGATCAGCGTGCCGAGCAGGTCGTCGCCGGGGTTCCCGGCCCGCTGCGCCACGACCCGCGCGAAGTACCCCATGCACTCCAGCGCCGCCGCGCCGCGCGCCGCCACATCGGCGTCGCCGAGCATCGAGTCCGGGTCGGTGCCGCGGGCGATCGCCAGCTGCCAGGCCCGGAAGAGCGCGCCGTCGGCCGGGTCGGCGCCGAGCAGCCGGACCGGGACCATGGCCACCGCGAGCGGCACGGCCAGGTCGTTCAGGATGTCGAGCTCGCCGCGGTCGAGCGCCGCGTCGACCAGCGCACCGACGACCTGCCCCGCCACCGGCGCGAGGCTCGCCATGACCCGGGGGGTGAAGCCCCTCGCCACCAGCTTGTGGTAGCGGCTGTGCTCGGGCGGGTCCATCCGGACGAAGGAGCCGGGGATGGCGGCGGTGGTGTCCCGGAACGGGCTGATGCCCGCGGCGTAGCCGTGGCCCCAGTCGTTCCCGGTGAGGATGGCGGCGCACTCCTCGTACCGGGTGACCAGGGTGACCGGGACGTCGCCGAAGGCGAAGGGGAGCAGCGCGGCGGCGTCCCGCGCCCGGCGGTAGGCCGGGTACGGGTCGGCGCGTTCGCTCGGCTCGAAGGCGTCGAAGGTGATCTCGTCGGCGGCGGTCACGTGCCCTCCAGTTTCACGAGCAGCCGCGACATTCCGCGCACGACCACATTGGGCTTGTACGGGGGTTCCTCGAGCAGCGTCACCGCGCCGACCCGCTCGGCGAGCGCGCGCAGCACCAGCTCCATCTCGAGCCGGGCCAGCGGCGCGCCGAGGCAGTAGTGCAGCCCGAGCCCGAAGGACAGGTGCCGCTCCACCTTTCGGCCCCGGGTGTAGCGGGCGATGTCGAAGGCGGCGGCGTCGGGGAAGGCCGCCGGGTCCCGGTTGGCGGAGCCGAGCAGCACGATCACGGCGTCACCGGGGGCGAAGGTGCGCTCGCCGACGGTGATCTCGGCGTGCGCGGTGCGGGTGGTGAGGTGCACGGGGGCGTCGTTGCGGAGCACCTCGTCCACCGCGGGCCCGGCGAGCTCGGGGACGGCGCGCAGCCGCTGGAACTGCTCCGGGTTCCGGATCAGGGCGAGCACGCCGTTGCCGATCAGGTTGACCGTGGTCTCGTGCCCGGCGACCACCAGGATCAGCAGGGTGCCGAGCAGCTCGGCGCGGGTGAGCCGGGCGCCGGCGTCGTCGGCCTGTACCAGCGCGGTGATCAGGTCGTCCGCGGGGGTGCGGCGGCGCCGGTCGGTGAGGTCGCCGAAGAACTCGAGGAAGGCGTGTACCGCCGCGCTGCGGGCGGCGAGCTCGGCGGGGGAGAGCAGCACGTCGGGGTCGAGGCCGCGGGCGATGTCGGCGGAGATGCGGCGCACGTGCTCGTGCGCCTCGGCGGGCACCCCGAGCAGCTCGCAGACCAGGGTGAGCGGCAGCGGGTAGGCGAGCGCGTCCAGCAGGTCGACCTCGCCGCGGGCCAGCGCCGCGGTGCACAGCTCGTGCACCAGCCGCTCGGCCCGCTCGCGCAGCCCGTGCACGGTGCGCGCCGTGAACGCCTTGCTCACCAGCCCGCGCAGCCGGGTGTGCTCCGGCGGCTCCATCCAGAGGAACGAGCCGGGCAGCTCGACATCGCTCTCGCCGTGCAGCAGCTGCGGCTCCTCGGCGTGGCTCCAGCGCGGGTCCTGCAGAATGGTCTGCGCCTCGCGGTGCGTGGTCACCAGGTGCGTCTCGTGCGGGCCGGGCACGAACGGCCCGGCCGCGCGGAGCACCGCGTAGCTGTCGTACGGGTTGTGCCGCAGGTGCGGGGCGATGCTGCCGATGACGGCCAGCTGCACCGGCGACAATTCTTGTACCGCGGATTGTTCCGAACTCACCGGTGACTCCCGAATGCGGAGAACAAATTCGGTGCAATCGTCGCGAACTCATGAGCCGGGGTACGGTGGTGATCGGCCGCTTCTATCGCTCCATAGCCGAACTCCGTTATCGCGCAGCGTGATCGGGCGATCGGCCCTGTTTATCGAACACTGTAGTTCACGGTGCATTCGCGGTGCCGTCACACTGCGCTGGTGTCGTTGCCCGCATGCATTCCGCGGAAACACTTCCCGGCAGGCTTGCCGAAATCGCGGCCGCGTTTCCCGCGGTGCCTGCGACTTTCTGGTCGGTCTCGGAGACCGTTGACTACGCCGAGCTGCACCGCCGCTCGGGTGTGCTGGCCGCCGCGCTGGTCAGGCACGGCGTCGCCCGCGGCGAGCCGGTCGGCATCCTGTGCCCGAACGCGCCGGAATTCCTGGTCGCGCTGTTCGCCGCCGCGGCCGCGGGCGGCGCCGCGACCCCGCTGCCGCTGCCCGCCGGGGCGAAACAGACCGCCGCCTTCCCCCAGCGGATCTCCGCGATCACCGCTGCCGCCGGAATGCGCACCGTCCTGGTCTCGCACCGCTTCGCCGCGATGGTGCCCGCGCTCGCCGGTGATTCCACCGTGAGTTTTCTCGATATCGGCGAAATGACGGCCGACGACCACAGCGCGGAAACGCTGCTGCCCGCGATCGGCGCCGACGACCTCGCCGTCGTGCAATTCACCTCGGGCAGCACCGCGACCCCGAAGGGCGTCCGGCTCACGCACCGGAACGTGCTGAGCGGGCTGGCCGCCATTCGTACCGGAATCGCGCTGGATCTGGCCGACCGCGGCGGATTCTGGCTGCCGCTCTTCCACGACATGGGGCTGTTCGGCACCCTGTCGGCGATCCTGCGCGGCATCCAGGCGCACGTGTGGTCGCCGCTCGCCTTCGTGAAGGACCCGGCGCGCTGGCTGGCCCAGTTCGCCGAGTCCGGCAGCACCATCACCGCCATGCCGAACTTCGGCTACGAGGCGCTGCTCGCCGCGGTCCCGCCCGCGGAGGTGACCGGGTACGACCTGAGCCGCTGGCGGATCGCCTTCAACGGCTCCGAGCCGATCTCCTACGAGGTGGTGGACGCCTTTCGCAAGCGTTTCGCGCCCGCCGGTTTCGGCGACGCCGCGATGTTCGGCGTGTACGGCATGGCCGAGGCGACGCTGGCCGTCGCCTTCCCGCCGCTCGGCCGCGCCCCGCGCTTCGAGTGGGTGGACCGCACCTGGCTCGCCGACGACGCGGTGGCGCTCCCGGTGGCGCCGGAGCTGCCGAGCGCGCGGGCGGTGGCCGGGGTCGGCGCCCCGGTGGACGGCATGCGGCTGCGCGTGGTCGACCTGGAAGGCGCCGACCTGCCGGACGGCGGGGTCGGCGAGATCCTGATCCGGGGCGGCTCGGTCACCGACGGCTACCTGACCGCCGACCCGGCGAGCGTGGCCGGGCTCTTCGCCGACGGCTGGCTGCGCACCGGCGATCTCGGCTACCTGCGCGCCGGCGAGCTCTTCGTCACCGGCCGCTGCAAGGACATGATCACCGTGCGCGGCGTCAACTACTACGCGCAGGACGTCGAGGCCACGGTGCGCGGCCTGCCCGGGCTGTACCGGGGCCGCTGCACGGCCGCCGCCGAGCCGGACGCCGACGTCATCACGCTGATCGCGGAGACCGAGCTGACCGGCAGCGCCGCCGACCGGCTCGCCGAGCGGATCCGGGCGGCCACCGGCGAGGAGCTCGGGCTCACCGCGGTCGAGGTGCACCTGGTCGCGCCGCGCAGCATCCCGCGGACCAGCAGCGGCAAGTTGCAGCGCCAGGCCGCCCGCCGGCTCGTCGGACAGTAACCACCCAAGGGAATCGGAGCACCCGTGCACAGCTACGACGTCTTCCGCCACTACGAGCGCCTGCACTGGCGCCTCGCCGACCTCGACCTCGGCGCCGTCGACCTGGACCTGGTCGAGCCCGAGTACGTGACCCTGGCCAAGAGCGCGACCATGGGCGAGTCCAATGTCATCGCGGCCGTGCACGGCTTCATGAACGAGTTCGTCGACGACTACGACTTCTCGACCTTCGCCGTGGTCTGGGGCTTCCAGGAGGTGCAGCACCACTACGCCTTCCGGGCCTGGCTGGACGCGGTGGGCGAGGCGGTCGACGCCGAGGCGGTCGACTCCATGCGCGAGCCCTACGCGCCGGGCACCACGCCGTCGGCGACGCTCGCCACCAACATCATCTCCGAGCTCACGGTGAACCACATCTACCGCGCGGTCGCGGCGTGGGTGCGGGAGCCGGTGCTGAAGGGGCTGCTGCTCAGCGCGAGCCGGGACGAGGCCGGGCACGCCCGCGAGTTCATCCACTACACCACCGAGCGGCTGCGGAAGAAGCCCGCGGAGCTGCCTTCGGTGCTGGAGACGCTCTACGTCTACAGCTCGGAGGCGAAGATCAAGCACCCGGTCAGCACCTTCAAGGCGGGCATCAGCGAGCTCGGCGAGCACGAGACCATCGACACCGGCTTCGACCTGTTCCTGGAGCAGGTGGCCGCCGAGGGCGAGCTGGACGTGCTGCACGACAAGATCCGCCGCACCTTCGGGAACATGACCGGGCTGGATCTCTCCAGCAACGCGCGGGTGCGCCGCGCGCTCGCCGACGTGATCGCCTGATCGTGGCAGGCAGCGTGCGGGTCCCGTGGTCGGTGATCCCGGACTACCACTGCTTCGGCTGCTCCCCGCACAACCCGGGCGGGCTGCGGCTGCGCTTCACCCCGGACCCGGAGGGGCTGCGCACCGACTTCCGGCTCGGCCGCGCCTTCGAGTCGTACCCCGGCGTGGTGCACGGCGGCATGATCGGGGTGATCGCGGACGAGCTGATGGGCAACCTCATCGTGCTCGCCAGGCGGCAGCCTGCCTTCACCGTCAGCCAGCGCACCCGCTTCCTCACCCCGCTGCTGATCGACCGCGACTACCACTGCGTCGCCTCGCTCGCCGAGACCGCGTCCGGCCCGATCCGGGCATCGGCCGAGGTGCGGGACGCCGACGGCGCGGTCTGCGCCACCTCGACCGCCGCCTACCAGCCCTTCGAGCTGGCCGCCGTGCGGCACCAGCTCACCCTCGGCGACGACGAGGTCGCCCTGCTCGCCACCGCCCTCGCGAACGGAGTCCAGCCATGACCAGCACCGCCGACATCCTGCGTACCGTCACCGAGATCGCCACCGCCGAGACCGGGATCCCCGGCGCCGACCTGCGCCCCGACGCCGACCTGCGCGGCATGGAGGGTGTGGACTCGGTGCGGGTGCTGCGCATGGTCGCCAAGATCGAGCGCGCCTTCGACATCGAGATGGAGGACGAGGAGGTCTTCGGCCTCTCCAGCCTGAACGACGTCGTCGTAGTGGTGGACCGCGCCCTGCGGGAGGAAGCGGCATGAGCGAGTCAGGCCCGGAGGCGGTAGCGGAGCGTAGCCACGGAGGGCCCTCGCTCTTGCCGAATGGACAGAGCATGACGGTCACCGCCGACACCAATCAGCACTACGATCTCGATCCGGATATCTTCGGGCAGTTCCTGGATCCGCTGCGCAAGTACAGCTCGGCGCTGTACGAGTCGGAGTCCGACACCCTGGAGCAGGCGCAGCGCACCAAGCTGCGGTTCGTCGCGGACCGGCTCGGGCTCACCGGCGGGGAGCGGCTGCTCGACGTGGGGTGCGGGTGGGGGTCACTGATCCTGTTCATGGCGCAGGAGTTCGGCTGTACCACAACGGGGATCAGCCCGGCGCCGCGCCAGCACGGGTACATCGCCGAGCAGGCCGCCGCGCGCGGCGTCGCCGACCGGGTGCACACCCGGGTCGGGCACTTCGAGCAGCTCGACCTGCCCGCGAAGAGCTTCGACGCGGTGACGCTGCTCGGCTCGATCGTGCACATGCCCGACCTGGACGCCGTCTTCCGCCGCGCGAAAACGGTACTGCGCCGCGGTGGTTCGCTCTACGTCTCGGAGAGCTGTTTCCGTAACGCCGCCGCCCGCACTGCCTTCGACACCAAGGCGGGCACCGAGTTCGTGCGCGCCGACATCTTCGGCTGGGGCGACCTGCGCCCGCTCTCCGAGCTGCTCGCCGCCGCCGAGAACGCCGGCTTCTCGATCACCGCCGTCGACGACCTCACCGCGCACTACCACCGCACCATCGAGGACTGGATCGGCAACGTGGACGCGGCCGCCGAGCGCATCGACGCGCACCGCCCCGGCCTCGCCGCCCAGCTGCGGCACTACCTGGAGATCGCCAACGCCGGGTGGGGCTACACCACCAAGCACTATGCCCTGACCTGCCGGAACGCTCGATGACGGCGCTCATCCCGGTCACCGAGGTGGCGGCGGCGGTGGACGGCTTCCTCGCCGCCTCGCCCGCCGCCCGCGCCTGGGACGTGGAGACCGCCTTCGACTGGGCCCGCGCCGACGCGGACCGGCTCACCGACGGGCAGCGCTCCGCGGTCCGCTTCGTCACCCTGATCGAGGACCACCTGCCCGGCTACTTCGACGTCTACCACCGGCACTTCCCGGTGGACGACACCGTCGACCTCGCCACCTTCACGCACAACCGCGAGCTCTACCACTTCACCGTGCGCTGGGCGCTGGAGGAGGACACGCACGCCAGGGCACTCGCCCGCTACCAGGACGCCGCGGGGATCGCCGAGCGCGGCGCCCTGCGCGACGAACTCGCGATCGAGGGACGGAAACCCTTCGACCTGCCCTTCGACCACCCGGTGCAGTTCTTCGCCTACGCCCTGGTGCAGGAGAAGGCGACGCAGATGTACTACCAGCACCTGCGCGACGTGGTCGACGAGCCGGTGCTGGCCGCCGTGCTCGGCAGGCTGGCTCGCGACGAGGCGCGGCACTTCAGCTTCATGGCGGATGTGGTGAGCCGCTACCTGCGCGTGCACGGCGACGACGTGGTCGACCCGCTGCGCGCTGTCATCGCCGATTTCCGCATGCCGCTGGCGGATACGATGCGCGGGTACTGGCGCTGGGCGCTGCAGATCGCCGACGTGGCCTCCTACGACCACACCGAGGCGTACGAGCACCTGATCAAGGTGATCGACCGCACGGTGGACGCCAGGACCGATCGGGTGGACGAACTGGCGCGCTTCATCGCCGAATGCCGCACGGTGGCCTGATCTCACAAGCCGACGGCCCCTGCCCTCGCCGGGCAGGGGCCGTCGGCGTGGGGGCTACCCCTCCGGCTGCAGGACCAGGATGGTGGTGCTGCCGTGCGCGATCAGCTTGCCCGCGGCATCGGTGATCCTGCCCTCCGCGGTCGCGGTGCGGCGCCCGAGGTGCACGGCGTTCGCCTCGCAGGTGAGCCGGGACCCGTCCAGCGTCACCGAGCGGATGAAGTTCAGCTTGAGTTCCAGCGTGGTGTAGGCGACGCCGTCGCCGAGTTTGGTGAAGACCGCGCTGCCCATGGCGGTGTCCATGAGCGTGGCGAGCACGCCGCCGTGCACCGTGAACATGGCGTTGATGGTGGCCGGGTTCGGGTCCAGGTAGTAGCGGGTGTACCCCTCGCCCGCCGTCTCCAGCCGGATGCCGAGCGACGCGCCGACGCCGAGATTCTCGGTCAGCCCCCGCTCGAAGATCGTGGTCAACTCGTGCACGCGCTTGCCGACGGTCTCACCGGCGTGGGTATCGGTGCTGGTCATGGCCTCTTCCTTCGTCGCGGACGATGCCACCCCATTCGACCAGCGGCGGGTGAACCGCGGGCACCGCGGAGCCGCTGCATTCCCGCTTTCGATCGGCCGATAGGCGGGTTCAGGGCGCGGTGATCCCCGCCGCCTGCCGCAGCTGCGCCAGGAACTCCGCCCGGTCGTCCCCGCCGACCAGGTAGTGCGCGACCGCCACCCGGACCAGCGTGCCCGCGACGACGCGCGGATCGCCCTGCGTCACAGCCGGTTCGAGCAGCCGCCGCATGATCGGGATGACCCGTTCCAGCTGGACGAGCACGTAGTCCGGCTCGATGTCGACCACGCGGCTCAGCGAGTACGACCCCTGGTGCTCGACCATGTAGCGCAGCACCGCGTCCAGCCGGGCATGCCCTTCCAGCCCGTCGGTGACGGCGCGCAGCCCGGCCTCGATGTTTGCCGTCTCGTAGGCGCCGAAGGCGGCGAGCAGCTCGGCCTTGGAGGCGAAGAAGCGGTACAGCGTCGGGCGCGAGACCTTGGCCTGCACGGCGACCTCGGAGAGGCTCAGCTTGCCGTGGCCCTTGCGGGCGAGCACCTCGAAGGTTGCCCGGAGGATGCGGGTACGGGTGCCGTGGTCGGCGGAGGAAATCGAGGGCACTTTACAACCTTTACGGATTCTGTAAGAAGTGTAATCCTGGCGACGGCCGGATAGACAAGAGGTATGCCATGAATCACTCGCTCGTTGCCGACGACGCCATCGATTTCGATCCCTTCTCCGCCGAATTCCACGACGACCCGCAGGCCGTCTATCGCCGGCTGCGCGACGACGCGCCGGTCTATCACAGTGCCCGCTACGGCTTCTGGGCGCTCTCCCGCTACGCCGACGTGGTCCCGGGGATGAAGGACTTCGGCACCTTCTCCTCCGGCCGCGGGGTCACCCTGGAGCAGGTGCTCGCCCCGGAGCCGCCGGAGCAGCGGATTCCCATGATCATCATGATGGACCCGCCGGAGCACACCCGGATGCGCAAGCTGGTCAGCGCGGTCTTCACGCCGCGCGCCATCACCGGACTCGAGCCCATGATCCGGGAGACCGTGCGCGCCTTCGCCGAGCGGTTGCGCGGGGATTCCTTCGACGTGGTCGCCGACTACTCCAACCTCTTCCCGATCGAGGTGATCACCACCATGCTCGGGGTGCCGCCGGAGGACCGCCAGCAGCTGCGGCAGTGGCTGGCGATCCCGCTGGAGCGCGCGCCGGGGCAGCTGGGGATGAGCGAAGCGGGGCGGGCGGCGGCGCAGGCCAGCACCGGGTACTACGCCGCGCTGATCGCCGAGCGCAGGGCCCGGCCGCTCGACGACATGATCAGCCGGCTGATCGAGGTCGAGGTGGATCGCGAGGACGGCGCCGCCACCCGGCTCACCGACCGCGAGATCCTCGGCTTCATCTCGCTGCTCGCCGGGGCGGGCGCGGAGACCGTCGCCAAGCTGCTCGGCAGCGCGGCGGTGCTCTTCGGCGCGCACCCCGAGCAGTGGCGGGCGCTGCGCGCGGACCGCTCGCTGCTGGCCGGCGCGTTCGAGGAGGTGCTGCGGTACGAGGGGCCGGTGCAGTACGACGTGCGCTACACGCTGCGCGACGTCGAGCTGCACGGCCGCACGATCCCGGCGCACAGCCCCGTATTGATGCTGCTGGCCGCGGCGACGCGGGACCCGCGCTCGATCCCGGAGGCCGAGCGCTTCGACATCACCCGCGCGTTCAGCGGCAACAACCTCGGCTTCGGCTACGGCATCCACCGCTGCCTCGGCGCCGCGCTGGCCCGGCTGGAGGGGCGGATCGGGCTGGACGCCATGCTCGACGCCATGCCGGAATTCACCGTCGACCCGAGTGGTCTGCGCCGGTCGCGGGAGACCAGCGTCGCCGGCTGGACGCACGTTCCGGTTCGGCTGGGGTAGCGGCGTTTCGGGTGGGGGTGCGCGCGGGCACCCTGGGGGAGAGCGCGACGGAAGGGGCAGCAATGAAGGCACTGTGCACGACCGGGGTAGCGGTGGCTGCGGTACTGGCGATCGCGGCCGCACCCGCGGGCGCGGAGATCACCGGCATCACCGTGGAACCGGGAATCTCCAGCGGCAGCTCGTCCCCGTACGGCACGGGCTGCGCCTACACCGTCACCGCGAACGCGGCGCCCGGCGAGTACGTGAGCTTCTACGACAGCCAGCGCGGCTCGTTCGACCCGCCGTGGGCCATCCCGGTCGGGCCGAGCGGGATCGCCACCGCCATCTGGACCCCGCAGGAGCGCGGCGCGCACACCCTGCACGCCGTGCAGATCGGCGGCGAGAAATCGGTGCGGGTCGAGGTCGGCACCGGCATCGACCTGGGGATCGCCTGCCTGGTGCTGCCCTGAGCGCCGGTAACCTCGGGGTTTCGCCGTAACCCGAGGGGGAGCACATGCCGGAGCCGCGGCTCACCGCGACGCACTGGGGCAACTACCTGGTCGGCGCCGCGCCGGACGGCACCATCGCGGTGCGGCCTGCCGCCGGTGACCCCGAACCGTCGCCGATCGGCCGGTCGCTGGCCGCCGCGCGGGATCCGGGCGTGCGGATCGCCCGCCCCGCGGTGCGCCGCGGCTACCTGCGCGACCGGGACCGCTCGGGCCGCGGCCGGGAGCCCTTCGTCGAGGTCGAGTGGGACGAGGCCATCGACCTCGCCGCCGGAGCCCTGCGCGACACCATCGCCGCGCACGGCAACCGCGCGATCTACGGCGGCTCCTACGGCTGGGCCAGCGCGGGCCGCTTCCACCACGCGCAGGGCCAGCTGCACCGCTTCCTGCGGCTGGCGGGCGGCTACACCGACTCGGTCGACACCTACTCCTTCGCCGCGGCCGAGGTGATCGTGCCGCACATCATCGGGCTGAACGCCTACTACGCGGGCAAGCAGGCGCCGACCACCGCCGAGGTGGCCGAGCACTGCCGCTGCCTGGTCCTCTTCGGCGGCGCGCCGAGCCGCAACACCCAGGTGAACCCGGGCGGGATCGGCGCGCACGACGACCGCGGGCACCTCGCCGAACTGAGCGCGGCCGGGGTGGAGATCGTGCACGTCGGCCCGCTCCGGGACGACGTGGACGCCGCGGTCGGCGCCCGCTGGCTGCCCTGCCGCCCGAACGCCGACGTCCCGGTGCTGCTCGCGCTGGTGCACACGGTGCTCGCCGAGAACCTGCAGGACGACGATTTCCTGGCCCGCTACACCGTCGGCTTCGACGAGTTCGCGCGCTATGTCCGCGGCGGCGACGGCGTGCCGAAGACGCCGGAGTGGGCGGCCGAGCTCTCCGGCGTCCCGGCGGCCGAGATCCGCGTGCTGGCAAGGAAACTCGCCGCCGGCCGCAGCCTCATCGGGCTCTCCTACGCGGTGCAGCGCGCCAGGTACGGCGAGCAGCCGTACTGGGCCGCGTGGGCGCTCGCCGCCGCGCTCGGGTACATCGGGCTGCCCGGCGGCGGCGTGCAGATGGGGTCCGGCGTCGGCAAGGGGACCACGCTGCAGCGCCGGGTGCCGCCGTTCCGGATCGGCACCATCCCGCAGGGCCCGAACCCGGTCGCGGACACCGTCCCGGTCTCCCGGATCGCCGAGCTGCTCGAGCGCCCGGGCGAGCCTTACCGCTACAACGGCGCCGACCGCGTCTACCCGGAGATCGACCTCGTCTACTGGGCGGGCGGCAACCCCTTCCACCACCACCAGGACCTGAACCGGCTGCGCCGCGCCTGGACCCGCCCCGGAACGGTGATCGTCAACGAGCACAGCTGGACCGCCACCGCCAGGCACGCCGACATCGTCTTCCCGGTCACCACCGCCCTGGAGCGCGAGGACTTCGCGGGCAGCAGCAGCGACCACTGGCTCACCCCCATGCACCGGGTCTTCGAGCCGTACGGCGCGGCCCGCGACGACCACGCCGTCCTCGCCGCGCTGGCCGGGCGGCTCGGCTTCGGCGCCGCCTTCACCGAGGGGCGCTCGACCGCCGAGTGGGTCGAACACGTCTGGGAGACGACCCGATCCGACGCCGCGGCGGCGGGCGTCGAACTCCCCGCCTACCGCGAATTCCGCGTCGGCCCGCCGCTCGACCTGCGCCCCCTGCTCCCCGAGCGCGAGCACGACCTCGAACGCTTCCGCGCGGACCCGGTGCGGCACCCGCTGCGCACCCCCTCCGGCCGGATCGAGATCTACTCGCACGCCATCGCCGAGGCGGGCGACCTCCTCGGCCACCCCGCCTGGTACCCGGACCGCGAATGGCTCGGCGACCCGCGCGCCGAACGCTTTCCGCTGCACCTGCTCTCGAACCAGCCGGCCACCCGCCTGCACAGCCAGCTCGACAACGGCGCCACCAGCCGCGACGCCAAGATCGCCGAGCGCGAGCCGCTGCGGCTGCACCCCGCCGACGCCGCCGCCCGCGGTCTCCGCGACGGCGACCTCGCCCGCGTCTTCAACGACCGCGGCGCCTTCCTGGCCGGCGTCGCCACCTCCGACGCCCTGCTCCCCGGCGTCGCCCAGATCGCCACCGGCGCCTGGTACGACCCGGACGACGAGCTGGGCCTGGAGCGGCACGGCAACCCGAACGTCGTCACCCCCGACATCGGCACCAGCCCGCTGGCCCAGGGGCCGTCACCGAACAGCTGCCTGGTCCAGGTCGAGAAGTTCGACGGCGCCCCGCCCCCGGTGCGCGCCTTCGAGCCGCCCGAGTTCGGTTCCCGCTGAGCCCAACCCTCGGCCGCCGTCCCCGCGCGCTGCGACGATAGTTTCGTGCCCGGCGAGCGCGAGGAGCGGAAACGACGGAGCCGGAGCGGCTCAGGCCGCGAGCGTGGTCCGGAGCGTGGCCAGCGCCCGGTGCTGGGTGACCCGGACCGCGCCGATGGTGGTGTGCAGCGCGCTGGCGGTCTCGTCGGCGGAGAGCCCGAGCACCAGCCGCAGCACGAGCACCTCGCGCTGCGACTCCGGGAGTTCCCCTAGGGGTTCCGGGCCGCGAGTACCGCGGCGGCGCAGTACGTCGGCGACGGTGCGCGAGGTCATCCGGTAGGCGAAGGCGAGGAAGGAGCCGCCGGACTCGGCGAACCGGGGCAGCCCGGTGAGCAGCTCGGCGCAGATTCCGGTGGCGACGGCATCCGCGGGGCCGGTGCCGAGCCGGGCCCGGCAGTACCTGGTCACAAAGGGTTTCACCTGGTCGAGCAGCGTGCCGAGCGCGGCACCGTCGCCGCGGGCGGCCGCCCGGTGCAGCGCCGAATTGCCGCCGTCCATCGCCCCGAACCTCCCATTTCGAATGCTTCGTCCGCCCTGCATCGTAGGCGCAACCGCGCCCGCGGTCGTCACTCGTTCGGCGGACATTCGCGGACGCCGGGTCAGCCGCGCGGGGAAGGGTTGCGTTCCGGCCGAACGCAACCGTGGCGCGCGCCGCCTCCGGCGGGTTGCCTGGCAGGGTGGCACCTCGTATCGCGACACTCGCCTTCCTCACGCCGGGCAACTTCGCCGACGACGACCCCTACACCGGGCTGGAGGAGACGCTCGAGCTCTTCGAGTACGGCGAGCGGCTCGGCTTCGACGGCGGCTGGATCCGGCAGCGGCACCTGGAGCACGGGGTCGGCTCGGCGGCGGTCTTCCTGGCCGCGGCGGCGCAGCGCACGAAGCGGATCGAGCTGGGCTCGGCGGTGATCCCGATCGGCTACGAGAGCCCGTTCCGGCTGGCCGAGGATCTGGCGCTGGCCGACGTGCTCTCCCGCGGCCGGTTGCAGCCGGGGTTCAGCGCGGGCACCCCGCCGCACGCGGAGCTCATCGGCGACCTGGTCTTCGACGGCGACTGGCGCTCGTACGACCTCTCGCACACCCGGATCGAGCGGCTCGTCGAGAACCTGCGCGGCGGGTACCTGGGCGGGCCGGAGACCGTCATCCACTCCCCGGGCAACACCCAGCGGCCGCGGCTGCAACCGCACGATCCCGGGCTGATCGACCGGCTCTGGTACGGCGGCTCCAGCGGCCGCTCGGTGCGCTGGGCGGGCGAGCACGGGCTGAACCTGCTCACCGGCAATATCGTGCTCGGCGAGCGGAGCGACGACTTCGGCGCGAGCCAGCTCGCGCTCATCGCCGCCTACCGGGAGCGGATCGGCCCGGCGCGGCCGGGCCGGGTCGCGGTGGGCCGGGTGCTCGTGCCGACCGACGGTGCGGATCGCGCCACCCGCGAACGGTATCGGCGCTACGCCGAGTCCAGGCACGAGCGCACGCTCGGCCCGCAGGGCGAGCGCCGGGTGCTCTTCGCCCCCGACCTGGTCGGCCCGGCCGAGGAGATCGTGCAGCGGCTGGCGGCCGACCCGGTGCTCGCCGAGACCACCGAGCTGCGCTTGGAGCTGCCCTACGAGTTCCAGCGCGCCGAGTACGAGCAGATCCTGCACGACACGGTCGAGCTGGTCGCACCCGCGCTCGGCTGGAAACCGGCGATTCCGGCGTAGCGCCGCTGATCACAGCACCCGATCAGTTAATTTCCTGCGGATACGCAGGAATTGTATGCACTATTGTGCGAGATTGTGATCGGCATCACCCTTGGTGCTGGCATTCACCGTCTTCGCAAATATCGAAAACCGGTTGACCTGCGCCGATGAACCCCCAGGTAGGCGGGTTGGCACGGTTGCGGGGTAATCCCCGAATCGCGGGCTCCGAACTAATTAAAAGGACATATTTCAGACCGTAGGTCAAGTTTTTCGACTATCGACCAACCTGGTGGACGTTGCTAAGCTGTCGCTGCTCACGAGAACCGACCGGTTTTCCGAGTTTCTGCCACAAAACATGACGCCCACCTGGAGACGCGTTCATAGCCATGATCGATGACGAGCGCGCCTTCCGAGCGGTACCGAGAATGTCCCATCGACGGCCGGAGATGACGCGGGCGCAGGGATTCAGGAGTGCACCAGATATGAAGCTCGACGACGCCCTGCGGGACGGCATGAGCGTGGACGGCGCCATCGGCATCGCCCTCGTGGACATGCGCAGCGGGATGCTGCTGGGGAAGCAGGGCGGTAACCAACTGTTCGACCTGGAGATGGCGGGCGCGCTGAACACCGAGGTGCTGCGCGCCAAGCTGCGCGCGGTCGAGGCGCTGCAGCTCGGCGACAGCGTCCAGGACATCCTGGTCACCCTCGGGGCGCAGTACCACCTGATCATGCCGCTGATCCGGAACGACGGCGAGGAGCTCTTCCTCTACCTCGCGCTGGACAAGGCGCGCGGCAATCTGGCGCTGGCCCGCCACCAGCTGCGCCGGATCGAGCAGGCGATCCGGCTGTGAGCCGGGCGTTCGACCGGCACGCGATCGCCCTCGGCGACCCCCGTGCCGTCGGAGTGCTGCTGCAGCGCGCCTGCGAGGAGATCGCCGACGTCGAGCACGCCGTGATGACCAGCCGGGACGGGCTCGTCATCGCCGCCGACGACGTCTCGGGGACGATGGCGGACGGTGATTCGATCGCCATGCGCAGCTCGGCCATGGCAGCGGCGGCCATCGGCATCGGTGACCACTTCACCAACCTGGTGACCCAGGGCAGGCTGCAGTCCGCGGTCTTCGAGGCCGATCGCGGCTGCGTCGGGGTCTTCCCGCTCAGCTCGTCGCTGCTCCTGGTGGTCACCAGCGCGCCGACGGTCAACCTGGGCCGCTTCAACGCCGCCGCCAAGCGGGTGCTCGGCATCCTGCAGGCCCCCGCCGCCTGACGCGGGCAGGCCGCGTTCAGCCCCCTGCGGCCACGTTCTCCAGCCAGGCCGCCAGCGAGATCCCCGCCTCCAGCACGTGCCGCTCGGCGATCCGCCTGGCGGCGTCGGCGTCCCGCGCCTCGAGCGCGTCGAGCAGCTCGTCGTGCTCGTGCAGCGAGTGCTTCTCGTGATCGGGGAAGAGCCGCAGGAAGTTGGTCGGCACCACCCGGGACGCCTGCTTGATCTGGGTGAGCAGCCGGGGGGAGTGCGCGGCCCGGTGGATGGCCTGGTGGAACTTCCAGTTCGCCTCGCCGATGCCGTCGTCGCCGGAGCGCGCCGCTACCGCGGCGGCCAGCTCGCGCAGCCGGGCCAGCTCGGCGTCGGTGCTGCGCTCGGCGGCCCAGGCCGCCGCCTGGCCGGTGAGCACGCCGAGCAGGGTGAAGCTGTCCCGCACGTCGTCGGCGCCGATCCCGATCACGGTGATCCCGCTGCGCGGCGCCACCCGGACCAGCCCCTCGAAGGAGAGCTCGAGCAGCGCCTCCCGCACGGGCGTGCGCGAGGTGGCGAACTCCTCGGTGATGGCGTCCAGGTCGATGCGCGACCCCGGTGCCATGGCCCCGGTGAGGATGCGGTCACGCAGCTCCCGTGCCGCCCGTTCCCGCACGGTGCCCGCGATGTCGACGCTTCCTGCCATGTGCCGGAGTCTAGCAACGAAGGCATGTAAGGGTTGGCATCTGATATATCAGATGTTAAATTCCCTGCATGACGACACGACGAGACGACCGGATGACGCTGGTCGCATTCATGCAGGCGGGCAGTACCTCGGTCTACTCGGGGTCGTGGCGGCACCCGGCCACCGAGCACGGATACCTGGACGCGTCCTACTACGCCAAGGTCGGCAGGCAGCTCGAGGAAGGCTGCTTCGACCTCATGTTCTTCGACGACCGGCTGGCCATGCCCGGCATCTACGGCGGCTCGGTGGCCGAGGCGGTGCGCTACGGCGCCCGCCCGGTGAAGCTCGACCTGAGCGTCGTGCTCGGCGTGCTCGCCCAGGCCACCTCGAAGATCGGGCTCGGCGCCACCTACTCCACCACCTACTACCCGCCGTTCCACGTGGCCCGCACCTTCGCCACGCTGGACCACCTCTCCGGCGGCCGG
Source organism: Nocardia asteroides (assembly GCF_021183625.1). NCBI lineage: Bacteria > Bacillati > Actinomycetota > Actinomycetes > Mycobacteriales > Nocardiaceae > Nocardia > Nocardia asteroides. The sequence goes on from NZ_CP089214.1 coordinate 6,225,574, forward strand.
GCCGCCTGGAACGTGGTGACCTCGGTGAACGACAGCGAGGCGCAGAACTTCGGCGTCGACGCGCACCTCGGCCACGACGAGCGCTACGACCGCGCCGACGAGTTCCTCGAGGTGGTCGCCGGGCTCTGGGACACCTGGGAGGAGGGCGCGCTGCTGCACGACCGCACCGGCGACTTCGCCGACCCCTCGAAGGTGCACGAGCTGAACCACAGCGGCCGCTTCTTCTCCTCGCGTGGCCCGCTCACCGTGCCGCGCACCCCGCAGGGGCGCCCGGTGGTGATCCAGGCCGGCTCGTCGGGGCGCGGCCGCGACTTCGCCTCGCGCTGGGCCGAGCTGATCTTCACCGGCGACCCCGGGCTGGAGGTCGCCAAGTCGCACTACGCCGACCAGAAGGCGCGGATCGACGCGGCCGGGCGGGACCCGCGCTCGGTGAAGATCTGTCCCATGGCCTACGCCGTCGTCGGCGAGACGGAGTCGCACGCCCGCGAGCGCGAGGAGATGCTGCTGCACGAGCTGGTGCACCCGATGGCCTCGCTGACGCTGCTCTCGGAGCTGATGAACTACGACTTCTCCAGGCACGGCATCGACGACCCGGTCACCGACGAGCTGATCGCCTCGGTCTCCGGCATCCGCGGCCTGGTGCAGAACCTGCGCGAGCACCTCGGCCGCACGGTCACCCTGCGCGACCTGGCCGGGCACCGGGCCACGCTGCTGCAGGGGCCGCGCTTCGTCGGCACCGGCGCGCAGGTGGCCGAGCAGATGGCGGAGTGGTTCCACGGCGACGCCTGCGACGGCTTCGTGCTCGCCGCCACGCACATGCCCGGCGCCTTCGAGGACGTCACCCGGATGGTGGTGCCGCACCTGCAGCGCGGCGGGCTCTTCCGGACGAAGTACGAGGGCAGCACGCTGCGTGAGCACCTCGGGCTGCCGGTGCCGAACTCGTCCCGCTCGGTCGCCGGAACGAGCGCGTAGATGACGGCGGCGGGCCGTCCCATGCTGGACGGCATCCGGGTGCTCGACATGGCCACGCTGGCCGCGGCGCCGCTGGCCGCCACCTACCTCGGCGAATTCGGCGCCGAGGTGATCAAGGTCGAGCAGCCGAAGGGCGGCGACCCGATCCGCTCGTGGGGGCACCAGCGCGACGGCGTCGGGCTGATGTGGAAGTCGGTGTCGCGGAACAAGAAGTCGGTCACCCTCGACCTGCGCGTGGCCGAGGGGCAGGCGCTGCTGCGGCAGCTCGCCAAACACGCCGACGTGGTGGTCGCGAACACCAGGGTGCGCACGCTGGAGCGCTGGGGGCTCGACTACGAGAGCCTGCGCGCGGAGAACCCGAAGATCATCATGCTGCACATCACCGGCTTCGGGCTCACCGGCCCGAAGAGCGAGCGCCCCGGCTTCGGCACGCTCGGCGAGGCGATGAGCGGGTTCGCGCACCTCACCGGCGAGGCGACCGGGCCGCCGACGCTGCCGCCGTTCATGCTGGCCGACGGCGTGGCCTCGCTGAACGCCGCCTACGCGGTGGCGATGGCGCTCTACCACCGGGACGTGCACGACGGGCCGGGGCAGCTCATCGACATCAACCTGATCGACCCGCTGGCCCGGCTGCTGGAGCAGACCCTGCTCTCCTACGACCAGCTCGGGCTGATCCCCGAGCGGGCCGGGAACCGCTGGGACATCTCGGCCCCGCGCAATACCTACCGCACCTCGGACGACCGCTGGCTCGCCATGTCCGGCAGCTCGCCCGCGCTGGCGCTGCGGGTGTTCCGCGCCATCGGCCGCGACGACCTGGTGGCCGACGCCGACTTCTCCGACCCGCAGCGCAGGCTCGCCAGGGCCGCCGAGGTGGACGAGGCGGTGGCGGCCTGGGTCTCGGCCCACACGCTCGCCGAGGCCATGTCGGTCTTCGACGAGTTCGAGGTGGCCGCCGCCCCGATCTACGACATCGCCGACCTGGTGACCGACGACCAGATGAAGCACCGCGAGGTCTTCGTCCCGGTCGAGGATCCCGAGCTGGGCACCGTGACGGTGCAGGCGCCGGTCGCGCGGTTCTCCGGAACCCGCGGCGAGGTCGCCCACCTCGGGCCCCGGCTCGGCGAGCACAATGCCGCCGTCTACGGCGAGCTGCTCGGGCTCGGCGACGCCGAGCTGGCCGAGCTGCGCGCCCGCGGCGTGCTCTGACTCTCCTACGAAGGGAACTCTTTCCGATGACGAAGCTGCTCCGCCGCTCGGAGCTGGCGCTGCCGGCCTGCAACGACCACATGTTCGCCAAGGCCGTCACGCTCGGCGCCGACCTGGTCTTCCTCGACCTGGAGGACGCCACCCCGGTGAGCCTCAAGGAGGGGTCGCGGGAGAAGGCGATCACCGCGCTCAACGAGCTGGACTGGGGACGCACCGCGCGCGCCATCCGGATCAACGGGCTGGACACGCAGTGGTGCCACGACGATGTCATCGAGGTCGTCACCAGGGCCGGGCGCAACCTGGACACCATCGTGGTGCCCAAGGCCAAGACCGCCGAGGATGTCCGGTGGGTTGATGTCCTGCTCACCCAGCTGGAGCTGAAACTCGGGCTGGAGCGGCAGATTCGGCTCGAGGTGCTGATCGAGGAGGTCGAGGGGCTGGCCAACGCGGAGGCGATCGCCACCGCGAGCCCGCGGGTGGACGCCATCATCTTCGGCGTCGGCGACTTCTCGCTCTCCCAGGGCGCCCGGGTGGACACCAACTTCGAGCCGCTCGGCGACTACCCCGGCGACTTCTGGCACTACGCGCGGGCCAAGGTCATCGTCGCGGCGCGGATCGCCGGCATCGACGCCATCGACGCCCCCTTCCCGGACTACGGCAACACCGAGGGGTACGAGCGCGACGCCAAGCGCGCCTCGCTGCTCGGCTACACCGGCAAGTGGGCAATCCACCCGGTGCAGGTGCCGATCGCCAACACCGTCTACTCGCCGACGCCGGAGGAGATCGCGCTCGCCGAGCGGAACATGAAGGCCTACCGGGAGGCCGAGGCGGCGGGCCGCGGCGCGGTCGGCGTCGGCGGCGTCCTGGTGGACGCGGCGCACGTCAAGATGGCCGAGCAGGTGCTGGCCCGGGTCGCGCTGATCGAGGGTGCGGAGCCGCAGCGGTGAAGTGACCGGTCGCGCGCTATTGTTCATGGACCGGTCGCCGGTTCGTGGCCGCGTGACACCCCGCCGGGCAGATCGCTGTCGTTCCCTGGCGCATGAACGGCCGAGGGACGACGGCGAGAGCGGGACGTGATGCGACCGGTGGTGGAGAAGCGGGCCGATGCGGCCCGCGGCAGTGAGTTCGCGGTGCTGCTGCGCCGGGTGCGCGATGCCGGGTTGCTGGAACCGGCGGTGCCGCAGTACATCACCTACACCGCGGTGACCGTCGGGTTGCTGCTGGGGTGCTACGCGCTGCTGATCGCGCTCGGCGACTCGTGGTGGACGCTCGGGATCGCCGTCGTGCTCGCGGCGCTCTTCGCGCAGTTCGCCTTCCTCGGCCACGACGCCGGGCACAAGCAGATCTTCGCGAGCCGCAAGGCCAACCATGTCTACGGCGCGCTCGTCGGCAACCTGCTGATCGGGGTGAGCATCGGCTGGTGGACCAGCAACCACAACAAGCACCACGCGCACCCGAACACCGAGGGCGCCGACCCGGACATCATGGGCATCCTGGCGCACTCCGGCGCCCGCGCCCGGATGGCGAGCGGGGTGAAGCGGCTCGTGGTGCGGCACCAGGGTGTGCTGTTCTTCCCGATGCTCACCCTCGAGGGGCTGAGCCTGCGGATCTCCAGCTGGCGCGGGGTGCTGCGCTGGCCGATCCCGAACCGCGGCTGGGAGGCGGCGCTGCTCGCGAGCCACGCGCTCGGCTACCTGCTGCTGGTGTTCCTGGTGCTCTCGCCGGTGAAGGCGCTGGTCTTCGTCGCGGTGCACCAGGCGCTCTTCGGGCTCTACATGGGCACCACCTTCGCGCCGAACCACAAGGGCATGGCGGTGCTCGCCGCCGACGACACCAGCGGCCACCTGCGCAAGCAGGTGCTCACCTCGCGCAATGTGCTCGGTTCGCGGCTGCTCGACACCGCCTTCGGCGGGCTGAACTACCAGGTCGAGCACCACCTCTTCCCGTCCATGCCGCGGCCGCACCTGCGCCGGGCGCAGCCCCTGGTCGCCGCGTACTGCGCCGAGATCGGGCTGCCCTACCGGGCCACCGGGTTCGTCGCCTCCTACCGCGAGTCGATCGGGCACCTGCACACCGTCGGCAAGGAGGCCGGGCGCGCCCCGAGCGCGTAGCCGGGGGCCGGGGCAGAATCACACCCCATGGTCCCGGTGCTGGTGGTCTTCACCGGCGTCGTCGTGCTGTGGTCGCTGAGCGCCACGCTGCTGCGGCGCGGGCTGATCCACGCCCCGCTCGCCATGGTCGCCGCGGGCGCGGTTTTCGGGGCGTTCTCCTCGACCGATGTCGCGCCCTTCCTGAACAGCGAGGTTGCGCTGCACGCCGCCGAGATCATCCTGGCGGTGCTGCTCTTCGTCGACGCCACCGAGGTGCGCGGCGGGATCTTCGGCGGTGAGCCGCGGGCGGCGGCGCGGCTGCTGTTCCTGGCGCTGCCGCTGAGCATCGGGGCGGCGGTGCTCGCCGGGTGGTTGCTGATCCCCGAGGTCCCGGCGGCGGTGCTGGTGCTGATCGCCTGCATCGTGGTGCCGATCGACTTCGCGCCCGCCGCCGAGATCGTGCGGGAGCGCGGGATCCCGGCCCGGGTGCGGCACCTGATCGCGGTGGAGAGCGGGTACAACGACGGCATCGTCGCCCCGGTCTTCGCCTTCGCGTTGACGCTGGCGACCGGGACCGGTGCGGAGGCGACCCCGCTGGCCGCGCTGCGCGACGCGATCCCGGCCTTCGGCACGGCGGTCGCCGTCGGGCTGGCGCTCGGCGGGGTCACCGCGTGGGCCGGGACGCGGGCGCACCTGCGCGGCCTCACCGACCCGCAGGCGTTCCGGATCGGGCTGGTCGCGCTTCCGCTGCTCGCCTACGGCGCCGCGGTGGCCTGGCACGCCAACGGCTTCGTCGCCGCCTTCGCCTGCGGCCTCGCCTTCAAGGCGGTGCGCTCCCGCGACGCGGTGCGCGTGCTGCGGCGGCGCCCCGCCGAGCGCGAGCTCGGGCTGATCGACGACGTGAGCCTGGTGGCCGGGCTGATCCTGTGGTTCGCCTTCGGCGCGAGCTTCGTCATCGTCTTCGGCGCCGCCCCGCTGCTGGACTGGGGACTGGTGCTCTTCGCCGTACTCGCGCTGACCGTGCTCCGGCTCGGCCCGGTGCTGCTCGCCCTGCTCGGCTCCCCGCTCCCGCACCGGGAGCGGGGACTCGTGGGCGCGCTCGGCCCGCGCGGCACCGCCACCATCGTCTTCGGGCTGCTCGCCTACAACGCGCTCGACGAAGACCTCGGAGAGTACGCACTCACCGTCACCGGCGTCACCGTCCTGATCAGCGTGGTGATACACGGAATCGGCGCCCCGCTACTCACCCGCGCACGGCGGAGTGACCCGCCCGGTTCGCGGCCCGGCTCGTGATTCCGCACCCGCAGCGCATGCGCCGCAGGCGCGAGTCGCGGGTGCGGAATCACGAGCCCCCGAAGGGCCGCGAACCCCGCCGCGCCGAAGGGCGCGGCCAACAACTCAAGCCGTGCCTTCGACGTCGGGTGCCGAGCGCAGCCGCGAGGTCAGGACCGGGACGGCGTTGTCGCCGTAGCGGTGCCTGGTCGAGGCATCGCCGCCCTGCGCGGCGGGGGCGAACTGGGTGACGGCCAGCTGCTCCAGCACGCAGATGAGCAGCAGATGCCTGGTCCGCTCGACGTGGTGGTACTCGGTGCCACCCTGCTCCCGGTTCTGCGGCAGCGCGGGCGGCACGAACTCGGTGAGGGTCCAGAAGAGCTCCGGGCCCATCATGGTCGAGTCGCCGCTGGAGCGGTCGAACCACCGGCTGGAGTACTCGATGAGCACCCGCGCCAATTGCCCGGCGTGCGGGAGCGCCTCGGTGAAGTCGGCCAGGGCCTGCCGGCTGTCGGTGCTGCCCTGGATCACGACGGCGATGCGGCCGGCGACCTCGCGCAGCAGGGGGAGGTCCTGATCGGGCCACGTGGAAAGAGTCATTCGATAACGTCCTAGCTTTGGAACACCGACCCCGACGGTAACGATTCGGTTGCGTGAGCACCAGTCGTGATGTGATCCCTTGGTGCATATCCGGGCGGTTTCCGGCCGGTCCTGTGACAGCCCACAACGGCTGCCCCCACTTGCCGGTGCTGGGCAAGCCCCCGCTGACGTGGCACGATGCACCCGTGGGTACCCGAGGCGAGGACCAGCGGCTGCGCGATCTCGCGCTGCTGCGCCGGGTGCGCGATCGGATCGATCGGGAGTACGAGCGGCCGCTCGACGTCGAGGCGCTCGCGCGCGGCGTGCACCTGTCGGCCGGGCACCTGAGCCGGGCGTTCCGGCAGGCGTACGGGGAGTCGCCCTACTCGTACCTGATGACCAGGCGGATCGAGCGCGCGATGGCGCTGCTGCGCCGCGGCGACCTGAGCGTCACCGAGGTCTGCTTCGCCGTCGGCTGCTCCTCGCTCGGCACCTTCAGTACCAGGTTCACCGAGCTGGTCGGGGTGCCGCCGAGCGTCTATCGCAGGGAGGCGGCGGACGCGACCGCCGGCATGCCGTCCTGCGTGGCCAAGCGGGTCACCCGACCGGTCAGGAATCGAGAAGCGCCGGTCCCCGCCGCCCCTCTAGCGTGAACCGCATGACCATCACCATCCACTCGAGCTTCCTGCCGCACACCGATCCGGAGGCCTCGCTCGCCTTCTACCGGGACACGCTCGGCTTCGAGGTGCGCAACGACGTCGGTTACAACGGGCTGCGCTGGATCACGGTCGGCCCGGCCGAGCACCCCGGCATCAATATCGTGCTCTACCCGCCGGGGGCCGACCCCGGCGTCACCGAGGACGAGAAGCGCACCATCGCCGAGATGATGGCGAAGGGCACCTACGCCAGCGTGCTGCTCGCCACCGAGGACCTGGACGGCGCCTTCGCGAAGGTGTCGGCGACGGACGAGATCGAGATCGTGCAGGAGCCGACCGAGCAGCCGTACGGGGTGCGCGACTGCGCCGTGCGCGACCCGGCGGGCAATATGGTCCGCATCCAGCAGCTGCGCTGACCCAGGGAGAAACGATGAGCACGGCCACCACCTCGGCCACGACCGCGCACGCCGCCGACACCCACGACCTGATCCGGGTCAGGGGGGCGCGGGTGAACAACCTGAAGGACGTCAGCGTCGAGATCCCGAAGCGCAGGCTGACGGTCTTCACCGGCGTCTCCGGCTCGGGCAAGAGCTCGCTGGTCTTCGGCACCATCGCCGCCGAGTCGCAGCGCATGATCAACGAGACCTACAGCGCCTTCGTGCAGGGCTTCATGCCGAACCTGGCGCGCCCGGACGTGGACGTGCTGGAGGGGCTGACCACCGCCATCATCGTCGACCAGGAGCGGATGGGCGCCAACGCGCGCTCCACCGTCGGCACCGCGACCGACGCCAACGCGATGCTGCGCATCCTGTTCAGCAGGCTCGGGCAGCCGCACATCGGCAGTTCGCAGGCGTTCTCCTTCAATGTCGCCTCGATCAGCGGCGCAGGCGCGGTGACGGTGACCAAGGCGGGCGGCCAGGAGGTGCGCGAGCGCCGCGAGTTCAGCGTCACCGGCGGCATGTGCCCGCGCTGCGAGGGCATGGGCAACGTCTCCGACTTCGACCTGACCCAGCTCTACGACGACAGCAAGTCGCTGGCCGAGGGCGCGCTCACCATCCCCGGCTACAGCATGGACGGCTGGTACGGCCGGATCTTCATGGGCTCGGGGTTCCTGGACGCGGACAAGCCGATCCGCAAGTACACCAAGCGCGAGCTGAACGACCTGCTCTACAGGGAGCCGGTGCGGATCAAGGTGGACGGCATCAACGTCACCTACGAGGGGCTGATCCCGAAGATCCAGAAGTCGTTCCTGGCCAAGGACCGCGAGGCCATGCAGCCGCACATCCGCGCCTTCGTGGACCGGGCGATCACCTTCAGCGCCTGTCCCGACTGCGGCGGCACCCGGCTGAGCGAGGCGGCGCGCTCGTCGAAGATCGGCGGCGTCAGCATCGCCGACGCCTGCGCCATGCAGATCAGCGACCTGGCCGCGTGGGTGGCCGGGCTGGACGACCGCTCGGTGGCCCCGCTGCTGGAGACGCTGCGGCAGACCCTGGACGGCTTCGTCGAGATCGGGCTCGGCTACCTCTCGCTGGACCGCTCCTCCGGCACGCTCTCCGGCGGCGAGGCCCAGCGCACCAAGATGATCCGGCACCTCGGCTCCGCGCTCACCGACGTCACCTACGTCTTCGACGAGCCGACCATCGGGCTGCACCCGCACGACATCCAGCGGATGAACGAGCTCCTGCTCCGGCTGCGGGACAAGGGCAACACCGTGCTCGTGGTCGAGCACAAACCGGAGACCATCGTGATCGCCGACCACGTGGTCGACCTCGGCCCCGGCGCGGGCACCGAGGGCGGCACCGTCTGCTTCGAGGGCGACATCGCCGGGCTGCGCGGGTCGGACACCCGCACCGGCAAGCACCTCGGCTACAAGGCCGAGCTCAAGGATTCGGTGCGGAGGTCGACCGGGGCGCTGGAGATCCGCGGCGCGAAGCAGAACAACCTGCGCGGCGTCGACGTCGACGTGCCGACCGGCGTGCTCACCGTGGTCACCGGCGTGGCCGGGTCCGGCAAGAGCTCGCTGATCCACGGCAACCTGGCCCGCCGCGATGGCGTCGTCGTGGTCGACCAGACCGCGATCAAGGGCTCCCGCCGCTCCAACCCCGCCACCTACACGGGGCTGCTCGACCCCATCCGCAAGGCGTTCTCCAAGGCCAACGGCGTGAAACCGGCGCTCTTCAGCGCGAACTCGGAGGGCGCCTGCCCCACCTGCAACGGCGCCGGGGTGATCTACACCGACCTGGCCATGATGGCGGGCGTCGCCACCACCTGCGAGACCTGCGAGGGCAAGCGCTTCATGGCCGAGGTGCTCGAGTACAAGCTCGGCGGCCGCGACATCAGCGAGGTGCTCGGCATGTCGGTCGCCGAGGCCGAGCGGTTCTTCGCCGACGGCGACGCCCGCACCCCCGCCGCGCACAAGATCCTGGACCGCCTCGCCGACGTCGGGCTCGGCTACCTGAAGCTCGGCCAGCCGCTCACCACGCTCTCCGGCGGCGAGCGGCAGCGGCTCAAGCTCGCCACGCACATGTCCGAGAAGGGCGGCGTCTACGTCCTGGACGAGCCGACCACCGGCCTGCACCTGGCCGACGTGGACCAGCTGCTCGGGCTGCTCGACCGGCTGGTCGACGCCGGGAAGACGGTCATCGTGATCGAGCACCACCAGGCCGTGATGGCGCACGCCGACTGGATCATCGACCTGGGGCCGGGGGCCGGGCACGACGGCGGGCTTGTGGTGTTCGAGGGGACGCCGGCGGAGCTGGTGGCGGATCGGAAGACGCTGACCGGGACGCACCTCGCGGAGTACGTGGGCGGCTAACGCCCGCGGGCGGTGGCCAGCAGCTCCTCGACGCTCGCGATCTTCACCCGCGGGCGTCCGGCCGCCGCGCCGCGGGTGCGCTCGGCCTGGTCCAGAAGCTGCCAGCCGGCCCGGTCGACGACGTCGGGGTTGCGCTCCCGGATGAGCTCGGCGAAGGTCTCGCGGTCGGGGGCGGGGGTGGTGAGGTGGCCCGCGGTGAAGTCGTCGAGCAGGGCGCGGACGGTCTCGGCGGCGTCGGCGCGGTTCGAGCCGATGACGCCGCGCGGGCCGCGCTTGATCCAGCCGCTCACGTAGACGCCGGGGGCGACCCGCCCGCCGTCGTTGGGGACGATGCCCGCGGCCTCGTCGAAGGGCAGCCCGGGGACGGGTTCGCCGCGGTAGCCGATGGCGCGCAGCACGAGTGCCGTGTCGAGGGTTTCCCGGTGGCCGGTGATCCGGGTGCCGCCGCCGACCTGCTCGGTGCGGGCGGTGGTGAGGGTCTCGACGCGGCCCGTGCCGCCGAGTTCGATCGGCGCGGAGTGGAAGGCGAAGCGGATGCGGCGGTTGCCATCGGTGCGCGGCTGCTCGGCGTACTCGCGGGCCAGGCGGAGTTTCCACTCCGGGGCGTGGCCGTCGGCGGTGAGGCCGGCGAGGTCGGCCGGGTCGATCACCACGTCGACGCCGGGGAGGTGGCGCAGCGCGAGGAACTCGGCGGCGGTGTAGGCGGCTTCGAGCGGGCCGCGCCTGGCGAGCACGGTGACCTCGCGGATGCTGCTGCGCCGCAGCGCCGCCAGGGCGTGGTCGGCGATGTCGGTGCGGGCCAGGTACTCCGGGTCGGCGGTCAGCACCCGGGCGATGTCCAGCGCGACGTTGCCGTTGCCGACAACGACGGCGCGCTCGCCGGAGAGGTCGAAGGTGTGCCCGGCGTGGTCGGGGTGGCCGTTGTACCAGGCGACGAAGTCGGTGCCGGCGTGGCTGCCCGGCAGCTCCTCGCCGGGGATGCCGAGCCTGCGGTCGGCGCTCGCGCCGACCGCGTAGAGCACCGCGTGGCAGTTGGCCAGCAGGTCGTCGTGGGTGAGGTGGATGCCGATCTCGGTGTTGAGGTGCATGCGCAGCGCGTCGCGCTTGAAGGCGGCGGTGAACATGTCGGCGACGCCGCGGGTTTCGCTGTGGTCGGGGGCGACGCCGTAGCGGACCAGCCCCCACGGGGTCGGCAGCCGGTCGAACATCTCGACCTCCACCCGGCCGGTGCCGAGCAGGTGCTCGGCGGCGTAGCAGGCGGCCGGGCCGGTGCCGACGATCGCCACCCGCAGCGGCTCCCGGTCCCGTGGCAGCCGCCGCTGCGGGGCGGGCGGGGTGACGTCGGCTTCGAGCGGGTGCCGCTGGAAGTACCCGGCGTTGATCTCCGGGTAGCGGGCGAGCGCGGGCGGCAGGTCCTCCTCGGCGTAGACCGCGCCGACCGGGCAGGCCTCGAAGCAGGCGCCGCAGTCGATGCAGGTGTCCGGGTCGATGTAGAGCATCTCGGCGGTGGCGAACTCGGGGTCGTCGGGCCGCGGCCGGATGCAGTCGACCGGGCACTCGCTGACGCAACTCGCGTCGTTGCAGCAGCGCTGGGTGATGACATAGGCCATCGACGGCCCCTCTCCGGTGTCCTGGACAGCTTGATGGACAGCTGTCCGGACGATACTACGGGAGGGCGCGCCACCCGGCCAGGCGGTCGTCCGGGGCGAGGTGGGTGATGGCGAGGTCGCGCAGCGCGATGCCGGGCGGGCTCGCGTCGATGGCGCGGGCCGCGCTCAGCAGCTCGACCAGGGCGAGGTGCTCGGCCGGGGGCACGCCGTCGACGGGGTGGAAGTCGACGGTGGCGGTGCCGGTCCCGGCCGCGGTGGTGCTGACCAGGCGATAGCGCAGCGGGACGGCGCCGCTCCGGCTCCGGATCGAGCGGTAGCGGATGCGGTCGCCGAGATCGTGGTCGGCGGTCACCCGCTCCACCGCGCCGGACCCATCGGTGGTCACCGCGATGGTGACGGCCGGGGTGGGGGTGGCGCGCTGGGCGAAGGCACCGTCCTCGAGCGTGCGGAGGCCGTCGATGTAGTAGCCGGCCGCCGCTTCGGCCGCGGTCCGCGCGTTGTCGGCGTCGGCGCCGAGGTCGGGCACGACGATCTCCTCGATGAGCTCGAGCCGGGTGATCTCCCCGGTCGCGGCGGCGAGCGAGCGGGTGAGGCGGGCCGCGACCGCCGACTGGTGGCCGCCGGTGGCGTGCAGGGTGGCCGCGCCCGCGCGGCAGGCTTCCGCGAGTTCGGCCAGTGGCAGGTCGTGCAGCGGGAGCGCGGTGACCACGTTGCGGCCCGCGCCGAGCAGGGCGGTCAGCTCGGAGGGGTCGGGGGAGAGGTGCAGCACCACGGGGGAGTGCTCGGTGACGACGAGGCCCGGGTGCGCGGCGATCCGGTCGGCCAGCGGCCCGGTGCCGAGCACCGCGACCGGAATCGGGGAGGTCATGCCTGCTCCAGTCGGTAGCGGGGGGTCAGGTCGGGGGTGGCGACACCGGGCGGCGCGGCGCAGAGCGCGGGCACCACGTCGAGCATGGCCTTGACCGAGATGTCGGTGACCGCCGACCAGTCGCCGCTGTGGGTCTCGTCGTCCAGCTCGTTGCGCATCTCGATCCGGGCCGGGCTGCCGTCCAGCGTGATCACGTGGCCGCCCGCCGGGCTGCGCGGATGGTCGGGGCCGAGGTGCGCGTTGCCGGGCCCGACGTGCCAGCACTCGGCATTGGTCATGAAGAGCCGGTCGCCGATGTACCCGCGGTAGCTCATGTGGATGGCGCCGACCGAGCCCGGCTCGATCACGCTGCCGCCCGCCTCGATCCGCACCCGGGCCGGCACCGGGTAGACGTGCCGCTCCACCCGCACCCGGTCGGCGCTCGCCCCGAACAGCGCGTGCCCGACGTTGGCGAGCACCGCGTCGAAGTAGAAGTGCTGCATGAGCGCGATGGCGTGGTCGGACCCGACCGCGCTCAGCGGCATGCCGAAGCCGAGGCTGGCGAGCCCGCCCCACATGCCCTCCGGCGCCGCCGACAGGTCGCCGACCTCGAGGAACCGCACCTCGCGCACCTCGTCCAGCAGCCCGGCGAGCCGCAGCAGCAGCTGCTCGACCATGAGCCCCGGGTGCAGCCCGGTGCCGTGCAGCGAGACCCCGCCCCGCAGGCAGGCCGCCTGCAGCCGGGCGCCGGAGGCCCGGCGCGGGATCGCCCGGTCGGCCACCGGCCCGGCCAGCCGCTCCAGCACCGGCCGGGCCGGCCGCGCCGGGCCCGAATCGGCGACGCGCATGAGCGTTCTGAGCGCGGCGAGGGCATTCGGCAGCCGCGGCCCGAAGGCAGTGCCGGTGACCCGCATTCGTGAGACCGTGCCGAGCACGTCGAGCGCGGAGCGGGATTCGTCGAGCCAGGTCGGCATGGCCGGGTTGTGGTACGCGGCCGCCGACACCACGTTCTTCCCGGACTCCAGCAGCTCGAGCACGTCGGCGTCGGCGCCCTGCACCAGCGCGGGCGTGGTGGGGGTGTGCACCACGCAGTCCGCGTCGAGCGCGAGGATCTCCGCCTTCGAGGTGGTCGCGGCGACCCCCACCGGCGGCAGCCCGACCAGCTCGCCGATATCCGTTCCGTGCTTGTGCGGGCTGAACACCTTCACCCCGACGACCTCGAAATCCGGCGACTCCAGCGCGGTGCGCAGTGCCCGCCCGCCCATGTCGCCCGGCCCCCAGATGATGAGCCGATACGGACCCGTCACAACCGCCTCCTCGCCGTTCGCGGTATGTCTAACACGGCGACGGTGAGAAAGGTTGGCTTTTACTCTCTTATCTTCTCGCCGGGGCCGGTCAGGCCGGGGTGAAGGTCACCTCGAGCAGGTCGCGCAGCGCGGGGCGGCTCGCCGCTACCGGGCGGATCGCGCTCTGCGCGTGCCGGATCCGCCGGTCGTCGATGAGCAGCAGGGTGCCCGGCTCGTCCGGCGCCACGGTGCGCACCGGCGTTCCGTCGGCGGTGCTGAGGGTGGCTGCCCCGCCCTCGGCGTTGTCGCGGCTCACCAGCAGCTGCGCGGCCAGCGTGACGTCCAACCGGCGCGGGGTAGCGGCGGCGGTCTCGGTCGCGGCCAGTTCGCGGAGCGGGTGCGCCCGGACGTCCCAGAGCGTGGCGTCGTCGAGTTCGGCGGCGAACTCGAGCAGCAAACGGAGGAGCCCGGCGAGCAGCGGGTCGGTGGCGAAGGAGTCGGTGAGCGCGTCGGCCTGTGGTTCGCCGCCCTGGCGGTGCGCGAGCAGTTCGAAGGCACCGGTGAGCGAGACCTGGAAGTGGCCGCAGCGGTGCAGCGTCCTGCTGTGCACGCCGGTGCGGGTGCGGTCCACCCGCAGCTCCTCCCAGTGCTTGCGGAACCGGTCCCAGGTGCCGGGGCTCGCGCCGAGCCTGCGCGCGGTCTCGGCGGCGGGGAGCAGGTGCACGCCTGCGTCGGTGAGGTCGCTCATGAGCGTCCAGTTTCCGGCAACCGGCGGGGCGTGGGCAATCTCTCCGCGTTCTTGACTCACGATCAAGAACGCTCTATTTTCTTGGCTGTCACCCAAGAAAAAGGAGCCTCCATGACCACAGCGCGGCGGGACATCACCTTCCGTTCCGGCACCGACGACTGCGCCGCCTGGCTCTACGGCGCCGAGCCGGAGGGCGCCCCGAAACCGCTGGTGATCATGGGGCACGGGCTGGGCGCGGTCAGGGAGATGCGGCTCGACGCCTACGCCGAGCGGTTCGCCGCGCGCGGCTGGGCGGTGCTGGTCTTCGACTACCGGCACCTGGGCGCGAGCGGTGGCGAGCCGCGCCAGCTGCTCGACATCGGCCGCCAGCTCGCCGACTGGCACGCGGCGCTCGGCTACGCGCGCAGCCTGCCCGGCATCGATCGCGGGCGGATCGCGCTGTGGGGCAGCTCGTTCGGCGGCGGCCACGTACTGCGGATCGCGGCGGAGGACGGGGCGGTGGCCGCGGTGGTGGCGCAGTGCCCGTTCACCGACGGCCCGGCCTCGCTGCGGTCGCGGCTGCGGACCGGCTTCCCGAGCGCGCTGGCGCTCACCGCGGCCGGGCTGGTCGACGCGGTCGCCTCCCGGTTCGGCGCGCGCCCGGTGCTGGTGCCGATGGCGGGCGCCGCCTGGATGCCTGCCTTCCTGGTCTCGCCGGACACGCTGCCCGGCGCCTCCGCGCTGCTGCCCGCCGGAACCAGGGTCTCCGCGCGCGCCAGCGCCGCGCTGCGCAGACTGCCCCGGCTGCGCGCCCGGCTCGCCGACGTCCTGACGCTCAGCGACACCGGCGCGGGGTCGATCTGGGGCGTCCTGACCGGCCCGGACGGCGAGTTCACCGCCGCCAACGCGCTCTCCGCGCGGCTGGTGCTGCGGCTCCCGTTCTACCGCCCCGGCCGCGACCTGCGCCGCGGCACCACCCCGACCCTGCTCTGCGTCTGCGACGCCGACGTCGCCGCGCCCGCGGCCACCACCGAGCGGTACGCCGCCGGGCTGCCGCACGTCGAGGTGCGGAACTACCCGTGCGCGCACTTCGACATCTACGTCGGGCCTGCGTTCGAGCGCGCCGTCGCCGACCAGATCGACTTCCTGGCCGCGCGGCTCAGCTGACCGCGCTGCCCTTCGCGCCGCGCAGCAGGGTCTCCAGCACCGCGCGCTTGCGCTCCGGCTCGACGGGGTGCATGAGCAACCCCTCCAGCACGTAGATCGCGATGGTGGTCACCTCGTCCACGCCGTCGTCCGGCACGCCGAGCCCGGCCAGCTCCAGCCGGAGCAGGGCGTCGGTGAGCGCGTGGAACCGCTCGTGCCACTCCCGGATGCTCTCCGACTCCTTGCTGCGCGCGTGCACCGTGGTCACCAACCGGCTCAGCTGCTCCAGCTCGGTGAGCACCCAGAGCAGCCGGTCGGCCGGCTCGAGCAGGGTCAGCTCGCCGGAGCGCTCCAGCGCGTCGGCGAGCACCTCGTCCAGCACCGCGATCAGGATGCCGTCCTTGTCCCCGAAGTACCAGTAGACGGTGTTGGAGACGACGCCCGCGGCCCGCGCGATCCGGGTCATGGAGACCGCGTCGTAGCCGTCGTCGACGAAGAGGGTGCGCGCGGCGGTGACGATCTCCGCGCGCTTCTCCTCCCGATCCCGGGGGCGTCTGTTGCGCGGCATGGCTCGATGCTAGCCGGATTCGTCCGCCGTCGTAGACATACATTCGGAATGTATGTAACTATCGAACGGACCGATCGCGGCGACGAAGGGACGGGCCATGACGCACAGCGCGGCACTGGGGAAGCAGCACGAGATCGAGCTGCCCGGCGGCAGCATCCGCTACCACGAGACGGGGGAGGGCCCGCCGGTCGTGTTCGTGCACGGCCTGCTGGTCAACGCGAACCTGTGGCGCGGCGTCGTGCCCGCGATCGCGGCGGCGGGGTACCGCTGCATCGCCCCGGACTGGCCGCTCGGCGCGCACACCGTCCCGGTGCCGGAGGCGCACCTCTCACCGCCCGGCGTCGCCGACCTGATCGCCGCCTTCCTGGAGCGGCTCGACCTCACCGACGTCACCCTGGTGGCGAACGACACCGGCGGCGCGATCACCCAGGTGCTGCTCGCCCGCGACCCCTCCCGGATCGGCCGGGTCGTGCTCGCCTCGGTGGACTGCTACAACCGCTTCCCGCCGCCGCCGTTCAACGCGCTCGCGGTGCTGGCCCGGGTGCCCGGCGCGGTGCGCGCCGTCACCGAGCTGGCGAAGTTCAGGGCGGTGCACCCGCTGCCGATCGCCTTCGGCTGGCTGGCCAAGCACCCGGTGCCGCCGGAGGTGGTCGACGGCTACCTCGCGCCGAGCAGGCACTCCGCGGCCATCCGGGACGACGTGCGGCGCTTCCTGCTGACCGCGCGCAAGCGGCACACGCTGGCGGCGGCGCGCAGCTTCCCGCGGCTCACGCTGCCGGTGCTGGTGGTGTGGGCGCGGGAGGAGCGGCTCTTCCCGGTCGCGCTGGCCGAGCGGCTGGTGGCGGAGCTGCCGAACGCCACGCTCCGGCTGGTCGACGATTCCTACACCGCTATCCCGGAGGATCAGCCGGATTTGCTGAGCGCGCTGATCCTGGAGTTCACTCGGGAGCATGCCGCGCCGTAGCCAGCTGGACCGCACCCGCAGTACCAGGGGGCGGCTGGAGGCGGCGGGGCGCGCGCTCTTCGCCGAGCACGGCTTCGGCGCCGTCACGGCCGAGCAGATCGTGGCGACGGCCGGGGTCACCCGCGGCGCCCTGCAGTACCACTACGGCGACAAGCGCGGCCTCTTCGTCGCGGTGCTCGAGCGGCTGGAGCAGGACAACACCGACGAGCTGGTCGCCGCCATCGCGGGCGCCCCGCCCTCGGCCGACCCGATGGTGGGGCTGCGCGCCGGGCTCGACGCCTTCCTGCGCATCTGCCGCAGGCCGGAGATGGTGCGGATCGCGCTCTCCGACGCGCCGGCGGTGCTCGGCTGGGACGCCTGGCGCGAGCTGGAGGCGAAGTACGGTCTCGGCCTCGTCGTGCTGCAGCTGGAGGCGGCGCGCGGCACCGGCCTGCTCGCACCGGACGCGCCGGTGCGGATGCTGGCGCAGCTCGTGCTGAGCGCCGTCACCGAGGCGGGCATGATCGTCGCGCACGCCGACGACCCCGGCACCGCGCACGACCAGGCGCTGGACGCCCTTGTCCTGCTCATGGCCGGGCTGCTCCGCGGCTGAGCCCCACCTCGAAGCCCCATCCGGCCGGACTCAGCGGCTGTGCCTAGAAGGCCGCCTCGTCCAGCGCCATGATCTCGGTATCCAGCTCGGCCAGGATGCCGCGCAGCGCCGAGAGTTCGGGCAGCACATTGCGCGCGAAGAACTGCGCGACCGCCACCTTGCCCGCGTAGAAGGCGCGGTCGGCGCCCTCGGCGCCCGCGTCCAGCGCGGCGACGGCGATGCCCGCCTGGTGCAGCAGCTGCCAGCCGATGAGCAGGTCGCCCACCGCGAGCAGGAACCGCACCGAGCCGAGCCCCACCTTGTACAGCTCGGTCGAATCCTCCTGCGCGCCCATCAGATACCCGGTGAGCGAGGCGGCCGCCGCCTGCACGTCCGCCAGCGCGGTGGCGAGCAGCACCCGCTCCCGCTTCAGCCTGCCGTTGCCCGCCCCGCTGTCCAGGGTCCGCTGGATCTGCGCCACCAGGTGCCCGAGCGCGGCGCCGCGGTCGCGGACGATCTTGCGGAAGAAGAAGTCCTGCGCCTGGATCGCGGTCGTTCCCTCGTACAGGGAATCGATCTTGGCGTCCCGGATGTACTGCTCGATCGGGTAGTCCTGCAGGTACCCCGAGCCGCCGAAGGTCTGTAGCGATTCGGTCAGGCACTGGTAGGCCCGCTCCGAGCCGACGCCCTTCACGATCGGCAGCAGCAGGTCGTTCACCCGGGCCGCGGTCTCCGGGTCCGCGCCGGAGACCTGCTCGGCCAGCACCGGATCCTGGTGCGCCGCCGTGTAGAGGTAGATCGCGCGCAGCCCCTCGGCGTACGCCTTCTGCGTCATGAGCGCCCGCCGGATGTCCGGGTGGTGCACGATCGTCACCCGCGGCGCCGACTTGTCCGCCATCGTGGTGAGATCCGCGCCCTGGACGCGCTGCTTCGCGTACTCCAGCGCGTGCAGGTATCCGGTGGAGAGCGTGGCGATGGCCTTGGTGCCGACCATCATCCGCGCGTGCTCGATCACGTCGAACATCTGCGCGATGCCGTTGTGCACCTCGCCGACCAGCCAGCCCCGCGCCGGGACGCCGTGCCCGCCGAAGGTGATCTCGCAGGTGGTGGAGGCCTTGAGCCCCATCTTGTGCTCCAGCCCGGTGACGAAGACGCCGTTGCGCGCGCCGTTCTCGCCGGTGACCGGGTCGAAGTGGAACTGCGGGACGAAGAAGAGCGAGAGCCCCTTCGTGCCCGGCCCCGCGCCGTCCGGGCGGGCCAGCACCAGGTGCAGCATGTTCGGGAAGAGCACGCCGGAATCGCCGTTGCTGATGAAGCGCTTCACGCCCTCGATGTGCCAGGAGCCGTCCGCCTGGCGGATCGCCCTGGTCCGGCCGGCGCCGACATCCGAGCCTGCGTCCGGCTCGGTGAGCACCATGGTGCCGCCCCAGTTGGCGGCTGTGCCGAGCCGGGCCCAGCCGCGCTGCTCCTCGGTGCCGTTGGCGTACAGCACCGAGGCCATCTGCGCGCCCGCCATGCCGTAGAAGAAGGCGGCGGGCTGCGCGCCGAGGATCAGCTCGGCCGCGGCCCAGAACACCGCGCGCGGCACGCCGGGGCCGCCGAGCTCGGTGGGGAGCCCGAGCTGGTGCCAGCCGCCCGCGGTCATGGCGCGGAACGAGCGGACGAAGGCATCGGGCAGCGTGACGGTGTGCGTGGCCGGGTCGAAGACCGGCGGATTGCGGTCGGCCTCGGCGAAGGAGGCGCCGAGCGGCCCCTCCGCGAGCAGCCGCACCTGCTCCAGGAGCTCGGTGACGGTGTCGGCGTCCAGATCGCCGAAGGTCCCGGTCGCCAGCGCCCGCTCCAGCCCGAGCACCTCGAACAGAACGAACCGGAGATCGCGAACATTGCTCTTGAAGTGCGGCATGAGGCCCCCATCGACATCCGGACGCGCGAAAAGGGCGAATGATGTACTGCGGCAGTTATATTCGCCGACAGTTCCATTCGCCCCGCTCATGATCGCACAAACCGGGTGGAAATGGTGGGTGACCCCGGTGGGCATCACTCACTCTGCATGACCCATTGGCCTTTGCTGTCGCGCTTGGCGGCGTGCAGGCTGGTGTCCGCGGCATGCAGCAGGGACTCGGCGTCGGCGTGCTCCAGCGGGGTGACAACGACGCCGATGCTGGCCGAGATGTCGAGCGGGACGTCGTCCACCACGATGGGCTCGGAGAGCGCCGTGAGCAGGCGATTCGCGACCTCCGCGACCTGGATCTCGTCGGCGGGCGGCGGGATGAGCGCGAGGAACTCGTCGCCGCCGAGCCGGCAGACGAAGCTGCCGTCGGGCTGCAGCGTCTCCGCGATCCGGTCGGCCACCGCGACCAGCACCCGGTCGCCGGCGCTGTGGCCGTAGAGGTCGTTGACCTGTTTGAAGTGGTCCAGATCGGCGAAGCAGAGCCCGACCCGGTCGTCGTTGCCCGCGGTGGTGATCAGGTGCTCGATGTGCTCGAGCAGGTAGCGCCGGTTCGGCAGCCCGGTGAGCGAATCGTGCCTGGCCTGGTGGTGCAGCTCCTGTTGCAGCAGGTGCCGCTCGGTGACGTCGGCGCCGACCGCGAGCAGGTAGTCCGGCCTGCCGCCCGCGCCGCGCACGAAGGTGATGGCGAAGGCCATCCAGCCGACGCTGCCGTCGGCGCGCACCAGCCGCTGGTCCAGCGTGACGGTGCCCTCGCCGGTCGGCACCAGCTGCTCGTAGAGCAGGGTGCGGATGCGCTCCCGGTCGTCCGGGTGCGCGAAGTCGTAGACCGAGATGCCGCGCAGGTCGTTCGGCTTGGTGCCGATCATGTCGGCGAGCGCGCGGTTGGCCTCCAGCAGCACGCCGTCGGTGTCGCCGATGGCGATGGCGACGGCGGCGTTGTCGAAGAGCACCCGGAACCGGGTGTCCTGGTCGTCGTGCTCCTCGCCCGCCGCCCTCGAGCGGCTGCGCTGGACCTGGTGACCCTGCCCGAGCGCGGCCAGCAGCCCCGCGAGCCGGCGGTGCGCGTCCGGGTGCGGGCTGGCGTCGGCCAGCCCGTGCAGCACCTGGGCCGAGACCACCGGGACCCCGGGGTGGGTGAGGCCCGCGCCCCAGAGCGCGGCGCCGACCCGGGAGCCCGCGCTCGCGTCGAAGGTCTCGGCGACCAGCGCCTCCTCGAGCTGGGTGACCAGCCCGGGCAGCATCATCGGCCCGCCCGGCCCGCCACCGGGCGCGACACCACCGGTGGCCAGTGCCTGCCACCAGATCCGAGCCAGTGCGGCGCCGCCGCTGCCGTCCACAACACCCCCGTCGATATGTCGCGTTTCCCGGACACCGGAGTGTGCCGGGAATGCTGCTGTGATTCTCCGACAATAGTCCCCCGGGGCCGAACCCAGGCAGCGCCTCGACCCCGCGGCCGGTCAGCCCAGGCGATTCTCCTCGAAGATCGACCGGCCCTTGTACCGGTGCGTGGTGATCTGCCAGACCCAGGTGGCCTGGACCGCGCCGCGCAGATCGGCGACGTGCGCCGTCACCTGCCCGCCCGAATCGACCTCCGGCCGGGCCGCCACCGCCGCCGCGATCCCCGCGCTGACCTCGCGGAACGCGGTCAACCGGTCGCGCACCACGGTGGCCGCGTCGGCCACCGCCCCGGCCAGCCCGCCCGCGGGCGCCTCCAGCAGGCACATCGGCACCAGGTTGAAGTCGGCGCCGTCGGCGATGCACTCCTTCTCGAAGGAGAACACATCGTTCATCAGTGCGCCGATCTCCACCGTGAGCAGGCGCAGCGTGTGCAGCTCGGCGGCGAGCCCGGCCGCCGCCAGCCGCGGCCAGTCCAGGTAGGCGTCCCGGCCGAACTCGCAGAGCGCGATCGCCGGGTACATCCCGGAGACGTGCGAGCGCAGCTCGATGTAGCCGGCCACCGAGAGCACGTCGCCCCGCGCCCTGGCGTTCTGGTCCCGGATGGCGGGGCGCAGGTGCCCCGCGGTGTCGGCGCGGAAGCCGCGCATCCACGCCGGGTCGGCGAGCGCGGCGGTGCGCTCGAGGTACTCGTGGGTCGCGGCCTCCACCGGCTCCGGATCGGCGGCGGGGCTTCCGGTCTCGAGCAGCCGGGTGAGCCTGCGCACCGTCTCGCCCGCCGCCGCCTGCTGCTCCGGGGTGAGCGCGGCGAACTTCTCCCGGCCGACGGTGTCGTTGAGCCAGAACAGGATCGCGTTGTAGATGCCGATCAGCGTCATCCGCTCCGCGGTCACCGCGTTCGGGTGCAGGTACGGCGTCATGCTGTTGTAGTGCGACCCGCCCGGCTCCAGCCAGATGCCGTGTCTGCGGCAGAACTCCTCCGCCCCGGCCAGCGCCTCGTCCCCGAATCTGTTCGGCGCGAACCCCGCGCAGTACGCGTCGATATCGCTCTCCGCGGTGCTGAACAGCTCCCGCAGCGACCACCCCCGACCCGTCTCCAGCAACTCGTCGTATTCGGCCCGCATCAGCGCGAGCCGCGCCTCGACCTCCGGCGTGTAACGATCCACCACAGCACTCCTTCTAGCTCCCCTTACACCGTAAGAGGCGGCGGCCGGAAATGTGCGGCGGATCGCGGTTCCCGGGTGCTGCGGGGAACATCCTGCGCGGCAGGGGAATCGATCGGGCAACCCCGGCGGGGGGCTTGTGCGGTTCTTCCCAACGGGGGGACGAGGTGTTCCGCGCGCTCGCCGAGCCGCGCAGGCGCTCGGGGACCAGGCGGCTGTATCGGGCCGAGCCGAGCGGGGGCGAGCAGGCCAGGCCGGCGCCGGCGGGGATCTGGTCCTCCGCGCTGACCAGGGCCGCGGAACTGGCCGAGGAGGATCCCGCATGACAACGCTCGTCGCGCCCGGCAACCGGTGCCGCCGGTGACCGCGCCGGAGGAGGACGCCCGCGTCCTGCCGCTGACCCGCCCGCCGATCCGGCGCAGCGTGCTGGTCCGCGCCGGCCGCGCCCGCACCTGGGCGGTCTTTGTGGGCCGGATGGCCGAGTGGTGGCGGCTCGACCCGTTCTCGGCGGGGAAGGCGCGGGTCCGCGACGTCACCGTGCAGGCGCGGGTCGGCGGCACCGCCGCCGGGCACGCGGACCGCGACCGCCTGCTCTGGGAGCACGGCCGGCTCAACTGCGACCTGCGCGAGCAGGGGCTGCTCGCGATCACGCCGCGCATGGCATCCCCGGCGACGCGCTGCCCTGACCCTCGCGATACGTGAGAATGATCGACCGATCAGCAGTTCTTCTCGGCCCCGCCCCCCGGCCGCCCGCACGCATACGCTCGGATCCGTTCGAGCCGAATCCTCGCTCCGGCAGCGGGATTCGGCATTCCCGACCCGTCGTGAGGGAGCCGCCATGTCCGGCGAGGACGCACCCCGGCGCGCCGCCCCGAGGAAACTCGCGGTGGACAGCCCCTACCTGCACCGCCTGCAGCGCCGCCACTTCCTGCTCTTCGACGTGGCGCCGATCTTCGGCACCGTGGCCGCGCTCGCCTTCGTGGCGGTGCACCCGATCGGGATCACCGAGATCGCGCTGCTGGTCGGCGGCTGGGCGGCCACCGGGCTGGCGATCACCGTCGGCTACCACCGGCTCTTCACCCACCGGACGTTCGAAGCGGCGCCGTCGGTGCAGGTGGTGCTTGCCGTGCTCGGCTCGATGGCGGGGCAGGGTGGCGTGCTCTCCTGGGTCGCCATCCACCGCAGGCACCACGAGAACGCCGACCGCGACGGCGACCCGCACTCGCCCAACCTCTCCGGCGGCGGGTTCCGCGGCCGGGCCCGCGGGCTGCTGCACTCGCACTTCCTCTGGATGCGCCGCCACGAGTACCCGAACATCGTGCACTACGCCCCGGACCTGCTGAAGAACCGCCTGCTGCTGAAGGTTTCGCGGTATTACCACTGGTGGGTCGCGCTCGGGATGGCGATTCCGGCGGTGATCGGCGGGCTGGTGTACCAGAGCTGGACCGGGGCGGTGAGCGGGCTGCTGTGGGGCGGGCTGGTGCGGATGTTCGTGCTGGAGCACATCATCTGGGCCATCAACTCCTTCCTGCACATGTTCGGCACCAGGCCGTACCGAGCACGCGGCAACAGCCGCAACGGTGGCGTCTTCGCGCTGCTTTCGTTCGGCGAGTCCTGGCACAACAACCACCACGCCTTCCCGGACTCGCCCTCCTTCGGGCTGCAGTGGTACCGGCTCGACCCCGGCTACTGGCTGATCTGCCTGCTCGCCGCCGCCGGGCTGGCCAGGGACGTCGAGGTGCCGTCCCGGGACCGGCTGGAAGCACGGCGCCTCCGCCCCGCCGCCGACGCGGCCACCCCCTGAGAACGGATGACGACCATGGACCGCACGGAGATCATCACCTGGAGCCGCGGCTACCTCGCCGAGGCGCTCGGCGTGCCGCCCGAGAGTATCGACCCCGCCGCCGATTTCGACCGCATCGGGGTGGACTCGGTCGTCGCGGTGGCGCTGCTCATGGAGATCGAGCAGCGCTACGGCGTCGATATCCCGCCGGACGAGCTGTTCGACGAGCCGACCCTCGACGCTGTCGCGGGCTACCTGGTCGAACGAGCCGGGCAGGTGGCATGAGCGAGTCAGGCCCGGAGGCGGTAGCGGAGCGTAGCCACGGAGGGCCCTCGCTCAGGCCGAATGGATACAGCATGAGCGCTTCGGTCTCTACTGCGCGGGCCGAGTCGGCGGCCGCGGCCGTCCGGCACCACTACGACGTCGGCAACGAGTTCTACGCGCTCTGGCTCGACCCCTCGCTCACCTACTCCTGCGCCATGCCCGCCACCCCGGCCGACACCCTGGCGGCGGCCCAGCAGCGCAAGCTCAGCTACCACCTGGACGCGGTCCGCGCGCACGACGCCGGCGAGCTGCTCGACATCGGCTGCGGCTGGGGCGCGCTGCTCGCCGTGGCCGCGAGCGAGGGCGTCGCGCGGCTGACCGGGCTCACCCTCGCCGAGGAGCAGGCCGCGCACGTGCGCGCGCTCGACCTGCCCGGCACCGAGATCGCGGTACGGAACTGGCTGCACCACGAGCCGGAGCGCCCCGTCGACGGCATCGTCTCGATCGGCGCCTTCGAGCACTTCGCCACCCCGGCGGACAGCCCGGCCGAGAAGATCCGGATCTACCGCACCTTCTTCGAGCGCTGCCGGAGCTGGCTGCGCCCCGGCGGTGCGCTCTCGCTGCAGACCATCGCCTACGCCAACATGGCGCGCGACCAGGCCAGCACCTTCATCCAGCGGGACATCTTCCCGGACGCCGACCTGCCGACCCTCGCCGAGATCACCGCGGCCGCCGACGGCCTGTTCGAGGTGCGCACGGTGCGCAACGACCGCCTGGACTACGCCTGGACCTGCGAGCAGTGGGCCACCCGGCTCAAGCGCCGCCGCGCCGAGGCGGTCGCGCTCATCGGTCCCGAGATCACCAAGCGGTACGAGCGCTACCTGCGGCTCTCCGCGCTCGGGTTCCGGATGGGCAAGATCGGGCTGCTGCGCATCGTGCTCGAGCCCTACCGCAGCGGCCACTTCAGCGGAGGCGGGGCCGGGCGGTGACCGCGGCCCCGGTGCGGTTCAACCCGTTCACCGACGAGTTCCGCGCGGACCCGTACCCGATGTACGCCGCGCTGCGCGAGCACGCCCCGGTGCACCGCACCATGGGCATGTGGGTACTCACCCGCCACGCCGACGTGCGCGCGGTGCTGCGCGACCGCGACTTCGGCGTCGACGTCATCCCGCTCGCCCTGCGCCGCCAGGCCGCCCGGCTCGGCGTCGGCGACACCGAGCGGATCGACCGCCTCGGGCTGAAATCGCTGGTCTTCACCGAGAACCCGGACCACGCCCGGCTGCGCGCCCTGGTCAACCGGGTCTTCACCGCCTCCGCCGCCGCCCGGCTTCGCCCCCGCGTCACCGCGCTCGCCGAGCGGCTCATCCGGGACGCCTGGCGCGACGGCGAGACCGAACTCATGGGCTCCTTCGCCGGGCAACTCCCTGTCCTCGCGCTCTGCGACTGGCTGGGGCTGCCCGAGCAGCTGCACCCGCTGGTCGGCGGCTGGACCCACGACATCCGCTTCCTGCTCGAACCCGGCCTCATGACCGCGGCCGACTTCGCCAGGGTGCGCACCGTGGTCGACACCTTCACCGCCGAACTGCGCGCGGTGATCGACCGCCGCCGCGCCGAACCGGGCGACGACCTGATCAGCCTGCTGCTCGCGAGCCGCACCGGAGCAGGCGACCGGCTCTCCGACGAGGAGCTGGCCACCATCGGCATCATGTGCTTCGTCGCAGGCGTCGAGACCACCAAGTCGCTCATCGGCAATGCCGTGCTCGCGCTCACCGCGCACCCCGCCGCCCAGGACCGGCTGCGCGCCGACCCGGCGCGCAGCGCCGCCGCGGTGGCCGAGACCCTGCGCTACGACAGCCCGCTGCAGCACACCAAGCGCGTCGCCCGCCGGTCCGTACCGCTCGGCGACCGGGTGCTCCGCGCGGGCGACCAGGTGCTGCTCTGCCTCGGCGCCGCCAACCGCGACCCGGCGGCCTTCCCCGAGCCGGACACCTTCGACCTCACCAGGGCGCCAACCGCCCACCTGGCCTTCGGCCACGGCCTGCACGGCTGCCTCGGCGCCCCGCTGGCCGAGCTCCAGGCCCGCATCGCGCTGGACTGCCTGCTCCGGCTGCCGGGCAGGCTGGTGCGCGCGGGCGAGCCGGAGTGGCAAGACCACAGCTTCATCGTGCGCGGCCCGCGGCGGCTGCCGCTCGCCGTCGAGACCGTCTGAGGGAGAAACACCGTGCTGCTGCCGGATGTCCTGCGCGAGCGTGCCCGCACCGCACCGGCGGCCACCGCCTACGTCTTCCTGGACGAGCACGGCGCGGAGACCGCCGCGCTCACCTACGCCGGGCTCGACCTGCGCGCCCGCGCGATCGCGGCCCGGCTGGCCGCGGTGACCCGTCCGGGCGACCGCGCGCTGCTCGTCTTCCCGTCCGGGCTCGACTTCGTCGCCGCCTTCTTCGCCTGCCTGTACGCCGGGGTGATCGCGGTGCCGGTGATCCCGCCGCGCCGCGGCCGGGCGCACCCCGCCACGCACGGCATCGTCGCCGGCTGCGACCCCGCCGTCCTGCTGACCGCGGGCGCGCTGGAGGCCGACCTGCCGGTCCCGCAGCGGATCGCGGTGGACGAGGTGCCCGCCGACGGCCCTGCCCTCGACCCGAAGCCGTGCGCCCCCGACGACCCGGCGTTCCTGCAGTACACCTCCGGCTCCACCGGCGCACCCAAGGGCGTGGTGGTGACGCACCGCAACCTGAGCGCCAACCAGGAGATGATCCGCGCCGCCTTCGGCCACGACGAGCACTCCACCTTCGTCGGCTGGGCCCCGCTCTACCACGACCAGGGGCTGATCGGGAACCTGCTGCAACCCCTGTACCTGGGCGCGCCCTGCGTCTTGATGGCGCCGCTCACCTTCATCCGCCGCCCGCTGCTCTGGCTCACCGCTGTTTCCCGCTACCGCGCGCACACCAGCGGCGGCCCCAACTTCGCCTTCGACGCCTGCGTGCGCCACGCCGAGCGGTCCGGCGTCCCGGCCGGACTCGACCTGAGCAGCTGGCGGGTCGCCTTCAACGGCGCCGAGCCGATCCGCGCCGAGACCCTGCGCCGCTTCGCCGCGACCTTCGCCCCGCACGGCTTCGACCCGGGCGCGCTCTACCCCTGCTACGGCCTCGCCGAGGCGACGTTGCTGGTCAGCGGCGGCATTCCCGGCCGGGGCGCGCGGGAACTGCGCGCCGATATCGCGGAGCTCGGCGCGGGCACGCTGCGCGCGGCGGCGCCGGGGGAGCCCGCGCGGCTGCTGGTCGGCTCCGGGCGGCCCGCGCCCGGCGTCGACATCCGGATCGTGGACCCGGAGTCGGGGGAGCCGTGCCCGCCGGGGCGGATCGGCGAGCTTCGCCTCGCGGGGGCGAACGTCGCGGCGGGGTACTGGCGCGACCCGGACGGCACCGCCGCCGTCTTCGGCGGTCGGCGTGGTGCCGGAGACGGCGAGCAGCTCGACGCCGCGGCCGGTCTGCGCACCGGCGACCTCGGGCAGTTCGTCGACGGCGAGCTGTACGTCACCGGCAGGCACAGGGACCTGCTCATCGTCCGCGGCCGCAACCACTACCCGCACGACCTCGAACACACCGCCCAGGCCGCGCACCCGGCGGCGCGCGCGGGCGGCACCGCCGCCTTCGCCGCGGGCGCCGACGACCACCCGGTCCTCGTGCAGGAGATCGAGCGCGGCACCGAGGCGGCGGCGGCCGAGATCGCGGGCGCCATCCGCTCCGCCCTGCTGCGCGACCACGACCTGGCCCTCGCCGAGCTGGTGCTGACCGTGCCCGGCGCCCTCCCCAAAACGAGCAGCGGCAAGATCATGCGCGGCGCCGCGCGTGCGCACCACCTCGGTGCCGGCTTCGAGCGGTGGGGTGCCCCGCCGCTCGAACCGGGCCGCCGGATGAACCTTGGGCCAATTCACTAGCACGGCCCCCCGGGCTTCGTCGTGAGTTAACCCCCGCGCCATGAGCCCGGCTCCCGTACGGCCGGGCAGGTTCATCTGCGGTTACCTCTCGCCGCTAGCGTTTTTCCTACGCGGAAGAAGGGGCCGGCGTCATGGAGATCCGTCATCTGGTTTCATTCATCACGATCGCCGAAGAACTGCATTTCGGTCGCGCAG
Organism: Nocardia asteroides; assembly: GCF_021183625.1. Taxonomy (NCBI): domain Bacteria; kingdom Bacillati; phylum Actinomycetota; class Actinomycetes; order Mycobacteriales; family Nocardiaceae; genus Nocardia; species Nocardia asteroides. Next base: position 6,253,571 of record NZ_CP089214.1, read on the forward strand.
CGCAGCGCTTGCATCTGACCCAGCCGAGTCTCAGCGCCCAGCTGCAGAAGCTGGAGAAATCGCTGGGGGTCCAGCTGGTCGCCCGGAACTCGCACGAGGTCAAGCTGACCCCGGCCGGGCGGGAGTTCGAGGCACAGGCACGTTTGGTGGTGGCCCAGCTGGACCGGGCCGCCGAGGCGGCCAAGGCCACCGCCGCGGGCCGCTCCGGGCGGCTCGACGTGGGGTACAACCTCCCGGCCAGCAGGCACGTCCTCCCGGAGGCACTGGCCAGGATGACCGACCGGCACCCGGACATCGAGGTCTCGCTCTGGGAGAAACGCACCGGCCCGCAGCTGCAGGCGCTGGCCGACGGCGCGCTCGACATCGGCATGGTCTACGGCCACCCCACCTCGCCGGAGTTCAGGTACCGGCGGCTGCTGCACCGGGTGCCGCTGGTGGCGGTGGTCGGCCGCAGGCACCGCTGGGCCGAGCGCCCCGGCGTTCCCTTCGCCGAGCTGGCCGGGCAGGACTGCGTGCTCTTCGCCAGGGAGCAGTGTCCGGCCATGTACGACTCGATCTTCCGGGCCGCCGCGCAGAACGAGATCTCGCTCGCGGTCACGCACACCGCCGACGATCCCGGCGCCACCGCGCACATGGTGTCGGTGCGCCCGCTGGTCGGCTTCGCCTCGCTGCCGCGCGCCATCTCGATGGGCATGGGCGGGCCGGGCAACGGCTCGGTGGCGGTGAAACTCTTCGACCCGGTTCCCACTCTGGATTTGTACGCGGTGTGGCGGGCGAACGAATCGAAACCGGCCGTGGAGATGTTCCTGGATTGCCTGGATTTCCCCGATCCGGTGCACATCGAGAGTGCCGCCGCCGTTCCGACCCGCGCGGTTGGATAGGCGATGACATTCGCGCGGTAGGAACAGCTGCCGCGGCCGGATATCGGTTCGTGATTCCCCGGAGAATTCTGTGGTGTGAACACAGTTTCGGTGGCCGAGAACGGTTTCGACATAGCGGATACCGAGGGTTTGCACTCGGTGATCTCGGGTGCCGCGCTGCGGCATCCGGAGCGGCTCGCACTGGGCGGCGCGGACGGCACCCGGTTCACGAGCGCCGAGCTCGACCGCCGGGTGCGGGCGCTGGCCTCGGCGCTGCTGAGCCGCGGGGTGGCGCCGGGTGACCGGGTCGCGATCCTGGGCCGCACCACGGTGGAGTGGGCACTGCTGGACTTCGCGGCGCTGGCGATCGGCGCGGTGGTCGTCACCGTCTACCCGACCTCGTCGCAGGCGCAGATCGAGCACATCCTGTCCGACAGCGGCAGCGCGCACTTCGCCGCCGAGTCCGACGCCGACGCCGAGCGGCTGCGCGCCGCGGGCGCCGACCGGGTGTGGCTCTTCGCCGAGGTGCGGGAGTGGTCGACCGGCGCCGCGGCGCCGGGGCTGGACCGGGTGCTCGGCGCGGTGCGCGCCGCCGACCCGGCCATGATCGTCTACACCAGCGGCACCACCGGCGTCGCCAAGGGCTGCGTCATCACGCACCGCAACATGTTCGTCTCCGCCGCGAACACCGTGCGCCGCACCGAGACCCTGTTCGAGGGCGGCACCACCGTGCTCGCGCTCCCGCTGGCCCACGTCTTCGGCCAGACCATGCTCTTCGCCTGCGTCTTCGGCGGCAGCGGCACGCACCTGCTTCCCGCCATCCCGGAGCTGGTCCCCGCGCTGCCGGTGCTGCGCCCGACCTTCCTTCCGATGATCCCGTACGGCCTGGAGAAGATCCGCAAGTACTGCCGCACCCTGCTCGCCGCCGGCGAGGAGGAGGCCGCCGTCGAGCGCGGCATCGCGCTGCTGCGGGCGGGGCAGGTCCCGGAGCCCGGCGAGCACGCGGTGTACGCCGCGCTCGGCGGCAGGCTGCGCGCGGTGATCTCCGGCGGCGCCTCGCTGGACGAGTCCACCCAGGGCTTCTACGCCGGGTTCGGGGTGCAGCTGCTGAACTGCTACGGCCTCACCGAGGCCGCCACCGCGGTCACCGTGAACGCGCCGCGGAGCAACCGCTTCGGCACCGTCGGGCGGCCCATCCCGGCCACCGAGGTCGGCATCGCCCCCGACGGCGAGGTGCTGGTCCGCGGCGCGCACGTCTCGCCCGGGTACTGGGGCGCGGCGGCCGGGCAGCCGATGGCCGACGCCGATGGCTGGCTGCGCACCGGCGACCTCGGCGAGCTGGACGCCGAGGGCTACCTCACCATCACCGGCCGCCGCAAGGAGATCCTGGTGACCTCCGGCGGCAAGAACGTCGCGCCGACCCCGCTGGAGGACCGGGTGCGGCTGCACCCGCTGGTCAGCAACTGCATGGTGGTCGGCGACGGCCGCGACTTCGTCACCGCGCTGGTGACGCTCGACCCGGACCAGCTCGCCCGCCGCCGCACCGCCGATCCCGCGCTCGATCCCGACGCCGAGATCGAATCCGCGGTGGCCGAGGCGAATTCCCTCGTCTCCCGCGCGGAATCCATCCGCGCATTCCGGATCGTGGACGGCGATTTCACCGTCGAGGAAGGGCTGCTCACTTCCTCCCGGAAACTTCGCCGGGCCGCGATCGAAAAGGCGTACGCGGCCGATATCGCCGCGCTCTACGCACCGCGCAGCGTCGCGCGCTAGCCCCTTTTCATTCACCGATCGGAAAGTGAAGCGAAATATGTACGACGTCATCGTTGTCGGTACCCGGGTTGCCGGATCGCCGCTGGCCATGCTCCTCGCCCGCCAGGGGTACCGCGTCCTCGCCGTCGACCGGGCCACCTTTCCCAGCGACACCCCGTCGACCCACTACGTCCACCAGGCCGGGCTCGGTTTCCTGAAGTCGTGGGGGCTGCTCGACCGGGTCGTCGAGACCGGAGTCCCGCCGATCCGGAACCTGAACTTCTCCTACACCGACATCGTCATCAAGGGCTTCGCCCGCACCGCGCCGGACGGCATCGACGCGGTCTACTGCCCGCGCCGCACCGCGCTCGACACCGTCCTGGTCGAGGCCGCCGGTGAGGCGGGCGTCGAGCTGATCCAGGGCTTCACCGTGAGCGGGCTGGTCTTCGACGGTGATCGCGTCGTCGGCATCCGCGGCAGCGAGGCGGGCGGGACCGAGAAGGAGTTCCGGGCCGGGCTCGTGGTCGGCGCGGACGGCGCCAACTCCACCGTCGCCAAGGCGGTCGGCGCCGAGACCTACGAGGGCTCCGCCGCCGCGTGCTTCATCTACTACTCGTACTACGACGGCCTCGACTGGGGCATGCAGCACCGCACCGGCTTCGGCGAGCAGCAGTTCGCCGGCTGGCCCACCAACGACGACCAGACCCTGGTCGCGGTGATGCGCAAGCGCGACCGGTTCCGCGAGTTCCGCCAGGATCCCGACGCGGGCGTGCAGGAGATCGTGAGCCAGGTCGACCCCGAACTGGGCGAGCTGCTGCGCGACAAGGGCACCAGGGCCGAGCCGTTCCGCCCGATGCTCTACCCGGACAACTACCGCAGGACGTCCTACGGTCCGGGCTGGGCCCTGGTCGGCGACGCCGGCTACCACAAGGACCCCTTCACCGGCTGGGGCATCACCGACGCCTTCAAGTACGCCCAGCTGCTGTCGGAGAAGATTCACCAGGGGCTCTCCGGCGAGCGCCCGCTGGACGAGGCGCTCGCCGAGTACCAGACCGAGCGGGACGCGCAGAGCGCGAGCACCTTCGAGCTCACGCTCGCCATCTCCGAGCTGAGCCTGACCCCGTACTACGACTCGGTGTTCCGGGCGACCAGCATGGACGCCGAGTACATCAAGAACTTCTTCGGGCTGATCGCGGGCATCTACCCGCCGGAGAAGTACTTCGGCGAGGAGGAGCTGGCCGCGCTCTACGAGAAGGTGAACTTCCCGCTGGAGGCGCGGCACGTGAGCAAGAGCGGGGTCACCGCATGAGCGCCGCACTCGTCGCGCTCGGCGACAGCTTCGTGGAGGGGCGCGGCGACGACGCGCCCGGCGGCGGGTACCGGGGCTGGGTGCCCCGGCTCGGCGGCCAGCTCGGGCTGCGCCCGGCCACGGTCCGCAACCTCGGCGAGCACGGCGCAACCACCGGCGCCGTGGTCGAGCACCAGCTGCCCCGGGCGTTCGCCGCCCGCGCCGGGCTCTACGGCGTGGTCTGCGGGGTGAACGACCTGGTCAGCGATTTCCACCCGGTCCGGTTCGAGCGCAACCTGCGCACCCTGTTCAGCACGCTGCGGGCGAGCGGCGCCACCGTGGTCACCGCGAACTACCCGGACATCCCGGCCCGGCTCCCGGTGCCGACCGGTATGCGCGCGCTGCTGCGCGAGCGCTTCGCCTTCGCCAACGCGGTGCTCGGCGAGGTCACC